>NC_008358.1:0-617503 GCF_000013025.1 Hyphomonas neptunium ATCC 15444 | reverse complement strand
TGCGCCCGCTCAAGGGCCTGCGTCTGCTCGACATTGGCTGCGGCGGGGGCCTTGTCTCCGAGCCGATGGCGCGCCTGGGCGCGGCGGTCACGGGGGTGGACGCCTCCGAAGCCAATATCAAGACCGCCCTCACCCATGCCAGCCAGCAGGGCCTGAACATCGACTATCGCGCCGGCACGGCCGAGGGTCTGCTGGCGAGCGGCGAGGCGGCGTTCGACATCGTGCTGAATATGGAAGTGGTCGAGCATGTGGCTGACCCGGCGCAGTTCCTGATGGACACTGCCCAGCTGGTGAAGCCCGGCGGGCTGATGATCGTGGCAACGCTCAACAAGACTGCCAAGGCGCTGGCCACCGCCGTGATCGGGGCCGAGTACATCTTGCGCTGGTTGCCGCCAGGCACGCATGACTGGTCGAAATTCCTGGCGCCGGAAGATGTGACCCGGCCGCTGGAAAGCGCGGGGATGGAAACGGACACGCCCATCGGCGTCAGCTTTCATCCACTCAGCGGGGCGTGGAAACTTTCGGAGGATACCAGCGTGAACTATATGGTTGTTGCCCGGAGGCCCGCCGCATGATTGCCCTTCCCTCGCCCGCCACCGTGCATGCTTTCTGGTTTGGCGGGTCAGCCGCATCTCCCGAAGTGCTCAAGACCCATGCACCGCTCTGGTTCAATGGCGGAGACGCGTTTGACCGTATCCTGACAGCGCAGTTTCAGCCGCTTCTTGAAACCCTGTCGGCCGGACCGATGGCGCATGACTGGGCGGCGCGGGGCCCGCGCCAGCGGCTGTCGGCGATCATCGTGCTGGACCAGATGAGCCGCAACATCTTCCGCAAAAGCCCCCGCGCCTTTGCGCAGGACATGCTGGCGCTTCATCTGTGCAAGGAAGGCCTGGCGGCGGGCGAGGATCGCGGGCTTTCCGAAGTGGAGCGCGTGTTCTTCTATCTGCCGCTGGAACATTCCGAAGCGATGGCGGACCAGGAGAGAGCCGTTGCGCTGTTCACCGCCCTGGCGGCGGAGGCCCGGCCGGAGTTCCGCGACTTCGCCGCCAACACGAAAGACTATGCCGAGGCGCACCTGAAAGTGATCGGTGACTTCGGCCGCTTCCCGCATCGCAACGATGTGGTCGGCCGCGAAAGCACCCCGGACGAAAAGGAATGGCTCGCCGAGGGCGGTGGCTTCTAGGTTTCAGATAACCGCCCTTCAGATCACCGGAGGGGGCGCGACCTCTATCCGGCCCTCAAGCTTGCGGGCCGTTTCTTCCTGCACAGCGCGGGTCAGCGGATAGCCGCGCGCCAGGAAACCGGCGAGCAGGTAGAGCAGACCCGGCAGGAAACCGAACACCATGACAAGACCAAAGATCGCCGCGTCGGAATTTTCCTGGCCGGGGCGGAAACCGGCGATCCGGCCAACAATGAAATAGCCCACACCAAAGGCGAGGCTGGAGCCAACTTTGTTGAAGCTCGTCAGCAGCGCATAGAAATTACCGGCGCGGTTTTCCCCGGTCTCTGCGGCCTGCCATTCAACGACATCGGCCGTCATCGCGCGGGCGAGGAAGATCGGCGCGCTGAACGGGATGCCCGCAATCAGCGAGGCGATCAGGAAGGTCGTGAAATTGCCATAGGGCGCCAGCGGAATGAAGGCGATGAAGGCGATACCGGAAAAGGTGGTGGCGATGAAATAGGCGGTCCGCTTTTCGGTTTTCTTGGCCAGCCAGAGCCAGAAGGGCAGCGCGATGATGGCCATGACGAAGAACAGCATCAGCGTCAGGCTGGTCTGCGCGTCATTGGCGCCAAACGCATATTCGGCGACGAAGAGGAAGTTTGCGGCCGTCACTGAAATGGCCGTCGATACAAGCAGCTCAATCGTCAGGAGGCGGCTGAACATCGGCCCGCGAATGGCTTGCAGCAGCGGGCGCAGCTCGAATTTCTCAACCTGTTTGGACTCCCCCCGCAAAGGCGGATCGGGCACGAAGAAACACGACAGCGCCACCGCAATCGGCAGGGCGATAATCATCACCCAGCCCATGACGGCCACCTGCCCGAACCTGTCTGCCTCCACCCCAATCGTGGAGAGGATCAGCGGCGTAGCCAGCAAAGCCAGCATGGCAAACACCGATACGATCTCTGGCCAGAGGAACAGCCGTGAGCGGTCGTCATAATCGCTGGCAATGGCCGGCACCCAGGAGGAGCGTGACGTCTGGAGCAGCGTGAAACCGACATAGAACAGCAGCATCCAGCCGATGAAGTAGACGGGTCCTGCCCCGGCCGGCGGCATGTAGACAAAGAAGGTGGAGATGCCGAGGATCGGTACACAGAGGATGATCCAGTGGCGCACACGCCCGAGCGGCGTGCGGTAGCGGTCGACCATGTAGCCCATGATCGGATCGGTGAAGATGTCCCAGAAGCGCAGCAGCATGAAGAGGAGCCCGGTCAGCTCCAGACCGAGGCCAACCCCATGAGGCGCTTCATTGGCATAGAGCGGCGCGAGGTAGACCCCCAGCGGCAGGCCGACCCCGGCAATGGGAATGCTGAGCGAGGCAAAGGCGAGCACTCGCGGGAACGACAAACGCTTGGTGGGGGACTGGGACATGGCGCGCACACTGCCTTGAGCGAAGGTGACGGCCAAGTCATTTTTTAGCTGCGCCCTCGCTTGACGTGGCGCCGATGCCACGCAAACTGCGGCGCCAGAAGCAGGGAGGACGGGCGACGCCATGATCCGCAATATACTGGTTGGCCTTGGCGCCATCATCGGCATCATCATTGCCGTCGTTCTGTTCCGTACCGCGAGCTATGGGGCCGACCCTGTCGGTGGCCGGGTGGAGCTTCCCGCCGCGCCGGAGATTTCCTCTGAACGCGGCGCACAAAATCTCTCCCGCGCGATCCAGTTTCGCACGATCACGATTGCGCCCGGTGATCCGCGTCCGGGTCAGGAAGGACCGTGGAACGCGCTGCATCAGTGGCTGGAAGAAACCTATCCCGCAGCCCATGCTGCAATGCAGAAAGAACTGGTGCCGGAGACCCTCACCCTGCTCTATACTTGGGAAGGATCTGATCCCGGATTGAAGCCGATCCTGCTGATGGCGCACCAGGATGTTGTGCCGGTGAATATCGGCACGGAGGGAGACTGGACCGGCGGCCCGTTCGATGGCGAGATCGTTGACGGCTATGTTTATGGCCGCGGCGTGATTGACGACAAAGGCTCCCTCGTGGCGCTTATGGAAGCGGCTGAGGCGCTGGCCACATCAGGTTTCCAGCCGAAACGCACAATTTATTTCATGTTTGACCATGACGAAGAAGTTTCCGGTTCGGGCGCCGAGGCGGGCATTGCGCTCTTGAAATCGCGCGGCATCGAGCCGGAGATGGCGCTGGATGAAGGCTTCATGATCGTCGACCCCTCCCCGCTTTCGGGCAAGGCGATGGGGTTCATCGGGATTGCCGAGAAAGGCTATCTGACACTGGAAATCATCGCGACGGGCGAAGGCGGGCATTCGTCCACGCCGCCGCGCGATTCGGCAGCTGTGCGCCTGGCCCGCGCTGTGGTGGCGCTGGACGACAACCAGATGAAGGCGGATTTCTCGAAACCTCCGGTGTCGGACCTTTTCCGCTCCGCCGCCAATGACATGCCTTTCATGCAGAAGATGGCGTTTGCCAATCTCTGGCTCTTCGAAGGCATGATCGACCAGCAGATGAGCGGGATTTCGGCAGGCAACGCCATGATCCGCACGACGACCGCGCCGACCATGCTGGCAGGATCAGCCAAGGAAAACGTACTCGCCCAGAGGGCCAGCGCCATGGTGAACTTCCGTATACACCCCAATGATACCGAAGAGGACGTCATGGAGCACGTGCGCGAGATGACCGCCGACATTGACGGCATCGAGATAAAGGTGGGCCAGCAGGGCATTCGCGGCCTTGGCGCCTCGCCTGTTTCGCCGACGGACAACCTTGCCTATGCCGTGCTCGCCAGCGTGGCGGAAGCGACAGCCGGCGGCGCGCCGGCCGCGCCGGGCCTCGTGCTGGGGGCAACCGATGCGCGCTATGCCAGCGCGATCACGCCCAACGTCTACCGCTTTGCGCCGGCGATCATGTCGCCCGAAGACCTCACCGGTTTCCACGGCACCAATGAACGCCTTGCCGTGGAGAATATGGGACGGCTGGCGACAGGCTATGCGCAGATTATTCTGGCTATGGACGCGGGGGAATGAGGGACGCCCTGACATCCCCATCTTCACCCAGCTTTACAATCTCCGTGAGCAGAAGATCGAGATCGCTGTGCTGCGTGCGGTGATTGGTGAGGTTTATGCGGATGGCAACGCGGCCTTTCAGCTTGGTGGTTGATGGCGCGGCGATGCCGCTTTCCTGAAGGCGGATGACGATTTCCTCGTTCAGCGCGTCCAGCGCGGCCTCGTCCAGCCCGTCGGCGCGGTAGCGGAAGCAGCAGATGTTGAGCTTTGCCGGGGCGAGGAGATCGAAGCGCGTATCGGCGGCGACCTTTGCGGAGAGATAGGCGGCCTGATCGCAGTTGCGGGCGATGGCTTCTCCGAGCTTTGCCGTGCCAAAACCGGCGATCTGGGACCAGACCTTCAGGGCACGGAAGCCGCGCGACAGCTCCGGGCCATATTCCACCGGCCAGGGATTGCCCGCCGCAATGCCGCGCTCGGCGCCCTTGAGATAATCCGGACGGTCCGAGAAGGCATGGCGATGGTGGGCCCCATCGCGGATGAGGACGCAGCCGGCATCATAGTTCACATGCAGCCATTTATGGAAATCGAAGGCGACCGAATCAGCCTGCTCGATAGCCTTGAAGCGTTCGGCATGGGCGGGCGAGAGGCGGGCGAGCGCCCCGAAGGCGCCGTCGACATGGAACCAGAGGTTTTCTTCTTTCGCAATGGCTGAAAGCTCCGCCAGCGGATCGGTTGAGCCGGTATTGACGGTGCCCGCTGTGCCGATGACCAGGAAAGGCGTGAGGCCGGCTTCGCGGTCTGCCTGGATGGCGGCGCGCAGGGCGGCCGTGTCCATCTCATAGGCGTCGTTCACGGGGATACGGCGCAGGGCATCTGTACCCAGGCCGAGAATGTCGAAGGCGCGGGGGTTGCAGGCATGGGCCTCGGCCGAGGCATAGCCCACGAGACGGTCTCCGCAGATGCCTTCCTTGCGGCTGCGGAATTCGAGGCGCGCATCGCGCGCGGCTTTCACGGCGATGACGGTGGCGAGCGAGGTGCCCGAGACGAGGAGGCCGCTGGCGGTTTCGGGGAAGCCGAACATCTCGCGGCACCAGGCAATGACCTGGCGCTCAACATAGATGGCGCCGTGATCGCGCCCGCCGGCGTTCGCGTTGATCGCGCTGGCGACAATCTCGGCCAGCATGTTCTGCGGCGTGCCCGAGCCATGCACCCAGCCGAAGAAGCGCGGATGAGTGTTGCCCACCCCATAGGGCAGCAGTGCGGCGAGCTGGGCGGCGAGGTCTGCCTCTCCCTGCCCTTCCTTTGGGAGAGGCCGGGCAAAGGCGGCTTTCATCTCGGCCGGGAACGGGGTCCAGACGCGGCCTTCGCGGTTGGCGGTCATCTTGTCGATCGCGGCGTCGAGCAGGTCATGCGCCGTCTGGCGGAAGGCTGCCCAATCCTGGGGGTCGAGCCCTGGCTGGGGGACGGGCGGTTTGGGATCGGTCATGGGAGGGCAAGCCTTTGAATTCTGGCTGCTTACTGACTCGCCCGGAGGATGCGCGCAATCCATGGGCGCGCTGACGGGTGCGATTCCCTCGGGGCATGGCGGCGTGTGAGCCAGGCGGCCCCCGTCCTTGCCCCTGTTTGGGGGGTGGGCGGGGTGCCCGGTTTGACGCATTCTGCTGGCCAGTTTCTCTGCCTGAAGGATCATTCCATGCGCAGACACATCCTCGCCGCCGCTGCGCTGCTGGCCGCCTCCCTGCCCGCCTCAGCCGAGACCTGGGGCGTCAACGACGTGCCGAGCCAGGCGCCGACGGGCCAGTGGTCGTGCATGCTGTGGTATGGCGAAGGCCCGCCGATGATGAACATCACGCTGATGAGCGACCGGAATTTCATAACTGTCGCCGCGCCTCAGTTTGCCGCTGTGGCGGACGGGGCCGAGGGGCGCATCGCCTATGCCAGCGGCCGCGGGGGCACCATCGCGCTGCGCAAGGCCGCAGACCGGCCCGAAGCGGTGTTCGTGTTCTTTCCGGACGAGATGGTGGATGCGATCCTCGACCAGTTCCGGGCGCAAGGCACCTTTAGCCTCACCTCCGATGAGGCGAGCGCCAGCTTTCCCGTACCCGGCCTGGGCAGCGGGATTGAGATCCTGAAAACCTGCGTGGACGCATTTCCGGCTGAGGCGGAGTGAGCGGAGGGTTTACTGGCTGGCCCAGAGGATGCGGGCGAGCCAGGCGACTTCGGAGGGTTTGAACTCGCGGGCGGGATAAGCGGGATTGAGCGAGGCGAGTTCGATCAGCCTTGTATTCTTCCGGGCCAGCACCTTGGCCATGACTTCGCCTGCTACAGTTTTGGCAACCACGCGGTCACCCGGTTTCACTTCGGCGCCGGGGGCGACGATGATGCGGTCTCCGGCCCTATAAGCGGGCTCCATCGAATCGCCACTGATTTCAAGGGCGTAGACCGTCTCTGCGCCAAGGCCGGGGAAGCGGACTTCCTCCCAGCCTGCGCCGACGGGGAAACCGGCATCATCAAAGAACCCGTCCTGGCCCGCCTGGGCAAAGCCGATGAGGGGGGCGGAGCCACCCCGGCGGCCTTCGACGAGGGCGGCGAAATCGTCAAAGCCTGCGCCAACGGCGTCGAGCACGCGGGCGAGGCTCTCTGTGCTGGGCCAGCGGGGGCGGCCATCGGCGGCCTCGCGTTTGGACGGGTTGAAACTTGTAGGGTCGAGCCCCGCGCGTTTGGCGAGGGCTGAGGCGGTGAGGCCGTGATGGGCGGCGAGGAGATCAAGCCCCCGCCAGATGTCCTTGTGCTGCATCGCCACGCATCCGTCTGAAAATATAGAATTTATTCCTATTGCAGGAATTTATGCCTATCGTCAACGGCTGGGCGGTGTCCAGTCTGATGGGGGGATATTGCGGCGGCGCAGGCGCAGGGCGAGGCCGAGACCAACACCCACGCCGATGGCGATTGCGAGGTCTGCGACCACTGTGAGGACGAGGGTGAGGATCAGGAGCAGCCGGTCTTCCAGGGGGAGACGGGCGTAGTCCCGCCACTTGTCCGGCTCGCTCATATTCCAGGCCGTCAGCAGCAAAAGCCCGGCCAAAGCGGGCAAGGCAAGCTGCCCGGCGAGGTCAGACAGGGACACCATGATGACAAACAGGGTCAAAGCATGGACAATTCCGGACACCGGCGTGCGCCCGCCGGCCTTTACGTTCGTTGCCGTGCGCGCGATCGCGCCGGTGGCCGGGAGACCGCCGAAAAGACCCGATCCGAGATTGGCCGCGCCCTGGGCGATGAGCTCCGCATTGGGGCGGTGATGGCCGCCGGTCATCCGGTCTGCCACCATCGCCGAGAGGAGCGATTCGACGCCTGCGAGGAAGGCGATGATGAGGGCCGAGGGGAGCAGTTCCTGCAGGCGGGCCAGCGTCACGTCCGGGAAGGTGGGCATGGGGAGGCTGGAGGGCAGGTCTCCGAAACGGCTGGCGATGGTTTCGACCGGGAGATGGGCGAAGGCGACGGTGGCCGAGGTGATGCCGACCGCAACGATGAGGCCCGGCCAGCGGGGCGCGAGGCGGCGGAAGAGGATGATCAGGAGGATGGTGGAAAGGCCAATGCCGAGGGCGGCGGGGCTGAAGCTCTCCCTTGCCTGCCAGAGGGCGGGGAGCTTTTCCAGGAATTCCGCCGGCAGATGATCAACCTGAAGCCCGAGCAGATCCTTGATCTGGCTGGTGGCGATAATGATGGCGATGCCGATGGTGAAGCCGTTGACGACGGCCTCGGGAATGAACTGGATGAGGTTTCCGAGCCTCAGGAACCCGGCGGCGAGGAGGATAAGCCCCGCCATCAACGTGGCGAGGACGAGGCCATCAAAGCCATGGGCGGCGATAACGCCATAAACCACGACGATGAAGGCCCCGGTGGGCCCGCCGATCTGTACCCGGCTGCCGCCGAGGAGCGAGATGAGAAGGCCGCCGATGATCGCCGTGATGAGGCCGATGCCGGGATCCGCGCCCGAGGCGATGGCGATGGCGAGGCTGAGCGGGAGGGCGACCATGGCGACGGTGACGCCGGCAAAGGCATCTGCCGCGAAGAGCTTCGGCGTGTAGGTCTTCAGGGTGGTGAAGAGTTTAGGGGTCACGATCGCTGGCGGGCGCGAGAGTTTGCGGGCGTCCGTACTTCAAGAAACCCTAAAGTATGCCGGACCGCTGCGCCATGCGGCGTGGCTACGCAGGCCGCCGCGCTAGAGCCGCCAGCCGCCGGAGCTGGCCCCGCCCGTGCGGACATCGGGGATGAGATGGCGGCGCGGAAGGGAATATACCCGCCCCTCCCCCATCGCGAAGGCCATGCAGCCTTCGGGGAAGACCGACGAAAAGGCCGTATCCAGAATATTCAGGCCGCCGGCAAAGGCGCCCATGGCAGGCATCACGAGGCGGGCGCCATCGGACGCAAAGCAGCGCCGGCGCACGGCGCGGCCGCGCCCGGCCACCTTGGCGACGGGGTGAAGGTGGCCCGCGATCTCGCCTGCTTCCCCTTCGGGCTCATGCCGGAAGACGAGGCCGTCAAGGCGCAGGACCTTTGCGGCGCGCCCGCCGAGATGGGCCGGGGGATCGGGGTCGTGGTTGCCTTCGATCCAGACCCAGTCATGGGCGGCGGTGAGCGCACGGATGCGGTCTGCGTAGGGCGGCGGGAGACGAAACTCCGACTGACGATCATGGAAACTGTCGCCGAGGGAGAGGATGGTTTCCGGCTGCAGGCGGGCGCACAGCGCCTCGACGCGGGCGAGGGTGGCGCCGGTGTCATATGGCGGGAGAAGCTGGCCAGCGGCGGCGTAATTCGAGCCTTTCTCCAGGTGGAGATCGGACACCACAAGCAGCCGCCGCGCCGCCCACCAGAGGGCGCCTTCGGGCGTCGGCGTCAGCAGCTCTCCGGCAAGGTGGAGCAGCGTTTCATTGGGGAGGGCGCGGGCAGCGGTCATGGGGGTAGGATTGGGGCGAAGCGGGGCGCCGGTCAACGGGGCGACGCATACCCCCGGAACGGGGGATGGAGCCAGGGGGCGGGATAGGGTTTCCTTCACCGCACATCCGGGCATTGGGGCCGGGCATTGGGGAGAGGCACCATGATGAGAGCAATTGCAGCCGCAGGACTGGCCGCGCTGATGACCGCCTGCGCCTCGGCGCCGGCCGGGACACCCCCGGCCGAACCGGTAGTGAAACTGACGGACGAAGAATTTGCGCCGATTGTCTATGCCGCCCATTTCAAGACCAAGCCGGTAGAGAAGGCCGATGAGGCGCTGGGCCAGCTGCTCGCGCGCCCAGACGTGACGGACACGCAGAAGGCTGATGCACTGCAACGCCGAGGATTCCTGCGCGGGCTCTATGTTGCCGACTGGCCGGAAGCCTATCCGCAATGCGCGATGCGCGACTATCTTGCCGCGCTGGAACTGGGGCCGACCGAGAAGGTGAAAGGGCAGATCATGGAGGGGCTGGAATATCAGGTCAGCCGCCGGATCTATTTCAATCAGGCGCCCTTCCTGGGCGTGCCGGAAGACTGCAAGCCTTATGTGACCGAGGCCCTCGCCCTTCTCGGCCCCGGCAAATAAAGCCCGCCAGGCGGGCCGCAGCATGTGTGGCCGGAGAGGCGGGGTGCCTTCCGGATGTACAGAGTGGGAAGCGATCGTTGCTCAGGAGGAATTTGGCGCGGGGGCGAGGGTTTCCGAGGCGGCGAGGTTCATGTCTTCGAGGACGAAGCGGAACTCTTGAAGCAGGTGGCGGGTGTTGCCCGGTATGCGGCTGAAAGAGAGGGGCGCTTTTGAGGGCGCGCCACTGCGCGCGGCGGCGGCGCGGCGTCGCAGATAGCGGCGGGCCTGGCCGAGGATGTCGGCATAGGCGTTCTCCAGCGCGGCGAGGCGGCGCAGAAGGCGGGCGCAGTGGACGGCTTCATCTGCCTTCGGACGGATTTTCGGCGGGAGAGCTGGCGCGGGCGCGGACCAGTCCAGCAGGGAAATGCGCGGGCCTTCGTCCACTTTTGGCGCTGCCTTCGCGGCGCGGATGGCAGGGCGCGGCAGCGGCTCTGTGAGGCAGAAGATGGGCGCGCGCGGGGCGCCTGATTTTGGCGGCGGGGGCGGCTTGCCCTGCCCTTTTGGTTTGGCGTGGGCGCCGGGGCGGACGGGCGGCAGCGTGGCGGCGAGCACCAGGATGGCGCGGCGCACGATGGCCTCCGCGGGCAGGATGAACTTGCGCAGGACAAGCCCGGCAGCACGGCGCGGGACGGACGCGTCGTCAAACCTTGCGAGCGCGGCGCGGGCCAGCACGATGAGGCCGAGCGCGAGGCTGGACGCGCGGCGGATCAGGGCGCCGGGGCTCGTTTCATCTTCCGGGGGCGGAGGGAGTTCGCTCATGGGGATGAGTATAGGCACGGACCGGGAGGGGGTGGACAAGAACGGCGTAAATTTTTTTACGCCGCTGATTCAGAAGAATTTTCAGCTCACTTTTCCGGGGAATAAGGCCTCGATCCGGCCGAACACCCACACCGCGATACCGGCAAGCAGAATGCCGAGCGCGAAGGACGGCAGCATCTGGCTCAGCCAGTGCCCGCCCAGGACGATGCGCGCCGCGCCGCCTGCCAGCATCAACAGGAAGCAAACCGCAAGGGCGATGCGCGCCTGGAGGCTGTCATTCTTCATCCACAAAGCGACGCCAAACAGCGCGCCGAAAACCAGACCAAAGGTGGAGGGCAAACCGCTGGAGCTGCTGGCGCTGGCAACATGGACCAGCGCGGCATCTGGCCGGGACACATAGATCAGTGAGCGGAATATCTGATCAGCGCCCCAGGCGAATCCATAGGCGAGGAGCGGGCTGAACGCGCGCAGCCCGCCCGCAGAAAGGAAGGCAAGCCCAACGGCCAGGACCATACTGGCCCAGAGCCAGGGCGCTTTGGCCATATCCGTCACCGGCCCGGCCCAGGCAGGCGTTTCGCCCAGCAGGGCCTGCAGCGTGCGCGTCACAACCACATCGCCTACGACCGGCCCGCCCGCCATGAGCGAGGCCGCGCCGGGCACAAGAACAAGCAGGGCGAGAAGGAGAGGAAGGCGATAGGGCATGGCGGCGTGGCTCCTGGAGCTGGAAAGGACAGGCTTCGAGCGTGTGTAGCAGCGTTTCGCGCCATGAACGTATCAGGATAGGACATTTCGAAAGGTTTGCCTTCCACAGGGGGCAAAAAACAGGGCCTGAAGCGCGCGCTTTTCACGCCATCTTAAGGCTGGGACCCTAGGCTGGTGCATACGGCATATACGTACAAAAGTGATGGGGCCGGCGACGATCATGCAAGGTATTGCGCGCCTCGCGGAAGGGATTCCGGACGAAGTGCAGCGCCTCGCCGGATGGGCGTGGGGGCTGTTGCCGTTTGATGCGGGCAGCAGGCTGCACTGGACGGGGCTTGCGGCCTTTTTCCTTCTGGGCGCGGGCGCGTGGGTGATGGCCCGCCGGCAGGGTCACGCGGAAGGCAAGACCGGCCTCGCTGATTTCCTCATTCCACGGCACATCTATTTTTCTCAGTCATCGCTTGTGGATGTGAAGGTGTATTTCGCCAACCGTCTTCTTGCACCGGTGACAATTGCAGCAGGACAGGGCCTGACAATCGCAATCGCCGCCACCGTTGCGGGGCTGGCCGCCCCGCTGATCCATTCAGATGCCGGGATGCCCCCTTCTCTTTCAACGATCATTGCAATGACGATCCTGGTGACGATCGCCTCTGACTTTGCCGTTTACTGGACCCACAGGCTGCACCATGAGCATCCGATCCTCTGGCCCTTTCACAAGGTGCACCATAGCGCTGAACATCTGACGCCCCTGACGGTTTTCAGGAAACATCCGGTTTATGACATGATCAGCGCGATCATCCGGGGGGCCTGCGTTGGCCCATTGCTGGGCCTGATCTTCGCCGGCTTTGGGGTCGTGAACTTTTACACGATACTCGGCGTGAGCCTGGTGCCTGTTTTCTTCAACATGGTTGGGGCCAATTTCCGGCACTCTCATATCTGGATTGATTTCGGCCCGGCCGCAGACCGAATATTCATCAGCCCGGCCCAGCATCAGATACATCATTCCTGCGCACCGGAGCATCATGACCGCAACTATGGCGAGATCTTCGCTCTGTGGGACTGGATGTTCGGCACACTGTATATTCCCGAAGGGCGCGAGACGCTTGTGTTTGGCGTGGCCGATGCAAGCGGGGTGCGCGAGGCGCAGGTGCATACGTCGCTGGCGAGCGCCTATATGGTGCCGTTTGCCGAAGCGGCCGAGGCAATGCGGGCGCGCGGAGCTTCCGGCGGGGTGATGGCAGAATGACGCGCGGCTTTTCTCTCTATCTCGACGCGCTGCGCTTTCTGGCCGCCCTCGTCGTGCTGGCCTCGCACATGGGGTATGAACGCTTCACGCAAGGCAGCCTGGCGTGGATACGCGAGCTGAACCTCGGCAGCGACGCGGTGGTGGTGTTCTTTGTGCTTTCCGGCTTTGTGATTGCCCATACGACCTTTTCGCGCGCGCGCGGCGCGGCGGCCTATGCGCAGGCGCGGATGGCGCGGCTCTATTCGGTGATCCTCCCTGCCCTGATCGTTACCTTCCTGCTGGACCAGGCAGGCACGGCCTTCCTCCCGCACGCTTATGAGGGCTGGTGGTACAATGGCGCCGAGATGGGGGAGCAATACCTGCGGGCCGTGACGTTCACGACGCATGTCTGGAACGACTACATGCGCGTGGGCACGAACGGGCCGTTCTGGTCGGTCGCCTATGAAGCCTGGTATTATGCCGGGTTTGGCGTGGCGGTGTTCTGCCGCGGGATCGTTCGCTGGGGTCTCCTGGGACTGATGGCTCTGGTCGCCGGCCCGGCGATCCTGCTGCTGGCGCCCTGCTGGGGGCTTGGCGTGCTGCTTCAGCAAGCCATGGCGCGCGGGCTGGGCGACGGTATTTCGCGGCTGTCTGCATGGGTTCTGGCGCTGGCGCCCTGGGGCTTCTACGCGCTCGCGCTGGCTTTGCAGATGCCGGATCGGCTTCTGGTACAGACCTGGTTCCTGCTGGGGGAACAGGCACCCATATCCGTCCTCGGATTTTCCGATGAGTTCCTCTGGAATTTCGTGATCGCCAACCTGATGGCCGCGCATTTTCTGGGCGTCCACTGCCTGGCAAAGGGTGCCGGCTGGATCGGACCGCGGGCGGAATCGGTTATCCGCTGGTGTGCGGGCGCCACCTTCTCGATCTACCTTTTCCATTATCCCATACTGACCTTCCTGCATGGCCTGCCGGGCTATGACGGCACCAATGCGGCTCATGCCACGTTGCTGGCCGCGGTGACGCTGGGCGCGTGTTTCGCGCTGGCGGAAGTTTCCGAGCGGCGTCTGGATTTCTGGAAGCAGATTGTGGCGCGCGTGTTCGACTGCATCGGTGCGCGGTGGCTAGGCACGCAAGCGGCGCGCGCCTAGCCCATCGCGTCGCGGACGAGGTCTTCTTCGGCTTCGCGGAGGATGGCTTCCATGGCGGATGCGCCGAAGACAGGTTCGCGGCCAACCTCGAGCATGACGGGGACGGCGAAGGGGCTGATCTTGGCGAGCGGCTTGTGGACGATGTGGCCGTGGATGCGGGCGAGCATGTCTGAGAGGCGGCGGACATCGAGGAGGCCGGTGGCGGCGTCGGCGCGGGTGGCCTGGAGGAGGATGTGGCCGGGCTCGTGGCTGCGCAGGACATCGAAGATGAGGTCTGTCGAGAAGGTGACCTGACGGGAGTTTTTCTCCGTGCCCGGCATATTCCGGTGGATGAGGCCGGAGATGAGGGCGCAGTGGGCAAAGGTGCGCTTCATCAGGGCGCTTTCGTCGAGCCATTCTTCAAGGTCGTCGCCCAGCATCTCGGGATGGAAAATCTCTGCCATATCGAGGCCGCGCATGTCTTCCATACCCCAGACGGCCATCGCGTATTCACTGGCGACGAAACCGACCGGCTTTGCCCCTGCCCGCTCGAGGCGGCGGGTGACGAGCATGCCGAGGGTCTGGTGAGCGAGGCGGCCCTCGAAGGGATAGGAGACGAGGTAATGACGGTCTGCGCGCGGGAAGGTTTCGACGAGGAGGTGATCGGGCGGCGGAATGGCCGAACGCAGCTCCTGGATTTCGAACCATTCGCGCACGGGGTCTGGCAGGTGTTTCCATTCTTCGGGATTGTGGATCATGTGGCGGACACGGTCTGCGAGGAACGTGCTGAGGGGAAATTTTCCGCCATTATAGGTGGGGATGGCGGGGCTGTCTGACTGGGCGCGGGTGACGAGGGCGTCCATACCGTCGATTGTGAGCAGGCGGAGGATTTCGCCGGCGAAGAGGAAGGTGTCGCCGGGCGTGAGGAGGCTGAGGAAGTATTCTTCCATTTCGCCGAGTTTTCTGCCTGCTCTTATGGCACGGCGCTGTTCCCCTCCCCCGCTATTGGGAGATGCGCCGCCCGCAAAGCTTGCGAGGCGGACTGACAGCATGGGCGCTTCGACGATGGCGCCGACATTCATGCGGTGGGCCTGTTTGTCTCTGGGGGTGCGGGCGACCCAGAGGCCGTCGGCGCGGCGCACGATCCGGTGGAAGCGGTCATAGGTTTTCAGGGCGTAGCCGCCGGTGGCGACGAAATCGACGAGGCGTTCATAGGTTTCCCAGTCGAGGGCGGCGTAGGGCTGGGCGCGGCGGATTTCATCGTAGAGGGCGGGGAGATGGAAGCCTTCACCGCAGGCGCGGCCCATGATGTGCTGGGCGAGGATGTCCAGCGCGCCGGCGCGGGGGCCGTCTCCGTCGATCTCTCCGGCTTCGACGGCGGCCTGGGCGGCGCGGCATTCGAGGACTTCGAATCGGTTTGTGGGTACAAGGAGGGCTTTGCTGGCTTCGTCCATACGGTGGTTGGAGCGGCCGATGCGCTGGATGAGGCGGGCGGCGCCTTTGGGCGCGCCCATCTGGATGACGAGATCAACCTCGCCCCAGTCGATGCCGAGATCGAGGGTGGAGGTGCAGACGACGGCCTTGAGGAGACCGGCAGCCATTGCGGCCTCGACCCGCTCGCGCTGGTCGCGGGCGAGCGAGCCATGATGGAGCGCGATGGGGAGGTTGTCTTCGTTGGCGGCCCAGAGCTCCTGGAAGAGAAGCTCTGCCTGGCTGCGCGTGTTGACGAAGACGAGCGTCATCTTCGCGTCGCGGATGGCCTCATAGACCTCGGGCACGGCGAAGCGGCCTGAATGGCCGGACCAGGGAATGCGCTGGCGGGAGACGAGGATGTCGATGTCAGGGTTTATGGTGGTCGGGGTTTGAATGATGTGGACGGAGGGTATTGGCCCCCTCGCCCGTTCGGGGAGAAGGGGTTGGGCGTGAGAGGTGGCCACGGGCGATGCGCTGCTGGGCTGCCCCCTCACCCCTGCCCCTCTCCCCGAGGGGAGAGGGGTTGAAGGAGCGCTGCGCACATCGAGCCAACCGGCGAGTTGCTCCGGGTCTCGTACGGTGGCGGAGAGGCCGAGGAAGCGGCAGGTGGGGGACCATTCGGCAAGCGTTGCGAGGCCGAGGGAGAGCAGGTCGCCGCGTTTGGACGGGGCGATGGCGTGGATTTCGTCGATGATGACGCATTTGAGATCGGCGAAGAAGTTTGCGGCATTGTCGGACGCGATCAGGAGGGCGAGCTGTTCGGGCGTCGTCAGCAGGATGTCCGGCGGGGTCTTGCGCTGGCGCTGGCGGACATGGGTGGCGGTGTCGCCGGTGCGGGTTTCGATGCGGATGGGGAGGGCCATCTCGGTCACCGGCGTCATGACATTGCGCTGAACGTCGGCAGCGAGGGCTTTGAGGGGGGAGATGTAGAGGGTGTGGAGGCTCGGGATATGGGAGTTTGAGCGGGGCTTTTGCGCAAGCTCGATCAGGCTGCCGAGGAAGCCGGCGAGCGTCTTGCCCCCGCCTGTCGGGGCGATGAGGAGCGCGCTGCCCCCGGAGAGGGAGGTTTCAGCCAGGGCAAGCTGGTGCGGACGGGGCGACCAGCCGCGCCTGGCAAACCACGCCGCGAAGGCGGGCGGCAGCTGAAACGGGGGCGGAGCGGTATCGGGCATGGCAGAGATTAAACTAGGGCAAGCCAGAGCGTCTGGCTCTTTCATTTTGCTGCGGAACGGATGAAGTTGACGGCAAGCTGCAACTTCAAGGAGCGAGCCGATGCGCCGCCGCCCTCTTCTGACCGGACTTTTGCTGATGGGCCTCGCCCTGCCCGCAGGCGCAGACGCGCTGCTGGAGAAGGCGCGGGCGGTTTCTGAAGAGGGGCCCGCCTATCTTTTTGATATGGCGTTTGATGATGGCGAACAGCCCTTCACGTTTCAGGTGGATCAGACCCGGCCCGAGGGCGAGCGGGTGGTGGCGGTGACGCCGGCGAGCTTTGAGGGCGACGCCGCCAAGCGAGTCGAGCGCTTGAAAGAGGAAACCAAGGGCGACATCTGGTGCAACAGCTTTACCGACAGCATTCCCAAAGACGCCAAACGCATTTCGGAAACGGCGCGCGCGGCGACCTATAGTTTCGTGCCCCTGCCCGGCGAAGAAAAAGAGATGCGCGACATTGTGAAGTACCTGACCGGCACGGCGACGCTGGATAAGACGACGGGCAATGTGCTCTCCTATGAGCTGACCGCGCCCAAGGCGTTCAAGCCGGCGATGGTGGCGAAGGTGGACGCGTTCAGCATGAAGGTGGCGTGCAAAGCGGCGCCGGACGGGCGCAGCCATGTGGATACGTTTGCGCTGAAGGTATCGGGCACGGCGATGATGAAGCCGTTCAGCCAGAATGAGACGCGCAAGGTGTCAAACCTGAAAGCGGCGCCAGAGTCCGGCTACGGAGCGCCGTGAGCGCTTGCCTTATTCTGGCCTTGCGGGGCGTGTTTTTTGCGGCTTGAACGCCTGAAACAGCCCCTGGGAGAATGAAGTGAATTTGATGTCCGGCCTGAGGGTGTTTGCCCTGTCCGCGCTGCTGTCTGCGGCCCCTGTGCTTCCCTCGCTGTCTGAAGCGCCGCGCCCTGAGGCGGTTGCGGGCGCGGGAGATGTGGAGACGCTGTTTGCGCAGGCGCTGGCCCGGCCGGCCGCGCGCGGCGGCGCCCAGAGCTTTGACCCTGCGCAGCTGCAAGCCCTGTTTGGCGACGCGGCGGCGCTGACCTTTACCGGCAACGGCATTGACCGCGCCAGCGGGGCACAGCGGCTGGACGGCGTGACGCTGACCCTGCCGGGCGCGCAAGGCGGGCCCCTTCTCATCGCCGATGAAGCGCTGATCTGGAACCTGGATACAGCTGCCCTGTCAGCGCGGCTGCGCGGCGAGCGGCTGGGGGACACGGTGCGCATTTTTGACCGGATCGAGCTGAAGGGCGTATCGCTCGACCTGACCGATTATGCCGGGGCGGTGAACGATGCTGTGAACACGGCGCTGGACGATCCGCAGGCGGCAATGACGGAGACCTCGGCCATGGAGGTGGGCACGCTGGTGCTGGGCGGGCTGACGCTGCACCCGTGGACGCATGAAGCCGTGGAGGGCGAAGATGACGGCGTGGCGGCGCTGCGGCTTGTGTCGACTTTTGCGCGCAGTGTGTCGCTCGACACGGCGTTCTTCCAGGATGTGGTGAACACGCAGACCGTGAGCGACACGGCAGTGTCGGGATCGGCGGTGTCGAAGTATCCGCGCCAGCTGGTCTATGGATATGATCGCGGCAAGATCGGCGGGGCGATCCAGACGGGCGTGACCTTTGAAGGGATATTCGAGCCCGGCATTTCGGAGACCGGCGAAGTGATCCCCGAAGGGCTGGCGATGTCTGGCAGCAGCGGATTTGGATCGTGGACGGGCGCGGATTTCTCGAAACTGCTGGAATGGGGCGAGAGAGGCGAGATGCCGCCCTTTTCAGAGCGGGATCTGTGGAACCTTGGCAGCTACACGCTGGAAGACACATCAATCTCGCTGAGTGGGAAGCCGGTGATGGAGATCGGCAGGATGGCGTTCACCGCCACCAAGTTCAGCTGGTTCCTGCCTGAGGAAATCCAGGTCAGCCATGAAGACGTGTCGATGGATATGGGCGCGTTTCTGGAATTTGCCATTGCGATTGATCCGGAGGCGGCACAAAAATCGAGCGAGGGGCCATCGCTGGTGGAGATTGCCGCGATGCTGGACAAGGTGGGGCTCAACAAGCTGTCCGGGGACGGCGCATTCACCTTCCGCTGGAACCCGGAAACGGGCGCGGCGCAGCTGGAGAATACCGGCACGGCCGATGGCCTGTTCGCCGGAAGCACCAAGGTCGACGCGACCCTGCCCTCCTATGCGGCGCTGGCGCCGATGTTCGGGGAAGATGGGCAGAGCTTTGACGCCAAGGACATTGATGATCTGCTGGAAGACCATCTGGTGCTGAAAAACGCCGCGACCCGGCTGACGGATATGGGCGGGCTGAATACGCTGGCGGCGCTGACCATCGAGATTGCCAAATCCGGCGCGATTGATGATCCGATGGCGGCAAACTTTGCCAATGCCACGCCCGAAACCGTGCGGATGTTTGCCTCTGGCCTGGTGATGATGGGCAGCGCCTCGATGACCGAGGACTTTCCCCAAGCCACCGCCTGGGCGGGGAAGCTGTCGCAGTTCCTGACCGGGGGCGGCACCCTTGAAGTGAGCGCAGCGCCCGAGCCCGGCCTGTTCAAGGATACCGGGCTCGATTCGGGCGGGATGAGCGCGCAGACGCCCGGCGCACTCGCGGAGCTGCTGGGGATTGCCGTGACGCATACACCCGCGCCCGCAAAGACAGACGGCCGCTGACATCCATCAGCGGCCGCCGGATTCCGGTATCGTCAGACGGCGGAGCGCGGCGCCGCCTAGCGGACGTTTTCCGCTTCAGCGGCGCGGCGCAGATCAAGATCGCCTGAAGCGCGGTCCTGGTCCGCGGCCTGGATGGCGCGGGACACATCCAGCACGAAGCGGTCAATGTCGAAACGGGCGCCGCCGATCGTGTCGAAGCCCTGGCGGACGACGACCGTGTTCAGCGTGGGCATGATGACAATGTACTGCCCGCGATTACCCGCCGCGTAGAACGTGCCGGGCGGCACGCCGGCGACATTGTTCATCAGCCAGAATTGCGCGCCATAGCCTGCGCCCTGCGTCAGGGCATCTGCGGGCTGGGCGGGCGCCGGGGTGCGGACGAATTCCACCCAGTCTTCCGGCAGGAGGCGTTCGGTGCCCCACATGCCGTCCTGAAGATAGAGCTGGCCGATACGGGCGAGATCCCGGCCGGTGGCCCAGACCTGGCTGGAGGAGATGAAGTCGCCGTTCCAGTCGATCTCAAGCGTGGTGCGCACGGCGCCGATCTTGTGGAGCACCGCCTCATACGGGAAGCGGTGATAAAGGGCATCGTCGGCCATTGCTTCGCGCAAGGCCCGCATGGCGATGACGGTATCATTGTTGGCGTATTTGAAGCGGGAGCCGGGCTCGGCCTCCAGCACATTTCCGGCGGCCTGATCGACGACGCGGCCGCCGCCAAAGTAAAGCCGGTCAGTGCGCGAGCCGCTTTCGCCGCTGTCGAGGCCGCTGGCCATGTGCAGCAGGTTGCGGATCGTGATTTCGCGGCGCGGATCGGCGCCCTTGTTCCAGGCGGAAATGACCGCCGGATAGTCAATGTCGATCAGCCCCTGGCGGCGGGCGGCGCCGATGATCGTGGCGCTGATGGATTTTGCTACAGACCAGGTGCGCTGGGGCGTTTCATGCTCGACGCCGCGCGCATACCGCTCGGCCACAACCTGGCCATCGCGGACGATGACGACCGAGCTGGTGCGGGTGCCCGAGCCATAGGTCATTTCATCGAAGGCGGAGGCGACGGGCATTTCGAGGCGCTGGGCTTCCTCCAGGCGCAGCTCGACCTTGACGTTGGAGCCGATGGCGCTGCCCCGGTCCTGACCCTTGAATTCCGGCCAGGCGGCAAAGCGCGGCAGAAAGTCGATGGCTTTTTCGGTCGCGCCGATGGGCAGCTGGGTGCAGCCATAGCCGGGGCGGTAAGCCGCCATGCGCGGGGGCATCAGCGGGGAATAATCGACCGAGACGATCTTGCGGGCCTGATTGACCGTGGCCGGCGGAAGCTGGTCGTAATCGCGGACATAGTCAGGATAAATGCCCGCCAGCTCGTTCTGGTCGAGCTCCTGCAGGGTTTGCCCCGCTACGAAGAGGCCGGAACAGGTGAAGGTGGCTTTCCAGCCCGCAGCGAGGGCGCGCTGGACCTCTTCGGTATTTCCCCCTTCCTGGGCCGTTGCCGGAAGGGCGAGAGGGATCGACAGGACCAGCGCCGCGAGGGCTGCACGAAAGGTGGGCATGAGCGGGATCTCCTAGGCTGGCGCGGAGTGTAGGCAGGCGCGCGCAACGGGCAACCCCGGCGCGGCAGTTTTGAGCGCGGAACCGCCCGGCGGTGCGGGGGCGGTTGACCCCGCCGCCTGCCAGCCCCTTTATGAGTGCGCGCGATGCTTTCAGAAGGGGACCATTGGAATGCGACGCACCCATCTTGCGGCCTTGACCGGCCTAGCCCTCATTCTTGCCGCCTGCGATCAGGTGCGGCTGCCGGGGCTGAACCCGGTTGAGCCGGAGCTTTCGGCAGAACCTAAAGGCAGCGCCGCCGGTGATGCGGTAGGCGGTTATACCGAGGCCGACCTGCAACCGACGCCGGAAGAAATCGAAGCCGAGCGCGCCGAAACCACGCGGATCGCCGCAGAAACAGCCGTGGCAGCGCCAGCGCCCGCCGCCCCGCTGGAAACGCCTGCTGCGGGCGCGACGGCCATGCCGGAAGACGAGAGCGCCCCTGCCCCGGCGGCGGACACCGCAGCCTTGCCCCCTGACGCGGCGCTGGCGACATCCCTTGGCATCGTCAATGCCAGCCGGTGCATCCTGCCAAGCGGCGCGCCGGCCACCCCGACCGTGGCGAAGGCCGCCGGAGCAACCGAGCTGGAAGAACCGGTGATGGGCACCGAAGCGGTCAATGCGCTGGCCGCCAGCCTCAGCGCCTTTCCCGGCATCGTGAAGATCGAGCCGCGCCGGGCCGAGCCGACGGGCGTGGTGGCGAGCGGGCATTGCGGGGCCGTGCGCGTGGCGCGCAACTGGTTTGTGACCGCCGCCCATTGCATTGACGAGCCGTTTGACGAGATCCGCGTGATCGGCGAAGCGGCCAATCTGCGCAGCCCGGAAGCCAAGCGCGCCTCGGCAGACTATGCCGTGTGCCATGCCGGCTATCAGGGGACGGACAATGGCTATGCCAATGACATTGCGCTGGTGCGCCTGAGCGAGGAACAGGTGGCAGGCTTTGCCAATGTGCCGGTGGCGCGGTTTGGCGCAACGGCCCAGGCGCTGGCACCGGCGAACTACCCGGTAGCGGAAATGGCCGGCTGGGGGCTGACCCGGTTTGACGGGGAGCTGTCCAACGAGCTGCTGACGACGCGCCTGAAGATCCTGAGCGCGGGGCCTGCGGCGATCACCGTGACCAGCGAGAATGGCGCGGGGCCGTGTATCGGAGACAGCGGCGGGCCGCTCTATGTGACCGAGGCCGATGGCAGCAAGACCGTGGTGGGCATTCTCTCCGTAGTCGAACAGAACCGGACGACCGGGCATTTCTGCGAGGGCGAGTATAATGGCCGCTATATCAACCTTCAGGGCTATGCGGGCTGGATGACGTCGGTGATGGCGCTCTGCGAAGATGAGGGCGCCGCCTGCCGTTGAGACAGGTGGACGCGGCCGCCTGCGGGGCTATATGGTCTGGCAGCATGACAGGCCTTTACCCCTATGAATAATCGGCTTTTTCCGCTCCTGATTTTCCTGCTGGGCGTCGCCCAGCCGCTGGCCGGGGCGCTGGCGCCTGCCTTTGGCATCGGCACGCCCATTGGCGATGCAACCGCGGGGAGCGCCGCGCCCGAGCAGCCCTTGCCGGCCTTCTTCTCGATCTGGGGCGTGATCTTTGCCGCCTATACCGCGCTGGGCGTAGCCGGGCTGTGGCGGCCAGACCAATGGCCTGCGCCGCTGGGCCTGCCGCTGGTGCTGGCCGGGGCGGGCAACATCATCTGGATGCTGAGCGCGCAGCTGATCGGGTCGCAGCCGCTGGACTTTGTGTTGCTGGCACCGATCCTTGTCTGCGCCTGGTGGGCGGCGCGCGAGGCAGAGGCGTTGCGGGGCACCCGCAGCCTGAGCGTTTATCTGGGCGACGCGGCCAGCGGCCTGCTGGCGGGGTGGATTTCGGTGGCGGCGGCGATCTCGATCCCCCTGACCGTGCGCAGCCTGACCTGGCTGGAGCCAACCGATTTCCCCTGGCCGATGTTCTGGTCAACCATCCTCACCGCAGCGCTGCTGGCCTGGATCTTTGCCAGCCGCATCAGTGGCAGCCTCTGGTATTTCGTTGCCGCCGGGTGGGGCCTGCTGGGCATCGCGTTTCACAACTGGCTGGAGACGGGCATGCACCTGATCGGGCATTTTACCGCTGGCTGTCTTATTCTTCTGCTGACCCTGAGGCTGACGCGGGGCGCAAAGGCAGGTAAACGGGCGGCATGAGCATACCGAGCGAGACTTCGCGCCTGTTGGCGCTGCTGAATATTGATACCTCCACCTGGCCGGCCTGGGCGGCGACTGCCTGGCCGCATGTGGTACAGTGGAGCCTGGTGCTAGCCTCGGTATTGCTGATCTGGCTGCTGGCGACGGGCGTGAAGCATATCATCCGCTTCATCGGCAAACTGGCAACGCCCAAGGACAAGGATTTCGATGGCTCGGCCTGGGATCTGACAGCCTCCGTGGCGCGGGTGTTTGCGCTGATCCTGTTCTCGCCGCTGCCCCTTGGCCTGGCAGGATATGACTGGGAAACGCTGGTGGATTCACGCGGGCCCGGCGCACTGGCGGCGGTTGCGATCCTCTTCTTTGCGCTGATGGGCGCCAACATGATTGCCCGCTCGCTGAGGAAGTTTGGCGAGAAAGCCCATGCCCACGCCGGCGCCGATGATACGCTGATCGCGTTCTCCGCCTCGCTGATCAAATATGTGATCTTTGCCATCGCCATCGTGACGGCGCTGATCCAGCTGGGCTTTCCGGCCGCTTCGCTGGCGGCGGTGCTGGGCGCAGCCGGCCTCGCCATCGGCCTGGCGCTGCAGGATACGCTGAAAGCGGTGGCGGCGGGCGTGATGCTGGCGATTTTCCGGCCGTTCCGGATCGGGGATTATGTGACGCTGGCCGATCTTGAAGGCGAGGTGACCAACATCACCCCCTTCACCACGACGATGAAGCAGATCGATAACAAGATTGTCTCGCTGACCAATGACAAGGTGTGGGGCTCTCCCCTCATCAACCATACGATCCAGCCCTACCGGCGGCTGGATATGCTGTATGGCATTTCCTATGGCGACGATATCGACAAGGCACTGGAAGTTCTCAACCATGCGGCCGAATCCCACCCCAAGATCATCAGCTATATGCCGATCTGGGCGGGGGTTCAGTCGCTGGACGACTGGGCGGTGACGCTGCGCCTGCGCGCCTGGGTGCCCACCCTGGACATGATCCAGGTGCGCGCCGATCTGATAAAGAGCATCAAGCAGAACTTCGACAGTTCGGGGATCACGATCCCTTTCCCGACGACGACCGAATACCGGATGGAAAAGCCGGAAAAGGCCGGCGCCGAAGCGCCCAAAGACCTTCCCCCACCCCCGAGCCGCGATACCAGCGGCTGAATACATTCAATGCTGCAACAACAAGGAAAGGATCGCAGCCACACATAAATGCCGTATGCTGACCAACGACAGCAGGCTCACCTCAAAAGGAGACTGACATGGACGAGACAATGAACCCCCAGGCCATCTGGGAGACTTTAGGCCCCTATCTTTTGCCCTTCGGATTGAGGGCGATCGGCGCCCTGGTTCTGGTGATTGTCGGGCTGCGAATTGCCGGCTGGCTGAGCGGGTTGGTGCGCAAGCAGGCAAGCCGTAACCCGCAGATTGATGTGACGCTGTCGAACTTCTTTGCGTCTCTGGTTCAGTGGGCGATTATTGCGGCGGTTGCGATCGCGACACTTCAGGTGTTTGGCGTGCAGGCGACGAGCTTTGTGGCGGTGCTGGGCGCGCTGACGCTGGCGATTGGTCTTTCGATGCAGGGCGCGCTGGGCAACATTGCCTCGGGCGTGATGATCATGGTGTTCAGGCCCTACAAGCTGGGTGACTATATCGAGGCAGCCGATGTCGCCGGCACGGTGAAGGATATTTCCCTCTTCCAGACCATTCTGGCGACCCCGGACAATATCAAGGTGATCATACCCAACAGCCAGGCCATCGATGATGTGATCAAGAACTATTCCGGCTTTGACCAGCGGCGCGTGGATGTGACCTTCGGCATCGATTACAATGACGACATGGACAAGGCGATCGCCATCATCCGCGCCGTGATCGACGAAGACCCCCGCATCCTGAGAGACCCGGAGCCATTCGTCCGGGTGGTCAATCTGGGCGACAGTTCGGTGGATATCGCCTCGCGCAGCTGGGTGGCGTCGGATGAATACTGGCCGGTACGCCTCGACATTACCCACAAGGTGAAGGCCGCCTTCGACCGGGAAGGCATTTCCATTCCGTATCCGCACCGCACATTCGTGCAGAAGGTGGCGGCCGAGTAAGGCCGTCTCTGACGGCCCGGCCCTATCGGGAAACGGGCGGGGGGATTAGGATGTCTGCATGACCGACACGCCTGACGCCCCTCGCCCCGATCCGCAGCCTGGCCCGCCAGCTGGCCCGGCGCCCAAACCGGCGCCTCAACCCGCGCCCGGCCCTGCGCCCCTGCCCGAAGCCGGCCCCCCCGCTCCGGCCAAAAGGCCGCTGCTGAAACGCCTGTTCGGCATTGGCCTGTGGGGCAGCCTGAAGCTGCTGGCGCTGTGCATTGTGGTCGGCTTTTTCCTGATGGCGGCGAATTTTGACGCCAGCGAGCCCAGCTTCAACTTTGTCGAAGCGCTGCGCGCGATGCTGCGCCAGGCGTTTGCGGCGCTTGGCTGGGCCATCGCGAATTTCTGGCAGCCCGCCTTGGCCGGCGCGGTGATCGTATTACCTGTCTGGACACTCTGGCGGCTGGCGAGCCTGCCTTGGCGTAAGTGACGGGCGGCTTCCGCGACGTCGCCGCTGGCGGGGGCATCAGGGCGCCTATACAGTTGTTAAGGACACAAGGGAGGAAAGCAAAATGGACATATCGAAACTGATGTTCCGCGACGGCCTGATGAAGGATGAGCGGATTCTGGTGACCGGCGGCGGCACGGGCCTGGGCAAGGAAATGGCCGAGGGCTTTCTGAAACTGGGCGCCGAGGTGCACATCTGCGGCCGCCGGGGCGGCGTGCTGGAAGAGACCGCCAAGGAACTGATGGCCAAGCATGGCGGCAAGGTTGTGCCCCATGCCTGCGACATCCGCGTGGCCGAAGCGATCACCGAGATGAACGATACTATCTGGTCGAAGCATGGCCCGCTGACGGGCCTGATCAACAACGCGGCCGGTAACTTCATTTCGCGCACGGAAGACCTGACGATCCGGGGCTTTGACGCGATTTCCAACATCGTGTTCCGCGGCACGTTCTACATGACGCACGACATCGGCAAGCGCTGGATTGCGGAAAAGCGGCGCGGCAATGTCTGCTCGATCCTGACGACCTGGGTGTGGAATGGCGGGCCGTTTGTGGTGCCCTCTGCCATGTCGAAAGCGGGCGTCAATGTGATGACCCAGTCCCTCGCCATCGAGTGGGGCCGTCATGGCCTGCGCTTCAATGCGATTGCGCCGGGGCCTTTCCCGACCGAAGGCATGTCCAAGCGCCTGTCGCCGGACGCAGAGGGCGCCGAGCGGATGGACCGCGGCGTGACCAATCCGATGGGCCGCGTCGGCGAGATGCATGAGCTGGTCAACCTCGCCACCTTCCTGATGGCGCCGGGGGCCGAATATGTGAATGGCCAGACGATTGCCATTGATGGCGCGATGTACAACGCTTCGGGCGGCAATTTCAGCATGCTGACGGCCTGGGGCGATGAGCAGTGGGTCGCGGCCCGCGAGGCCATCGAAGCAACCAACGCCAAGGACCGCGCCAAGCGCACCGTCTAGGGTCGCGAGCCGGACACTGACCGGACACAGGCCGGACAAACCGGGACAGATCAGGACACTTCCAGACAGTTCTGGACACAAAATGACAACGGGCGCGGGACGGTTTGACCATCCCGCGCCCGTTTTATTTAGAGCTTGTGTGTCAGTTGACCGGGCCGGTCACGCTCTCGATGGGGAGCGTATAGTGGCGGCCGCAAAACTGGCAATCGATGGCAAGGGTGCCATCGGGCTCGACCAGATCGCGCAGGGACTCGTCGGGCATCCCGCGCAGGGTTTGCAGGAGGCGTTCCTCATTGCAGGTGCAACGGTCGTCCACGATGCGGCTTTCTTCCAGGCGCACCCCCTGTTCATGGAACAGGCGGAAGAGCAGATCGGTAACCGGCAGCTCCGGGTCGATCAGCTCGCCTTGCGTCAGCGTGCCGAAGAGGGCTTCGGCCTCGCGCCAGGCTTCGGTGGTGTCGCCGCGCTTTTCATCCCCGGCGATGCGCTGGATCATCATCCCGCCACAGGTCCATTCTCCGTTGCCGGTTGGCTCAACACAGAGGCGGATGCGCGAGGGCACCTGCTCGGACATGGCGTAGTAATCCTCGGCGCACTGGGCGAGCGTGCCTTTGTTGAGCGGCACGATGCCCTGATAGGGCTGAATGTCGGGGTTATCGTGCACCATGATCAGGCCCAGCCGGCCGGAAGGGCCAAACAGCTGGGGCATGTGGGGCGGCTTGCCCTTGTTGAGGCGCTCGATATTGGCCCAGCCGGCTTCATCATAGCGGGCATAGCCACGCACGCCGCCGCTGGTGGTGTATTCGCCCACCAGCATGCGCACCGGGCCATCCCCTTCTGCCTGAACGAGGATGCGGCCTTCAAACTTCAGCGACGAGCCGACGAGCGCGGCCAGCGCGACAGCCTCGCCCAGGATACGGGCGAGGTTTTCCGGATAATCGTGCCGGGCCAGAATGGGCGTGATGCTCTCTTCGCCCATACGCACGACACGGCCGCGGATCGGCCGGTCCTGAATCTGGAAACTGGCGGTGAAATCGGTGGTCTGGAATGGGGGCTTGGTCATGGGCATGTCCCTTACGGGCTTTCAGGGGGCGTGGGAGCGGGCTGAGCGAAGCTCAAGGCGCCCCATGTGGCAGCGAGGGTGCCGAAGGACAAGGGGGAGGCCGCAATGGCATGATTTGCCTCAGCTTTGCCGGTATCCTCAGGCCGAACAGCTCGCCCCGCCCAGGACGCAGAAGCTGGCGCACCAGGGGTGGTTGAGCTTGACGGGCGCGGCGGTGGCTTCGGCCAGGGTGTTGCCCAGGTCGAAGGCGGGGTCGTCGACCAGCAGCGTGCAGGCCAGCACGCGCGGGGCAGAGGCGCCCTTGCGGCGCACGACCATGCGCTGGCTGGAGCACATGATGGAGTCAGGCGCCTTGTTCAGAATGCCCCAGCAGGCGGTGGTGATTTCCGGGGGATCATCGCGGGCGATCATCTCGGGAAAGAGGACGAGCTGTTTGGCGTCATCGGCGTTCAGGGTGAGGCCGAGGCTGGCGATGAGGGCGCGGTAGCCTTCGCGGGCGGCGTCCTCGCTTTCGTGCAGGGATTGGCGGCCGGCGATTGCCACCGGAATGCCGGCCTGCGCCAGCCAGGCAAGCCCGGTACACGCCTCGGCAAAGGCGCCCTCGCCGCGCTCGGCATCGTTCAAGGCCGCATCATGGGAATCGAGGGAGACCCGCAGCGTCATGCGGGCGCCATAGCGGGCGGCCAGATCCTTGAGACCGGCCTGAACGCGCGGGCGCATCATCGGGCGCATGGCATTGGTCAGCACGAGCAGGCTGTGACCCCGCACCAGCGCCGCGCCCATGATGGCGAGAATGTCCGGGCACATGAAGGGCTCGCCGCCCGTAATGCCGATTTCGGCCTGCTCGGTCAGCTCATCCAGGAAGGGCAACACGTCTGCGAGGGTGAGATAGACCAGCCGGTCATTCTTCGGGCTGCTCTCGATATAGCAGTTGGCGCATTCGATATTGCAGAGCGTGCCGGTGTTCAGCCACAGGGTCTTGAGGCCGCTCCAGCCGACGCTGGCGCGGGTCTCACCCTTGGCGGTGACGTCCGGGTGGGAGAATTTTGCGGGCGGGTGGAATGTGTCAGCCATGAGAGAACCCTAAGGCGCGTGCCCCTGCCCGCCAAGCGGGGCGCGCGGGAAAGTGATGGCCGGGCTTACGTCCCAAATTTATTTACCGAGACACCAGCGCAGGATGGCTTTCTGGGCGTGGAGGCGGTTTTCCGCTTCGTCGAAGACGAGGCTGGCCGGACCGTCGATCACTTCGGCATCGACTTCCTCGCCCCGGTGAGCCGGGAGGCAGTGCAGGAATTTTGCCCCGCCAGCGGCCAGTTCCATCAGCTCCTCGGTGACCGCGTAGGGGTCGAGGATTTCGAGGCGGCGTTCGGCGTCCACGTCGCCCATCGACACAAAGGTGTCCGCGATGACGACATCGGCGCCGGCGACGGCTTCCTCGGCGGTCTCATAAAGGTCGATCCGGCCCTGAAGCTCGGCGGCGATTTCCAGATCGTCCTCATCCGGAGCAAAGCGTTTGGGTGTGCCGACCGCCAGCGAGAAGCCGAATTTGGGCGCGGCATGGATGAAGCTGGCGCAGACATTATTGCCATCGCCAACCCAGGCAAGGCGCGCGCCCCGGAGCGTCAGGCCGTGTTCTTCCAGCGTCATCAGGTCTGCCATGATCTGGCAGGGGTGGGAGCGGTCCGTGAGGCCGTTGATGACCGGGACGCTGGCGGCGTCGGCAAATGCCTCGACATCGGCATGGTCATTGGCGCGGATCATCACGGCATCGACAAAGCGCGAGAGCACCTTGGCGGTATCTTCCACGGTTTCACCGCGGCCAAGCTGCATGTCGTTGGATGTCGCCGTGATCGACGAGCCGCCGAGCTGGCGCATTGCCATGTCGAAGGAGAAGCGGGTGCGCGTGGAGGATTTCTCGAAAATCATCGCCAGCGTGTGGCCATCGAGCGGCGCGCCCGCATCAATCTTGCCCTTCGGCCAGCCGGCACGGGCCTTCTTCATGGCGTGTGCCTGATCGAGGATCGCACGAAGCTCTGCGCTCTCAAGCGGCCAGATGTCGAGGAAGTGGCGGATCGTCATGGGCGCGGCCCCGCAAAAGAAAGGGCGCCGCATAGCGCGTTTTTGGGGGGATCGCCAGTGTTTGTTGGTTAAGGCGGTGCGGGAAGAACTGCCCGCCCGGATTGCCGGGCAGGCAGTCAGTCCGTTCAGAGACGCGTCAGGCGCGTTTTATGACCCTGACGACCAGGAGCAGGATAACTGCCCCGATCGTGGCGTGAATGATCGCGGCAACAATACCGGAACCGAGGCTGACATTCAGAGCCGGAAACAGAAAGCCGGCAATGAAGGCACCAATGATGCCGATGACGATGTTACCAACGAGGCCAAAGCCGAAGCCTTTGACGATGAGGCCGGCAAGCCAGCCGGCGACTGCGCCGATCAGCAGAAAAATCAGAATACTTTCAAGGGTCATTCTGGGTATCCTTCCTATGCGCGGAGGCCCGGAGTGAGCCCCTGCGTCGTTATCAGGCGGCTCTTAAAAACTGCCCTTGGGGAAACCATACGCCTGATCCGGTGAGCGGGGAAAGCGCAAAGCACCCTCTATAGGTGTGTGGCCCGCAGGGCGCACTGACAGAAAATTCAATTCAGAACTGCAAAACGCGGGAACTAGCCCCTATCTGAGCCGTTCCAGAGCGTCTCAGTATGGGGAAACCATCATGCACTATGAATGCGAAAAAAGGCGTAATATGGCGCAATATGCGCAGATCAAGGCATTTGGCCTGCGATCGATATGGGAGGATTAGCCATGAATGCTCCCCGACACGGGATTTCAACCGAAATCAATTTAAAGTGGCGAGAACTAAGGCGGGATAAGGGTCATTTTGAGACCATCGCAGACTGCGCCATTTACTGTCTTCCGGGCCTTCGCGCGTGTGCGATGCTGTTTAATGGCAACCTCGACGCCGGGGATGACCTTGTTGAGGCGTTCCTTGAGGACGTCCTCGCCTGGCGGCCCGCCGGGGATGACCCTCGCACACCCGCCGGCCTGACGCTGGCGTTTGAACAGTTTCTGCGTGTCCAGTTTGCCAACCAGTCCCGCCGCATCGCGCTATCCATCAGCCCTGGCCAGACGGCCGGCGCCTGGATGACCGCCGACGAATTCTTCGAGGCCATGGCGCGCCTTTGAGCGCCCGCAAGCTGGCTCAGAACCCGTAGGCTCTTTCCACCATCGCCACCCGGATCGTGTAAGCCGAATAGAAGGCTTCGCGGCCGCGCTTCTGGGCGGCCAGGTGGTCGGCGTTTCGCTTCCAGGCGCGGATGGCGTCTTCGCTCTCCCAATAAGAGACGGTGATTTCGAGGCCGCCCTCGCCTTGCGCGGACTCATACCCAAGGAAGCCGGGCATGGTATGGGCAAGGGTGACCATCGCTTCGGCGGTTTCGGCGTATTCGGCTTCTTCCCGGCCCGAGAAAATCGCGGTGAAGATGACGGCCCAATAGGGCGCCTCTGGCGTGTTTGCGATCATGGCCCCTCTCTCCCCGTCACAGCCGTGTCATTGTGGCATGACAGGCTGCGCTCCATCTAGTCCCCCTTCTAGCGCCGGGGTTCAAACTGCCCTAAGGGAGGCGCATAGTTTCAACCCTTTCCGGGAGTTAGCCCAGATATGGACAGAGTTCTCATCATCGGCGCCGGCGCAGCCGGTTCGGTCGTCGCCAAGAAATGCGCGATGGACCGCGATACCTTCAAGCACATCACGCTGGCCTCGCGCCGGATTGCGAGCTGCGAAAAGGTCGCGAAGGAATGCGTGAGCCCCATCGAGATTGCGCAGGTGGACGCCGATGACGTGGCCGCGACTGTGGCGCTCATCAACAAGGTGAAACCCGACCTCGTGATCAACATGGCCCTGCCCTATCAGGACCTGCCGATCATGGATGCCTGCCTTGAGGCAGGGGTGAGCTATCTCGACACCGCAAACTATGAGCCACGCGAAGTGGCGAAGTTCGAATATTCCTGGCAGTGGGCCTATCAGGAGCGGTTCAAGGCAGCGGGCCTCACTGCCATTCTCGGCTGCGGGTTTGACCCCGGCGTCTCGAACGTCTGGTGCGCCTATGCGCAGGAGCATTTGTTCGACGAGATCGAATATATCGACATCGTGGACTGCAATGCCGGCGACCACGGCAAGACCTTTGCCACGAACTTCAACCCGGAGATCAACCTGCGTGAAGTGACGCAGGACGGCAAATACTGGAAGAATGGCGAGTGGATCGAAATCCCGGCGCTCAGCATCAAGACGATGGTGGACTATCCCGAAGTCGGCCCGCGCGCCTCCTACCTCATCTATCATGAGGAAGAAGAAAGCCTTGTGAAGAACATCCGCGGGCTGAAACAGATCCGCTTCTGGATGACGTTTGGCGACGCCTACATCAAGCACCTTGAAGTGTTCAAATCCATTGGCCTGATCAGCCTGGAGCCGATCAAGCATAAGGGCATGGACATCATTCCGATGGAGTTCCTGCGCGACCTGCTGCCCCCGCCCTCCTCACTCGCCGAGGGCTATACAGGCAAGACGTCGATCGGCGTGATCATCCGTGGCAAGAAGGATGGCAAGCAGATTGCCAAGATGCTATACAACGTCTGCGACCATGCCGAGACCAACAGGGAAGTTGGCGCCCAGGCAGTATCCTACACAACCGGCGTACCGCCAGTGTCGGGCGCGGCGATGTTCTTCAAGGGCATCTGGAAAGGCCCCGGCGTGTTTAATGTCGAGGAATTCCCGGCCAAGCCCTTCCTCGACGACGTAGCCCAGCGCGGCCTGCCGACGACGATTGTGGATGTCGCGCCGGGCGATCAGGATCTGCTGTTTGAGGTGAAGACCTGAACCTTGAAGCCCGCGAGGATCGCCCCCGTTCTCCTGAAGTCATGCCTGGCGGCACTGGCCTTCATGGCCGCTTTCGCGGCACTGGCGGCGGTCGTGATCCTTGTGGTCCGGATAGTGATCGGAGACGAGCTTGAACCGATCGGCCAGATGATCGCGGCGGCGCCGGATTTTCTGGCCAAGTTCGCATCGGTATTTCTGCTGACCTGGGTTTTCACCTTCCTCAATTTCATGAAGCGCGAAAAAACGAATGACACCTGAGATTCAAACCCCCTGCTTCGTTCTCGATATTGCCCGCCTGCGGAAAAATCTGGAGACGGCCCAGCGTGTGCGCGCGGAGGCCGGTTGCAAGGTGTTGCTCGCGACCAAGGCCTTCGCCATGCCGGCGGCCTTCCCCCTGATGCGCGATTATCTCGATGGCACGACGGCCAGCGGCGAGCAGGAAGCGATCATGGGCGCCGAGGAGTTTGGCAAGGAAGTGCATGTCTATTCGCCCGCCTACACCGAAGATGAAGTCCGCCGTCTGACGAAGGTGGCACAGCACATCTATTTCAATTCGGCCGAGCAGCTGGGCCGGTTTGGCGACATTGCGCGCGATGCGGGATGCCATGTCGGCCTGCGGGTGAACCCCGGCTATTCCAATGCGACGCTGGGCGGGGATTTGTATAATCCCACCGCGCCGACGAGCCGGTTTGGCGAGGTACCGTCAAAGCTGGTGCAGGTGAACTGGTCGGGCGTGGATATTTTCCATGTGCATGCGCTGTGCGAGAGCATGGCGGAGGGCTCGGTTGGCCTCATCGAATACGTGTCGGAGCATTTCGCGCCTTATCTGGAACAGGTGAAGGCGGTGAATTTCGGCGGCGGGCATTTCCTCAACAAGCCGGGCTATGATGTCGATGCGTTGGTCGGGGCCATCAACAAGTTCAAGGCGCGGTTTGGCATTGAGGTGGTCCTGGAGCCGGGCGCGGGCCTGGTGGTCAATACCGGCGAGCTGCATTCGACCGTTCTGGCGCTGCACTGGAACGAGATGGATCTGGCGATCCTCGACGCGTCTGCCTCGACGCATATGCCGGATGTTCTGGAAGTCCCCTACCGGCCCGATGTCATCGGCGCAGGGCAGCCGGGCGAGCTTGCGCACACGTACCGGTTTGGCGGCAAGACCTGCATGACGGGCGATGTGATCGGGGACTATTCCTTCGATAAGCCTCTGGAACCGGGCGACGCGATCATCTTCACCGATCAGATGCATTACAGCTTCGTCAAGACCAACACCTTTAACGGAACGCCGCTCGCCAATCTCGTCATCCGCTGGGAAGACGGGCGCGTGGAGCAGGTGTCGGACTTTGGCTATGGCGAGTTCCGGCGGCGGCTGGGGCGTTAACGGCTAACCGCCAAACGTCTTCAGGCTGAAGGTCTGCTCATTGCCCAGCGCAGGAATACGGCTGCGCGCCTTGGCGACGTCTGCGAGGTCAATCTCCGCCATCACGATGCCCGGCTCTGTCGCGCTGCCTTCGGCCAGCACCTCGCCCCAGGGCGAGACGATGAGGGAATGGCCGAAGGTCTCGCGCCCGTCCTCGTGTTTACCCGCCTGCGCGGGCGCAATCACGAAACATCCCGTCTCGATGGCGCGGGCGCGCACCAGCGTATGCCAGTGAGCCTCGCCGGTGACCTTCGTGAAGGCGGCGGGGATAGTGAGGATGTCGGCGCCCGCCTTGGCGAGCGCGCGGTGGAGATGCGGGAAGCGGAGATCATAGCAGATGGTGAGGCCGAGCTTTCCGAAGGGCGCAGCGGCGAGCACGGCGGTTTCACCGGGGCGGTAAGCGCGGGACTCCCGGTAGTTCTGGCCGTCGCCAACCTCGACATCGAACATATGGATCTTGTCATAGCGGGCGAGGACGCCGCCGTCCGGCCCGATAAGGAAGGAGCGATTGGCGAAGCGGTCCTCCCCTTCCAGCGCAATCGCCAGGGAGCCGATGAGCAGCGTGATGCCGAGCTCTGACGCAAGCGCGCGGAACGCCGGCAGGCTTTCATCCTGCGCCTCTGTGCGCACTTTCGGGCGGGCCATGCCGGGGCGGATGTCCAGCAGGTTTGTCATCTCGGGCGTGGCGATGAAGCGCGCGCCTTGCCCGGCGGCCTGCCGGATGAGCGCGGTGGCGGCGGCGAGGTTTGCTTCAGGCTCGGTGCCCGAGCGCATCTGGATACAGGCGGCGGTGAGTTTCATGGGCGCCAGACTAGCGCGCGCAGGCACATTCGGCCAGCGCCCCAAAGGCGGCGCTGGCGGCGCTGCGCCGATTCTGTTAGATTCTACCAGACCTCCTGCAGGAGGTGAGTGGGGAACAGACAATGCCCAGCTGGATGAAGCTCGCGCGGAATATCGTCGGGGGACTGACACTCCTTGTCCTGTTAATCATGATCGGCGCATGGCTGTGGTCTTATCCAGCAGCGCCGGGGAGATTCTTTAAGGCTGATGTGACCGAAGACGCGCGGCCAGGGCAGCTGATAAAATCGCAGGCCTACAAGCGCGGCCTGCCGGAAGGCGCCAGTGCGCGCCGCATCCTTTACACAACAACGCTGAGCGGCGGCGTGCCCGCCACGGCGAGCGCTATTGTCATGTGGAAGGGCCTTGAAACAGATCCCGGCCCCCGCCGGATGGTAGCCTGGGCGCATGGCACGCTTGGAACAGCGCCCGGCTGTGGCGCCTCCCTGCAGGCCGATCCCTTTGCTGATGTGCCCGGCCTTTCTGCGTTGCTGGACGAAGGTTGGGTCTATGTCGCCACCGACTATGCCGGGCTGACGACCGCCGGCCCCCACCCCTATCTGATCGGCGACGGGGAAGCGCGCTCGGTGCTGGACGCCGCGCGCGCCGCGCATGATCTTCCCGAACTGACACTGTCCCTGGAGACCGTCATCTGGGGGTATTCCCAGGGCGGGCATGCCGCGCTCTGGAGCGCCATTCTGGCGCGGGGCTACGCGCCGGAACTACAGATCCGCGGCATTGCCACGCTTGCTCCGGCAGCGGACATTCCCGCCATCGTGGCGCAGTTTGAGGCTGGCGCAGCAGGCCGTCTGTTTTCGTCCTTCATGGCGCGGGCCTATGCCGACACCTATCCCGATCTTTATTTCTCAGGGATCGTGCAGCCGGGCGCACGCTGGCAGGCAAATGAGATTTCCAAACGCTGCCTCTCTGGCCGAAGCGCCCCGGCGGCGGTTCTTCTGGCTAACCGGTTTTCCGGCGGATCGATCTTCCGCGGCGGCGATACCGGCACCCGGTTCCGCAAGCGGCTTGCGGAGAATATCCCCACCCGGCCCTTCGGCGCGCCGGTGCTGATCCTGCAGGGGCGGCGCGACGATGTCGTCAGCGCCAAGGTGCAGGCCGGATATGCCCGCGACCGCTGCGCCGCAGGGGAGGCCATCGACTATCAGGTTTTTGACGCGCTGGACCATGTGTCCATCACCGGGCCAGACGCGCCCACCGTGCCGGTGCTGATAAAATGGACGCAGGCCCGCTTTGCCGGAACACCGGCGCCGATCATCTGCCCGAAATGATCAGGGGGTACCCAGCAGCCACGGATCGTTCTGCACACGCAGCATGACGGCCATCCGGTTCTGCGCGTTGAGTTTTGAAAGCACGGCCGAGACGTGATGCTCCACCGTGCGCGGCGAGCGGCCGAGTTCTTCGGAAATCTCGCGGTTTGAACAGCCCTTGACGATGAGGCGCAGCACATCCTGTTCGCGGCGGGTCAGCCCCAGAGGGTGTTCACGCGCCGCGCTGTAGGTGCCTCGGCGCGGGCGTGGAAGGCGGCGTGTGACGCCAAGCTCTGACGCACGGCGGCGGGCATAGGCGGCGGCGGCCTCAGCGCCCATCGCCTGCAACTCATGCACCGCCTGGCTCAACAGGTCGACATCATCACTCTGCACACAGACCAGCGCGGCGGCATAGGGCATACCCAGCGCGCGCCAGGCCTGCGCAGCCGGCTCGATCTCTCCGGCAAGCTCAAGCCTCAGAGGCTCCGGCAGAGCGACCATATCCAGAAGCGGTATCTCCCGCCCCATCCTTCGGGCCCATACGGCGCGCTCCCCGATGTTCCAGGGGTGGCGGTCACCATCGGCCAAGGCAAGAAGGGCATCGAGATGCTCGCCCGCCAGCGCCCGGTTGCCTGACAGCCAGGCATGCTCGATCAGGGTGAGGCGTGCGGGCACGATATGCTGCAACTCGTCCGTGGCCATCGCATCGGCGTAGGCCTGCTCCATCAGGCGCGGGGCTTCCGGCGCGCCCAGACGCATCGCGGCGCGCGCCTGAACGAGCAAGGCCGGCAGGCGCACAACCAGTGTCAGCTTCTCGCGCTCGGTCACCGCGCGCGCCATCGTCACGGCATCTTTCAGGCGCCCCTGCTCCATCCGCAACAGGGCAAGCCGGCCCGAAAGATAGAAGGTCCAGGCGTCCAGGTCGTGGTCGATGTCAAAGGCAATGCCGTTGGCGATGGTCTTCTCGGCCAGATCAAACTGGCGGAACTCCACCGCATATTCGGCAAGGTTGGTATAGGCGCGCGCGGCATGTTCATGCAGGTTGCCGGCCAGCGAAATCTCCAGGCTTTCTTCCAGCATCGCGACGCCTTCGCTGCGCCCCCGGAAGACCAGCGCGGTCCCGATATTGTTGAGCGCATGGGCGCGCAGGTCCGCCCGCGGAAAATCGGCCTCCAGCGCCAGCGCCCGCTCTCCCCAATAGACCGCCGCCTCCATCTGGTCATTCAGCATGTGGAGCTGCGAGCGCAGCGAATAGGCCATCGCCTGCTCGGCCGAGGGCGGAATGCTTTCCAGAACGCTGATCGCCTGATCCGACAACCGGGCCGCCTCGGGCGCTTCGCCGCGATACCAGTGCATACGCGAGAGCCAGCGGAGATTCTCGCCCACCTTGTCCTGACGCCCCAGCACCCGCCAGAGCGTGATCGCATGGCGGCGGGCATCGAGCACCTCGTCATCAATCCGCGCCGCCAGCGCGCTCTCATACGCCCAGCGCTCATGCAGAAGGGCGGCGGTTTCCGCCTCTGCCTCCTCCACAAAGCGAAGCGCCGTACCCAGATGACCCGCCGCTTCCCGGTGCGCGCCGCTGGCGGCTGCGCGGTCTGCCGCTTCCGGCGCGATGGCCAGAACCGCCGCGCCATCGAGCGCCCCGGCCGCGTGATGCACCATCTGGTCAAGCGGCGCGTCGGGCCCAAGTGCGCGCAGCGCCTCCAGAATGCGGGCATGATGGGCGCGGCGCACCTTGGCAGGAACCCGCTCCAACGTGGCGACCCGCGCGATCTCGTGCCGGAACCGCAGGTCGCCCGCCGTCGATACCTGAAGAATACCGCTGGCGGTCAGGTCATCGGCCACCGCGACCGCTTCCTCGCCGCCCAGCTCCATGACGAGCCCCGCAGGCACCGCAGCAGGGATGACACTGATAAGCTCCAGAAGCTCGCGCGCGCCCCCGGCAAGCCGGCCCTGGCGGACGGTGACCGCCTCCCGGATCGAGGCAGGCAGGGTCTCCTCGCTGCCCTGCCCGGCGGCCAGCATCTCGGTCACCTGAAAGGGGTTACCGGCGGTTTTCTGATACAGCCAATCGCCCGGCAGGCTTGCCTTGCGTGCCAGCGCGCTGACCGCCTTGGGAGACAGCCGCCGCAGCGGCACAAGCTCGCGCGCCGGTCCCGGCAACTCGTCCAGCACGCGGGCCAGAGGATGCTGCTCGCCAATTTCATCATCCCGGTAGGTCAGCACCAGCAGCAGCGGCAGAAACGAAATGCGCCGCCCCAGATAGCGCAGCAGGTCGAGCGTGGCGTGATCGGCCCAGTGCACGTCCTCCCAGATCATCAGGAGGGGGCTGTTGGCGCGGCTGATCGCGTCCAGAACGGCGGCAAACAGCTGCTGGCGGTCTCCCTTCTCCAGAAGGGCGCGCACCTCCGGCCCCAATATGCCCGCCATATCCCGCAGCGGGCCGAGCGGCCGGGGCGTATAAAGCGCGTCGCAGCCACCGGTCGCGGCGCGCCAACCGCGCGGCACCCTGCCGAACAGGCCGCGGATCAGCGATGTCTTGCCAATGCCCGCTTCCCCGCACACCAGCGCGACCGTGCCCTGCCCCCGCCCGGCCAGGGCAATCAGCGCGGTCAGCTGGTCAAGTTCCCGTTCCCGCTCAATCAGCACACAAACTGCTCCCCCAAGCCTTGCCGGCCTCTTCCCGGCCCGCAAGGTAGGTCAGCTTAACGGCTGGCGCAGCGCAGAAAAGCTGAAAAATGGGTAGGCCCCCGCAAAAACTAGGTGTCAGCACGGACGCGAGCACCTCTCAGATTCGCTAGAACATCGCTTGCAAGTGTGGGGGGACCGCACGTGCACAATAGAAGGGACAGGCGCCGCTCTCTCTGCCTGTCCCTTTTTCTTTTGCGGCTATCACCGATCCTCAGCCGCCCCTCAACGTCTGTATCTGGGCCAGAATCTGGGCCTGAACGAAGCCTGCGCGCTCGGCCACCGGCGCGCGGGGCAGTTCAATAAGTCTGTATCCAAGGCCGGAATACACCCGCCGCATCGCCTCATACGTGCGCTCTGCCGTGCTGAACTCCTGCCTGCGCTCGCGATCCTGATGGAATATCTCCCGCCAGGGCGGCGCAATGAAGACGTCCGTGTTGTAACGCCAGGCTTCTGCTGCCCGGCGCAGGTGCGCGGGCGTCGCCAGCCCTTCCAGCGCCAGATACCCCAGAATGTCCGGCAGGCCCCGGTCAAACAGAACCGGCCCGGCCAGCGCGGCGGCTTCCGAATAGGCGCGCAGCTCCCAGCTCAGCATGAGTTCGGCATAGAGCGCCCGGTCGCCCCACGGCACGGCGGGGCCATCTATGGCCATCTGCGCCTGGATGATGGCCCGGCCTGCTTCGGGCATCACATGCAGTCCCTGCACGCCAAGATGCGTCAGCAGCGTGGTTTTCCCCGAGCCGGGGCCGCCGGTTACAATGAAACAGTTTTCAGCCTGCATGTGCCGTCCCGTTCCGCGCGCAAGACAAAAGCATCCGCCCGCCCCCTGTTCAGGCGGCAGGCGTATGCGTTGAGCGTTTCGAAATCCGGCGGCGGCGAGGCCCGGCTTACGGCGTCCATTCCGTAAGCGCGGCGTCAATCATGCCGATGGCGTCCCGCACCTGGGCGTCATCAATGATGAGCGGCGGAGCGAGGCGCAGGACATTGTTCCCGGCGACCCCCGTCAACAGCCCGCCATCGCGGCAGATGCCCTGCAGGTTTTTCGGATCCGCTTTCAGGCGCAGCCCGGTGAGCAACCCTTTGCCGGTAACCCCCTCGACCTTGTCGGGGTGGCTGTCGGCGAGGCTTTTGAGGCCCTGCTGAAGCGTTCCGGAAACACGGCGGACATTGGCGAGGAACTCCTCGCTGGAGATGATGTCCCAGACCACATTTCCGACCGCCATGGCCAGCGGATTGCCGCCATAGGTCGAGCCATGGCTGCCCGGCTGCATCGGTTCCCCGACCGCTTCGGTCATCAGACAGGCGCCGAACGGAAAGCCCCCGCCGATGCCCTTGGCGGCGCAGAGGATGTCGGGATCAGCGCCAGCCGCCCACTGATAGCCCCAGAGCTGGCCGGTGCGGCCCATGCCGCACTGGACTTCATCATAGATCAGCAGGACGCCGTGTTCGTTGCAGAGGTCGCGCAGGCCTTTGAGGCATTGCTCGGGCATGGCGCGAACGCCGCCCTCGCCCTGCACGGGCTCGACCAGGACGGCAGCGGCCGTGGAAGCGGCGACGGCTGCCTTGAGCGCGTCATGGTCGCCCCATTCCAGATGCACGAAGCCGGGAAGTTTCGGCCCGAAGCCTTCCAGGTATTTCGGATTGCCGCCCGCATTGATCGCCCCGATGGAGCGGCCATGGAAGGCGCCGGTAAAGGTGATGATGTCGAGCCGGTCAGCATTGCCCGCCGCCCAGTGATACTTGCGCGCCGCCTTGATCGCGCACTCGATCGCCTCGGTGCCCGAATTGGTGAAGAACACCCGGTCTGCGAAGCTGTCGCGGCAGATCTTGTCGGCCAGCTCCTCCTGCCCCTTCACGCGGAACATGTTGGACGTGTGCCAGAGCTTGCCGGCCTGATCGCGCAGGGCTTCGACCATCGCCGGATGGGCGTGGCCGAGCGCGGTAACCGCGATGCCGGCGATGAAATCCAGATAGCGTCGCCCGTCCTCGGTGAAGAGGTAGACGCCTTCGCCCTGCACGAACACTTCCTCCGGCGGGCGGTAAACGGGAAGGATGTGCTGGCGGGGATCTTCCATCTGAGACTCCTCTGAATGTCACGGGGGGGCTGGAGGGGATTGCGGATTTTGTGGCGCCACGCATGGGGCGGACCGCAGAGGGAGTCAACAATTGCTCCCGGATTACAAGGATTTAATCGAAAAACGATAAAAACTATTGACGTTTATCGATAACTGCATATTGTTATTCGTGAAGCCGGGATCAGCGGCGGGGTGACGACGCCCCTCGACTCTCCCTGAACCATCCCGCAAGCGGGTCCTGGCTTCTCTCTTCCGAACATCTGAAACAGACCCTGAAATGAAAAAGAGGCGTAGCTCCGTCCCCGGTCGCTACGCCCCTCCACCGTTTGCAGCGTTTCCTCCCAGAAACTTGCCTACCCATACGGCAACGATTTTGGGCATGTGTCAAGAATGTGTCCAAAAAAAATTCAAATAGGGCGTTTTGCCTCTGTGCGGGGCTGACGCAGCAATGAGGCTACGATAGTCTCCGCCGCGTCGCTCCACGGCGCGCGCACCGACCGGGTCAGCGAAGCCTCGCTTTGCAGGATCACCCCGTCATCGAGCACTTTGAGACCATTGGCCCGCAGGGTGGCCCCGGTGGTCGTAATATCGACGATCACGTCCGCCGTGCCGGTCGCAGGCGCCGCTTCGGTCGCCCCCGCGCTCTCGACGAGGCGGTATTCCCCCACCGATTTCTGGGCAAAGAAGCGCCGGGTGATGCGCAGGTATTTCGTCGCCACGCGCAGGCGGCGGTGATGGGCCTTGCGGAAGGCGGCGCCAGCCGCTTCAAGGTCGGCCATCGTGTCGACATCAAACCATGCCTGAGGCACGGCGACGACCACATCTGCCCCGCCAAAGCCAAGGCGTTTGAGCACTTCAAAATCGGCCGGGCCATCCGGGGCCTGATCATGCAGAAGGTCTTCGCCGGTGACACCGAGATGCAGGCTGCCTTCGATGAGCCCCTGCGCGATCTCGCTGGCCGACAGGAGACGCACTTCGGCGTCCAGCCCTTCGATCTCTGCGGTGTAGCCCCGCTCGCCGCCAATCTGGCGTACGGTGTGGCCAATGCTGGCAAGCCAGGCTTCGGTCTGCTCCTTCAGGCGCCCCTTGGAGGGAATGGCAATCGTTACACGGCTCATGATACACCCTTCCGTACCCGCACCATCCGGTCGGGACGCACAACACCGCCGACCCCGGTTGCGCTGACGCGCCGGTTGGCAAGGCCCGCGATCAGGCCATCATAGCGCCCGCCCGTCGCCACAGGCTGGGTCGGCTCCAGCCCCGGCGCAAGCACTTCAAAAACAAAGCCGTCATAATAGGTAAACCGCCGGCCAAAACCTGTGCGGAAGCGGGCCGTTCTGACCGCGGCCGGAACGCGGGCCAGAACGGCGTCCGCGCGCGCGCCCAGCGCCTCGATCGCCGCGCCCGCACCGCGCAATTCATGCGCCTCCGCCAGCGCCGAAAGCGCGCCTGCCGCCTCCGCCAGCGGACAATCGACCTCGCGCAGGGCCATCAGCACCGCGCGCGCCGGCTGGCTGAGCCCGCCTGCCTCAATGGCCGCGCGCCGGGCCTGAAGGCCTTCTACGATTTCTGCCAGACTGCGCCCGCCGGCCAGCGGAATACTGCGTGCAAGGAGCAACTCACCCAGCGCCCCGGCCGGATCGGCCGCGTCCAGAACCGCCGCAACCTCCTGCTCCAGCGGGCGCGCCGCCGCATCGAGCACGGCGCGCACCCCGCCCTCCTGACGGAAGGCCCGCTTCAGAAGATCAGCCGTGACGCCGGGCAATCCAAGCGCATCAATGAAGGCCGGAAAGATCGCCAGATCGCCCATGATGACGCCGGACGGCTGCACGCCGCACGCTTCCACCGCGCGATGGATCAGCGCAAAAAGCTCTGCGTCCGCCTCCGCCCCGGCCTCATAGCCAAAGCGCTCCAGACCGACCTGCGTAAACTCCAGCTGGTCGTCAGGCGCGACCGGCTGGCGGAAGGCGCGGGCCGCGTAGGTGTACGTTTTGGCGCTGGCCTCGCCCGCCTCGCGGCGCGCCGCTTCACGCTGCGCCACGGGCAGGGTGAGGTCGGGCCGCATAACCATGTCGGCGCCGCGATGATCGGGAAACACGCAGAGGCGCGCGCGAACCGCTTCGCCTGAAAGCTCCAGCGGAATGTCCGCTGGCAGAACATAATCCGGATCAATCGGCGTGCCGCCCGCCGCCTCGAAAACAGCGCGGGCAACGGCAACCAAAGCGTCATGGGTCATCGCTGGGCCTCGACAATTGCGCGCACCGCTTCGATCATACCCGCGCGGGGCACTTCGATCTGGCCGGGGCGAGCCTCGCGGTATTCCTCATTGGAGGAAATCGCCTTGGCCTTCTGGGCGCCGATTTCCAGATCCTTGATCGTGACCGTGCCTTTTTCAAGCTCATCGCCGCCGACAATGACAACCGCCGGCGAATTGCGCCGGTCGGCGTATTTCATCTGCGGACGCATGCCCGAGGCGCCCATATAGGCTTCGGCGCGAATGCCGCCCCGGCGAAGTTCTGCGGCGAGACCGAGCGCAACACCCGGATTGTCCTTGTCCAGATTAAGCACCACGACCGGGCCGTCGAGCTTTCCGCCCTCCCCCATTATGGCCAGCGCCGCCGCGAGCCGCGAGATGCCGATGGAGAAGCCCGTCGCAGGCACGGTCTCGCCGGTAAAGCGCGCAACGAGATCATCATACCGCCCGCCCCCGCCGATGGAGCCGATGCGATAGGTCTTGCCGTCTTCCCCGGTCACTTCGCGCAGCAGCTCTGCCTCAAACACCGGGCCGGTATAGTATTCCAGACCTCTGACAACGGAGGGGTCGATCTTTACGTCATCCTCCGGCGCACCGAGCGCTTCGAGGGCCAGCGCGATGGCTTCCAGCTCGCCGAGGCCGGCCTTGCCTTCCTCGGTGCTGCCGGTGGCCTTGGCGAGATTGGCCAGCGTCATGGCGCGCGTGTCGGCGCCGGCTTCGGCAAAGGCGAGCACGCGCTTGATCTCTTCCGGCCCGAGCCCAGCGCCCTTGGTAAAGTCGCCGCTCTCATCCTTGCGGCCTGCGCCCAGCAGGTCAGCAACGCCCGAAGCGCCCAGCCGGTCGAGCTTGTCGAGCGCGCGCAGGATCGCGAGGCGGATGTCTGCCCCGGTCGCGCCCACGCCGTCGAGCACGCCGTTGAGCAGGCGCCGCGTGTTGACGCGGATCACAAACTCGCCGGGCTTCATGCCGATGGCGCGCAGAGCCTCCGCCCCCATCGCGATCATCTCGGCATCGGCGTGAAAGCCGGGCGCGCCGACGGTATCGGCGTCGCACTGCCAGAATTCGCGGAAGCGCCCGGGGCCGGGCTTTTCGTTGCGCCAGACGGGGCCAGCGGCATAGCGGCGGAAGGGGCGGCCAAGGCCCTGCCCCTGCTCGGCCACGAAGCGGGCGAGCGGCGCGGTCAGATCATAGCGCAGCGCCATCCACTGCGCGTCATCATCCTGCATGGAGAACACACCGGCATTGGGCCGGTCGGCATCGGGCAGGAACTTGCCGAGCGCGTCGGCATACTCAAAGGCGCCAGTATCAAGCGCCTCAAAGCCCCATTGCCGGTAAACCCCGGTCACCGTTTCCACCAGCCGCGCCTGGGCGTGGATCAGGCTCTCGCGCTTGTCGGGAAAACCGCGGGGTTTCCGGGCGAGATCCTTGCCGGAAAGGGGGCCGCTGAGGGGCTGGTTGTCCTTGTCGCTCATGGTCGTCTCAGATCCTGTTTGCGGCCAATTTGGCTATCGGCTTGGCTATCTGTGGCCCCGCATAAACGCAGGCGGCCGGGTTGGAAAGGCGGCACAAAGGCTGGCGCGGCGCGGACCTTGAGCGGCCTGCCTCATCTGGATCGGTTCTGGTGAAGGAACACTTGTCAGAGGGCGCAGCCGGACCGGTTCGCGCCTCTTCGGCGCGTCATGCGTGATGGTGGTGGAGATGCAGCGCGGTGTTCATTGCAGGCGCCGATACGCAGGCAGGGCGGCAAAGTCAACCGCGACCGGGCTATCCTGCCCCTTGCAACGGGCTGGACTTATCGGCCAAGAGGCAGAGGTGAGCGATATGTCCACCCCCGCGCCCAGCCTGAAACACCTTGCCTCGGCCAGTTTCCGCGTCGGTTGCCTCGGCTTTGGCGGCCCCGCCGGGCAGATCGCCCTGATGCACCGCATCTTCGTGGAGGAGAAACGCTGGATCAGCGAGGCAGAATATCTCCACGCCCTTAACTATTGCATGCTCCTTCCCGGCCCGGAGGCCCAGCAGCTGGCAACCTATGCCGGCTGGCGCCTCAACGGGCTGGCAGGCGGGGTGGTTGCCGGGCTGCTGTTCGTCCTGCCCGGCGCGCTGATCGTGTTCGGCCTCACCTGGCTTTATGCCGCCTGGGGCACGCTGCCGGGGGTCGCCGCGCTATTCTATGGCGTGAAAGCCGCCGTGATCGGTTTCATTCTGGAAGCTCTGGTGAAGGTCGGCCGCCGGGCGCTCAAAGGCCCGCAGGATGTGGCGCTGGCAGCGCTGGCCTTTCTGGCGCTGTTCCTGTTCCAGCTACCCTTTCCTCTGGTGATCGGCTTTGCCGCCGCCATTGGCCTCGCGCGCAGCCTGTCGAAGCCGCCCCCGCCGCCGCTGCCAGATACCCTCCGCGAAAAAATGCCCAGCGCCCGTAAGGCGTTCACCGCCGCCCTCGGCTGGGGCGCGGTCTGGATGGCGCCGCTGGTCAGCGCCTTCCTGCTGCTCGGCCCCGATCATGTGCTCACCCGCGTGGGCGCCTTCTTCTCAAAGCTCGCCGTGCTGACTTTCGGCGGGGCTTACACGGTGCTCGCCTATCTCCAGCAGGAGGCCGTGGAGGCCGAAGGCTGGCTCACCGCGCCGCAGATGATCGACGGGCTCGGCCTGGCAGAAACCACGCCGGGGCCGCTGGTGCTGGTCAACCAGTTCGTGGGCTTCATGGCGGGGTGGCAGAGCGACGGCGGCGGGCTCGCGCTGGCCGCAGCCGCCGCGCTCATGGCCAGCTGGTGCACCTTTGCGCCCTCTTTCGTGTGGATCTTTGCCGGGGCGCCCTTCTCCGAAGCGCTCCGCCGCAGCCGGCTTGCCGCCGGCATCCTTTCGGCGGTGACCGCCGCAGTGTTCGGCATCATTGCCAAGGTGGCGGTGGTGTTTGGCTTTGCCGTGCTCTTTCACGCCGCCTTCGAGACGCAGCTGCCCTGGGGCGCAGCGCTGACCCTGCCGGACTTTGCCGCGCCAGACCTGCTGGCCATCGCCATCGCAGCGGTCGCCGCCATCGCCCTTATCCGCCTCAAGGCGAACATCGTCCTTGTCGTGATCGCCTGCGCACTGGCCGGTCTCCTCAGCCTCATCTGGTGACGGCCGCTTGACGGGGCAAACGGCTCCTCTATTTTGCCGCCAGTTCAGATGGTTCCGGGCCCCTCTGGCGTTTGCGGCGGCAAGCGCGATGTCGGACACCCCATGAAATTGCGCGGACGCGGCGCGCCTCCCTAGGTGGCACTCCCCCAATGCCTGATTTCCTGACCGTCGAGTACGCGGCGCAGCCCTTGTGGCTGTGGTTCAGCTTCCTCAGCCTTATCTGCGTCCTGCTCTGGGTCGATCTCGGCCTCCTCAACAAGAAGGATGGGGTCGTCTCCGCCAAGAAAAGCGCCATCATGTGGGCGTGCTTTGCGTCCCTCGCCGTGGCGTTCGGCTTCTATATCTATTTCGGCTACCAGCCCGACCCGCAATTCTACAACGACCCCACAAACCTCAACCAGCAGGCCGCCGTCCAGTTCGCGACAGGCTATCTGCTGGAAACGGCGCTGGCCTTCGACAACATCTTCGTCATCGGCATGGTGTTCACCTTCTTCGCCGTGCCCCGCGAATATCAGCACAGGGTGCTGTTCTGGGGCATCCTGGGCGCCATCATTTTCCGCGGCATCTTCATTTCGCTGGGCGCTGCCATCGTCAACGAATTCACCTGGGTGCTGTTCATCTTCGCCGCTTTCCTGCTCTACACCGGCGGCAAGATGCTGTTCTCCGGCGGCGATGAGGACGAACCCGAGCTTAACCTTCACAACAACCCGGTCTTCAAATTCCTGAAGAAGCGCCTGCGCGTCACCGACGAGATCACCAACCACAATTTCGTCGTGCGCAAGCCAGACCCGCTGACCGGCAAGATGACCCGCTATGCCACGCCGCTTCTGCTGGCACTGCTGATGGTGGAAACGGTCGACATCATCTTCGCGGTCGACTCGGTGCCCGCAATCTTCGCCGTCACGCGCGACCCGTTCATCGTCTACACCTCGAACATCTTCGCCATTCTTGGCCTGCGCTCGATGTATTTCATGCTGTCAGCAGCGGTGGAGCGGTTCAAATACCTCAAATATGGCCTGGCCGCCGTGCTGGTATTGATCGGCATCAAGATCTTCTGGAACTTCCTGCTCTACAAGGAACTCCACATCGTGCCGTACCTTGAGGCGCACTGGTCGCTGATGCTGACCATCGCGCTGCTGGGTGGATCAATCCTGTTCTCCCTCTGGAAAACCAGCGGGAAAGGCCCTGCGCACGAAGTCTGAAGATTGCCCGAGGCGCAAACCCTTTGTCAGGTGCTCGCTTGCGTCCTGACGAAGGGTTTCCCCTCTTCCCGGCGCGGGATCACCTTGAAAATACCGGTGCCGCGCATCAGCAGCTTGTCGCCCGACCAGATGCGCCCTTCGACGGTGAAGATGTCGTCCTGACGGCCAACGATCACGCCCTTGCCCTCGACAAAGCTGCCGAGGGATGCGCCCGAAAGAAAGTCACACATCAGGCGCACGGTCACCCACCAGGTGTCGTCGTCCTTCTCAACGGCTGCGCCCCAAGCCATGTCGGCAAAGGTCATCATCATGCCGCCATGGGCGTTCGACATGCCGTTGGTGTGATACTCTTCCACCCGGAAGGCGCGCATCAGTACGCCGTCTTCGCGCTTCTCGAAAAGCGGGCCGATCTGGCGGCCAAAGCCGCGATGCCAGGCAAGCTGGGTATAGCCGGGGGGAAGCTCGGTCGTCTGATAGCGGTTGAAGTCATCGGTCATGGGCAAGCGCCATAGACCGGAGAAAGCGGCTTCTGCAAGACCTGCCTTCAAATTGCCGCAACGCTCGGCCAACAATTTTTCCATGACGCGCGTGGTGGCTGCTTTCGTCGTTTTCTTTGGCCTCGTTGCCCCGGCAGCGATGGCAGAGCCCCGGATGCGCGATGATGTTCTCGTCAGCGCGTCCATCCTCGGCGCCCAGCAGGACCTCGACGCCTGCGGCGGACGCGACCTGCTGGACCATATCGTGCCCGACGGCCCCTTCCTCGAAGCCTGCCGCTTCCATGACGCGTGCTACCGCTCCGGCGCGCTGGACCAGGGCCGGTGTGACGCAGACTTCCTGACTGACATGCGCGATGCCTGCGACGCCGAATATCCCGGCCGCTCGGCCAGGACGCACAATGCAGCCTGCAAGGTCGCCGCCTCGGCCTATCACAAGGCGGTCAATTCCCGGTTCGGCTCGATGCTCTATCCCGGCGGGCGCACCGATGGCGCGCTCGGCGACGTTACCCAGCGCCTGACCGCCAGCGGCGGCACCCCGCATCTGGAAGCGTGCGCGCAGGTCACTAATACCGCCAACCGCAAGCTGCGCTACTATCTCACCCTGCACGACGCGGCCGGCAAATGGATCGCCACCGCGCCCGCGTTCAAATCCGCCGCGCTCCAGCCCGGTGAAACCCGCCAACTCTGCGCCAGCACGCAGCTTTCCTTCTTCCGCAGCGCCGGGAATATTGGCCCGGCCTACGCCCTCACGCTGAAAGCCGACGATCCGGCCTCGATCAATCCCTTCGGCGATCTCGTCAGCCTCGACCGGATGGATTGCGACACCGCGACGGGCGCCTGCCGTCAGGTTGCGCCCTAGATCTCGACCATGTCGAAATCGGATTTCGGCGTGCCGCAGAGCGGGCAGATCCAGTCGTCGGGAATATCCGCCCAGCGCGTACCGGGCGCGAGACCTTCACCCGGATCGCCCAGCTTTTCTTCATAGAGATACCCGCAGGTGCGGCACTGCCATGTTTTGAAATCGTCGCTCATTGTTTCTTTTTCCCCTCTCCCGGAGACAGCCCGAGACGCGCCTTGAACGACGCCACCAGCGCGTCGCGCACCGGCGCTGCGTCAAATCCGGGATCAACCAGCGCCTGCATCCGCATGCCCAGCAGCGAGCACCCCGCCAGCAGCGCTTCAGCGTCCGCATCGACATCCTTGCGAATGTCGCCGCTCGCCTGGCCCCGCTCGATAAAGCCGCGGATCAGCACCCGCTCGATCTCGTGGGACTCCCGGAACGCCTCGCGCGTTTCCAGCCGGTCAGCCACGGCGGCGGCCAGCAGCATGAAATAGGTGTCGGTCTCCACCGAGCTGCGGATCGTCTCGCAATGCAGTTCGGCGAAGGCGCACAGCGCCGTCAGCCCGTCCATCTCGGCCACCTGCGCGTCATCCAGCCCATCGGCCTGCCATTCATGAAGATGGGTAATCAGCGCGCGGATCAGCCCGTCCTTGGACCCAAACCGCTGCGTCACCAGCCCGCGCGAGAAGCCCGCCTCCCGGCCGATGGCGTCGAACGTCGCGGCCGACACGCCCTGCCCTGCCACAACGCGGATCGCCGCTGCCAGCAATTCGCGCTCCGACCGGTCGCGCCGCTCGGCCTGCGTCATCCGCCCCGGCGGCGCAGCGGAAATCGCGCCTGCATTCGAACCTGTGTCAGACATACGCACCTCTTAACATGTTTGTTGGCTGCATAGCAAGTTTGTGGTATCGCCCTGGAAACCGGAAAGCGCGCCGCGCCCGCAGCCGATCCGGAACCGGGAGGAAAAACCATGGCCATACCTGAACACATTGCCCGCGAAGTGATCGACCCGAAAGCCTATGCCGACGGGAAACGCGTGGACGACGCCTTTACCTGGCTGCGCGCCAATGCGCCGCTCGATGTCGCCACCGTCGAAGGCTTTGACCCCTTCTGGGTGGTCACCCGCCATGCTGACATCCTCAACATCGAGCGCCAGAACGACCTCTTCCATAACGAAGACCGCTCCGCGACGCTGACAACGATCGAGAGCGACAAGCGCGTGCGCGAGATGATGGGCGGCTCCCCCAACATCCTGCGCTCCCTCGTCCAGATGGATAATCCCGACCACATGCAGTACCGGCGCCTCACCCAGGCCTGGTTCATGCCGCAGAACCTGCGCAAGCTGGAAGACCGCGTCCGCGAGATCGCGCGCGGCTTCATCGACCAGATGGCCGCCAAAGGCACCGAATGCGATTTCGCCCGCGATGTCGCCTTCCTCTATCCGCTGCACGTGATCATGGAAGTGCTCGGCGTGCCGCCGATTGACGAGCCGCGCATGCTGAAGCTGACACAGGAACTTTTCGGCACGCAGGACCCGGACGTAAACCGCGCCGGCAAGGAAGTCGGCACCACCGACGACGCGCTGAAGATGATCAATGAAACGATCTTCGACTTCATGACCTATTTCAACGCCATGACCGAAGACCGCCGCCAGAACCCGCGCGAAGACCTTGCCAGCGTCATCGCCAATGGCGCCGTCTACGGCCAACCACTCGGCCATCTCGAAGCGATGAGCTATTACATCATCGCCGCAACCGCCGGCCATGACACCACGTCCAACACCACCGCGGGCGCGATGTGGGCGCTGGCTGAAAATCCCGACCAGTTCCGGAAAGTGAAAGACGATCTCTCGCTGATCCCCTCGATGGTGGAAGAATCCATCCGTTGGGAAACGCCGGTGAAACACTTCATGCGCACCGCCACCGACGACACCGAAGTCGCCGGGCAGAAGATCGCCAAAAACGACTGGCTGTTCCTGGCCTATCCGTCGGGCAACCGCGACGAAGCCGTCTTCGACGACCCTTTCACCTTCAAGGTTGACCGCTCGCCCAACAAGCACGTCGCCTTCGGCTACGGCGCCCATGTCTGCATCGGCCAGCACCTCGCCCGGATGGAAATGCGTGTCCTCTGGGAAGAACTGCTGCCCCGCCTCCATTCCATCGAGATGGCCGGCAAACCCCAACGCACCCAGGCCAACTTCGTCAGCGGACCAAAGTCCGTGCCGATCCGCTTCAAGATGAGCTGATTACAAATCAGTTCCCCGCAATCCGGCGCAGCAAGAGCCACCAGAGACCGGCCCATGCTGCGCCGAGGCACCAGCCAGCCAGCACGTCGGTCGGCCAATGCACACCAAGATAGAGGCGGCTTATGCCCACAAGAATTGTCAGGAAAAGCGCCCCGCCCAGGATCAGCGCTTTGACCCGGCGGTTTTCCTGGGTTCGGGCCATAAGCGCGCCAAGCGTTAGAAAGGCGATGGCCGCCTGGGTCGCATGGCCGCTTGGAAAGCTTGAACTGGCGGCATGCGTGAGATGTTCCACGAAATCGGGTCGTGCCCGGTCAAATCCAAGTTTGAGAAGATTGGTTACCAGCGCGCCCGAGCCAATTGCAGCGACCACCACGCCTGCGGTCACATAATCCTTTCGTGCGATGCGGTAGAGCGCAGCGCCAAGCGTCAGCAATATCAGGATCGTGTACCCACCAAGTGCGGTAATATCGATCATGGAATTGAGCAGCCAATCGGGCCCAAGTGGCTTGGAAGCCTCTCCGGGCGCATGGAGCCAGGTCATCACGGCATGGTCGAAGGCATGGATGTCGTTCTCGGAGATTTCATCCGCCAGCCAGGCAAAGCCCAGAAGGCAGAGCGCAATAATCCCAAGAACAGCTATAGGACCAACCTCGCGGATCGAGGCGATCGAGAGTGTCGGCATCCAGGCTGGGGGCTTCATGCAAGGCCTGCCCGTCCAAGTGCCTCAGCCTGGCGCGCCGTCACCTTCTCAACGGAGAAGCCCTCCAGACTTTGCTCGAACAGCTCATGGAAATTGAGCTCCGCGCCAAGGCGCAGATAGGCCGCGCCCAGGCCAATGGCGGCGCGGTCCATGAACACGAACTCGCGCGGGATCTTCACCGGGCCTTTTTCCTTCAGCAGCTGGCGCACGCGGAAAGCTTCCTTGCGGCCATACTCCCCGGCCGACACGCCATCGGCCACCGTGCGCACCCGGTCGTCGATAATCGGGCCATAGATGAAGCGCGCCCAGACGTTCAGAACTTCAACCAGCTCCCGCGACAGGTTCTGGAAGCCCCAGGCCTCATAAGCGGCATAGGCCGCGTCAAAATCATCGTGCAACATCGCCCGGTAGAGATCGACGACGCCGGCCACAAAGGCAGGGGGGAAGATGCGCACACAGCCGAAGTCCAGCAGGTTGATCCCTTCCCCGCCGCCGGTCACCTGATAATTGCCAAGATGCGGGTCGCCATGGATCACGGCATAGGAGTTCATCGGTGCCCACCAGGTCCAGAACAGCATCTCGGCAATGCGGTTGCGCGTTTCCTGCGGCGTGGTCTCGAACGCATCGAGCCGCTCGCCCTCCATCCAGGTCATGGTGATCAGCCGCGCGGTCGAAAGCTCTGCTATCGGCTCAGGGCATTTGATGAAGGCCTTGTCCGAGAGCATGTCCCGGTAGAGCGCCATATGTTTGGCCTCGCGCTCGTAATCGAGTTCCTCGCGCAGACGGTCGGTGATCTCGGCGACCATCTCGTCGGCATCAATCGAGCCATCCATGCGCTTGAAAAGGCCGAGAAGTGTCCGGAGTTGGCCGATATCGGACTCCACCGCGCTTGCCATGTCCGGGTATTGCAGCTTGCAGGCAACCTTGCGGCCGTCGTGCAGGGTCGCGCCATGCACCTGGCCAAGCGAGGCGGCGTGGCTGGCTTCCTTGCCGAAGTCTGCAAATTTGCCGTCCCAGTCCGCGCCCAGCTCCGCCCGCATCCGGCGCTTCACGAAGGGCCAGCCCATTGCGGGGGCCTCGGCCTGCAGCTTGGCGAACTCGGCAGCATATTCGGGCGGCAGCAGATCGGGCACGGTCGAGACCATCTGCGCCACCTTCATCAGCGGCCCTTTGGACTTGCCCAGCGCGGCCGCCATCGCCCTGGCGATCCGCTCGTCACCCTTGTCGCCGCCAAACAGCGACTGGGCCGCAAAGGTCAGCCCCGCGCCCGACAGATTGGCGCCCACCTTGGCAGTGCGGGCAATCCGCCCGGAGAGGCGGTTGCGTTCGGGATCGGAGGTATCGGATGGGGGCTGGCTCATGCCGGAGGATATAGGCCTGCCCCGCCGCCTTGGACAGGCTGCAGGCGGGCGGGGTGACAAAGTGTTCATGCAGGCGTATACGCCGCCCCGAGATCGCCACAATTGCTGAGGCCCCGCCCTGCACCCTTAATGCCCGTATTCCCGGCCAGCCCCTCTGATGGGCCCGAACGACGCGAGCCCGCAGCGCCCACCCCGACCCCATACCCCACCGGCGGCCAGAGACCGCCCCCCCTCAAGGACCCGTCATGGCCTACAATACCCTCATCACCGAAGTGAACGCAGAAGATGGTTACGCGCTCATCCAGATGAACCGCGCAGAGAGCCTCAACGCCCTCAGCGAGGAAATGATGACGGAGCTGACCCAGGCAATCGACCGGTTTGAAGCGGACGACGCCATCCTCTGCATCATCCTGACGGGGACCAAGCGCGCCTTCTCCGGCGGCGCCGATGTCCGCGAGATCCAGTCAAAGACCTTCCCGCAATCCTATTATGAGGATTTCATCACCCGGAACTGGGAGCGCGCGGCGCGTGCCCGCAAGCCCATCATCGCGGCCGTGGGCGGCTATGCCATCGGCGGCGGGTGTGAACTGGCCATGATGTGCGACATCATCCTGGCCGCCGACAATGCCCGCTTCGGTCAGCCGGAAATCCGCCTCGGCGTGATGCCGGGCGCCGGCGCCACCCAGCGCCTGACCCGCGCTGTGGGCAAGTCAAAGGCGATGGAGCTGTGCCTCACCGGGCGCATGATGGAGGCCGAGGAGGCTGAACGCTGCGGCCTGGTGGCCCGGATCGTCCCGGCCGATGATCTGCTCAGCGAAGCCAAATCCCTGGCCGCCACCATTGCCGCCATGCCCCGCGCTGCTGCGATGATGACAAAAGAGGCGATCAAGGCCGCCTTCGAAACCCCGCTTTCACAGGGGATTCAGTTCGAACGCCGCCTGTTCCAGTCGCTTTTCGCCACCGACGATCAGAAAGAAGGCATGAAAGCCTATGTGGAGAAGCGCTCGGCCCATTTCCGGGATCGCTGACCGGCGCAGGCGAAAAGGCTGCTTTTCCGTCACGATGACGGTTGACGCCCGAGAGCCGTTTATGTATCTCCGCGCCTTCTGCCCGAGGGACATCCCGCCGGGCGCCAGGAGTTTGTTATGGCGAATACCCGCTCAGCCAAGAAAATGGTGCGCAAGATCGCTGCGCGCACCGATGTGAACAAAGCCCGCCGCTCGCGCGTGCGCACCTATGTTCGCAAGGTAGAGGAAGCGATCGCATCTGGTGACAAGCCTGCTGCTCAGGAAGCCCTGAAAGCGGCGCAGCCTGAAATCATGCGGTCGGTGACCAAAGGCGTTACCCACAAGAACACGGCTTCCCGCAAGGTTTCGCGCCTTTCGGCCCGCGTCAAGGCAATGGCCTGAGGTCAACGCCAAGCCCGCTGCCGGCTTTGAGCGGCAGCTGAAAAGATGGCCCGCCCGGTAACGCGCCTGGCGGGTTTTTCTTTCCGGGCTTTTTTGTGCGCGGCCTTGTTTTCACCCTAAAGTAGATATTTGAAAGCCCCTGCGCTAGAGGCTCAGGGCTGCATTTTTGCGCGCTTTCCCCAAGGCTGCCCGGCGATGTTGCACCCCTGCCAGATCAAGATCAATAATCATGTATTCCACAGGGTTGAGTCAGCATTCCGTATTGACAGAACAGATGCGAACAAAAGTAAGCGGGCGATCACTTCAAAAAACCTGAAATCGCTCAGTCACATGAATTCCCGCCAGTTTTTTTCCGCTCGCCGGGGTGTCAACACGTGAAATGCGGCTGTCTCAAAAAGTTAGTACTTGCCAGAAAAATCCCCTCGGAATATTTTCTCCATACCAGCCAATTTAGTCCCGGTACAGAGTTTTTTGTGTTTCAGGCGGGGGCCTGCCGGGTGTGTCGTGTAAAGGCTGGAATGAGCGATCATAATTAGAAACGGGGCTCGGTGATGGACCGAAACGAAACAACTGTCTCGCCTTTCGAATTGGAGGCGGCACAAGGCAGTGACGCTTTTGAAACGACAGGCCAAATGATTTGGAACGATGTGCGCGATGTCCTGCGGGACAAGATCACGGAATCTGAATTCACGCGCTGGATCGCAGACCTGCGCGTTGTCGCAGAACACAATGGCGAAATGATTGTCGCCGCGCGCGATCCGCTGGCTTTTGACCGCGTCAGCAGCCAGCATCTGCGCGTGATCGAGAAATTGTGGGCAGCCGCTGACCCGGCTGAACGCGCCCTCAAATTGATCTGTTGGCGGAATGCTCCGGCAGACCTGCGCGATCTGGTCGATGACCCATGGGCTGTTGCCGAGACGCCGGTTCCGGCCGAGCCGCAGGCACCCGCCACATCGTCGGGCGCTGGCCCGGCAATGACCTTCGACACGCTGGTGACCGGCCCGTCGAACGAAATCGCCGTGACGCTGGCAAAGCGTATTGCCGCGGGCCTTCCTGCCGGCACGGCCACCACGCTGATCTATGGCCCGCCCGGCACCGGCAAGACCCACCTCATGCAGGCCCTCCGTCTGGAAGCCGCCCGCCGGGACACTGCCCGCCGGATCGTCTACCTGACCGCCGAGGAATTCATGTCGGCCTATCTGGACGGTGTGAAGGCACGCGACACGAGCGACCTGAAGAAGCGTCTGCGGGCCGCCTCGATCCTGCTGATCGACGACCTGCACCGCATCGCCGGCAAACCCGGCACGGAAACCGAGCTCTATCAGAACATCCGCGAAGTCACGTCCAATGGCGGGCAGGTTGTTCTGGTCGGCGACTCTGCCCCAGGCGATGCCTCCGGTTTCGGCCAGCGGATGCGCAGCGAGATCAAGGGCGCGACTGCCGTTGAGGTGGAACTGCCAGATGCCGGCATGCGCCGCGAAATCCTGATCCGCCTGGCCGGCCACATCGCGGAAAATCATCCCGCCTTCGTGCTGACCGATGAGATGATGCAGCGTCTCAACTCCGGCATCCGTGGCCCCGGCCGCGAGCTGACCGGCGCGGTGTGGAGCCTCTACACCGAAGCAGGCTTCGGTGAGCGGGCGCCAACAATGGAAATGCTGGACCGCATTGTCCGCCGTCATGCCGGCGAGCAGCGCGAGCCCTCGATCGATGTAATCAAGCGGGCGACGCTGAAAGTGTTCCCGATTGCCAAGACCGATCTGGAAGGCCCGAGCAAGATGCGCGGCTTCGTCTACCCCCGTCAGATTGCGATGTATCTCTGCCGGACGATGACGCGGAAATCCTTCCCTCAGATCGGCCGGGCCTTTGGCAAACGCGACCACACAACGGTCCTTTACGCCTATCGCCGCATGGATGGGGACATCGGCAAGGACCAGGAACTGGCCGCAGACATTGCCCGCGTTCAGACTGTGGTGCTTGAGCTGATGGAAAGCGGACAAATCTGAGCCATTTTCAGCGCGCGGGCTGCCGGGCGCTTGGCTTTTCCTGCAACTTCGTTAAGGCTCATCAGCCCGCTCCTGCCCGGAGCGGGCTGATTCCCGGCTTGCCTTGCGGAACAGACTCCAGACACAAACCGGCGATGACGACGAAGCGGGGCCTGGCCGGCCCCAGGATGAACGGATGAGACGATGAAACTGACGATCGAACGCGGAGACCTTCTGGACGCCCTCAGCCATGTTCAGAACATTGTCGAGCGCCGGACGACAATTCCAATTCTCTCCAACGTTTTGCTGGAGGCAACCCAGGGCGCGCTGAAGCTCACCGCAACCGACCTCGACATCGAGGCCGTGGACTCTGCGCTCGCCAATGTGTCCCGCCCGGGCTCAGTAACGGCTCCGGCCGGCACGCTGTTTGACGTGGTGCGCAAGCTGCCCTCCGGCGCTGAGGTGGAGCTGGAGCTCAACCCGGAGTCCCAGCGCCTGACGATCGCCGCCGGCCGCTCACTGTTCGAACTGCCAACCCTGCCGGCAGCTGACTTCCAGACCATGACGCCCGATGAAGGCGCCGTCAGCTTCAAGATCGCCGCGAAGGATTTCGCCCGCCTGATCGACAAGACCCGCTTTGCGATCTCCACCGAAGAGACCCGCTACTATCTCAACGGCATCTATCTGCACGCCGCCAAGGCCGATGATGGCTCCGCCGTGCTGCGTACCGTCGCCACCGATGGCCACCGCCTCGCCCTGGCGGAGCTGAAAGCCCCCAAGGGCGCCGAGAAACTCACCGGCGTGATCGTGCCGCGCAAGACGGTCGGCGAAGCCCGCCGCCTGCTCGATGGCCTTGATGAAGACGTCGAGATCGAAGTCTCCGACACCAAGATCATCCTGCGCGCCGGCCGCGCGGTGCTGACCTCCAAGCTGATCGATGGCTCCTTCCCCGATTATGCCCGCGTCATCCCCAAAGGGAACGACAAGAAAATGACCGTCGACAACAAAGCCTTCGAGGCTGCGGTTGACCGCGTCTCGACGGTCTCGGCAGAGCGCTCGCGCTCGGTGAAGCTCTCCGTTTCCAATGGCCGCCTCACCCTGGCGGTGAACCATGCCGAGACCGGCGCCGGCAATGAAGAGATCGAAGCCGAGTATGAGTCCGAGCCGATGGAAATCGGCTTCAACGCCAAATACCTGCTCGACATCGCCGGCCAGATTGAATCCTCCGAAGTGGAGTTCATGTTCAATGACCCCGCCTCCCCCGCGCTCGTGCTCGATCCGTCAGACGATTCCGCGCGGTTTGTCGTGATGCCGCTGCGGGTGTAAGCCGTGCAGACGGGCCGCCGCATCTTCATCGGCGGCGCGCTCGCCACAGCTGCGCTGGCCGGATTGCCCGGCCATGCAGAAACCAGGGAGACGGGCATGTACGGCCTGATCGGCAAATTCATTTCGGCAGACGGCAAGCGCGATGAACTCATCGGCTACCTGCTGGAAGGCCTGCGCGATATGCCCGGCTGCCTCAGCTATATCGTGGCGAGCGATCCGGCAGAGCCCAATACCATCTGGGTCACCGAAGCCTGGAGCGACGCTGACAGCCACAAGGCCTCCCTCGCCCTGCCCCAGGTTCAGGCCGCCATCCAGAAAGCCCGGCCAATCATTGCGGGCATGGAGCAGATCGCCGAGACACAGCCACAGGGCGGGCACGGACTTCATTCCGGCGACTGAGACGGCATGACCGCCCTGACCCGCCTCAGCCTGACGGATTTCCGCAACTATGCCGGCCTGACGCTGCGCCTCGATGCGCGCCCCGTCTGCCTTTACGGCTCCAATGGCGCGGGCAAGACAAACCTCCTGGAAGCCGTCAGCCAGTTCGGGCCGGGCCGCGGCCTGCGCAGCGCGCAGCTCTCCGAGATGACCCGGCGCGATGCCCCCGGCGGCTGGGCGCTAGCGGCCACATTGGATGACGAACAGAAAATCTCCATCACGCTGGACACCGCCGGAACCGCCAAGCGCACGGTGCGCATCGATGGCGCGCCCGCTTCGCCCGGAGACCTCGCCGAACGCATCCGCATCGTCTGGCTCACCCCGGCGATGGACGGGGTATTCCGGGGCGGGGCGTCTGACCGGCGCCGCTTCTTCGACAGGCTGGTGATGGCCCACCTCCCCGCACATGGCAAAGCGGCGGCGCGCTATGACAAGGCCCTCGCCGAGCGCAACGCCCTGATTGAGCGCGGCCATGTCGACCCCGCCTGGGCCGATGCGATTGAGGCGCGCCTCGCCGAAGCGGGCACCGAAATGGCCATCAACCGCGCCATCGTTCTGGAAGCTCTGCAGATCGCCATCGACGCGCGCCCCGAAGGCCATTTCCCGAAAGCTGACCTCACCCTGGAAGGCGCGGCCGAAGCCGCCGCCCTCAAGGGTGAAGACTTCCGCACGATCTTTGATCTGCTGGTCGACGCCTATCATAGCGGCCGCCGCCGAGACATCGGCGCGGGCCGCACCCTGTCAGGCCCCCACCGCACAGACCTCGCCGTCATCCACCGGCCCACCGCCGCGCCCGCCGGCGAAGCCTCCACCGGCCAGCAGAAAGCGCTCTTGATCGGCCTCGTCCTCGCCTCGGCCACCGCCCTCTCGGCAGGCGGCTCCGGCCCCTCGCCCCTTCTGCTGCTGGATGAAGCGGCCGCCCATCTCGACCCCGACCGGCGCGCCGCCCTCTTCGACGAACTCACCGTGCTGGGCGGTCAGGCCTGGCTCACCGGCACAGAGGCCTTCCTCTTCGAAGCCTTCGGCGACCGCGCCCAGCGTATCCGCGTGGATGAAGGGTCTGCCACCCTCGCTGAATAGACCTGCCGGGGAGTGGACCGGGACCGCGCAGCGGACTAGGTAAAGGTTCGAATTTAGGAGCCTGCCCCATGAAGACCCGCGCCGCCGTTGCCTTTGAAGCCAAAAAGCCGCTCGAAATTGTCGAGCTTGACCTTGAAGGGCCCAAGGCCGGTGAAGTGCTGGTCGAAATCATGGCGACGGGCATCTGCCACACGGATGCCTACACGCTCGACGGGCTTGACAGCGAAGGCATCTTCCCCAGCGTGCTGGGCCATGAAGGCGCCGGCATCGTCCGCGAGGTGGGCGCAGGCGTGACCAGCGTGAAGCCCGGCGATCACGTTATCCCGCTCTACACGCCAGAATGCCGCCAGTGCAAAAGCTGCCTCTCAGGCAAGACCAATCTGTGTACGGCCATTCGCGCCACGCAGGGCAAGGGCCTGATGCCAGACGGCACCAGCCGCTTCAGCTATAAAGGCCAGACCGTCTTCCACTATATGGGCTGCTCCACCTTCTCGAACTTCACCGTCCTGCCCGAAATCGCCGTCGCCAAGATCCGCGAAGACGCGCCCTTTGATAAAGCCTGCTATGTCGGCTGCGGCGTCACCACCGGCGTTGGCGCGGTCGTCAACACGGCCAAGGTTCAGGTCGGCGAGAATGTCGTCGTCTTCGGTCTCGGCGGCATCGGCCTCAACGTCATCCAGGGCGCGCGCATGGCAGGCGCCGACATGATCGTCGGCGTCGACATCAATCCGGACAAGGAAGAGTGGGGCCGCAAATTCGGCATGACGCATTTCGTCAACCCGAAAAACGTCTCCGATGTCGTCGCCCATATCGTCGAGCTGACCGGCGGGGGCGCAGACTATTCGTTCGACTGCACCGGCAACACCACCGTGATGCGCCAAGCGCTGGAATGCTGCCATCGCGGCTGGGGCACCAGCGTCGTCATCGGCGTGGCCGAATCAGGCAAGGAAATCAGCACACGTCCCTTCCAGCTGGTCACCGGGCGCAACTGGCGCGGCACAGCCTTCGGCGGCGCCAAGGGCCGCACGGACGTCCCCAAGATCGTCGACTGGTACATGAACGGCAAAATCGAAATCGACCCGATGATCACCCACGTCATGACGCTGGACAAGATCAACGACGCTTTTGACCTGATGCATGAGGGCAAGTCGATCCGCAGCGTGGTTGTGTACTGATGGACGAATGGCAACTCCCCTGGACCGCCACCTGCCTGTGCGGACAAGTGAAAATGAAGATCACGGCCCCGCCTTTGGTCTCGATGGCCTGCCATTGCACAGGCTGCCAGAAACTGACGAGCGGCCCGTATTCGCTGTCACTCCTGCTGCCGGCAAACGGTTTCGAGGTAACAGAAGGCGCCCCGGAAATCGGCGGCCTGCATACCGAGAACCAGCAGATGTTTTGCCCTCATTGCAAGAACTGGCTGTTCACGCGGCTCCCCGGCATGCCTTTCGTGAATTTTCGGCCGGGCATGCTGGAAGACGCCAGCTGGGTACGTCCCATCATCGAGACGATGACGCGCGAACGCCTTCCCTACGCTCAGACCGGCGCAGAATTCAGCTATGAGGGCTTCCCCGCACCGGAAGACTATGGCCCGGCCATGGCGGCATTTGCCGACCATGGCGCGCGTCCACCTGCACTTTGAACTAAGATCAACAAACGGAGGAAATACCAAAATGTTCAGTCACGTAATGGTCGGGTCTAACGACATCGGCAAATCCCAGAAATTCTATGACGCCCTGTTCGGCGCGCTCGGCGGCAAGCCCGGCATTGCTGATCCCAAAGGCCGCCTGATCTACATCCACAATGGCAGCATGTTCCTGGTCACCCCGCCGATCGACGGCGCGCCCGCCTGCCACGCCAATGGCGGCACGATCGGCTTCGCCGTCACCTCCACCGAGCAGGCAGACGCCTGGCACAAGGCCGGCGTCGAAGCCGGCGGCACCGCCATCGAAGATCCCCCAGGCTGGCGCGAAGGCGGCGGCATGAAACTCTACCTCGCTTACCTGCGCGACCCTGACGGCAACAAGATCTGCACCATGATGCGCGGCTGACGACAGCAGGGAGTATCCGGCCATGGCCTACCCGGACCCGGATACTCCCGACCTGTCCTCCATCCAGTCTGAAGCCATCGTCTGGATCGTCGAGGAAGCCCGGCGCAGCGGCAACGAGATCACCACGCTCGCCCCATGGACCAGGGCCCTCGTCGCCCATATGCGAGACGGCCTCACACCGGCCCTCAAAGAAAAAGTCGCCGCGCGCTGGCCCGCGCTGGAATACTTCATGCAGCACGGCACACCGCATAACCAGCCCGACGAAGGCTACATCGAAGACGGTTTCGCCGTCTCCTTCCCCCGCCCCCGCTGACGCCTGATCTCAGACCAGCGCCAACCGGCTATTCGTCCGCACAAGGCGCTTCGGCAGGCGGAAAGTTTTCAGCGGCTCACCCAGCACACGCTCCAGCAGCGCGTCCGCCCGCGCCTTCGCGCCATCATCCATCGCGTCATATGCATCCGTCACCGCTTGCATCCGGTAGAGCGGAAAGGTCCGCGCCTGCGCCGGGCCGCGCGTGTCTTCAATCTCCACCCAGATTTCGCCAAGGCTGCGCGGCACAAACGCCCCCGGCGCTGCCTCGCCCGCCCAGCGCGCATAAAGCTCCACCGTCTCCACCAGCGCCGGGAACTGCTCGCGCATCTGCCGCGCCAGGATCGGCTCCAGCGTTTCAGGAATGGCATCGTCCGCCATCAGATCGCCCGTGCCCTTCTCCCCGGCATGCGCCCGTTCCACCCAGTCGGCCACACGCGGCGCCAGCCGCTTCATCATCTCGCCAGACGATGGGTCCCGGTAAAGATGCGCATAGAGCGGCCCGATAAACGCAAAGTCCGCCAGACACGGCCGCCCGCCCAGCAGGAAGGGATGCGCCTCCAGATGCGCCGAAAACTCATCCAGAAACGCCTCATAGGATTTCTCGATACCCGGAATGGTTTCAGGGTGCACGCCCAGCACCGGCAACGCGCCCTTGAAGCGCTGGCCATTCTTCTTGCCGATCTCGTATTGCTCCGGCGGGCTCGCCTGCGGGGCTGACAACGCGCCGAACTGCCCATACGCCCAGTCCTCATTATAACTCCACCGGTAATGCATCGCCGGCAGGGTCAGCCACTCATCCGCATAGAGATGGAGCAGCTGTGCCACAAAGCGCTGCACCGGCGTATCGGGAATGGCCGGGGGGCTAAGTTTCTCGCGCGCCTCCACAGCGTCGATAATGTCGGCGCTGTCCTGCACCACATCCCCCTCCGGTGTCACCATCACGGGGATCACCGGCCAGCCGACATTGGGCAGGATGATATCGCGGTAAACCGCCTGCGTCGCTGCCAGTTCCTGAAACGCCACCCCGCGCCAGCGCAGATAGGCCCGCGCCTTGCCGGTGAAATAGCTGACCTCGGCCCCGTAAAGCGTGTACTCGCTCATCTGCGTCCCTTCGACTTTCTTCTTCCCCTCGTCATTTCAAACGCCAGCCCTCCCGGCAACCCCTCGCGCGCGCCTTCCTTGACTTGGCCGCCCCCAAAGGGCCAGAAGGCCCTTCCCCCTCACGCAGCCAGCCTCGAGAGCGCCCCCATGACCCTCACGCAAGTTTCTTCCTGGAAATCCTTTGGCGGCACGCTCTCCGTCCACGACCATGAAAGCGGGCTGCTTGGCTGCACGATGCGCTTTGCCGTCTACGTGCCCCCGCAGGCAAAGGACGGCCCCGTCCCCGTGCTCTGGTATCTCTCCGGCCTCACCTGCACCTGGGCCAATGTGATGGAAAAAGGCGGCATTCAGGAACACGCCGCCCGCCATGGGCTGATGATCATCGCGCCCGACACCTCCCCCCGCGGCGAAGACGTGCCCAATGACGAGGCCTATGACCTCGGCCAGGGCGCAGGCTTCTACCTCACCGCCACGCAGGACCCCTGGGCCAAAAACTACAAGATGGACCCATACATCACCGATGAACTCCCCGACCTCATCGCCGCAAACTTCCCCGCAGCCGACATGAGCAGGCAAGGCATCTTCGGCCACTCGATGGGCGGCCACGGCGCCCTGACGCTGCACCTGAAACATCCGGACACTTACAAATCCTGCTCGGCCTTCTCCCCGATCACGTCCCCGGCCCGCGTGCCCTGGGGCGAGAAAGCCTTCACCGCCTATCTCGGCGCGCCTTCCATTGCCTGGGAACAGTATGACGCCACAGAGCTGGTGAAAGAGCGCCCCTCAAAAGCGCTTCTCCTCATCGACACCGGCACGGCAGACAATTTCCTCGAGCCCCAGCTGAAACCGGAAATCTTCATCAAGGCATGCGAGAAAGACGGCCAGCGCCTCGATTACCGCCTGCGCGAAGGCTATGGCCACGACTATTACTTCATCGCCACCTTCATGGACGAACATATCGCCCACCATGCCAAGGCGCTGAAAGCCTAGACCGCCTTCGCGTGGCGCTGCTGCGCGAGCGCGGGCGAGCGCGCATCAAAACATTGCCCCACCGTGCGCAGCATTATGCGCGCCTCTTCGGGCACGGTGATCACTGATCCGGAAACGTAGCAAAGCCCCACCGCTTCCAGGGCGCGGGCGCTCTCCAGCGCGTCATCAAGGCTGTCATCGGCAACGCCCATCGCCGCGCAAACCGCCGTCACATCCACTTCAAGCTGGCACATCAGTGTTTCGATGGCATGCGCCCTCAGGCGATCTTCCGCCGTCAGAGCAATGCCGCGCTCGGACGGCAGCCGTCCGGCCTGGATTGCCCCGGCCCAGGCTTTGCGGTCCTTGCAATTCTGGCTGAAGCCTTCCCGGAACTGCGATATGGCCGTCGCCCCCAGGCCGATCAGGGTCGCGCAGGGGTCATCCGTATACCCTTGAAAATTCCGGCGCAGGCGCCCCGCGCGCGCGGCAATCGCCAGTGCGTCATCGGCGCGGGCATAGTGATCCAGCCCGATGGCAACATATCCCGCCGCCTCCAGCGTCATCGCCGCCACCCGCGCCTGGGTGAACCGCTCCCGTATGCCGGCAAGGGTGTTTTCATTAATCGCGCGCTGATGCTTGGCAAACCAGGGCACATGCGCGTAGCCGAAGACTGAAACCCGCGCGGCGCCCATCTCGGCGGCAAACTGCGCGGCTTGCGCCACATGCTGTGTTGTCTGGTAAGGCAGGCCATACATCAGATCCATATTGATCGCGCCGATGCCCACCCCGCGCAGGTCCTCGATCAGCGCCACCACCATTTCACGCGGCTGGACCCGGTTGATGGCTTGCTGCACATCATCGGCCAGTGTCTGCACGCCCAGGCTCGCCCGGTTAACGCCCGCCCGCGCAAAGGCGGCCACCTGCCCGGCCTGCATCGTGCGCGGGTCCAGCTCCACGGCTATCTCGGCGCCCTCCCGAAGGCCGAAGCTGCGCCGCATCGCATCGGCAAGCTCCAGAAAATCAGCCGGGCTGAGGATATTGGGTGATCCGCCCCCGAAATGCAGATGGGCAAGCCCCCCATGCGGCCCCATCGCGTCCGCTTTCAGGGAAATTTCCTTGAGCAGAAGGTCTGTATACTCGCCCACCCGCCGGTAACCATTGGGAACGCTGGTGGCACAGCCGCAATACCAGCAGAGCTTTTCGCAGAACGGGATGTGCAGATAGGCCGAAACCGGCTCTCCGGGCGCTACCGCGGCCATCCACGCCCGCAGCTGGGCTTCTCCCGTTTCAGGCGAGAAGTCTGCCGCTGTCGGATAACTGGTATAACGGGGCACCGCGCGGGCGGCGAAGGGGATCCAGGCGTCTTTCATGGCGCCGGATTATCATTGCCTAAGGATGTTCACTGTAAGTATTCTCCCGTATGTGGCGCTCTGCCATAGCCGCAACGCTGTTTTCGTGCCATTGGGCACCGATTGTGACGCCTGAAAGTCTAGTCTCCCCCATGAACCTGCCTGAAACCCTGCCCGCCGCCCTCCGCGCGGCAATCCACGAACGTGGTTACGAAACCCTCACCGAAGTCCAGGCCGCTGCCACGGCGCCAGAGCTGGAAGGGCGCGACCTGCTGGTCTCCGCGCGCACCGGCTCGGGCAAAACGGTCGCCTTCGGCCTCGCCATCGCCAACGAACTGCTCGGCGGCGAAGATACCTTCCTGATCCGCGCGGCCACCCCGCTCGGCCTCATCATCGCGCCCACGCGCGAGCTGGCCCTCCAGGTCGCGCGTGAGCTGCGCTGGCTCTACGCCAACACGAACGCTGAAATCGCCACCTGCGTCGGCGGCATGGACATGCGCGACGAGCGCCGGGCCCTTGAGCGCGGCGCCCATATCGTTGTCGGCACGCCCGGCCGGTTGGTGGACCATATCAATCGCGGCTCCTTCGACACCTCCGCCATCCGCGCCGTGGTGCTGGACGAGGCCGACGAGATGCTGGACCTCGGCTTCCGTGAAGAGCTTGAGCTGATCCTGGAAGATACGCCCAAGGAACGCCGCACGCTGATGTTCTCGGCGACCGTGCCGAAGGGCATCGCGGCGCTGGCGACGCGCTACCAGAAAAACGGCCTGCGCATCACCACAGACAGCGACACGACGGCCCATGCCGACATCGCTTATGAAGCGCTGGTTGTTGCGCCCGGTGACGAAGAAAACGCCATCGTCAACATTGTGCGCCATTCCGATACCGAAAGCGCCATCGTGTTCTGCTCCACCCGCGCCTCGGTGAACCATCTCGTGGCCCGCCTCGGCAATCGCGGTTTCAGCGTTGTCGCGCTTTCAGGTGAGTTCAGCCAGAAAGAGCGCGCCAATGCGCTCTCTTCGCTGCGCTCTGGCCGGGCGCGCGTCTGTATCGCCACCGATGTGGCGGCGCGCGGGCTCGATCTGCCCAAGCTCGATCTCGTGATCCATGCAGACCTGCCGCGGGACCCGGCCACCCTGCTCCACCGGTCAGGCCGCACCGGCCGGGCCGGCCGCAAAGGCATCAGTACACTGATCGTTGCGCCCAAGGCCCGCCGCCGCGTTGAGCGCCTCCTGCAGGATGCCAAGGTCGAGGCTCGCTGGGGCCGTCCGCCTTCGGCCGATGAAGTCATCAACCGTGACGACACCCGCCTCCTGGCAGACACCGCGCTGACCAACCCCATGGCAGACAAAGAGGCAGACCTCGTCGCCCGCCTGATGGCCGAGCATACGCCCGAACAGATCGCTACCGCCTTCATCCGCAAGGCCCGCGCCGGCCGCACGGCGCCCGAAGACCTGCGCGATGTCGATGACCGTCCCCCTGCCCGCAAACCCCGCGAAGAGCGCGGTGACCGCGGCGACTGGCAGGACCGTCCGCAACGCGCCGAACGCGCCCCGCGTGAACCCCGCGAATGGGGTGAGCGGGAACCGCGGGAACCGCGCGCGCCCCGTCCCCAGCGCGAACGCGCCAGCCTCGACGGCGCCGTCTGGATCGCCATCAATGTCGGCCGCAAGAAAAACGCTGACCCCAAATGGCTGCTGCCGATGCTCTGCAAGGCCGGCGATATCGACCGCGACCAGATCGGCCAGATCCGCATCAACAACGGCAACACCCATGTCGAGCTGACCCCCGAAGGGGCCCAGCGCCTGTTCGAGAACGCCGTCAATGGCCGCCTCGAAGGCAGCCTGCAGGCGTTCCCGCTCGAGGGTATTCCTGAGCGCGAAGACCCCGGCGCCCCGCCCCCGCGTGAGCGTGACCGCCGCCCGGACCGCCCCGCCGCCAGCCGTCCCGAACGCAGTTTCGAGCGCAAGCCCGACTGGAACCCCGCCGAGCGCCCCCCGCGCCCAGAGCGTCCAGATCGCCCGGAACGCCCAGAGCGTTCCGAACGCCCCGCCGGCAAACCGTATGAAAAGCGCAGCGCCCCCCGGAGTGATCGCCCCCGCGAAGACGGCGACCGGCCCGCAAAAACGCCCTGGACCGGCTCCAAAGGCAAGTCTTTCGGCGGCGCCTCAAAGGGCCCGAACAAAGGCCCCGGCAAGCCGAAAACCGGCGGTAAACCGGCTGGTGGCAAGGGCGTAAAACCCAAGACTTTCCAGGGCCTGAAGAAGCCGCGCGCGTAAGCCGTTGCCGGGGCGGCCCAGCCGCCCCTCAGACCCCTGGTAATTCGCTGATTCATAAGCCATTTTCTGTGCCCTTGCGGCACTGTAAAATGATTGCCGTTCCGGTTCCCAGCGGAGCGTAAATCCCCTATATTTAAGGGGAATTTCGAAGAATCATCGAGAAAGCAGTTCCCCATGGCCGAAGACATCAATCCCGAAGCCCCCGAAGAGGGCGGCGAAGGCGAGTATGGCGCGGGCTCCATCAAGGTCCTCAAGGGCCTTGATGCCGTGCGCAAGCGTCCCGGCATGTACATCGGCGACACCGATGACGGCTCCGGCCTCCACCACATGATCTACGAGGTCGTCGACAACTCCATCGACGAAGCCCTCGCCGGCCATGCCGACCATGTGACGGTCACCCTCTTCCCCGATGGCTCGGCCGAAGTCACCGACAATGGCCGCGGCATCCCTGTCGGCCTCCACCCCTCCGAAGGCGTCTCGGCGGCCGAGGTCATCATGACCCAGCTGCACGCCGGCGGTAAGTTCGACCAGAACTCCTACAAGGTCTCCGGCGGCCTTCACGGCGTCGGCGTCTCGGTCGTCAACGCCCTGTCTGACTGGCTGGAGCTGACCATCCACCGCGAAGGCAAGGAACATTTCGTCCGCTTCGTCGAGGGTGGCCGCGTCGAGGCTCCGCTCGTCACGCGCGGACCTTCCCCGAAGCGCGAAAACGGCAAGGCCTATACCGGCACCGCCCTGCGCTTCCTCGCCTCCACGTCAACGTTCACGATGACCGACTATGACCGCAAGACGCTCGAGCATCGCCTGCGCGAGCTCGCCTTCCTCAACAGCGGTGTAAAGATCATCTTCCGGGATGAGCGCGAGGCTGAGCCCTACGAAATCATCCTGGAATATGAAGGCGGCGTGAAAGCCTTCGTCCAGCATATCGACCGGCAGAAATCCTCCCTCATCGGAGAGCCCATCTATGTCATCGGCGAGAAAGACGGCATCACCGTCGAAGCCGCGCTGGAATGGACCGACACCTATCACGAATCCGTCCTCTGCTTCACCAACAACATCCCCCAGCGCGATGGCGGCACCCACCTTGCCGGCTTCCGCGGCGCGCTCACGCGCATCATCAACAAATACGCCAACGAAACCGGCGCCGCGAAAAAATCGAAAGTCGAGATTTCCGGCGATGACGCCCGCGAAGGACTGACCTGCGTGCTCTCGGTCAAGGTGCCCGACCCGAAGTTCAGCTCCCAGACGAAAGACAAGCTCGTCTCCTCCGAGGTGCGCCCGGTTGTCGAAAGCCTGATCAACGAGAAGCTGGGCGAGTGGTTCGAAGAGAACCCCAAGAAAGCCCAGATCATCATGGAGAAGGTCGTCGAGGCTGCTGCCGCCCGCGAAGCCGCCCGCAAGGCGCGCGAGCTGACACGCCGCAAATCGGCGCTCGACATCACCTCCCTTCCGGGGAAGCTCGCGGACTGCCAGGAAAAAGACCCGGCGAAATCCGAAATCTTCATCGTCGAGGGTGACTCGGCCGGTGGCTCTGCCAAACAGGGCCGCAGCCGGGACAACCAGGCCATCCTCCCCCTGCGCGGCAAGATCCTCAACGTTGAGCGCGCGCGCTTTGACAAGATGCTCGGCTCCGATCAGGTCGGTACACTGATCATGGCGCTCGGCGCCGGCATTGGCCGGGATGAGTTCAACATTGCCAAGCTGCGCTATCACAAGATCATCATCATGACAGATGCTGACGTTGACGGCGCCCACATCCGCACCCTGCTGCTCACCTTCTTCTATCGTCAGATGCCGGAGATTATCGAAAACGGTTATCTCTACATCGCCCAGCCCCCGCTCTACAAAGTCACGCGCGGCCGGTCTGAGCGCTATGTGAAGGACGACGCAGAGCTGGAATCCTACCTCATCGAGGAAGGCACCACCGGGGAAACCCTGATCCTCGCCGATGGCACCCAGATTGCCGGGGCGGACCTGCGCGAGCAGGTCCATCAGGCGGCGCAATTCCGCGCCAGCCTGCGCCGCCTCGCCCTGCGCGCGCCGGCTGACCTGATCGAGCACGCCGCCCTCACCGGCGCGATGAAGCCCGGCGCCGGACAGGACGAGGCCGACGCGACCGCCGCCCGCCTCAACCGCCTCGCCGAAGAAGGCGAAGACACCTGGGTCGGCCGCTTCGTGGAAGGCGCGCTTGTGCTTCAGCGCACCGTGCGCGGCGTGGATGAAAATGCCGTCCTGCCCCCGGCCCTGATGGCCAGTCAGGACGCCATCCGCCTCTCCGATCGGGCCGTCGGCCTGCAAGAGCTTTATGCGGAGCAATCGATCCTGCGCCATGAAAAAGGCGGCGAAATTTCCGTCAACGGACCGTCCACACTGCTCGGCGCGGTACTGGAATCAGGCCGCAAAGGCCTGAAAATCCAGCGCTACAAGGGTCTGGGCGAAATGAACGCCAGCCAGCTCTGGGAAACCACCCTCGACGCCAACGCCCGCACGCTCCTGCAGGTCAAGGTCGAGCACGCCGACGAAGCCGACGAACTCTTCACCAAACTGATGGGCGACGTGGTCGAACCCCGCCGGGAGTTCATCGAAGAGTTTGCGCTGGAAGCCGAAGTCGACGTCTAGCCCTTCCCCGTGTCATCCCGGACGGCCAAAGGCCGATCCGGGATCTTCTCGCAATCTTGCAAACGCAACCATCCCCGCCCTTGCGCGTTAAATCCTCCGTGGGAGGACGCGAGCGCAGCAAGGAGCGAGACCCATGAAAGCCCAGTCTGAAGCCCAGCAGAAAGCTGCTGGTGCGGCCCTGTCGGCCAAGCGCGGCGACACGCCCAAATCGAAACTCAAAGGCGCCTCGGTTGAGATGTATGAGAGCATGTCCGAGAAAGAGCTTGAGGAGATGGCCTCCACCAAACATGATAAGATCCCGGAACGGAAGGGTTAGGCCGCGAACGCGCAGTGCCCTTCACCTCCCATCGCTTTGCGATGGCCCTCTCCTCTTCCAGCAGGAGAGGGGTTTGGTGTTGTGCATCGGGCCGGGTCTCCCTCGCCTTCCTCGGCGACCGCGATCCCAGCCCTTCCGCCTACAGACCACCTGCGCCCGGCCGGGCGCACCGGAGCGATCCTGTCTGGTCGTCATAGCTTCCGGCTATTTTCAGCACAGATGACGCGCAGCCAATCTGCCCCCGAACTTGCGGGGGACGTGGCAGGGCGCACTGCGCCCTGACGAAGGGGGGCCAGCACGCGCATCGCGCACGCCGACACCTCCTAGCTTTAAACAGATCCCGAATTCAGCCCCGCACACCGGCCAGCCTTCGCTGCGTCCGGCCGCTAATGCTGCGCGCGGCGCAGGCGCCCGCCCCTAAAGCGCCTCCAGCTCCAGCCCCATGCCGGCGATCTTCACCACCTTGTCGACTACGCAGAGGTTCATGCCGCGCGCCCGTTGCAGGATCACCCGCGGTTCCTTCACGGCGATCTGGAACTGGATCAGGCGTTCTTCCGGCCCCTGGCGGAATTCAATGCCCGCCTCATCCGCGATGCGCAGGTAGCGCCGCCCCTTGGGCACTTCCAGAATATCGGCCCAGTGCGCCGCCATGCCTTCGGGGTCCGGCCCGGCCAGGATCGCCCCGCGCAGCGCGCCGGGTTTGGCCCGCTTCTGCCAGCCGGGGCCAGCCCAGCGCCAGCTCGCCGCCGGGCGCGCCTCGTCGATGGACACAATCGCCCCGCCCACGTCTGCGGGGTGAAGGTGGCTGGCGGCAATGTCCTCAAGGTCCACATTCCACACGCGCCGAACGCCCAGCCTGTCGATCCGCGTGCGCGCGGCGGTCAGGTCTTCCACCTGGAAGATCGCCATATAGCCGCCCTCCCCGCCCCGCTCGATGAAGCGGGCGGCGGGCGCCTTGTCGCTCGTCGGCACGACAACTTCGAGGAACTGGTCGCCGATGGGGAACACGCGGTTGACGAGGCCAAACTCCTCGACACCGGTGTCAATGAAGGGTTCGCCAAGCCCGAGAAGCTCGGCCAGCTGGTCAGCGGTCTTCAGGTTTCGGGCGGCGATCACCAATTGGCGGAGACGCGGCAATGTCATGGTCTGGTACTCCCCGGAGGTATTTTCTTTTGAGGAGACCCTAACGGGCAGAACAAACGCCGCAACAACGACGCAAGGTAAACAAGGTTATGCTATTACGCCTGAATTGATTTCCCCGCCGGAAGGCGCCACGCCTGCCTCCAAGATGACCAATTCTGAAGCAAAACCACCCCGCCCTGGCGCTGCCAGCGTCCACAGCCATGATCCAGACCGCGATCATGATCATGCCCATGGGCCGGATGAAACCGCGGGCCTCGATTGCCCCGCCGATCCCGCCACGCATGACCATGGGCCCGATCACGGCCACGACCACATGCATGCTCACGGGCACAGTCATGGCCATGACCACAGCCATGCCGGTCATTCGCATGAACACCATGCCGACATGACCAGCGCCGACTCGCGCCGCCGCGTGGCCATCGCCGCCGCGCTGACAGCCGGTTTCATGCTGGCCGAGATCGCCGGCGGCCTGATCTCCGGCTCCCTCGCCCTCCTGGCAGACGCCGCGCACATGTTCACCGATGCCGGCTCGCTCATCCTCGCCTGGATCGGCTACAAGCTCGCCGAGCGTCCGGCAGATCCTCATCGCTCCTACGGCTTCGCGCGGATGAAGATCCTCGCCGCCTTCACCAATGGCGTCCTCCTGATCCTTCTGGGCCTCTGGATCATCTGGGAAGCGGTCCACCGTCTCCTCGCCCCGGTCGAGGTGATGGGGGGACTGATGCTGCTGGTTGCGGCCGGCGGATTGCTGGTCAACATCGCCGCCTTTGCCGTCCTGCATGGCGGAGACCGGGAAGACCTCAACATGCGCGGCGCCCTCTGGCATGTTGCCGGAGACCTCCTCGGCTCGGTCGCCGCCATCCTCGCGGCGGGTGTCATCCTCTGGACGGGCTGGACCCCGGCCGATCCCATCCTCTCCGCTCTGGTCGCCGGGCTGGTGATCTTTGCCGGTGTCCGCATCATGCGCCAGTCTGGCCACATCCTGCTCGAGGGGGCCCCCAACGAGCTGTCGGTGTCCGAAATTGTCCAGGATTTGTCCGCGAATGTCGCGGGTGTGGCGCGCGTGAGCCATGTGCATGCCTGGTCGTTGACCGAATCGCGCCCCCTGGTGACCCTCGAAGTCACGGCAAAACCCGGCACCAATCCCGAAATCCTGCGCCGCGATGTCAAAGCCCGCCTCGCCAGCGCCTTCAAAGTGTCCCATGCCACCGTCGAAGTGATGTCGCAGCCTGAATAGCTGCCTTGCAGCAGGCCCGCCGGCGCTTTAACCCTCAGGCCAGACGCCCCATATGGGGCCAGACGACCGGCTGAGACTGCCGGGCCAGACGCTTCAAGGAGGCCCCGATGGCCGAGACACAACACGCCGAAATCCTGATCATCGGCTCAGGCCCCGCCGGCTGGACCGCCGCCGTCTACGCTGCCCGCGCCCTGCGCGACACGCTCGTGGTCACCGGCATGCAGCCGGGCGGCCAGCTGACCATCACCACTGAGGTCGAGAACTGGCCGGGCGAATCCCACATCCAGGGGCCCGAACTGATGGTGAAGATGCAGGAACATGCCGAGAAGATGGGCGCCAAGGTCGCCAATGATCACATCGCCTCGGTCGATTTCGAAACCCGCCCGTTCAAGGCTGTGGGCGAAAGCGGCACAGTCTACACGGCTGATTCTGTCATCATCTCCACCGGCGCGCAGGCCAAATGGCTCGATCTGCCCAGCGAAGAAAAGTTCAAGGGCTTCGGCGTTTCCGCCTGCGCCACCTGCGATGGCTTCTTCTATCGCGGCAAGGAAGTGCTCGTCATCGGCGGGGGCAACACGGCCGTTGAAGAGGCGCTGTTCCTGACGAACTTTGCTTCCAAGGTCACCGTCATCCACCGCCGCGACCATTTCCGCGCCGAGAAAATCCTGCAGGACCGCCTGTTCAAGAACCCCAAGGTCGAAGTGATCTGGAACCATGCGCTGGAAGAAGTCGTCGGCGATGAAAACCCGCTCGGCGTCACGGCGGCCCGCATCAAGGATGTCACCACCGGCGCCATCCGCGAACTGCCCGTCCACGGCGTCTTTGTCGCCATTGGCCATGCCCCGTCTACCGAGCTGTTCGTCGGCAAGCTGCCAATGCGCGAAAGCGGCTATCTGATCACCGAGCCCGGCTCGCCCCGCACCGCCATTCCCGGCGTGTTCGCGGCCGGCGACGTGACAGACGAAACCTACCGTCAGGCCGTCACGGCCGCCGGCATGGGCTGCATGGCGGCGCTGGACGCCGAACGCTTCCTCTCCGAACAGGAAGCGCATGTAGAAGCGGCTGTTCCGGCCGAATAGGTCCCTTACAGCATTGCCAAAGCGAGGCGTTCAACGTCTCGCGGCTTGTCCCGCGCCACAACCTCCAGCAGGCGCGCGGCCCGCGCCTGCATGACCTTATCAAGATCCGTGGCCGGCGCCGTGCCCACCGCCGCCTCCAGGGCCAGCGTGATCTCGGCCTGATGTTTGCGCGCGTCCAGCGCCGCCAGCGCCCGCGCCCACTGCCAGCGCAGGCCAATATCAGCCGGCGCCAGACGGACAGCTTCCTCATAATGCCGGCGCGCCGCCTTCAGGCTCGCGCCCATGATAGCCGCGCCGATCATGCCGCCCCGGCGCTCCACCTCCACATGCCAGACCGCCAGGAAGCCATGGGCATAGAAATTGCCCGGCGCATCTTCCAGCACACTTTCGGCCAATGTCCGGGAAAGCTCGCCATAGCCGGTCTTGCGGGCCTCGCTGATGCTCATCGGCCGCAGGATCAGGGACAGCGAGATCGCCTTCTGCAGCCGGCCCTCCAGATGGTCAGGCTCCAACGACAGCGCGATTTCCGCTTCACTCAGCGCCTGATCAATCAGGCTGCGCGGCGGGTCTTCGTCTCCGCACATTGCCTTGGCCAGCAGGGTACGGGCCCGGAAGGCATGGGACTCGGCGGTTTGCTCGCCGCCCGCTTCTGCAAAGGCCCGGTCATAATGGCCCGCCCGGAAAGCTTCAGATGCGGCGCGAAAGTCTGCCGCGGCCGGCATCGCTGCCAGCATGGCAAAAGCAAACAGAATCAAGCTGCGTCCCTGCATGAGTGTTGATACTACTCCCAATCTGGGTTTCCCGCGAGCGGCATGAGAATGGCAGACAGTTTCGAGGCAGATGTGGTCATCATCGGGGCGGGCGTAATCGGCCTCGCCTGCGGGCGCGCCCTCGCCCGCGCCGGCCGTGAGGTGATCGTGCTGGAAGCCGAGGAACTGATCGCCGCGCACACGTCCTCGCGCAACTCAGAGGTCATCCATGCGGGGCTCTACTACGCCACCGGCAGCCTGAAAGCCCGCCACTGCGTCAATGGCCGGCGGATGCTCTACAGCTATCTCGATGCCCACGGCGTCACCGTGAAGCGCTGCGGCAAGCTGGTGGTGGCCATCGGCCCGGCAGAAGCCGGCGACCTCGGCAGCATCCTCAAGCGGGCGCAGGCCAACGGCGTGGAAGACCTTCGCCTCATCGACGGCGGCGAAGCGCGCGCGATGGAACCGGCCCTCAGCCCCGAAGTGACCGCCGCCATTCATTCGCCCGTCTCCGGCATCTTCGACAGCCACGCCTATTTCCTCGCCCTGCAGGGAGAACTGGAAGATGCGGGTGGCTCTGTCGCCTTTAACACGCCCGTCCTGTCTGGCGCGGTCGAGGCCGGGCACGTCCGGTTGGAAACAGGCGGCAGCACGCCGGCGACCATCCGCGCGCGCACGGTGATCAATGCGGCAGGCCATTATGCGCCCGCGATCGCCGCCCGCATCGAAGGCCCGCACGTGGCGGACCTGCCCGAAACCCATTTCGTCAAAGGCAGCTATTTCGGCATCAGCGGCCGCACACCCTTCTCCCGGCTGATCTACCCCATGCCCACTACATCAAGCCTTGGCCTGCACCTGACCATCGACCTGGGCGGCCGCGGCAAGGTGGGGCCAGACGCCGAATGGCTGCCCGAGGGCGCCGCGCCGCCCTTCGATTACCGCGTGAACCCTGACCGGGCGGCCATCTTCCATGAAGAAGTCAGCCGCTATTGGCCCAGCCTGACGCTTGACCGGCTGATGCCCGATTATTCCGGAATCCGGCCCAAAATCGTGCCCCAGGGCGCCCCTTCCGGCGATTTCCGGATAGAAGGTCCCGAAACCCATGGCAGCCCCGGCCTGATTAACCTTCTGGGGATCGAAAGCCCTGGACTGACCTCATCACTCTCGATCGCAGATCATGTCGCAGAGCTTGCAGGATAGGGTGCTTGCGCGCCCCGGCTCCAATGTGTATCAGGCGCCTTCGCTGATGCGGCGCTCAGGTTCGGTAGCTCAGTTGGTTAGAGCGCGCGACTCATAATCGCGAGGTCGAGAGTTCAAGTCTCTCCCGAACCACCACGCCCAGCCAGCGATCCCTCTTGCGCCGCCGCGAAACTGGCCAGAGGATCACCTGATGACGCAGACCATCTCCCGGACCCCCGCCCTCAGGCTCACAATGCAGGCTCTGGCCGTACTTTCACTGCTGACATTTGCCGCCATTGCCAGCGCGCAGGACGCCCCCGAAAGCCAACCCGGCCGGCCAAAAGTCGCCCTTGTTCTCTCCGGCGGCGGGGCACTCGGTCTCTCGCATGTCGGCGCGATCCAGGAGTTGGAAGCCATGGGCATCCGGCCCGACATCGTGGTGGGCACCTCGATGGGCGCGGTCATTGGCGGCCTCTATGCCTCCGGCCTCAGCAGCGCCGAGCTGGAGGAGGTCGTCAACAGCGCCAACTGGAGCGGCGTGTTCAACCCCGCGCCCCAGCGCGACAAGCTGACCTTTCGGCAGAAGCAGCAGCAGGTGGACTTTCCGGGCACTGCGAGCCTCGGCGTTTCCGGCGCGGGGCTTCTCCTGCCGACCGGCGCGATCTCAGATCAGGCGCTGATGAAAGAGCTGCGCCGGGTCACGCCCGCGCGGATGGAAGTGGATAATTTTGACGACCTGACCATTCCGTTCCGCGCCGTAGCCACCGACATCGCAACCGGGGAAGCCGTGGTCATCAGCGCCGGTGAACTGCCCATGGCGATGCGGGCCTCGATGTCGGTTCCAGGCGTCTTTCCTGCCTTCGATCTGGATGGCAAATTGCTGGTGGATGGGGGCCTGGCGGCCAACATCCCGGTCAGCGTTGCGCGGGAGATGGGCGCCGACATCGTCATTGCACTCTGGACGCCGAATGAACTCCTCCAACAGGAACAGATCGGCTCGGTGGTCGATGTGCTGTCACAGACCGTCAGTCTGCTGATCCTTGCCAATGAACGCGCCGAAATCGCTTCGATGCTTCCGCAGGATGTCCTGGTCCGGGTGAATACCGGCAGCATCAGCCCGGCCGCCTTCACGCGCAGCAAGGAACTGATCGAGGCTGGCCGGGCATCGATCCGTGCCGAGGCGGAAAAGTTCGCGCCCATCGCCCAGGGCCGCGAACCGGTCAGCTATGCCGGGATTGGCGATGCGCCCGCGCCGGTTATCTCCTTCGTCCGTATCGAGAACGCCTCACGCCTCAACCAGTCCCTGCTGGAAGAACGTATGTCGAGCGTTCTGGGCAAGCCGGCAGATACCAGCGAGATCAATGAAGCCCTCGACCGGATCTACGCGCTCGGCCCGTTCGAACGTGTCGACTATACGATGACAGAGCAGGACGGGCTGACAGGCCTGATCGTGCGCGCCGAAGATTCACGCCGCAATGTCGGGCGGCTCCGTCTTGGCATGATCGTGGAAAACGATTTCAACACCGAATCCGATGTGGCCGTGTCGCTGGATTACCGCAGCCCGGCGCTGGACGCCTATGGCTCTGAACTGCGCGCGATCGCCACCATTGGCGACATCAACGAGTTTGGTGTTGAGTATTTCCGGCTGCTTGAACCTGAGCAGAGCTGGTTTGCCGTCGCCCGCGCCGAGGTCGAGAACCGGCCGGTGAACATCTATACCAATCGCGGTTTCAAGACGGCCGGATATGATCTCACCTATGGCCTTCTGGGCATTGATGCGGGCCGGCAGTTTGGAAACATTGCAGAGGTGCGGGTGGGCACGGAGCTTGGCACCGGGCGCGCCAAGCTGAATGAAGGGGCAGCGCCGGTTGAAGAGGTCGACATCGATTCCGGCCGCATCTTTGCCTCTGCCGGTCTCGACACGCTCGATAACCCGTTCTTTCCGCAAACAGGGCTCACCGCAAAGGCGCGCTGGACGCACGGCTTGGAAAGCCTTGGCGACAATGCCGACTATCAGACACTGTCCGCCTCCGGGCTGCATGCCTTCACGATGGGCCGCAACACCCTGCTCACCTCGGTCTCGGGCGGCGTGCGGCTCAGCGGCGCGCCGCCTCTGGATACGCTCTACCGGATCGGCGGGCTGTTCAGCCTTTCGGGGTACCGTCTGGACGAACTTGCCGGCGAGAACTTTGTCGCCGGCCGCCTGATCTACCGACGTTCGCTGACCAACACCGAAGGCTCGCTGTTCGGAATACCCCTGTTCGTGGGCGGATCATTGGAGGCCGGCGAGGTCTGGTCGAACCCGGATGAATTCTCGCTGGATGACATGCGCTTTGGCGGCAGTGTCTATGTCGGGGCCAACACCGCGCTTGGACCGGTTTACCTTGCCTTCGGCAGGTCGGAAGGGGGGCGGCAATCGGCTTATCTGGTGATTGGCCGCTCGTTCTGAGGCGGCCGGTCAGATCGCTTTGGCCTGCTTTTCACGGGGCGCGTTGAGCAGGGTATCGGCGAGCGCGGCCACGAGCGCACGCGGGCGGACAGGCTTTTCAATGAGGCCATTGAAGCCCAGCTTCTCGCACGCTTCCCGCCGCTCGGGCGTGGCATCCGCCGTCAAGGCAAGGATCGGAATGGCGCTGTTGTGGCCGGGCCCAAAGCGGGCGGCCCGCAGAACCGCTTCTCCACCCCCGCCCGGCATGTGGACGTCGCTGAGGATTGCCTGATAGCGGCGCACGGCCAGACGCTGCGCGGCAATGGTCGCGTCCGGGACGCACTCGACCCGCCAACCGGCCGCAATCAGTGCCTCACGGATGACAAAGGCCGTCGTATCATGGTCTTCGGCGACCAGGATTTCGCCCAGGTCAAAGCGCCCTGCCCCCGCCGGCGCGGGGTTCTCGACCGCCAGGCGCGGGCCAGCCTTCTGCACCGGCACGGTCACCGTGAAGAGGCAGCCGCCGCCCGCATTGTCCGCCAGCATGATGTCGCCGCCGAGCCGGCGGGTCAGCGCACGCGCGATGCTGAGGCCCAGCCCCGAGCCGCCATGCGTGGTGGCGGTTGTTTCGTCTGCCTGCTCGAACTCTTCAAACAGGCGTGCCTTGTCGGCGTCAGATATGCCGCGCCCGGTATCGGCGACGGTCATCACGAGCGAGAGCCCCTCGCCCGCCGGGACGGTCGACATCTGAACCGTGACATGGCCGCGATCGGTGAACTTCACGGCGTTGGAGACAAGATTGAACAGGATCTGACGCAAACGTCCGGCATCGCTCTCGATCCGCGCCTCGGCGCTGCGGGCCACTGCGATGCGCAGACCGACGCGCTTGGCGTCGAGCTTGGGTTGCCAGAGGTCGCGGGTTTCTGACGCAAACTGGCGCAGCTCGAATGGCTGCATGGTAACGGGCAGCTTGCCCGCCTCCAGCCGGGAAAGGTCGAGCAGGTCGTTCAGCAGGCGCTCAAGATGCTGGCCGCTGTTGGAGATGGTTTCGGCGAGGCGCCGGGATTCGTTGGTTACTGATTGATCCTTCAGCAGGTCTGCAACGCCGAGGATGCCGGTCAGGGGCGTGCGGATTTCATGACCGATGAACGCCAGAAAGCGGGAGCGCCCTTCGACGAGGGAGACCATGCGCGCCTTCATCTCTTCGATGCGGCGCTGGCTGGCCTGTTGGTTGCGAGCGCGGGCGGTGTTTTCTTCGGCCAGCGCCTTCAGCAATGCAGCGGGCGAGACGAGGCCTTTATAGGCGCCCTCTTCCATCACGATGACGCCGTCGGTCAGCGCGCTGGTGCCCTGCTCTGCAGCCTGTTTGGCGATCAGCGCGACCGACACGGTGCCTTCGGCAATAACCGGCGCGGGGGTGACGAGATGGTGCACCGGGCGCGCCGCAAAGATGTCGCGTCCGTTGGGGCCGGCCAGCGCTTCGGTGAGGCGGGCGCGGGTGACATGGGCGATGGGCGCCTCGCCGCCATCAGTGACGGGCATACGAACCGGCAGGGCGAAGAGGGCCGGATCGGACAGGAACAGGGAAAGGGCAGCCGCGCCGGTCGTCGTTGACGGCACGGGCGCTACATTCAGAGTGATTTCCTGGAGACGTACTGGCATGGGGGACCGGGCATTATGGTTAATGCCCGATCATCCCCAACAAGTGTTACCTTCGTGCAAACATCCAGCGGTTTGCGGTCAGCTGATTTCGCGGCGATTGCGAATGATCTTGCTGACAAGACCGTAGTCAACCGCTTCCTGGGCGCCCATCCAGAAGTCACGCTCGGTGTCCTTCTTGATCTGCTCCACAGTCTTGCCGGTTGCTTCGGCAAAGATGCGGTTCAGGCGTTCGCGCATCTTGATGATTTCGCGCGCCTGAATCTCGACATCCGTGGCCTGGCCGCCGACGCCGCCGCGGGGTTCATGCAGCAGGTAGCGGGTATTGGGCAGCGAATAGCGGTTTTCCTTCTGGGCCGCCGCATAAATCAGCGCGCCGGCCGAAGCGACCCAGCCGGAGCCGAGAACTTTTACCGGGGCGGTGACGAATTTGATCATGTCGTGGATCATGTCGCCGCTTTCGACGTGGCCGCCGGGCGAAGAGAGGATCATCAGAATCGGCTCGTCGCTCTCAGCCGACAGGGCGAGCAGGCGTTCGCAGACCATGCGGGCCTGCTTGAAGTCAATTCCGCCGGTCAGCAGGATCGTGCGCGACTTGAAGAGCGCTGATTCTACAAGGGTATTTGGACCGTTAGCCGGGGTCGATTCATTTTCGTCTTCATCATCAAGGCGGAAGGTGTTCATGCAGGCTCCGGAAGGAATCTCTTTTTAAATCTGGCCTTATAGGTGCGGTGCCAGGGGCGCCGGGTCAAGGCACGCACCTCACTATTCCCCAGCGCGGCGCCTGACAAACCCGGACAGATCGGGACAGTTCCGGGACACCACGGGACAGATCAGGACAAACCGGGACACTTCAGGGACAGCAGAGGGACACGTCCGGTCACCCTTTGACGGTCACTCAGCGCCAGAAATGACCCGCGCAACATCCCCCGCATAAGCCTGCGCCTTCTTCTCCCCGACACCGCTGATCTCGCGCAGGGCTTCAGGCGTCACGGGCCGCTCGCGGGCGATCTCGGCAAGGGTGCGGTCATGGAAGATGACATAGGGCGGCACGCCCCGGTCTTTGGCGAGACCGGTGCGCCAGAGACGCAGCGCGTCGAACACCGCCTGGTCGCGGGCCGAGAGGTCGGCCAGCACGGCGGCGCGGGCGGCGCCTTTCGTGCGGGTGCGACGGCGCGGGGCGGTAAGGTCTTCGCGCAGCGAGACGGTCCGGTCTCCCCGGAAGAGGGCCTTGGCGGCGTCGGCGTCGGGCACGATGACGACCGGACGCATCGCTTCGCCGCCCTCGGCGATCAGGCCCTCGAACATCAGCGCATCGAACACCCGGTTCCAGCCCTGTTTGGGAAGTTCCTTGCCGATGCCGAAGGTGGAGAGGGTGGAGAGATCGGTATCGAAGGTGTCCTTGGCTTCGCCGAGCAGGTGCTGGACGAGACGGCCGCGCCCGATGCGCTGGCCGCAACGCAGGACGGCGGAGACCGCCATCTGGGCGTAGCGGGTGGCGTCATGGCGCTCGCCCACTTCACCGCGGCAGACATCGCAGACGCCGCATGGGTCGACTTTCTCCTCGCCGAAATAGCGCCGGACGGCGCCCCGGCGGCATTCATCGCCATTGAGGAAGGCAAACAGCTGGCGCGTCTTGGTGAGCTGGACGCGTTTGACCTCATCGGGCGCATCGCTCGAATAGGTCCATTGCAGGGAGCGGTTCATGTCTGCCGGGCCGAACAGGGCGACGCCCTCGGCAGGCTCCCCGTCGCGCCCGCCACGGCCGACTTCCTGCCAGTAGGCTTCCAGCGTCTTGGGCGGATCGGCATGGATGACGAAGCGGACGTCCGGCTTGTCGACGCCCATGCCGAACGCAACTGTGGCGCACATCACCAGGCCTTCTTCCAGCAGGAACCTCCGCTGGCGTTCGGCGCGCACACGGGCGTCGAGCCCGGCATGATAGGCGAGCGAGGGGACGCCGGCCTTGTCCAGCGCGTCGGCCAGATCTTCGACCGCGTTGCGGGTGGCGGCATAGACGATGCCGCTGGCCCCTGCCCCGTTTCCGGTTCGGGCTTTGACAAGCTGAACGACGCGGGCGGTGCGGTTGCTCTCCTTGGGCTCGGCCGAGAGGATGAGGTTGGGCCGGTCGAAGCTCGCGACATGGACGGCGGGGTTTGTGAGGTTCAGCTGAGTGAGGATGTCGTCGCGGGTGCGTGCGTCGGCGGTCGCCGTAACCGCCAGGCGCGGCACGCCGGGGAAGAGACCTTTGAGGCGGCCGAGGGCGCGGTAATCCGGGCGGAAATCATGGCCCCACTGGCTGACGCAGTGGGCTTCATCGACCGCTATAAGAGAGACCTTCATCCGGGCGAGGCGATCTGCGAGGGCTGTGCCGAGGCCTTCAGGCGAGACGTAGAGCAGGTCCATCTCGCCGCGCTCGGCCGCGTCCAGGGCGGCGGTGCGGGCATTGAAATCCATCGAGCTGTCGAGGCGTTCGGCGCGCACGCCCGCGAGTTTCAGCGCATCGACCTGGTCGGCCATCAGCGCGATCAGCGGCGAGACGACGAGGCCGATGCCATCGCGCAGCAGCGCGGGGATCTGGTAGCAGAGCGACTTGCCGCCGCCGGTGGGCAGGACGGCGAGGCCATCGCGGCCTTCGAGCACATCCCGGATGACATCTTCCTGCAGGCCGCGGAACGCGTCGTAGCCGTATACGCGCTTCAGCAGCGCGCGGGCGTCAGGAAGAGTGGGGGCGGAGGACATGCCCCCGTGTTCTGAGGAGATGCGCGCGGGAGGGCAAGGGGTGGGTAGAGAAATGAGGCAAGGCAACTGCAGATGCGCAGACACCGAAGAACCAAACCGCTTTCACCCTCATGCGTAGCCTTCACTACAGAGCCAGGAAGATGCTCCCAGGCAACATTGGATTGACACACCAACCCCCATGGGTAGTTAGTTGACAGTTAGGATTTCCATGCTTATGTGCCCTGTAACAACACCCCTCAGGCCTCTCCATGGAAGCTCAATACCGAGGGGTTCCTCTTCAAGGGCCTTCTCGAACCGCTCGAGTAGGCCCTTTTTTAATGCGGTATTTCAAACCGGCCACCACGATCGACGAGCAAATAGCGCGCCTCCGAGACAGAGGGATGGTTTGCCGCGACGAGGAACTCGTGAAACGCTGGCTGGTAACTGTGGGATACTACCGCCTCAGCGCTTACTGGCTCCCCTATGAAGTTGCGCCAAATGGCACGCAAACTCGAAGCAAACAATTTGCACCGGGCACGGAGTTTGAAACCATCATAGACATATATACCTTCGACCGGCAGCTGCGGCTGCTTGTGATGGAGGCAATCGAAAGGGTAGAAATAGCGCTCCGCACCAGTTGGACATATCATTTAGCTCATGCAAGCGGATCGCACGCGCATATGTCAGCTGAGCTATTCGAATCGAGTGACGATCACAAACAATACCTCCAAAAGCTCAAAGAGAGCATTGATCGGAGTAGAGAGGTATTCATCGCTCACTATACTGGCAGATATGCAGATCCAAGCATGCCTCCATTGTGGGCGGTAACCGAACTTATGACGTTTACCGAGCTGTCAAAATGGATCGCATTTACAAAAGATCGGAAAATCGGCTCTGCAATTGCAAAGGATGTTGGCTTGCCGACAAGAGAAACACTTTCGGGTGCAATTCAGGCCATTTCCTTCGTAAGGAATATATGCGCACACCACGGACGGCTTTGGAATCGGCAATTAGTCAAACGCATTCCGAATATCAAACGGTTCAAGGCTGATCTCTTCATTGAATTGGATGGACAGCTGAACCGTGCCGGGTTTGCCGGAGGCCATTTTCTTTGAGAGAGTGGCCCAATGACAGACAAGAAGCAGAGACCTCATTACTCGCCAGAGGTGCGTGATCGAGCGGTTCGGATGGTGATGGAGCATGGCGGGGATTACCCGTCGCAGTGGGCAGCGATCGTTTCGATTGCCGGCAAGATCGTGTGCGTGCCGCAGACACTGCACGGCTGGGTGGCGCAGGCTGAGAGGGACGTGGGCAAGCGGTCCGGGCCCAGCACCGAGGAACGCGAACGGATCAAGGCGCTTGAACGCGAGAACCGGGAGCTTCGCCAGGCGAACGAGATCCTCCGGAAGGCATCAGCGTATTTTGCTCAGGCGGAGCTCGACCGCCGACCGAAGACATGATCGCGTTCATTGACGACCATCGCGATGTTTATGGGGTCGAGCCGATCTGCAGGGTATTGCCGATTGCCCCATCAACCTTTCATGAGGCGGATGCGCGGCGGCGGCGCCCCGACCGCAGGCCGCCGCGCATCCGCCGGGACGAGACGCTGAAGCCGGAGATCCTTCGGGTCTTCAACGAGAACTTCACCGTCTATGGCGCTAACAAGGTCTGGCACCAGATGAAGCGGGAAGGCTTTGACGTGGCCCGCTGCACCGTCAGGCGCCTGATGAAGGCCATGGGTCTGAAGGGCATTATCCGCGGCAAGCCGCATCGCACGACCTACAGCGACAAGGTAGCGCCGTGCCCGCTCGACCATGTGAAGCGCAACTTCAAGGCTCCGGCGCCGAACCGGCTCTGGGTCAGCGATTTCACCTACGTCTCGACCTGGGCTGGATTTGTCTACGTCGCCTTCGTCATTGATGTGTTCGCCCGCCGCATTGTCGGCTGGCGGGTCAGCCGGACAGCGCATGCGCGCTTTGTACTCGATGCTCTTGAGCAGGCCCTGCATGACCGGCGGCCGGGCATCGGCAGCGGACTTGTTCATCACTCGGATCGTGGCAGCCAGTATGTCAGCATACGGTATACGGAGCGTCTGGCGGAGGCAGGCCTCGAGCCGTCGGTCGGCAGTGTCGGCGATAGTTATGACAACGCCCTCGCCGAGACGATCAATGGACTCTACAAGGCCGAAGTCATCTGGCGGAAAGGCCCTTGGAAATCCATGGACGCCGTCGAATACGCCACGCTCGAGTGGGTCGACTGGTTCAATCACCGCCGCCTGCTCGAGCCGATCGGAAACATCCCTCCGGCAGAAGCCGAGGCCAATTACTTTGCAGCCCTAAAGGAAAACGCTACCGCTGCATGACTCCAACCAAACAGCCTCCGGGGTTACCGGCGCGGTTCAAGCAAGCGCAACCGGACAACCGTATATACAACATTCTGGCGCTGCTTGCCCGCCTTGTGGTGCATCAAAGTTCCGACTCTACATTTCCAAGACGCCTAATGGCATTGGTAGAATCTCGCGCTCCTGACCAGCAGGAAGCGATGGGATTCCCAGAAGATTGGAGCCAACGACCGATCTGGGCTCTGTACAAAACGAGTAACTGATCAATCCACGAAATCGATCCGGTTGGGATAGATCACATAATTACAGCGGGAGGCCTGACGGCGGCGGGTTTCTGCGGCGAGGAATTCGAGGATGTCTTCCCGCTCGGCCAGCGGGCGGCCGGTGGCAGCTTCCCATTTTTCCGGTGGCGGAATGTCGATGCTGAAGTGGACGGGGTGGGTGCACATCTCGTGATAGAAGCGCAGGCGGATGTCGCCTTCGATATAGATGATCGTGCCGGCGCGGGCATTGCCTTCAAATTCGAGGCGCCGGCCGAAGCGCGCGGCGAGGCGGGCAAATTCCCGCTCGCGCAGTTCCAGATCAAGATCGGGAAGGATGTTACCGGCGCTGTCGCGGTAGACGATGGGGCCAGACCTTTCCTCGATTACAGGCGGTGCGGGCGGCGGTGGGGCGATGCCCTCTTCCAGCTTTTCGAGCGACAATTCGTGGCGCCAGCCTTCCTTGTGGGTGATCTCGATATGGTAAGGGCCGGGCGGCCAGGGCCAGGTGTCGATCAATATCTGCACACGGCCATTCAGGCGGGAGGTGAGCGCGGTGTCTTCGATCGGCTTGCCACCGGGACCATGGATACGCAGGACGCTGTATCCGGCATATCCATCCTGGGGCAGCCAGAGGATCAGCTGTTGGCTGCCGGGATAGTGGACGAATTTCGCCTTGAGGGGCGCGAGGTCTTCGGGCGCGCCGATGTTTACCGGCGGCGCCAGCACGCTCTCGCCTTCATAGCCCCCATCGCCTGACATCTGCTCCCTCCGCCTCATTCATGCACCCCGCGCATGAATGCTATCTTGGATGACTGCCTGCCCTCATCCCTGCCCGATCCCATATACCGGTCAACAACAACCCCTCATGGACAGGAGACATCCCATGATCGAACTCCGCCCCTTTGATAAGCTTGGCCGGTTTCGCAATGACTGGCTCAACGCCCATTATCACTTTTCCTTCTCCGGCTATCATGACCCCAGCCGCGTGAACCATGGCGCGCTGCGCGTGTGGAATGATGACGAAATCCAGCCACGGACCGGCTTTCCGCCGCACGGGCACGACTCCATGGAAATCATCACTTACGTTCGCAAGGGCGCCATCACCCACAAGGACTCGCTGGGCAATCATGGCCGCACCGAAGCGGGCGATGTGCAGGTGATGAGCGCGGGCTCTGGCGTGCAGCATTCGGAATGGAACGCCGAGGACGAAGTGACCGAGCTGTTCCAGCTGTGGATCATTCCCCGCACACGCGGTGGCACACCCAGCTGGGGCGCGCGGAAGTTTCCCAAGGGCGACCGGTCTGGCCAATGGGCCGTGTTTGCCTCGGGCACCGGAGAGAATGACGCCCTGGCGATCAACCAGGACGCAAAGGTTCTGGGCGCCACGGTGAAGGAAGGCGAAACGCTGACCTATGACATTCCCAAAGGCCGCTACGGGTATCTGGTTGTAGCCGATGGCGAGGTGACGCTGAATGGCCAGCGGCTGAAGACCCGCGACGGCGCGGCGATTTCCGGCGGCGAGACGATTACCCTGGAAGGGGTGAATTCGGCAGAGCTCGTACTGGTTGATACGGTGTGACGCTCACACCCTCGTGACTTCAGGCTCCGGCAGGAAGCTGATAAGGTGCAAACCAGATCAGATTTCCTGCTGGGGTCTGAAAAACGAATGACATGGAGTGCTCAGATGAAAGCCACTGCCCTTGCCCTGCTGCTTATCGCCGCTGCGCCGGTTGCCGCAGCGGCTGAAATTGCGGTGACCTATTCGCCGGAGTTTACCGAGAAGCTTCAGGATGATTACGGCATGAAGGAAGGCGAGGTTCTGGGCGGGCGTATTGAACGCGACCTGACCCGTGAGCTGGAAAAGGCCGGTGTGGATGTTGCCCGCATTGATGTCACCATCCTGGATGCGCGCCCTTCCCGCCCGACCTTCAAACAGGGCAGCGACGAGCCCGGCCTCGACATGTTCCGCTCTGTCAGCACCGGCGGCATGAAGATGAAAGCCGTGGCGTATGACGCCTCCGGCGCGCCGGCGGGCGAGCTGGAATATGACTGGTATGAAAACGACATCCGCCAGGCGGGGCTGACCACCTGGCATGATGCCAGCCGCGCCTCGGACCGCTTTGCGCGGAAATTTGTAAAAGCCCTGGACTAGGCCCGCACCCCTCGGGCCGTCCCGCCGCTGCCGTCATTTCCCCCGGACGGCAGCGGCATCAGCTTTTTGTTTCTGATGCTTCTGCTGATGCTTTTTCAGGCGCGTCTTCTGCGTCCGGCGCGGGCTTCTCTGCCTCTCCCGTTTCGATCCGAACACTGAGTGTTCCAGGCGATTTGAAATGCAGGTCGCGCTGGGGCATCGGGATATGGATCTCGTATTTCTCGATTGCCGAGTGAACCGCCCACACATAATCTGCCATGACCTTCTGCGGACGGAGCACGGCTTCGTCGGTCAGCCAGACAATCAGCTCGAATTCGAGGCGGAAGTCGCCGAACTTGACGAGCCAGACCTGCGGGGTGTGCTCGCCCCGATCGTCGAAGGTCCAGGGCACGCTGGCGGCGGCTTCCAGGCCGGCCTTTTCGACCAGCGCTTTATCCGTGCCATAGGCCACCCCAAACGGGACGTGGATGCGCCGGCGCGCCTCGGTCATCGTCCAGTTGATCAGCTGGGCTTTGATGAAGGCTTCGTTGGGAACGATGATGTCGACATTATCGTTCGTCATCACGACGGTGGAGCGGAAGTTGATCTCCTTCACCACGCCGGAGAGGCCGGACTGAAGCTCGATGAAATCGCCGACTTTCAGCGACTTCTCCATCAGGATGATGACGCCGGAGATGAAGTTGGAGAAGACCGACTGCAAGCCAAAGCCGATGCCGACACCAAGCGCACCTGAGAAGAAGGTGAGCGCGGCGACATTCACGCCGAGGAAGTTGAGCGCGATCAGGACGGCGACGATCATCACGCCGATCTTGATGCTCTGGCCCAGAAGACCGCCGACCGAAGCAGGCAGTTCCGGCGAACCGCGCAGCTGGGACTGGGCGACATTGCCGATGAGCCGGCCGAGCCAGATGGCGAACGCCGCCAGCGCGAGGCTGATCAGGATGCGCAGGACGGAGACTTCGCTCTCGCCGAAATCGAAGGTGACACTGTTCAGCCAGCCCGTCAGCGGGCGCAGCCAGCCGAGGATGTAGAGCGCGGTGATCGCCCAGGCGAAATAGGCGATGGCTTTCGACCAGAAGCCGCGCCGCATGCTGGCGGTGAAGATGCGCACGACGATCCAGGCCAGGAGGAGGCTGGTGGCGATGTGCAGCGTGGCGTTGCCCAGGCCGACAGCCTCGAAGGCGGCGGTGGCGGCCGCCAGCAGGATGAGCGTGAAGACCGGCCAGACGATGCGCGAGAGGGAATGGTAGGTGAGCAGGACGAAATCGATCCGCCCGCGCTTTTCCGCCGCCTGCATCAGCATCGTCTTGGGGAAGCGGGAGATGATGTAGCCGAGCGCCGCGCCGAGGATCAGCGCGCCGACCTGCCAGAGTGTGTCGGGCGAGCTTAACTCATCGCGTGCCGCCTCGATCAGCCGGGTGACCGACTCCTGAAGTTCGGCGATCAGCGGAGCGGCAGTTTCCGGCTGGAGCAGGTCGAGGCTCATGCTTGCGGCAATCCTCAAAGGCATTGAATCGACAAGGGGAAACCTTATCGGGCTCGCCTATGCATGCAACCCTGCCTGTGCGCGTCAGATGCGCTTGAGGACCAGTTCGCAGCGCTCATTCAGGCTGGGGCGGGCGACGGCGACGCGGGCGAGGCCAGGGAGGGGCTGGCCGAGGTCGGCGGCGGCCCAGAGGCAGATGCGCTCGAGGGTGGGGACTTCGAGGCCCTCGATGTCGTTGAGGAGGCGGTGATCTAGCTTGGCGGCGGTCGCTTCAAGGGTGGCGGTCAGGTGGCTGAAATCTTCCACCCATTGCTCACCGGGCTTGACGATGCCGGCAACGGTCGCCTCCAGGCGGAAGGAGTGGCCATGCACGGAGCGGTAGGGATGGCCTTCGGGCTTGCCGCCCATGAAATGGGCCGCCTCGAAGAACACCGCCTTCGAAATCTCGAAAATCTGACCTTCTGCTTTCAGGCCCTCTTTCAAGGAAGCCCGGTCAGTTTGTGTGTTTGCAAGCTCAGGCGCCATTTTGGATTCTTCAAGCAATAGTTGGCCACCGCCGCCACATGGCTGACGCTGGGTCCATCGTCCCTCGGTTGGAGGAAAAAGTGCTCAAAGTCCAGTGTTTCAAAGCATTCTGGTTGCGCCTCGGGCTCGGTTTGAGGGTAAACGAGCTTTAACTCATTGCCTGATTTCTGGGCGAGGGGGGCGTTGGCCTTGGGGCTGACGCAGATCCAGTCAATCGAGGCGGGCGCGGGCAGCGTGCCATTGGTTTCAATGGCGATTTCAAAGCCGGCCTCATGCAGCGCGCCGATCAGGGGTTCATCGAGCTGCATCAGCGGCTCTCCGCCCGTGCAGACGACATAGGGGCGCCCGCCGGGAGATGCATTGGCCTGCCAGATGGACTCTATATGGGCGGCGAGCAGGCCGGGCTCGCGGAACTTGCCGCCCCCTTCCCCATTGGTGCCGACAAAATCGGTGTCGCAGAAGCGGCAGACGGCCTTTTCCCGGTCGCGCTCCAGCCCGCTCCAGAGGTTGCAGCCGGCAAAGCGCAGGAAGACCGCCGCGCGGCCGGTATGGGCGCCTTCGCCCTGCAGGGTATAGAAGGCCTCTTTGACAGAATAGGTCATGGGGCGGCCGCCTTGCCATCCTGCCAGCGCTGCCAGCCATTTGACCTGAGTTCGCAGGCCGGGCAGGTGCCGCAGCCATAGCCCCAGTCATGGCGCGCGCCGCGCTCGCCCAGATAACAGGTGTGGGTTTCTTCGCCGATCAGGGCAACCAGCGCGTCTCCGCCGAGTTCCTGGGCGAGCTGCCAGGTGGCGGCCTTGTCGAGATACATCAGGGGCGCATCGATGCGGATGTCGGCGTCGAGACCAAGGCGGAGGGTCTGCTCCTGGGCTTTGAGCGTATCGGCGCGGCAGTCAGGATAGCCCGAATAGTCGGTTTCGCACATGCCGCCGACCAGCACGCCGATGCCCCGGCGCACGGCAAGCGCGCCGGCCAGGGTAAAGAAGAGAAGGTTTCTTCCCGGCACGAACGTGTTGGGCAGGCCAGCGGCGGTCATGCTGATCTCGACCTCGTGGGTCATCGCGGTGGCGCCGAGGGATTTGAGGACGCCAGCATCGATCATGTGATCCTCGCCCAGCTTTTCCGCCCAGACAGGGCTCATCTGGCGAATCGCGGCGCGCACTTTCGGCCGGCAGGCGAGTTCGATGGCGTGGCGCTGGCCATAATCGAAGCCGATCGTCTCCACCCGGTCGAACCGGTCGAGGGCCCAGGCCAGGCAGGTGGCCGAATCCTGTCCCCCGGAAAACAGGACGAGCGCGGAGGAAATTGGCTGTGTCATGCGCGCCGCTCTATCAGCGCGGCCGGTTCCGGCCAAGGCTACGTTGCGGAAGGCGTCACATTTTTGACACCGACACAAATAGTTTCGACCTCACGTAGGGGCAGGACAATTGACAGGGGACGCGCCTTGGCCTTGTGTTGAAGTCGAAGCTGTCCCGCCAAAGAGGATGGCTCGTTACATATCATTGTAATCGGGACCGGATGATCGGCCCGAGGGGAGGAAAAATCGAAATGAGCCGAAACACAGACTCGAAGTACGTCTTGTTGGCAGGGGCGTCGGCCCTCGCCCTCAGCTTTATCGGTACGGCGTATGCCCAGGAGGACACCACACCGGACGACGACCGGCGCCTCGGCACGGTTACCGTTACAACCCAGAAGGTCGAACAGTCGATTCAGGACGTTCCGATCGCCGTTTCGGCGTTCGACGAAGAATCGCTGAACAAGCTGCAGCTTGCTGGCGGCCCTGACCTTGTGAAGTCGATCCCGAACGTGTCGTTCACGAAGGGCAACTTCAACGGCTACAACTTCAAGATCCGCGGCATTGGTGTCGACGTGGTTGCTCAGTCGGGCGATGCCGGCGTGGGTATCCACCAGAACGACGTGCCTCTGACGGCAAACCGCCTGTTCGAAGCCGAATTCTACGACATGGAGCGGATCGAGGTGCTGCGTGGCCCTCAGGGTACGCTCTATGGCCGTAACGCGACGGGCGGCGTGTTCAACGCCATCACCGCGAAACCGGTTCTCGAAGAATGGCAAGGCAACGCTTCGGTCGCGCTGGCCAATTATGACAGCCGCAAACTCAAAGGCATGGTGAACGTGCCGATCGGCGACAAGGTCGCCGTGCGTCTGGCCGGCTCCTATCTCGAGCGCAGCGGCTATGTCGACAACACCGTGACCGGCCGCGATGTCGATGGCCGCGAACTGTATGGCTACCGCGCAACGATCCTGGCCGAGCCGACCGACCGTATCCGCGGCTGGCTCTCCTATGAATACTTCGAAGAAGAGGATGACCGTCTCCGCGTCGGCAAGCAGCTCTGTAAGAAAGATCCGCTGAAGACGTCCTATGCCGGCATTCCGATCGGCTTTGTCGATCAGACCGTGACATCGCTCGGCTGCGCCGAAGCACCGCTTGATGCCATGGACGGCCGGGTCAACTCGGTTGGTACGCTTGGCGGCGGTCTCGGCGTGCTCGCCGGCCTGCTCAGCGGCGACGCTTTCACGCAACCGGCGAACCTGAACCTGAGCGAAATCGAGTCGGCCTTCGACCCGCAATACTATGCGGATCAGGAGCTGATCACCGGTAAGCTCGAATTCGACGTCACCGACAACATGCTGCTGACCTATCTGGGCAGCTACAGCACCAGCGAGTCGCTCTCGATCGAGGACTATAACAAGCAGTCTCCGACCATTGCGTTCAACACCTCGGGCGCGCCGCTCTTCAACCCGGCCCTCACGCCGGTGTATGAAGCGCTGTTCCCCGGCGGTGTCGTCAACGATCCGCTGCTGGGTGCCTCGAACTTCTTCCGGACGTTTGACGTTGCCGGTGGCAGCTCGGAGCAGACTTCGCACGAACTTCGTCTGCAGTCTGACTTTGAGGGTCCGTTCAACTTCAACCTCGGTGTGATCCAGGTTGACGTGGAAGCCATTGATCCGTCCACGGCCACAGACGGCTACACGGTTGTCTCCAACTCGCTGACGGCCCTGACGCAGCTGAACAACGCCCTTGGCGGCGCCATCTTCGGCGGTCTTGTGCCACTCGACGATGCAGGCACCCAGCCTGCCATCGAGAACCTCGACTATTCGGGTCTCGGCGGTCAGTACTTCCGCTCGCTCTCACCTTATGAACTCAGCTCGCTGGCTGTGTTCGGTGAAGGCTATTACGACATCTCCGACAACCTGAAGGCCACCCTCGGCCTGCGTTACACCAAGGACGAGAAGTCTCAGGATAACATCCCGACCTTCCTGTTCGTTCCTGGCGCCGCGTATGGCCCAGGCACTGGTCAGAATGGCAGCCCGCTGACGCCGAAGCCTGTGACGTTCGCAGGCCCGGATGGCATCGTCGGCACGCCGGATGACGTTCTGGCTTCGGCAGATGAAGGCGGCGACGGCTCGTTCAACGTAGCCTTTGAAGAAGTCACCGGCCGGGCCGGTCTCGACTGGCGTCCGGACCTGAGCTTCACCGAGGACACGCTGCTCTATGCGTTCTACTCGCGCGGCTATAAGGGCGGCGGTATCAACCCCCCGCAACCGGCCGACAACCCAGGCGCATTCGACCAGTTCTTCGAGCCGGAGTTCATCAACTCCTACGAAATCGGTACGAAGAACACTCTGGCGGGCGGCGCCCTCCAGATGAACGCGACCGGCTTCTACTACGATTATAAAGGGTATCAGATCACCCAGATCATCAACCGGACCTCGGTCAACTTCAACATCGACTCCACCATCATGGGTCTCGAGCTTGAGTCGATCTGGAACCCGGTTTCGACCCTGGTCCTGAACACCAATATCGGCATTCTCGACACCGAGATCGACGATGTGTACTCGATCGACGTGCTCGATCGCGTCAATGGCCGCTCGGACCTCGTCGCGCTGAAAAACACGACGAACTACACCAACTGTGTGGTCTCGGCTCAGGGCTATGCCACTGTGCTGGGCGCCATTCAGGGCAACCCGGCCCTCGCCGGCCTCACCCGCAACATCTGTAACGGTGATCTGGGTGCTGTTGGCGGACGCACAGCCTTCGAGAATGCTCTGGGTCTTGGCGGTGTGACGGTCACCTATACCGACGCAACCGGCACAACCCGCACGGCCTCCGCACTGGAGCCGATCGCAGGCGACGCGAAAAACCTGGGCGGCAATTCCATGCCCGGCGCGCCGGACACGACGATCAACGTCGGCGTTGAATACACCTGGCTGCCAGGTTCGTTCGGCGACTGGGGCCTGACCGGCCGCGTCGACTACTACAACCAGTCTGAAAGCTTCAGCCGCGTCTACAACACCAACCGCGACCAGCTTTCTTCCTGGGATAACCTCAACGCATCGCTGGCGTTCTACAACGACACCAACGGTGTGCGCGTTGAACTCTTCGGCAAGAACATCGCTGATGAGACCGCCATCACAGGCGCCTATCTGACGGATGACTCGTCGGGCCTCTTCACCAACATCTTCCTGACCGAGCCACGCACTTTCGGCGTTGCCGTCTCGAAGACCTGGTAATCAGGCATAGACCTGAAACCTTGGGGGCAGCCTTTCGGGGCTGCCCCTTTTTCATTGGCGCAGCGCCCGGAACGGCCTATCTCTGCGCCATCCGATTTCTTATCGCCCGCCAGATCACCCCCTTCACAGGAGCCGGTATGTCCGTCTTTTCCCGCCTCGCCGCCCTTGGTCCGCTTGCCATGGGCCCGCTTGCTCTGATCCTGTCCGCCTGCGGAGAGGCCCCCGCCCCGGCGGCGCCGGAAGCGGCCGCGCCTGGCGCGGTTACCGGCGTCAGCCTGGAACTGGTGACGTCTGCCGAGCAGCCCTGGGGCATGGCGTTCCTGCCTGATGGCGGGCTCCTCTTCACGGAGAAGGAAGGCGGGCTCAAATTCTTCGCCGCTGGCGGTACGGCCGCGCCCGTGTCCGGACTTCCCGAGGCGTACATCGCCGGACAGGCGGGCTATCTGGGCCTGGCGCTGGACCCGGCATTTGAAAGCAACCGCATGGTCTATGTGGCGCTGTCGACGGGCGATGACGCGGCCAACTCCACCGCCGTGTTCCGCGGCCGGCTGAGCGAGGACAATACGGCGCTGGAAAACCCCGAGCAGATCTTCAAGGCGGACGACCGCGACACGGCCTACCATTATGGCGCGCGGCTGGTGTTCGGCGGGGACGGGACGCTGTTTGTCTCCCTCGGCGAGGGCTTCAAATACATGGCTGACGCGCAGAACCCCAAGAACACGCATGGCACCATCGTGCGGATCAATTCTGACGGGTCGATCCCGGCGGATAATCCGTTTGCGGACGGGGCCAACGGCATGCCGGAAGTCTGGTCTTATGGACACCGCAATGTTCAGGGGCTTTATTTTGACGCGGCCACCGATACGCTCTGGGCGACCGAGCACGGGCCGCGCGGCGGGGATGAGCTCAATATCGTGAAGCCCGGCGTCAATTATGGCTGGCCGGTGATCACCTATGGCGTGAACTATGATGGCACGGTCATTACGAAGGAAACCGAAGCCGAGGGCATGGCCCAGCCAGAGACCTATTGGGTGCCCTCGATTGCGCCCGCCGGCCTGACGATGGTGACCAGCGACAAATATCCCGGCTGGGAGGGAGACCTCTTCTCGGGCGGCATGAACGGCCCGGCGGGACTTGTCCTTGTGCGGATTGACCTTGAAGACGGCAAGGTGGCGGGGAAGGAAAACCTGCTGAAGGACGAGATGTCGATCCGCGATGTGGCGCTGGCGCCGGACGGCTATCTCTATGTTGCCAACAAGGATTTTGACGGCATCTTCCGCGTTGTGCCGCAGTTCTAAGCACGCGCCTTTCCGCGAAACGAAAACGGCCCCGTCAGTCTGACGGGGCCGTTTGCTTTCTGGCGGCGCCTGGATGGCGCCCGGCCTTGACGTCAGGATTTGTCTTTTTCGTTGAGCGGCACGCCGTAAAGCTCCAGCCGGTGATCGACCAGCCGGTAGCCAAGCTTGCGGGCGATTTCTTCCTGAAGCTTTTCGATCTCTTCGGAATGGAACTCCACCACCTGCCCTGTCTTGATGTCGATCAGATGGTCGTGGTGCTCGGCCGGCATTTCTTCATACCGGGCGCGGCCATCACGGAAGTCATGCGCCTGGATGATGCCGGCGTCCTCGAACAGTTTGACCGTCCGATAGACCGTGGCGAGCGAAATCGAGGCGTCCAGCGAATTGGCGCGCCGGTGCAGTTCTTCGGCGTCAGGATGGTCATCGGCCACCGAAAGCACGCGGGCAATGATCCGCCGAGGCTCCGTCATGCGGAGGCCCTTCTCAATGCAGAGTTTTTCTAGTCTGTCCATGGTCCCTAAATGCCCTCGCCCAGCGGGAAAGTCCAGTTCAACCTTGTCAGCTGCCGCGCAGGTGCTTGCCGAAGAAATCCAGCGTCCGGGACCAGGCGAGCGCCGCTGCCTCGGGATTGAAACGCGGCGTGGTATCATTGTGGAAACCATGCTGCGTGCCATCATACCAATGCAGTTCGTAGGCCTTACCGGCAGCCTTCAGCGCCGCCTCATAGGGCACCCAGCCTTCATTCACGCGCGGATCATCGCTCGCCAGATGGATCTGGAGGGGCACGGCAAGATTTGCTGCCTCTTCGGCCGCAGGCCAGCCGCCATAATACGGCACAGAAGCTTTCAGCCAGGGCAGGCTGACGGCGAGCTGGTTTGCCATTGCCCCGCCAAAGCAGAAGCCGGTGACGCCGACATTGCCATCCACCGCCTCATGCGCGCGCAGGAATTCGGCGCCCGCCACGAAGTCCGCAAACATCGCCTCGCGCGTGCGCTCTGCCTGCAGCGTGCGCCCGTCATCGTCATTGCCGGGATAGCCGCCGAGCGGATAGAGCGCGTCGGGCCCGAGGGCGACATAGCCTGCCTTTGCGGCGCGGCGCGTGACATCGCGGATATAGGGGTTGAGGCCCCGGTTTTCGTGGATCACGAGAATGGCCGGCAGCGGCCCCGTCGCATTCGCCGGGCGCACCAGATAGCCGCCCATTGTTCCGGCGCCATCGGGGGACGCGTAGGTGATTTCTTCTTCGATCAGGTCGGCCTCACCGGTCACCGTCTGGGCCTGGCTGTAATCGGGCATCACGCAGGCGGCGAGCATCGAGACGGTGATCCCGCCCCCGGCATAGGCGCTCAGCCTTGAGAAGAAAGCCCGGCGGGAAAGGTCGCCGTGGCAGTAAGCGTCATAAAGCCGGAAGACTTCCTGCGGAATTTCAATCTTGTCCTGCGCGCCGTCGGCCATGTCTGCTCTCCCGTTCCTGATCCTCACGAATATAGACCGGACGGCCGAATGGGCCAGCCTTTTAGCGGCCCCGCCTCAGACGCCGAGATGGCGCGACATCAGCACAGCGTCGACCGGCGTGTCCCTGCCCGCCTCATAATAGCGGCGGCGGCGGCCATCTTCGGTGAAGCCAAAGCGCACATAGAGCTGGCGGGCGGCGCGATTGTCTTCGGCCACCTCCAGCGTCATTCGGGTGATGCCCGCGCCCTCCAGCTCGACAATCAGTGCACCGATGAGTTGAGCGGCATAGCCGTGCAAACGCCTCGCAGGGTCGGTTGCGATGGTTAGCAGATCGGCCTCGCCCGCCACTTCCTTTGTCATTGCAAAGGATACCAGCTGCTCGCCCAGCCAGAAGCCGTGCGCGCGAACGGCCTCATCCTCGAACGTTTCCTCAAACGACTTCACGCTCCAGGGGTCAGGGAAGCACATCGCATGCAACGCCGCCGCAGCAGTGGCATCGGCGCGCGCCAGTGGGCGAAGGAGTTGGTTCATCAGGTCTCAAATGCCAGCAATGTAAAAGACAGGTCGCAACGGTCAGCCGGGTTGATTGCTCCGCCGTGTCCCTGCTAGATCGCCTGCCTCCCGCTCCAAGACAAGACATTATGATGACCCAGGCGACTTCCACGCTCGGCCTCGATTTTGGCACGACGAACAGCGTTGCGTCGCTGGCCAATCCGGATGGCACGACGCAGGCGCTGACCTTCAGCCATGGCGAGGACACCTTTGCGGCCTGCCGCTCCGTGCTCTGCTTCTGGCGCGACGAGGATGAAGCGCGCGCGATGATGGAGATCGGCCCCTGGGCGATTGACCAGTTTCTGGAGCTGGGCGGGGATTGCCGGCTGATCCAGTCATTCAAGACGTTTGCGGCGAGCCCCCTCTTCATCTCGACCCTCATTCACAACAAGCCCTGGCGGTTTGAAGACCTGCTGTCGGCGTATCTGCGGCGGTTGTCAGAACGCTCTGGCACGCCCTGGCCGAAACAGGCGGTGATTGGCCGGCCGGTACAGTTTGCCGGGGCGCAGGCCGATGAAGCCCTCGCGCAGGAACGGTATGAGACGGCGCTGGCGCGGCTCGGCTTTGAGACGATCCATCATGTTTATGAGCCGGTGGCAGCAGCGTTCTTCTTTGCCCAGCGGCTGAAGGAGAAGGCGACCATTCTGGTCGCCGATTTTGGCGGGGGGACGAGCGACTTCTCGATCATCCGGTTTGATCCGGGTGGCGGCCGGCTGCGCGCGGAGGCGCTCTCCCATTCGGGCATCGGGATTGCGGGCGACGCGTTTGACCAGCGCCTGCTCGATCATGTGGTGGCGCCCCTCTTCGGCAAGGGCAGCACCTTCAAGAGCGGCGAGAAGACCCTGCCCGTTCCCCTCTCGCTCTATAGCCGGTTTGCGCAATGGAACCAGCTCTCGATCATGCGACACACGCGCGACTATGCCGATCTGCACAAGCTGCTCCGCGTGTCGGATGCGCCGGAATTGATCGAGGCCTTCATCGCGTTTCTGGACGCAGATGCGAGCTATCTGCTTTACCGCGCCGTGGCGCAGGTAAAGACGCAGCTTTCGCAGACAGATACGGCCCGCTTCAGCCTGGCGGCGGGCGATCTGAACTTTGAGCGGGACATCACGCGCGCCGAATTCGATGGCTGGATTGGGGGTGATGTGGCCGCGATTCAGGCGACCGTGGACACCGCGCTTGAGCGGGCCGGCCTTGGCGCGCACCAGATTGACCGGGTGTTCCTGACCGGGGGCACATCTTATGTGCCTGCCCTGCGTCAGAGTTTTGAAGACCAGTTCGGCGCCGGCAAGGTCGAGACCGGCGACCAGTTCGTGTCCATTGCTCATGGCCTCGCGCTGATTGCGCAGCAGGATGATCTGGAGCCCTGGCTGGCGCGTCCGGCTCAGGGATTGGCGTCTTAGGGTTTGGGCGCCGGCAGGGTCGCGTCCGGCTCGCGCGCATAGACCGGCGTGGGCGGATGGTTTGCCGGATCAAACCGCCCGGCCTTGAGGGCGGCGGTGACCGCGCTCGGCCGCATCGGGCGGATGTCGAGCTTTGCGGCGGCCTCGCCGAGGGCTTCCGCGCCGTCCATGAAGATCGGCGCGTGAAAGCCCTGGAGCATGGCGGAGAGCGCCTCAAGGCCCACTTCGCGCACCGGGGCGATGCCTTTGTCTTCGCTGATGCCCTGCACCCACCAGGTCTGGTCGGGTGGGCGGCGCTGGGCCATCAAGGCGCCGAGGCTTGCCCCTTCCATGCCCGCAGGGATCGCCGCCTCAAGGCTGGTGATGCCGAGGGCCGGGGCGCCGGTTACGAGGGCAAGGCCGCGCACATAGGCGACGCCAATGCGCAGGCCGGTGAAGCTGCCCGGTCCGGTGACGACGGCGAAGCGGCCGACATCGCCGAACGTCGCGCCCTCTTCCTTCAGCAGCGCCTCAACAAATCCTGGCAGGGCCTTCTCCTGGCCGCGCGGCAGTGTCTCGCGCGCATCGGCCAGGATTTCGCCGTCGCGTACCAGCGCGGCTTCCATCGTGGTGAAGGCAGTGTTCAGGGCAAGGATCAGCATCAGCGCCGGTTAGAGGATGCGGCAGCCCTCGTCAAATTCCAGACGCGGGGAGCGGGCCATGATCTTGGTCTTATCGCCATAGCCGAGATTGCAGATGAAGTTGGCCTTCCAATGCTGCTCTTCGCCTTCCTGGCTCTCGAAGAATTCGCGGTTCACCCCAGCCACATCAAAGCCGCTCATCGGGCCGCAATCGAGCCCCAGCGAGCGGGCCGCCAGCATCAGATAGGCCGCTTGCAGCGTGCTGTTCCGGAAGGCGGTTTCTTCGGTGTTGTTGTCAAACCAGTGCTTTGCATCCGGATTGTGCGGGAACAGCTGGGGGATCTTGTCGGCAAAGCGCATGTCGAACGCCATGATGACAGTCCAGGGCGCAGCGGCGGTCTTCTCGCGGTTGCCGGCGCTCATGAAGGGCAAGAGGCGCTCCTTCCCTTCCGGCGTGGTGACGAACACGAAACGCGCCGGCGAACAGTTGGCGCTGGTCGGGCCCATCTTGGCGAGGTCATACACCGCGCGGATGAGCACTTCGGGCACCGACCGGTCGAGATAGCCGTTCTGGCTGCGGGCATCGCGGAAGATGATGTCGAGCGCGTGATCGTTGACCGGGTGGGCCATGGAGGCAGTTCCTTCCTTGCTGGCGGCTCTTGATCGCGGCGGTGGCACCGGGATCAGAGCCGGAATTTTTTGACTGCAGAACCGTTAGAGTTTTTGGCCGCGCAGTTGGAGCTATTGTTGGCGTTTTTCCGGCGGCTTTTAAAGCGCTGCCTCTACCGCGGTCACCTCTGGCACATAGGTGCGCAGCATGTTCTCGATGCCCTGCTTCAGGGTCATGGTCGAGGACGGACAGCCCGCGCAGGCCCCGCGCATGGAGAGGTGGACGATGCCGGTGTCGGCGTCGAAGCGGTGGAAGGTGATATCGCCGCCATCCTGCGCGACGGCGGGCCGCACGCGGGTTTCGATCAATTCCTTGATCTCATTGACGATTTCAGCCGTTTCGCCTTCATATTCGGTCTCATCGGCGCCGCTGGAGGCGCTGGAGGTGCCTTCCTCGATGACCGGCAGGCCGGACATGTAATGATCCATGATAGCAGCCAGCACCATTGGCTTCACATGCCGCCAGTCTTTGTCCTGCGCCTTGTTAATGCTGACAAAATCGCTGCCCAGGAAGACGCGCTCAACCCCTTCGACCTGAAACAGGGCGCGGGCCAGAAGGCTGGTGCGGGCGCTGGCAGCGTCAGGGAAGTCAAACGGGCCGCGATCCCCTACAACCGGTTGTCCGGGAAGGAATTTTATCGTGTCAGGATTGGGCGTGGCTTCGGTCTGGATAAACATGGCGGGGCCTTTACTGTCTGGCCCCTGACATGGCCCGCCCAGCCATCGAGATCAAGGGAGCGCTACTTCAGCGGCCTCATCGGTCTGCGCCACGGAGGTCTCCTCAATCACCTCATCGGCGGCCGGCGGCGCCATCAACTCAATCAGATGGCGCGAGGCCACTTCGGCTTCCAGCAGGAAATACGCCATGCTCGCCAGATGGTTGGGATTGAGAACGGCCGAATCCGACTGGTTGGACACGAGGATCGGCTTCATCTCGGCGGCGCGCCCCCAGGCCGTTTCAGCCCGGTCAGCGGCAACCAGAATGGCCGTGTTGGAGAGGTTATAGGCCTTGTCCGCATTGGCGGCGAACATCTCATGGGCGACATGGGCGCGGGCCTTGGCGCGGTAGAACGCCGTGATGTCGTCCTTGCTGGCAGGCCAGCCGCCGCCCTCCTGAAGGGCATTGATCTGGTCGGAGAGCGCCGCGCGGTCCTCCGCTGCCCAGCCGGCAAACAATGCCAGTTCCTGCGGCATGATTTCTTCCGGCATCGGGCGCATGGCGAGACCGCGCGAGGCGCGCGTATCAAAGCGGTTGAGCGCTTCGGCAGCTGCTGTCAGGCGGGGGCGCATCGGCTCGCCCGATACTTCGGTCAACAGGCGGGCGGCTGCGGCGAGATCGCTGTCCGGGGCGCCTTCATAGGGGGCCAGCTCGGAGATCAGCTGCATATGCTGGGAGAGCGCTTCGGCGGTGCCGGACTGCCAGGCGGGCAGCGCGGTAAGACGCGCCTGCGGATGCCAGACCGGACGGTTGCTGGCCCAGCCGGCGCCTTCAAGCTCGCGTGCAATCTTGTGGATGGCGACGGCAATGCCCGGCACAGCCCAGCTTTGTTCAGCGGGAATGTCGATCGGCTTGTCGTTAATATGGCTGGAGAGAACCACGGCGGCCGGATAGGCGCCGACCAGGGCGAGCACGGCGCCGATCTTCAGCATACGTTTCAACGAACGCCATGCTTTCTGGAACCCGATCATGATCGGACTCGGCTCGGCATAGTCGAGCGAGATGAAGTGCGTCGGGTCTACCGGGGCAGGCACATGCTCCTGCTCCTCATACGCCCGAGGGAGTTTCACTGCCGCCGCTGCTGCCATGCTTTTACGCCGCTTCTTCCTGGGTGCTGTGGATTTGTCCATCCTGTGCCGTTTATGAAGCTGTTAAACCGTTATTAACAGGCTAGTTGCGCATGAAATTTCAGCAAGCAAAGCGATGTGGTTAATTCAAGCACCAATTACCGCCTGCTGTTGCAATTCCAGCAGCAGCAGGTGTCCCGGCCCGCTACCTAAATTCGCCTACGAAGCCGCCCAAAATCTGATCGCGCCACCCTCGCGAGAAGAATTCTCCTTACGAGGATGGAGTGATTCCCCACACAGCCGAAAAGTATGCGCAGCGCGTGGGGCGCTTTTAAGGCGGCGCTGCCTTTCAAGACGTCAGAAAGCGGTGCTGAAGGTCAGCCGCGCCAGAAGCCGACGATCCGGCGGACATCATCCATGACCGGCGCAGCAACCTCATTGGCGCGCGCGGCGCCGTCTGCGAGGACGCGGTCCAGGCCCGTCTGATCGTCCAGGATGTCGCGGAATTTCGCGGTGATCGGCGCCAGATGGGCGACCGTGACATCGGCCAGCGCGGGCTTGAAAGCGCCAAAACCCTTGCCTTCAAATTCGGCCAGAACGTCTTCCGCAGTGCGCCCGGAGAGGGCAGCATAAATGCCGACGAGGTTTTCGACTTCGGGACGGCCCTCAAGTTCTTTGACCGTACCCGGAATGACGCCGGCATCGGTGGTGGCCTTCTTGATCTTCTTCGCGATGGTATCGGCGTCGTCGACCAGGTTGATGCGCGAGAGGTCCGACGGGTCGGATTTCGACATTTTCTTCGTGCCGTCCTTGAGGCTCATGATCCGGGCACCGGGGCCTTTGATCATGGGTTCAGGCTGCGGGAAGAAGCCCGGCACATCGTATTCGCGGTTGAAGCGCTCGGCGATGTCGCGGCTGAGTTCGAGATGCTGTTTCTGGTCTTCGCCCACGGGCACATGCGTCGCCTTGTAGGCGAGGATGTCAGCGGCCTGGAGCACCGGATAGGTGAAGAGCCCCACGGAGGCGCGCTCGGCGTCCTTGCCGGCTTTGTCCTTGAACTGGGTCATCCGCTCGACCCAGCCCATCCGCGCGACGCAGTTGAAGATCCAGGCCAGCTCCACATGCGCCAGTACCGAAGACTGGGCAAAGATGATGGATTTGGACGGGTCAACACCGGCCGCGATGAAGGCGGCGGCGATCTGGCGGGTGTGCGAGATCAGGGCCCCCTTCTCCATGGGCATGGTGATGGCGTGAAGGTCCACGACGGCGAAGATGCAGTCATGGCCGTCGCGTTGCAGGTCGGCGAATTTCTTCAGCGCCCCGAGATAATTCCCGAGGTGAAGATTGCCGGTCGGCTGGACGCCGGAGAAAACGCGTTGCGGGCCTGTATAGGCGGGGGGTGTGTCAGTCATGGTGGGGCGCCTTTAGCGCGTTTGATCAGCGCCGCAAAGCCTGCCGGATGTCGCTGAGGCGGACGGCGCCGGTCAGGAAGGCAGCAAAGGTATAGATAAAGCCCCCGGCCAGCACGATGACGGCGGCAGCCAGCTCCTTCGAGCCGCTCAGCGCGCCTTGTATGGCGGGCAGTTGCCACAGCATGCCCCAGATGGCCACAGAGAGGATCAACGTGGCCAGGAAAGCGCGGGCGAAGCCTGAAATAGCGCGCGGGCCCGGCGTGTACCAGCCGCGGCGGGCCAGCGTGGCCGCCAGCAGCAGCGCGTTGACCCAGGAGGCTGTGCTGGTGGCGATGGCGAGGCCAGTAAAGCCCATCTGGCCCGATTGCTTGAGCCAGAAGAACAGCCCCGCGCCGAGCAGCGTATTGATGACCACCGAGACGAGCGCAAAGCGCATCGGCGTTTTGGTGTCTTCCCGCGCGAAGAAAGGCGGGGCCAGAACCTTGATGAGCACAAAGGCGGGTACGCCCCAGGCAAAGTGAAAGAGGGCTGCGCCCGCGGCCACAGCATCGGATGGCAGGAAGGCGCCGCGCACGAAAAAGGCGTCGATCAGAAAGACTGGCGCAACCATCAGGGAGGCGGCCGCCGGAAGGGTCAGCGCCATGGCAAGGCCGAGGCCTTCATCCATCGTACGGCTGCCCGCTGCCCCGTCCCCTGCCCGCGCCGCGCGGCTGAGGCGCGGGAGGATGGCGACGCCCACCGCGACGCCGACAAGGCCGAGGGGAAGCTGGTAAAGCCGGTCTGCCGCATAGAGCCAGCTTTTGGCGCTGACCTCGAAACTTGCGAGCGACTGGCTGACGATGATGTTGATCTGGGTGCCCGAGGCGGCAATCGTGCCGGGCACAGCCAGCAGCAGCACCTTCTTCACGGCCGGGGTAAGGCGCGGCCAGCCCAGCAGCGAGAGGCGGACTTTCTGGCGGCTGACGCCCCACCAGAGGAGCGCGGCCTGAAGGAAGCCGGCAATGAGGAAGGCAATCGCCGCATACTGGGTGGTGATGACCGGCGTGGTGCCAAGCAGGCCCGCCGGGATGAGGCAGAGATTGAGGACCGTTGGCGCGCCGGCTGAGAGGATGAACCGCTCGGCCGAGTTCAGCACGCCCGAGAGCAGCGCGCCGATGGCCATGAAGGTGAGGTAGGGCATGGTGATGCGCGTGAGCAGCACGGCGAGATTATAATGCTCCGGATCGTCCGCCTGGCCGCCATGGATCAGCAGGAGCACCCAGGGCATGAATATCTGGGCGAGGATGGTGAGGGCGGCGGTCATCGCAAAGAGGACCCGCAACGCGTCCTGCGCCACCTGCTGGGCCGCTTCGGGGCCTTCGGCTTCCAGCGTGCGCGCATAAGAAGGCACGAAGGCCGAAGCGAAGGCGCCCTCGGCAAAGATGCGCCGGAAGAGGTTTGGGAATTGCTGGGCGGTCGCCCAGGCGTCGCCCACGGGCCCTGCCCCGATCTTCGCGGCAAGGATCACATCCCGCGCGAGGCCAAGGATGCGGCTCGCCAGGGTCAGCGAGGCCTGAACGGCAGTGTTGCGGGCGAGGCTCATGGATACCCCGGTTGAACCAATTCTCAGAAGCTGTCCACGGCGCGCGAGCGTTTGAGCTTGCGGGCCGGAGTGTGCGGGCCTTCTGGTTCTTCCCGCAAAAGTACGGCGAAAAGACGTTCCCGGAGGGCTTCTTTGCGGGCTTTGGAAATCTTGCCTGAGGGGCTGCCGGGTTTCACATAGAACGCATCGAACACCCGCTCCCCATAGGAGCCGACATGCGCCGAATGGATCGAGAGCTTCATATCAGCGAGCACTTCAGCCACTTCATGCAGCAGGCCGGGCCGGTCGCGCGCAGCGACATCGATGACCATATGCTCGATCGAGACTTCTTCATGGATCTGCACCGAGGGCTGAACCAGGAAGGCAGCTTCACGCCGGCCAGCGCGGGATTTGACCGAGCCGCTGGGGACTGTGCCGCCCAGCGCGCCGAGGATGGCCTGTTCCAGCTTTGCCAGGCGCGGCCCGTCGCCCTCGCCATAAGGGAGGCCGCGGGCGTCCTGCAGCATGAACACGTCAACGATGCGCCCGCCCTTGGAAGTGAAAACCTGTGCGGCGACAATATTGGCGCCGAGGCGCGCGAGCGTTCCGGCGAGATCGGCGAAGAGACCGGTGCGGTCCTTGCCCGACACCAGCAGTGCAACGGCCCCGCCTTCAGGCGCCATGCGAGAGGTGACCACCTCGCCGCCTTTTGAAAGGGCCGCGGCATGCCAGGCGATGTCGTCGGGATCAAAGCCCGTCCAGTAGGCGGTTTCGAGTTCCAGCAGCAACGAAGGCACCGAGCCGATACGCTCGACGAGGGCTTCGCGGCGCATCTCGGCGCGGCGCTCCAGTTCGGAGAGTACGGCGGCTTCATCGGTACGCCCGCCGCGCAGGGCGGCGGCAGTGTTGTGATAGAGATCGGCCAGAAGCTGGCCCTTCCACGCGTTCCACACGGCGGGGCCAACGGCTTTGATGTCGGCAACAGTGAGAATGTAGAGGAGACGCAGCCGCTCCAGCGAGCCGACAAGGCGCGCGAAGGTCGCCACGGTGCGCGGGTCGCCAATGTCACGCTTCTGGGCGGTCTCACTCATTTCCAGATGGTGGCCGACCAGCCAGACGACGAGATCGGTTTCCTCGTCCGGGATGCCGAGGCGCTCGCAGGCGCGGCGCGAGGTGCGCATGCCGGCTTCCTGCTGGTCGCCCTTGCCCTTGCCGGTATCGTGCAGAAGCATCGCCAGATAGAGCGCACGGCGGTTTTCAATCTGGCCGAAGAGTTCTGTGGCCAGCGGCGCCGTGCCGCCCCGGCCATATTCGAGGTCTGCGATCGTTTCGACCGCGCGCAGCGTATGCTCATCCACCGTATAGTGATGATACATGTTGAACTGCGTCTGGGCGACGATGGAGCCGAACTCGGGAATGGCGCGGCCGAGAACACCGGCTTCATTCATGCGGCGCAAGATCGGGCCAGGCTCCTTGCCGCCGAGGATGGCATCGAGGATGAGCTCGCGCGCGCTGTCTGTTTCCCGCGCTGCCTCATTCAGCCCCCGGAGTTTCCGGGTGAGCGCGGTGAGCGCGGCGGGGTGAATATCCTTCTGTTCGCGCCGGGCGATGGTGAACAGGCGGATCATGTTGAGCGGATCATCCGACATCACCTTGTCTTCGGTGATGTTGATGCGGCCCGCCTCGATCAGGAAGCCTGTTTCGGCCAGCGGTTGGGGCGGGCGAGAAGGCAGGAAGCGGCGCAAGCCTTCGGGTTTCTTCTTGTGATCGGCTTCCAGCTTGGCGGCCAGAATACGCGTCAGTCCGCCGACATCCTTGGCCACGAGGAAATAGCGCTTCATGAAGCGCTCCACCCCCTGCTGCCCTTCCCGGTCGCGGTACCCCATGCGGGAGGCGATCTCAGGCTGGAGGTCAAAGCTCAGCCGGTCTTCGGCGCGCCCGGTGACAAAATGCATGTGGCAGCGCACCGTCCAGAGGAACCGGGCAGCGCGAATGAAGGTCGCATACTCATGATCCGTAAACGGACCAGCATGCATCACATCTTCCAGCGTGCGCCCGCCATACATGTGCTTGACGATCCAGTAGAGCGTCTGCAGGTCGCGCAGGCCGCCCTTGCCGTCTTTCACATTCGGCTCAACGACATAGCGCGCATCGCCCATCCGTGTGTGCCGGGAATCGCGCTCGGCCAGCTTGTCGGCAATGAACTGGGCGTCCTTGCCCTTGACGGCATCCTTCTGGAACAGCGCCATCATGTCATTGGCCAGCACTTCATCCCCGCAGATGAACCGGGCGTCCAGCAGGCTGGTCTTGATGGTAACATCCTCCGCCGCCAGCTTGACGCAATCAAGCGGTGTACGGAAGGCATTGCCGACTTTCAGCCCCATGTCCCAGAGGGCATAGAGCATGTATTCGATGACACTCTCTGTATGCGGGCTGGCCTTATAGGCGCGCAGGAAGAGCAGGTCTGTATCGGACGACGGCGCCATCACGCTGCGGCCATAACCGCCGGTGGCGAGGATCGCCAGGCGTTCGGCCTCGGTCGGGTTTGAGGCGCGGTGAACGTGCGTGACGGTGAAATCATACAGCGCGTGGATGACTTCATCCTGCACCGCGGCCAGAAGGCGAGCCGTATCCAGCCCGTCCGCCCCCTGCTGCAGTCGCTCCTGCGCGATCAGGCGGCCCCGGAACATGGCGCCGTGCAGCAGGTTCAGCGCAGATTTTCGGGCGGCGGCATCGCTGCCGATATTGTCCAGCGCGGCGGCTGTCAGCTTCACCCGCAGGGCGCGGCCGTCAATGATGTCGGCAATGCGCCATTTGCCCGGCCGGCGGGCGGCCGGGGGGCGGGCGGATGCAACGAGGGTCGGAGGCGGTTTGTTCGGAGAGGTCATGCGGGGCGCAACATAGCAGGTTTGCCGGGTTCGGCTATCGCCCTGTGCTTACCCCACAATCGTGTGCACCTTGTTGTACCATAAGGGCGAATTGGCGAGATCAATGAAGTTGCGCTCGTCCTCCAGAAGCTCCCGCGCCGCGTCCGCGACGCCTGGGTTCTGGCCATTGGCCCGCATGGCTTCCTCACTCTCGAACCAGATCTCGGCAATGCCGTCATATGGCTCGGATGCCTCCCGAGAGGCGCGCGCGGCCGCGCTCATCTCGTCAAAACCGGCATGGACCTGTTCATACTTGACGATGCCGAGGGTTTTGGCCCTCGCCGCTACCAGCGGGGCATGGGTTTCCCGCCAGTAGCGCTGGAATTCCTCGCGGCTGAGGTGAGGCAGGCGGCGAAGGCAGAATGTCAGCTTGATCATCGCTTGCCCCTCCCGGCCTAGAGCAGGTCGCCGCCGGCCGCAGCGGCCGTGGTGCCATCTTTCTTGAACGCGCGGATGACGTTCTTGCCCGTGATCCACTTGTGGACCTCATCTGGCCCATCGACGAGACGCTGGGAACGGATGTGGGTGTACCAGGCCGCCAGCGGCGTATCGAGCGAGTAGCCGAGCGCGCCATGCAGCTGGATCGCGGTATCGACCACCTTGTGGACCATGTTGGCAAGGAACACCTTGGCCATGCCGTTTTCCTGGCGGATGTCCATGCCGTTCTCTGCCTTGTAGGCGATATGCATCAGCATGAGGCGCGCGATGTAGATCTGGCTGGCACATTCGGCGAGCATGAACTGGACGCCCTGGCGATCTTCCAGGCCCTTGCCGAAGGTCGAGCGCTTGGTGACAAACTCCGTAGCCAGATCAAGCGCGCGCTGGGCCATGGCCACATTGTGCATGCCGTGACGCAGGCGGCCATAAGCCAACCGGTGCTGGCCCATCGCAAAACCCATGCCTTCGCCGCCCAGGAGGTTTTTCTCGGAAACGATCAGATTGTCGATCTTCACCTCGGCATGTCCGCCGCCCATTTCGGCGTAGTGGGGGCCATGGACCGCCATTGTCGGAATATCGCGGATGATCTGGTAGCCGGGATTGGGCAGCTCCACGATGAAGGTGGAGTATTGCTGGTGGCGCGGGGCTTCGGGATTGGTCTTGGCCATCACGACGGCGATGTCCGCTGCCGTTGCGGCGCTGGAGAACCATTTCTCGCCATTGAGGACATAATTACCCTTGCCGTCTTTCTCAGCGCGGGTCTGCATACCGGTTGCATCCGCGCCGGCGGCTTTTTCCGTCATCGAATAGCAGACGCGCTTTTCGCCATTCAGAATGGGCTTGAGATATTTTTCTTTCTGAAAGTCCGTGCCATGCGCCAACAGCGTCAGCATCGTCGCATCGTCCGGCCCCTGAGAATTCATCGACAGAGCGCCCAGGTGGCTGTGGCCCAGTTCCATCTGCACCAACGCATTGGCCAGCGGGCCGAGACCCATGCCGCCATGTTCCTTGGGAATGAAGGGCAGCCAGAGACCCTGCGCGCGCGCTTTCTTACGAAGGTCTGCCAGCACGTCCTTATAGGGGCGCCCGCGAGACATCTCGCGCTCTGCCGGAACGCATTCCTCCTGCACCCAGCGGCGGACCCGCTCGCGCACTTCCTTTGCATCTTCCGGAATCGTGAAATCAATGGCCATCGGGCGCTCCTCCTCATTCTTTATGATGAGAGGCTAACCGCGAAATCCGGGCCTGCACAGTTTGTCGTCGCGTCAGCCCGCGGGGTAATCTACCCGTTCCAGGAACAATCCGTCGGACGGCGCCACAGGCCCGCAGCGGGTGCGGTCTGCCGCCTCAAGAATTTCCCGCGCCCATTTCACCGGATGGCGCCCACGGCCGACCTCCACCAGGCTGCCGACCAGGGAGCGGACCTGACGGTGAATGAAACTCGGCGCCGAGCAGGTGAACTCGATCCGGTCGTTATAACGGGCTACATCCAACCGCGTGAGCGTCTTGACCGGGCTGAGGGCCTGGCACTCGCTGTCCCGGAAGGTCGTGAAATCATGCGTGCCCACGAAAGACTGCGCGGCCTCGTGCATCTTGTCTGCGTCCAGCCTTGAGGGCACGCGCCAGGCCAGGCCCTGATCATGCGTCAGATGAGCCCGGCGATTGATGACGATGTAGCGGTAGTGACGCGCGATGGCCGAAAAGCGGGCATGGAAATCCTCCTCCACCCTGTCGGCTTTCAACACAGCGATGGGATGGGGGCGCAGATGATAGTTCATGGCGTCAGCCACCTTGTTGGGCCGGTCGACGCGCAAATCCATATGCGCCACCTGCCCCGTGGCATGCACGCCGGCATCGGTGCGCCCGGCCCCGGTGACCTCCACCGGCCCGCCATCGAGCTGGGCCGCGGCGGCCTCCAGCGCGCCCTGCACGGTCTGCAGGCCGGGCAAGCGCATCCAGCCCTGATAGGGCCCGCCATTATATTCGATGAGGAGTCTGTAACGGGGCATGCGATGTCCGCTGCCAAAGCCGGGGCGCCGGGTCAACCGGGCTTTCAGGTGCCGAATGCTTTGGGATAGGTGAGTGTGCCGGTTTCCGGGCCGCCCTTCCCCAGTCTCAGCGCCATGAAATGCGGGCCAGACCAGGGCGCGCTGAAAGGCTTTGCCGCAGCTTCGCTGAACCCGAATTTGGGATAATACGTGTCATGCCCCAGCACGAAGACGAGGGTTTCACCCGCCCCTTCCAGCGCGGCGAGGCCAAGGCGGATGAGGCGCCCCCCAATGCCGGAGTTCTGTAGCTCGGGCAGCACGCTCATCGGGCCGAGCCCCACGCCCACCGGCGCGCCATCAATCCAGATACGGAAGAATTCGATGTGCGCGACAATCTCTATGTTACCGCTGGCGACGAGGGAGAGAACACTGTCGCCATCGGCATGCAGCGCGCGCGTGATGGCGCCCTCATCCGGGCCACCGAAAGCCGCATCGTTCACCGCCACGATGGCGTCAAGATATTCCGGGCGGAACGGGCGTATCCAGATGTCCATCAGCTGAAGATCTTGCCTGCGGGAAGGTGATTTCCGGCAAGGAAATCTCGCGCCTCCAGCGCCTTTCCGCCCGGCTTCTGAAGCCTCATCAGACGCACGGCGCGGCCATCGCCGCAGGCCACGGCGAGGCGGTCGTCGATGAGCGTGCCGGGAGGGGCCGGGTTCCAGAGGTCCGTCAGCTCACTGAAGAGAACCTTGAGCCGTACCGGCCCCTGCCCCAGATCGGCTTCACACCATGCGCCCGACGCAGGCGCGAGACCGCGTATCTGGCAATCGACTTCAGCGGCCGGTTTCGTCCAGTCGATACGCTGATCTTCGGCGCTGATTTTCTGAGCGTAGGTCATGCCCTCTTCTGTCTGGGGCACAGGCTTCAGGCTGCCGTCTGCCAGACCCGCCAGCGCGCGCGGCGCCAGCTCGGCGGCGAGCGCGGCCAGGCGGTCATGCAGGGTGCCGGCGGTGTCCTGTGGTGTGATGGGTGTGCGGACGGATTCCAAGACGGGGCCGGTGTCGAGGCCGGCTTCCATCATCATGGCGTCCACGCCCGTTTCGGTGTCGCCCGCCATGATGGCGCGCTGGATCGGCGCGGCGCCCCGCCAGCGCGGCAGGATGGAGGCGTGCATGTTGAGGCAGCCGAGGCGCGGGGCGTTCAGCACCGCCTGCGGCAGGATCAGGCCATAGGCGACCACAACTGCCGCATCGAGGTTCAGCGCCGCAAAGGCCGCCTGCTCTTCGGGCTTTTTCAGGGACTTTGGCGTGCGCACTTCGAGGCCACGCGCCTGCGCAAAAGCATGCACCGGCGTTGGCGTCAGTTTCTGGCCGCGCCCGGAGGGCCGGGGCGGCTGGGAATAGACGCAGGCGATCTCATGCCCGGCCGCGATCAGCGCTTCGAGCACGCCAAGCGCGATGCCGGGGCTGCCCATGAAGGCAATGCGGAGAGGCGGGGTTATTTGGTCTGGCATAGGCCAGCCTCATAGTCTCTCGCCGCCTGCGGGTCGAGACGGCAGTGGCCGATCAGTTGGCGTCTTCGCGGATGGCGCGGATCTTGGCCTTCTTCACCTTGTCGATGGCGCGGTCGCGCTTCAGGCGGGAGAGGTAGTCGATGAACAATGTGCCTTCGAGGTGATCCATCTCGTGCTGGATGCAGACAGCATAGAGGTCTTCTGCCCACTCATCCACTTGCTTGCCATCATAGTCCAGATAACGGATTCTGCACCGGGCAGAGCGCTCCACCTGGTCGAAAATGTCCGGAACTGAAAGGCAGCCTTCTTCATAAGGCTTCTTTTCCTCAATGGTTTCGAGGATTTCCGGGTTCACGAAATAGCGCGGCGCAGGCTCTTCGCCTTCGCGGGCCAGATCCATGACGATCACACGCAGCGGCACGCCGATCTGGATCGCGGCCAGGCCAATGCCGGGCGCGTCATACATGGTCTCCAGCATGTCATCCATGAGCGCGCGGATGTCATCGGTAACCCCGCCCTCAACGGGCTTGGACACCTGTTTCAGGCGCGGATCGGGGACGGTGAGGATTTCGCGTATAGCCATAAGCGTCAGATATGCACCCCATCCGCCAGCGTCAACGGGCGATCACTCTGCGGGAAGCTTCCTGGGCGGCTCCAGCGGCAGTTGGCCGGTATCGGGCGTATTTGCCCGCGCTTCGATGAGTTTGGCCTCCGGCGGCACCTTGCCGGGCGGGGCAATTTTCATGTCCTCAAACTTGCGCAGGGTCGGCAGCACCCGCTTATCGAGGGAGCCAAGCAGGCTGTTATAATGATCCACGGAGGAATTGATCGACTTGCCGAGCTTTTCCGTATGCCCGAGCAGTACGCCCATTCGCGTATAGAGTTCGGCACCCAACTCAGCGGCGGCCTGGGCATTTTCGTTCATTTCATGCTGGCGCCAGAGATGGGCGACCGTGCGCGCCAGCGCAATCAGCGTGGTGGGCGTGGTGACAATGACCGACCGGCTCATAGCCTTCTCGATCAGGTCCGGCGCCTGTTCCAGCGCAGCGGCAAAGAAGTTCTCGCCTGGAATGAACATCGCGATGTAGTCAAAACGGTTGCCCAGATTTGACTGATAATCCTTGGACGCCAGCGTGGTGACGTGCCGCTGCACGCTGGTGGCATGCTGCTTGAGATGGGCGAGGCGCTCTGCCGGATCGTCGGTATTGGTGGCGGCCATATAAGAAGCGAGCGAGACCTTGGAATCGATCACGATCTGACGGTCACCCGGCAGGCGGATGATGGCGTCGGGGCGCTGGCGGCCTTCTTCGGTGTCGTCATGCACCTGCTCGCTGAAATCGCAATGGGCCGAAAGGCCGGCCTGTTCCATGACATTGCGAAGGGTCATCTCGCCCCAGCGCCCGCCGCCCTTGGGCGCGGTCAGCGCGTTGACCAGTTTGCCGGTTTCGGCCGTATTGCGGTGCAGGCTCTCGCCGATGGCCTTTACCTGTTCGGACAGCAGCGACTTGTCTTCGATCCGCACCTTCTCAAGCGCTTCGACCTTCTGCCGGAACGTCTCGAAATTCTCGCCGATGGGCTTCATCAGCTCTTTCAGTTCGCCCTGGGCCCCTTCCCTGTGGCGTTTGAAGGTCTCTTCGGCACGTTCCAGAAACATCGTATTGGCGCGCGCCAGAACGCCTTGCGCCAGTTCGCCGAATTTGCGCTCATCTTCGGCGCTGCGCGCCTCGGCCGCGGCGAGTTTCAGCTGTGCGTCGCGCGCCACGGCATCCAGCGTCTGCTCCCGCTGACGCAGCCGGGCGACTTCATCCTGCGCCCCGTCCCGCTCCGCCAGCAGCCTCTGACGCTCCAGCGCCCCGCCCTGACGGGCTTGCCAAAGGTAAATGCCCAGCCCCACTGCGATCAGCAGCAGACCAACATGGATCATGTCGAGTGAGAGCGATCCGATCGTGACGACAGGCGGCATCGAGTGTCCTTCAAATGACCCTCAAGGAACATAATCGGAACGGATATGCGCTGTCTACACCTGTGAGGCGAGCGATGCCCGCGCCACAGGTGAATTTCACAGCCCAAAAATCAAGGGTTAACGCGCGCGCTCAGCCCTTTACGAAACCGGCAAGCCGCTTGGTGATGATCTCTTCGGCCTCGGCCATGATCCGGTCGATCAGTTCCTTACAGGTCGGGATGTCATAGATGAGACCCGCGACCATGCCGCAGGACCAGGCGCCCGCATCCATCTGTCCGTCGAGCATGATCTTGGGATAAACGCCGGCGACTTCCTCGATGATGTCCTCGAACTTGATGTTGGAACCGAGCTCCTTTTCCTTCTGCAGGAGACGTTCAACCGCCGGATTGGTCAGCACACGCTCGGTATTGCGCAACGGGCGCATGACGAGGCGGGTGTCGAGTTCAGACGCGGCAACAAGGGCCTGCTTCACATTTTCATGCACCGGGGCTTCTTTCGTCGCAATGAAGCGCGTGCCCATGTTCATGCCTTCTGCGCCCAGCGCCATCGCGGCCACCAGCGAGCGGCCATCGGCCATGCCACCCGAAGCGATGAAGGGGATTTCAAGCTCGTCCATCGCGCGCGGCAGAAGGATGAAGTTTGGCACATCATCTTCACCGGGGTGGCCGCCGCATTCGAAGCCATCAACCGAGACCGCATCACAACCGATTTTCTGGGCCTTCAGAGCGTGGCGCACGGCAGTACATTTGTGGACGACCTTGATGCCATTGTCCTTGAGGACCGGAAGCACCTGAACCGGATTGTTGCCGGCGGTCTCGACCACCTTCACGCCGCCTTCGATGATGGCTTTCACATAGCCGGGATAATCGGGCTGATTGACCGAGGGCAGGAAGGTGAGGTTCACGCCGATTGGTTTGTCCGTCATGTCGCGGCAACGCGCGATCTCGTTTGCGAGATCAGCGGGCGTGCGCTGGGTCAGCGCGGTGATGATGCCGAGGCCGCCCGCATTGGAAACGGCCGCCGCCATTTCGGCAAATCCGACAAAGTGCATGCCGCCCTGCACGATCGGGTGCTTGATGCCGAGCATTTCTGTGATGCGGGTTTTCATGGGGTGTCCTCCAGAAGGCTTGTTCGCTGGTGCCATCCTTGAACATCGCAGCCGCCCGCCGCAAGACTGTCATTGGGGAAACTGTGGGCAGAGGCGGTTTTGTGGGGGTATGCGCGCCGCATGGGTGTGCCCCTCGCCTTTACCACCAGCATTGCGAGCGCCGCAAAACAGTTCTACCCCAGAGCCCTGCCGACAGATGGAGCTCTCATGAAAATCGCCCTCCCTCTCCTCTCGCTTGCGGTGCTCGCCGCTTGCCAGACCGCATCCCTTCCCGCGCCTCAACCTGAAACCGTGGCCATGGCGCCCGATCAGACATCGACCGCCGAAGCGTCTCCGTCCCCCGGCGAGCAATGGCTTCTGGGCTCTGCAGAAGCCCGCATCATCATGGTGCAGACCTGGAACGAGATCGCCGGCTATGTCGAGGCGCAGGCCGCTGCACGCCCTGAAAACAGCGTCATCCTCGCGCCGGGCGCCACCGCTGAGGCTCCCGAATATCTTGCCTGCGGGGACCGGCCCCTGGCCGCCGTGTTTGACGCGGATGAAACGCTGATCTGGAATACCGGCTCTACCGGCGCCTTCCGCCGGGAAGGCATGGCGTTCGACCCCGCCATCTGGAGCGACTGGGAGCGCACCGGCGCGGGCAAGGCCGTTGCCATTCCCGGCGCGCTGGATGGCCTCGCGCGCATTCGTGCAGCGGGCGTGGAGGTGATCGTGAACACCAACCGCGAAGCGGTGAACGCCGAGGGAAATACCGAAACCCTGCGCGCTGCGGGTCTGGGCGACTTCGTGCACGGATCAACGCTTTTCCTGAAGGGCGACACGCCCGGCGGCTCGGCCAAGGATGGCCGGCGCTATGCGATTTCGGAAAACTACTGCGTAATCGCGCTGGTCGGCGATCAGCTGGGCGACATCGCGGACATCTTCAACGATAAATCCCTGCGCCCGGCGGGGCGCCTGGAACTTTCCCAGGCGCCGGGCTTTGATGCGAAGTGGGGCAAGGGCTGGTTCCTGTTGCCAAACCCGCTCTATGGCCCGTCGATTGACGGAACGATGGACGAGATTTTCCCGCCTGAAACCTATTGGACGCCCACACAGAAGGAATAGCCCCATGATCCTGTTCGTACACGGCGTACCCGATACGCCGGTTCTCTGGGACCCTCTGGTCAAGGCGCTGGGGCTGAAGCCCGAGGACTACCGCGCACCAGCCCTTCCCGGCTTTGGCACCGGCAAGCCGCCCGGCTTTCACAGCACCAAGGATGAATATGCCAGCTGGCTGATCACCCAGATGGAAGCGGCTGGCGGCAAGGTTCACATCGTGGGGCATGACTGGGGCGCGCTCCTCACTCTGCGCGTGGCAAGCCTGCGGCCCGACCTCGTTAAAAGCTGGTGCGTGACCAATGCGGTCATTGACCCGGAATATTCCGGCCACAGAACAGCGCGCATGTGGGCCACGCCGCTGCTGGGCGAGTTCGTGATGTTGAACATGCGCAACAAGGCCCGCCTCATTGAGGGATTAGTGCAGGGCGGCATGCCGCGCGAACTGGCAGAAGTGGAAGTACCCCATATCGACAAGCAGATGCGCCAGTCGATCCTCAGCCTTTACCGCTCGGCCATCGGCCTGCGCTTCAGCGGGCATTGGGTGGAGGACCTCGCCAACCTGCCCAAACATGGCCAGCTTTTCTGGGGCGAGAACGACCCCTATGTGGAACTGCCCGTAGCTGAGCGCTTCTCGAAACGTCACGGAACAGCGCTGCATGTCGAACGCGGAACCGGCCACTGGGCCTGCCATGACCGCGCAGAAAACTTTGCAGGGGTTTTGAAAGCCCTATGGCAAAAGGCCGGCTGAGAAAGCCGGCCTCTACCATTCCATCACGCGGCTTCCTTGCCGCCGATGCCGGCCAGTTCCTGTTTGATCCGCTCCGACAGCTGTCGAACCGTGAAGGGCTTGGGCAAGAAAGAGACCGCGCGGTCGTCCAGCTGCTGGGCAAGGTCGCGCTCGGCATAGCCTGAGATGAAGATCACACGGGCATGGCCGAGCTTGTCCTTGGCTTCCCGGATCAGCGTGGGGCCGTCCATACCGGGCATAACCACATCCGAGATGATGAGATCGAAGGAGCCTGGCATGTCAGTGAGGATGTCCAGGGCCTCCTCGCCGTCGCACGCCTCTTCCACCTCATAGCCGCGCTGGCGCAGATGGGTTGCCGCAATGGAGCGCACACCGTCTTCATCCTCGACAAGCAGAATACGTCCGCGCCCGGACATGTCCATCGGGCGGACGACAGCTTTGGCCTGTTCGGCCATATCGGAGGCTTCAGGAATGTCTTCTGCCGCGAGCGCAGGCAGGTAGATATAGAAGGTCGTGCCCTTGCCCACCGCCGAGACCGGGCAGACATACCCGCCCGACTGTTTGATGATGCCATAGACAGTTGCGAGACCGAGACCGGTTCCCGAGCCCTGTTCTTTCGTGGTGAAGAAAGGCTGGAAGATCTTGTCGAGCAGTTCGCGCGGCATGCCGGTGCCGTTGTCTTCAACTTCGATCAGCAGATATTCGCCATCCTCGACATAGTTGAAGCCCATTGCATGGGCATCCTTGCCGGTGGAGCGCGCCGTCCGGATAACCAGCTTGCCGCCATTGCGCTGCGAAATCATCGCGTCGCGGGCGTTTGTGGCAAGGTTGATGATCGCTGTTTCCAGCTGGTTCTTGTCTGCCTTGATCCAGGGCACGTCGCGGCCGTGTTTCACGTCCAGCTCAACCCGTTCATCCAGCACCTGACGCAGCAGGATCGAGAATTCCGACAGGAAGTCCGTGACGTTGAAGATTTCCCGCTTGAAGGTCTGCGCGCGGGCATAGGCCAGCAGCATACGGACAAGCTCACGGGCCCGCGAGGAAAACTCGTGAATCGATTGCAGGTATTCATAGGACGGATCACCCACAGGGTGGCGCGTCATCAGCTCTTCATAGTTGAAGATGATGCCCTGCAGAACGTTGTTGAAGTCGTGCGCCACCACGCCGGCCAGCTGGCCGATGGAGCGCATCTTCTCGCCATGGGCGAGGCGCGTTTCCAGAAGGCGCTGCTCGGTGATATCGATGATATAGGCCACCGAAGGCCGGCCGGTTGAGTTCAGTGTCACGAACACATTCACATGCCGCGCTTCGTCACCGGCAGTCTTCAGCGCCACCGGCTTGTCGATCGCGTCGACCAGAAGGGTGGCGAGTGTTTCCTCGCCCTCATCCGAAACAAAGAGGTCCGAGAAGCGATTGCCCGGCGTTGCCCTTCCGCCCGTCATTTCCATCAGCGCACGGTTGGCATCAAGAATAACAGCGCCATCAACGCGGTCCCCGTCCAGACGCACAGCGCCGAAGGGCGCATCGTCGAACATCGGGTCGCCATCCGGGCGCGGCGGGCGCGAAGCGGCCTGAAGCGCAAAGCGCTCCTCTCCGCCGTTGAGCACCTGGGGGCTTGCCAGCACGATCGTGCGGCCGGCAGCATCTGCCCCGCGGCCCGACCAGCTGGTGATTGCCTGAACCGGAATCTCCACCCCGTCGCGCGCACGGAGCTGAATATCAGCCCGGCCCGGCGCGCCGGATTTGCGGTCGCGCGAGAGCATCTTCACGAATTCGGGGCGCATGATGTCGTCGGTGCGGATGTTCTTGGCTGTCTCGGGCAGGCCGAGCAGTTCACGCAGCCAGGAGTTGGCATAGGTGATGGTGCCGTCCGGCTTGGCGGCAAAGAAGCCCATGGGGGCGTCTTCAACATACAGCGATTTGAGGTCGGCCGCGCCGGTCGCCTCGATCTGGCCGGCGATCCGGCGAATACGCCAGAGGACACGGCCGCGGGGCAGCGGCGAGACGGAAACTTCAAACTGGGCGGGCACCTGTTCCGGGCCAAGCGCCAGAGGTGGCAGCACTTCACGGCGCTGCGTGCCAGCCTTGGCTGACTTCGACAGGCGGTAAACGGGCGCGGCAAGGCCGGGATTGGCGCCGAACAGGCGGTCAACGGTCACCGGGCCGGATTCTGCTGTGCCCGCAATCAAGGCGAGCCGGGTGAGATCGGAATAGGCTTCGTTGGCAGCGACAGGCGCGCCGCCCGGATCAGTGACCAGCACAGCCTCGTCCAGCGCTTCAATCCAGGGGAAGCGCGGCGCGGTGGCATTGGCGACGCGGGCTGCAGCGCCTTTTTCGGGGAACAGGCCGATGAACCGGCCAGCGCCCCGCACGGTCCAGAGCAGGAAAACCAGCCCGCCCGACGCCATGGTGATCAGCAGGATGGAACCCGTCGCGCCCGATGCGTTCGGCCAGGCCAGCGAAATGCTGGCCGCAGCGATGGACAGCAGCAGACAGGCCCAGAAGCCCAATTGCAGGAAATCGACGCGCCGGCCTTCTTCGCGTTCCCCTGCTTTGGCAGGATCAGCATCCTCGCCGGGCTTTGCCGCCGCGAGTGTCAGCTCTAGGGTGTCCGCATCAATACTCATGGTCTACCGCCATTCCATTTGGCCCGCGAGACCGTCCGGTACGGCCACGCCATATGCGAGGCTGGCATCACGCAACTCGATGCCAAGCCGTCACTAGACTACCAGTTCTCGCACGGCAAAGGTTAACGAACCCGAAAAAGCCGTTAATACAGACTGAGCAATCTTCCCCAACTGAACAGGATTCGGCTTACCATGGTATCTCGTCCGATCGCGCTTCTCGCTGCCGCCCTTCTCATCGCCTCGTGTGGCACGCCGGCTCACCGCGAACCGCGCGTCCCGGAATATTCCGCCGAAGTGATCGCTGCCGAATCCGAGCGGCTGAACGCATGGTTCGAGCAGACCTTCGAAGCCGCCCTCGCCCGCGACCCCATGCGCCTGACCATGCTGGGCCGCCGCGACCGGTACGGGGAATGGACCGACCCTTCCCCTGAGTTCGAAGCTGAAACGCTGGCCCTGCAACAGGCCAGTGTTCAGGAAATGAAAGACACGTTTGATTTCAACAAGCTGGACAGCCAGGCCCAGCTTTCCTGGCGGTTGGCGGTGTATGAACTTGAACGCGCAGAGGCGGACGCCGCGTTCCCTCACCACAGCTACACCTTCAACCAGATGTTCGGCGTCCAGTCCGCAGTCCCCGCTTTCCTCATCAACCAGCACAAGGCCACCAGCGCAGCAGATCTCGACGCCTACATTGCGCGGCTTGAAGGCCTGCCCGCCTATCTCGGCCAGCATGTCGAAAACGCCAGGGTGTCTGCCGGAATGGGCATTCAGCCGCCGTCCTTCGTGTATGATTATGTCCTGACAGACGCGCAGGGCCTGATAACCGGCCACCCCTTCTCCGGCGCGGCCGATGGCAGTGCAGACAGCCCCCTGATGTCAGATTTCCGCGGCAAGACGGCCGCCCTTGTCACCAATGGCACGCTGACCGAAGCGGACGCCGAAGCGTTCATCCAGCGCGCCGAAGCAGCGCTCATATCCTCCGTTGGCCCCGCCTACACCGGCGCCATTGAGGAACTGACCCGCCAGCAACTCAACGCCACCGCCGATGACGGCATCTGGAAGCTGCCCGACGGGGCGGACTATTACGAAACCCGCCTCAAGGCGATGACGACCACAGACCTTACCGCCGAAGAAATCCATCAGATCGGCCTGGATGAAATCGCCCGCATCCATGGGGAAATGCAGATCATCATGGAACAGGTCGGCTTTGAGGGCGATCTGCAGGATTTCTTTCAGTTCATGCGGACTGATCCGCGCTTCTACAAGCCGGAAACACCGGAAGGGCGTGAGGAATACCTCGCTGAAGCGCGTGAAGCGATTGCGCGCATGGAAGGAGACCTCCCCAGCCTCTTCCACACTTTTCCCAAGGCCGGCATGATTGTGCAGGCCGTTGAGCCCTTCCGCGAAAAATCCGCCGGCAAAGCGTTCTACAGCCGCCCAGCCCCCGATGGCAGCCGGCCAGGCGTCTACTACGCCAACCTTTACCGCATGGCCGATATGCCGACCTATCAGCTGGAAGCCCTTGCTTTCCATGAGGGCATTCCCGGCCACCATATGCAGATCGCCATTGCCCAGGAGCTGGACGGCATCCCCAGCTTCCGCAAATTCGGCGGCTACACGGCCTATTCCGAAGGCTGGGGCCTCTATACCGAGCTTCTGCCCAAGGAAATCGGTTATTATTCCGATCCGTATTCGGACTTTGGCCGTCTTGCCATGGAGATCTGGCGCGCCGCACGTCTCGTTGTTGATACCGGCATTCACTCAAAACAATGGACGCGCGAACAGGCCGTCCAGTATCTCATGGACAATACGCCCAACCCGGAAGGTGACTGCCGCAAGGCCATCGACCGCTATATCGTGATGCCGGGCCAGGCGACCGCCTACAAGATCGGCATGCTGAAGATCGTCGAACTGCGCGACCGTGCGCGCGCAGAGCTTGGCGAGGCCTTTGACATCCGCGATTTTCATGATGTGGTTCTCAAGGATGGGGCCGTCCCGCTGGCTATCCTCGAGGAGAATGTCGACGCATGGATCGCCGAGTCAAAACCCGTCTGAACAGACGGCACCTGAAGGCGGGCGCGGCCCTCGCGCTCGCCATGATGGTGCTTTCAGGCTGCAACACGCTGACCAGCGCGCTTCTCGCGCCAAAAATCGACCCGGTGGCAACCCGCCTCGCGCCGGGCGATTTTACGCTGGACACCAAGCATGCCGCGCTCGTCTTCCGGATCAATCATCTGGGCTATTCCGATTATATCGGCCGGTTTCACCGTTTCGAGGCGAGCCTCAGCGGAGACCCGGCGGCCCCTGATGAGGCGCGGATCGAAGCCCTTATCGACATGACCTCGCTGGACATCGCCAACCCTGAGTTTGCAGAAGAATTGATGGGGCCGGACTGGTTTGACGCCGGCGCGCATCCCCAGGCCCTCTTCCGCTCAACGGCGATCAATCAGGTCAGCGACACCGCCGCGCAGATAACAGGTGATCTCACGCTCAAGGGCATAACCCGCGCGGTAAGCCTCACCGCACAGCTCAATGGCAGCGCTTATGATCCGTTGCGCCGCGCCGAAGTGATCGGCTTTTCCGCCACGGGCGAAATCAACCGGGCAGATTTCGGTATCGACCGGTTCTCCGGTCTGTTGACCGAGACCGTCCGGATAGAGATTGAGGCTGAGTTTATCCGGCAATCGCCGGATTGAGCGCCCGCAGGGCCGGGCCGCGCTTGGAAATGCGCAGCGCCATGCGGTTGCCCTTGCGCCCGATCTGCGCTTCTGCCGCAACATCGCCGTCCAGGCCGCCCGAAAGCAGCTCTACAGGCTGATCGGCCGGTACGCCCAGCAGCAGGGTCACGCCTGGCCGCAAGCTCGTCAGCCGGGAAATCGGCATCTCGACCCGCGCAACACGGGCCGTCATCAGAACGGTCAACGCCCCGGAGGCATGCGCGCCTCTGGTAGGCGCGGCCTCTGCCTCGGGGGCTTCAGCCAGAAAAGGTTTCAGCACAAGCAGGCGCGCGGGCCAGTCTGCCCCGCCAGCCCGAACCGAAAGGGTAATTTCATAAGCAACGCCGGGCGCGGCAATCGAGGCGGCAAACAGCGGGTCGGTCTCAACGCCGGCAAAGCCAAGGCCCCGGCCGATAAAGGGGGCCAGCGGGCGGGTCAGCCCCTCGACAAGGGCAAGGTCAATCGGGCTCAGCGCCTTGGGCTGGCCATTGGGAACCGGCCCGCCACAGGCGGTCTCGATCATGATCTGGGCAAGGCCTGCCCCGATGACCAGCATCGCCGCCACATCGCCATCGGCGCCGGAACAGCAGACAATCGCCTGCCCCGGTTCGTCGCGGGCAGAAACCGCCTGAGCCAGGCTGGCCGGCGACACGCGCTTGACGCTGAAGGCTGCCGCGAGCCCGCAATGTTCGCGCATGGCCCGTGAGAGCCGCGCGGAAATCCGGCGCGCCGCTTCTTCGCGGGCTTCGCCCTGGGCTGGCGGCGCGGGCGTGAATTCCTGCACCAGCTTCGGCGCAGGCACCGCTTCGGGCTCCGTTTCAGGCAGATCGTCCATGTCCGAAAGGTCAGGACGCAGCAGCATCTCGATTTCGGCTGCCGTCAGCACGCCGCGCGAGGCCGTCCGGGGCCGGGTGGGCTCGATGGGTCCGCGCATGGGCGGGGCCTCCGTCATGATGCGGCGCCGAAGCCTGGGTGAAACGTCCCAATCATCCTCCGCCTGCTCCGGCGCGGATGCACTCTTCAGGGAAGAGGCGGGGGACATACTCATGCTGCCTAAGTCGCCCGGAAAAGGTTAACGGCGCGTTAGTAACTTCGCAGGCGCCGCAATTATTAACAGCAAGGGGCAGAAGGATTCACTCAAGTCTGCGAATTTTTACCCTCTGCTCAGTCCTTGGTAAGCGGTGATTCGGAACTCTGGGGCATGATGTTCGTGCGGCCAAAGAAGCTCGTAACAACATCCGCCAAAGGCGTGGGGAAGATGACTGGAAAAAAGGCGGCACTCCGATCTGGAGAGCCGCCTTTTTGCTGTCTGCTTTGTGTCAGAAAGACCGGACTAGTCGTCCCGCAGGGTGCGCTCCTTGCGCTCGTGGCGCTCCTGGGCCTCAAGGCTCAGCGTTGCGGTCGGGCGCGCTTCGAGGCGGCGCAGGCCGATCGGCTCGCCCGTCGCTTCGCAAAACCCGTAAGAGCCGTCATCAATACGGCGCAGGGCGGAGTCGATTTTCGAGATCAGCTTGCGCTGGCGGTCCCGTGTGCGCAGCTCTAGGGCTTTGTCGCTTTCGGCCGAGGCGCGGTCGACAATGTCGGGGAGAGAGCCTGACTCGTCCTGAAGATTGTGAATGGTCTGCTTGGCGCCGTCCAGGATGTCGGCCTTCCAGGCTTCCAGCAGCCGCCTGAAATAGGCGAGTTGCCGCTCATTCATGAACTCTTCGTCTTCCGAGGGGCGATAATCGTCTGAGAGGTCGATACTCAAGGCAGACTCCTTCTCTCGTTTGCGTGCCATATAGAGCGGACCTCGATTCACTGCAATCTCCGAGACTGCGGTAGTAAATCCTGCAATATCAGACAATTACGACAATAACGTGCCAAAACCCTGTCTTAAGGCAATTCCATGCCCCACAATGGGCGTTCTGCACAGTGCAAGTTGCACACCACCCCTTGATCTTTTTTCCCCTGGCACGCTCTATGGGCAGCCTCCCCCACAGTCTGCCCAAAAGGGTAAAATCGTCGGAATGGCCCGCCAACGGAAAGTACAATCCCGCAAAGCGGGCTGGATGCTGGCGGTGATGTTCAATTCCCTGCTCATCCTTCTGCCTGTGATCGGCGCGCGCGCCGTGGCAAATGCCTATGATCAGGACCTCACCTCCCGCGAAGGTGCCGCCGAAGCGCTCCAGCATGCTCACGAAAAGTTGTTGGATGAGCTGACAACAATCGGCCCGCGCGACGAGGACAGCAAGCTTCCCTACTGGCAGGACCGAATCATTGCCGAGCTGGACGCACGCAACATGCCCGCCGTGCGCGGCTATCTCCTGGCCGCCCCTCAGATTCTCGGCCGCGAGCTCGGCGAACAGATCCGTGTGCGGGCAGAAGCCGAAGTTACCGGAACCCCGGACGAGCGCTTGATTCGCGCCGCTATGCAGAAGCTGCCTGAAACGATCGCCGCCCGGATCATGGAAACGGAACGCTACAATCCGCCCGCGGCCAGCCCGGAGATAGCGCCGCCACTGGAGGAGGCTCCGATCACCGCAGAAGAAGCCGCCCCGGCCGATAGCTCTGAAGCGGTGCCGGATGAGACTGCCACCGCTGAAGCCGATGACGCCGCCCAGGCCGCTGCCGATCCCGCTGCGGTCGAGGAACCTGTCGTCCTTCAGGCCAATGTCCGCAGCGAAGACGAGCGGCGTTTCCAGACACTTGGCGATTATGCCGACCTCTCCAACATGTCTCAGAACTGGATCGAGGGAGATCGCTCCGATGAGCTGGTCGTCAAGCTGACCGGCCTCGGGCTCGTCCAGCAGGATTACAGCGACGGCCTGTCAGATGCAGCTGCCTTGTCTGTCTCAATCCTGAAGTCCGCCCGCCGGTCCCAGCGCCTGACACCCAGCTTCTCTGCTTATCTCGAAGATCACGTTGACGCCGCCCTGCCCGATGAAGCGCTGGAACCGGCGCTCGAAGAGGCCTTCAGCGATCTGGCCACCACCGAAATGCGGGCCGAGCGGGTGCGCACCGCCTATGCAGCCTCCATCGACCAGTCCGGCCTTGGCCCTCTGGAAGGGGATCTCGACCAGATTCAACGCCTTGCCGCGCAGACGAGCCCTGGCGGCGCGCTTACGATCCTGGCGGTAATTGAAGACGGCACGGATCTTCAGCGCGCGCGCCTGCTGGCCGAAGCGGGCGGCGAACGCTTCATCGTTCTGGTTCGGGAGCGGGGTAAGGAGTCTCTGAAGATCGCCGACGCCGGCATCAGCTGGAACCGCAATACCGTGCTGGAAATCATGAGCCTGACGGCTGCCGGCATGCTGCTGTTCTGGGTGATGCTCTCAACCGTCCGGCTCTACATCAAGCTGCCAAAGCCGCGGGCCGAACCGCAGGGCACCTGACAAGCCTCAGCCGATATTAAACGCGCCGCGGATGCCATCGAGGATGAGCTGAGCCGAAAGCGCCGCCAGGATAACCCCGAGAATCCGCGTCAGCGCCCCGGCCACGCTCGCGCCCATCAGGCGAACGATCGGCGTTGCCAGCAGAAAGATAATCAGCGTGATCAGGAGGTTAGCTCCGATCGCGGCAAGCACGACGCCCTGATGGGCAATGCTTTCCGCTTCCGTCATGTAAAACATCGCCGTGGCGATCGATCCAGGCCCGGCAATCATCGGAATGCCCATCGGGAACACCGACACGTCTTCCGGCTCCGGATCATTCCGGTGTTCTTCGAGCACTTCATCGGCGCGCTGTTCCCGCCGCTCGGTGCGCTTCTCGAACACCATGTCGAGCGCGATCAGGAACAGCAGAACGCCGCCGGCCGCCCGGAAGGCATCGATGGAGATGTGCATCGCATCGAGCAGCCAGGCGCCGCCGAAAGCGAACAGCAGCATGATGATCGTCGCCACGAAGACGGACTTGTACGCCATCTTGCGGCGATAGGCCGGTGAGCCCTTTGCCGTCAGCGTAGCAAAGATCGGCGCCACCCCCGGCGCATCAATCAGCACGAAGAAGGTTACAAAGGCAGCGGTAAAAAGAGAGATCAGTTCAGGCGACATGGCGCGGCGCTAGGCTTTGCGTGCCGCTGCGTCAAGTATCTCCCGCACGGCCGGGGCCACCTGAAGCTCGCGGGTTATGCCCTTGAGCCGCGATAGATCAGCGCCTCCCGAAGCAAGCGCCAACAGCATCTTGTGTCCGCGAAGACGCTGGAGAAGGCCTTCATTGCCCCGCGGGCTGTCCGCCCTGGCAATACGTCCGCTGCCAAGATCAACGGCAAGGTCCTCGCCTGCCCCCGCTTCCAGCTTGCGGATTGCCTCATCCAGGCTTGAATTTGCCTCAGCGCGCAGGCTGCGCGCCGGGATCTGGTTGCCATCGGCCATCATGCGGCCTCCGAGCTCAGCGCCGGCATCAGCTTCCGGCACCGGCTGAGCGCCTTGTAGAGATCGCCGGCAACCACATCGGCAGAAATCTGCAGAACATCCTCGCGGGCGTCCGGCATTTCCGCGATCAGCCCGGCAAGAGCCTCGGCGGTTTGCGTGTAGAGCGGCCCATCGACCTCACCGAGCAGGTACATCTGCATCACGGCAAAGTAGGCCCGCTCAACCGGCGTCGACACATCGGACGGCGCCAGAATATCTTTTTCCCGCAGGATACGCGCCTGGGTTTCGAGCAACAGCACGCCGCGCCGGTCGCCATTGCGAACGACAGCGCCATTCACAACGAAGGTTTCGCCAGGCTTGAGAGAAAGTTTTAACGGCATACGCGTCCGGCCCCCATGGTGCGGATTGTGTCAAATTCACACAAAGGCGTTAACGCTTGCTTTCCAAATGTTTACGGGAGGTTGGGAGCCATGCGCCCGTCAGCCGGGAGCAGTTGGATCATAAGGTCTTGTCCGGCCTCTTCGGGCCAACCGGACCGGCCAGCCTACCTGAAACCGGCGCGACGCTTAGCGTGAAGCTTGAGCCTCTGTGGCGGCGCGCATGGCATATTCCTTTTACCACAGCTTTGCCTTTCCCTTAAGGAAATTCGATGCCGCGCTGCAGCAGTTTCCTTCAGGTCAGCGCTTGCCCATGCCCCGCGCGGCCTTATTGTGCAAAGCCAGCAAACAGATTGAAGGGACGAGGCGTATGCGCTTTGAGGGCACCAAGGATTATGTCGCAACAGATGACCTGCGTGTGGCCGTCAACGCCGCCATCGCTCTGGAACGGCCGCTGCTGATCAAGGGCGAGCCGGGCACGGGCAAAACCGTTCTCGCCATCGAAGTCGCCAAGGCGCTGGGCTCCGAGCTGATCGAATGGCACATCAAGTCCACCACAAAGGCAAATCAGGGCCTTTATGAATACGACGCCGTTTCCCGCCTGCGCGATGGCCAGATGGGCGAAGAGCGCGCCAAGGACGTCAAGAACTACATCAAGAAGGGCAAGCTCTGGGAGGCGTTCACCGCCGGCAAGCGCCCTGTCCTGCTGATTGACGAAATCGACAAGGCCGACATCGAGTTCCCGAACGACCTCCTGCAGGAACTCGATCGGATGGAATTCTTCGTCTACGAAACCGGCGAGACGGTGAAAGCGATCCAGCGCCCGATCGTCATCATCACGTCCAACAATGAAAAAGAACTGCCCGACGCGTTCCTGCGCCGCTGCTTCTTCCACTTCATCAAATTCCCGGACGAAGTGACGATGCGTTCGATCATTGATGTCCACTATCCCGGCATCAAGAAAAAGCTCGTCGGCGACGCGCTCTCCACCTTCTACGCCATGCGCGAACTGCCCGGCGTGAAGAAGAAGCCATCGACCTCCGAGCTGCTTGATTGGCTCAAGCTCCTCATGAATGAGGACATCGACCTGGAAACGATGCGCGAGAAAAATCCCGAAGCGCTCACCCCGCCCCTGCACGGCGCGCTGCTGAAAAACGAGCAGGATGTGGCCCTGTTCGAACGCCTCGCCTTTCTCTCCCGTCGTCAGGATGGCGGCGGAAATTCCGGCGGCGGCCGGCGCGGCCCGGCTGGCTGAGGCAAGCCCGTTCAAAACAATCGAAAAGCCGGGGCCTCGCTCCGGCTTTTTGCTTTTGGCGGATCAATTCATCGCCGCGCGCGTTGGTCCTGGAAGAAAGCCAAACAGTCAGGGAGGCACCCCATGTTCGTTGCCGTCTATTGGTGGCGTGTTCATCCGGGCAAGGAAGACCAGTTCCGCAAGGCCTGGGTGCGCGGCACAGAGCTTATCCGCCAGCGCTATGGCAGCTATGGCTCGCGCCTGCATCAGGACAGGGATGGCCGCTTCGTCGGCTATGCCGAATGGCCCGACGAGGAAACCTGGCGCAAGGCGTATGACCAGAAAATGGTCTATGACGAGCCTGAAACCCGCGCGGCATTCTCCGATGCCGTCTGCGAAACTCCGCCCGGAAATGATCCGGTTTTCACGATGGAAGTGACCGACGACCTGCTCGACCGGGCAGAAGACTAACGCTCAGCCCAGCGCCGAATCATGCGCGTTGGCGGCGCGTACATAGTTCATGTCTTCCCGGCTCTTGAGAAAATCGGCCATCTTGGTCTTGTCGGTGCGCTCGTCCCACCAGGTTTTCCAGGCCATGAATATCCAGCCGACATGGAACAGGCATCCGCCCGTGATGGCGACCCAGCCCGGTATCGGCCCGATATGCGCCCGCCGGAACAGCTGCTCCCAGGAGGTCACATCCACCGGATGAATGGCAATCTTGGCAAAATACGCCGCGCCGAGAATGGCGAAGATCCAGCCATAATTCCGTCGCAGCCGCCGGCCGATACAGCGCAGCATCGAAATCCGGTATTGCGGCTTCTCATAGTCGTCCGACAGCGCCGTGCCCCGATCAATTCGGATCTTCGTCCCTTCCCCGCGCAGGATCGGCACATAGAAAGCAATCTCGATCACCCGCGCCCGGAACCGCCAGACATAGAAAAACCGGTAGCGCCGCGCTTCCAGCATCAGGAACACGATGCACAGCATGCCCACCAGCACGATCGGAAAGGGCGAGGCGCGCTCATTCGCAAATGCCACCGACAGGCCAATGCCGGTAGAGATCACGGCCCAGTTCGTTGTCTGATCAAGACGCTGCCGCCAGACCGTCGAACGATAGACTTCGGCGCGGTAGAGGTGCGACAGCGCCGTCACCTCGGAAGGGCCGCAGAGGCCTTCAGCGGGGGGAAGTTCGTGGTCGGCTTCGGTTTCGTCCATGGTATCCATACACAGACCCTATGCCTCAGGAATGTGACCGGGAAAAGTCACGCTGCTCCAAACGCGGCAATCAGCCCGCGCAATAGCCCCGCTTCAGAATGGGCCCATAGCCTTCCAGCACATGGCGCACGAAGGTCGTATCGTCCGAGCCATCGCCCTGGCGTATCTGCGGCGCCAGCTTGCCGGCTCCGCCGGTAATCCGGGCACGCCACAGCTCATAGCGGATGGACTCCGGCGCGGCCGTCCGGTCCCGTGCCCGGTCAAACTCATCCAGCTTGCAATCCTTCATCATCTGCTCGGCCAGCACATGGCTGAAGGAAGCGCGCTCGAAATCATCCTGGCTGAATTGCCCGATCGTGCCGGGCTTGGGCACGCCTGCGAAGGAAAACATCATGTCGATCAGGCGCAGGCGCTCCATCGGGTTTGGCGCCAGCTCAATCGCCGCCCCCATGATCTCTGGCCGGCCCATGTTCAGCGGCGCTTCACCCAGCCGCGCCTTCTGGAAAAAGCCTTCCCAGCCATAGGCCGCAATCGCGCCCTCTGCCTGTTCCCGCGCGAAGTCCGGCGCCGGCTCGCGGACCGGCGTTTTCCCGAGCCGCATCTGCCATTTGGAGGCGAGCATTTCGTCCTTCAGACCGCGGGTCGTCTCGGCAAATGCCGGTTTCAGGCGCGTCTGCTTGTCAGCGGGCAACAGGGATGCTGCCTGCCACGCCGCTTCCAGCATGCAGTTGGCTTCCGCCGGGCCGGCGCAATCGGCCTGAAAGGACATACCCTGCGGCACCATCTGCGCAGGCGCCATCTGAGCAGGTGCGGGGCCAGACGGCGCCGCCGTCGCAGCGCACGCGCCAACGGCCAGAAAACACGAGAAAAGAGCCACCCGAAGCATGTCTTTTCCTAACCCGGCCCGGATGAACCGCAAATGACCACACTTTTCCCAGCGTCAGCTTGGACAGATGGCCCCATGAGGGTTATCTTCTGGTTTCGAGAAACAGAAAGGCCCTGCCGATGTTCCTGAATTTCTTCAACGAGCTGCGTGCGGCGAAAGTCCCGGTGACGCTGAAGGAATACCTGATGCTCATGGAGGCGATGGACAAACAGGTCATCGATATGGAGGTGGAGGACTTCTACTACCTCTCCCGCGCCGCCCTGGTGAAGGACGAGCGCAACATCGACAAGTTCGACCGCGTCTTCAGCCATGTCTTCAAGGGGCTCGACACGCTGGGCGATGCCGTCAACGTGCAGGACCTGCCCGAGGAATGGCTCAAGAAGATGAGCGAGAAATTCCTCACCAAGGAAGAGATGGCCGAAATCGAAGCCATGGGCGGCTTTGAAAAGCTCATGGAAACGCTGAAAAAACGCCTCGAGGAGCAGAAAAAGCGCCACGAGGGCGGCAACAAGATGATCGGCACAGGCGGCACCTCGCCCTTCGGCGCCAATGGCTACAATCCCGAAGGCGTGCGCATCGGCCAGGACAAATCCCGCCACCGCCGCGCCGTGAAGGTGTGGGACAAGCGCGAATTCAAGAATTACGACGACAAGCTGGAACTCGGCACGCGAAATATCAAAGTAGCCATGAAGCGCCTGCGCAAATGGGCCCGCAAGGGCGCGCCGGACGAGCTGGACCTTGACGGCACGATCCGCAACACCGCCCGCAAAGGCTATCTGGACATCGAAATGCGCCCGGAAAAGCGCAACACGATCTCTGTCCTCCTGCTGCTCGATGTCGGCGGCTCGATGGACCCGCACATCCGCGTCATGGAGGAGCTGTTTTCTGCCGCCCGCGCCGAGATAAAGAACCTCGAATACTTCTACTTCCACAACTGCCCCTATGAGGGCCTCTGGCGCGACAACCGCCGCCGCATGAACAACCGCATCCCCACCTGGGACGTGCTCAACAAATATCCGTCCGACTACAAAGTCATCGTCGTGGGCGACGCCACGATGAGCCCCTATGAAGTCACCTATGCGGGTGGCTCGGTCGAACACTGGAACGAAGAAGCCGGCGGTATCTGGCTACAGCGCTTCGTGGAGCGCTACCCCAATTTCGTCTGGCTGAACCCGACCAAGGAAGGCGCCTGGGAATATACCGGCTCCATCAAGCTCATCCGTGAACTGATCGGCCCGGACCGGATGTTCGAGCTGACCCTCGCCGGCCTCGACGAGGCGATGAAGGAACTCAGCCGCTAGGCAGCGATATTCCCCCGCCGATCCCATCGGCGGGGGAAGCTGCCGCTATTGGTACTCGCTACAGAATTCCGGATTATCCGCCGCATCGCCAAACCCGCAGCCCCGGCGGATTTCGCCGCGGATCATGTCACAGCTGTTCTGCGCGTTGCAGGGCGGGCGCGTGGCCGGCGAAATCGCCAGGCATTGATCCACCAGAACCTGCGCTGCCTCTGCGCCCAGCTCATCGGTGCAGGTACCAGGCTCCGCCGCCATCTCAGAGTCTGCCATATCCTCTGCCGGCATCTCTGGAGCCGGCGTCTCAGGTTCGGCCTCCGGAACAGCAGGCTGCGCCGCCTCAGAAATTGGCGCAGGCGCTTCCTCCGGGGCCGGGCCGCAGGCCGCCAACAGGGCAAACGCGAACAGGGGCAAATAGCGCAGACGTGTCATAGAATTCTCCTCCATCAATCTCACAACGCCCAAGGCATACGGAAGTTTCCTGGCGATCCGCCCAGAATCGCAGCTTTCTCGCGCCCCCGCCAGCCCTGCCCCGCCCGCGTCAATAATTTCGTTTGACGCCGCCCGCGCCTTGCTGACAGTCCCGCGCATGACCGACACCGCGCCCGCCCGCCTTCCCGGCAAAAACGCTTTCTTCTTCGTGCTGGTGACGGTCTTCATCGATCACCTCGCCTTTGGCCTGATCATCCCGGTCCTGCCCACGCTGATCCAGGATCTCGCCAACGTGCCCGCCTCCGGCGCCACCCTCTGGATCGGCGGTCTCGCGGCCACCTATGCCGTGATGACGTTCCTGTTCGGCCCGCTGATCGGCGCCCTGTCCGACAAGTTCGGCCGCCGCCCGGTCCTGCTCGTCTCGATGGCGATGCTGGGGCTCGACTTTCTGCTGATGGCGCTGGCCCCCAACATCTGGATACTCTTCCTCGGCCGCGCGCTCGCGGGCATATCGGGCGCCACCTACTCAACCGCCAACGCCTACATTGCCGATACGACGACCCCGGAGGAACGCGGCCGCGCCTTCGGCTTTATCGGCGCCTCCTTCGGCCTCGGCTTCATTTTCGGCCCGGTGATCGGCGGCCTGCTCGGCGAGCTTGGCCCCCGCATACCCTTCTTTGCCGCCGTGGGCCTCGCCTTCCTCAACTTCCTCTACGGCGTATTCGTGCTGCCCGAATCCCTCCCCAAGGCGCGCCGCCGCAATCTGAACCTTAAGCGCGCCAACCCCCTCGGCGCCGCCCGCCACTTCTCAAAGCTCCCCAAAGTCTCCTGGTTCCTCATCGCGAGCGGCATTTTCTTCCTCGCCCACACAGTCTTCCCTGCCACCTGGTCGGTGCATGGCGAGATCCGGTATGACTGGTCGCCCATGCAGATCGGCCTCTCGCTCGGCCTCGTGGGCGTCGGTGCCGCCACCGTCCAAGCGGGCCTCATGGGCTTTATCCTCAAACGCCTCGGCAGTGTGCGCACCATCATGTTCGGCTATTGCGTCACCATCATCGCGATGACCGGCTTTGCCTTTGCGGGCCAGCCGCTCTTTGCCTATCTCATCATCCCGTTCAGCGCGCTCGGCGGCGTCACCATGCCCGCCGCCAACGCCCTGATGTCCAGCCTCACTCCGCCTGACGCGCAGGGCGAGCTGCAAGGCGCTGCCTCCAGCCTCAATGCGCTGGGCATGATCATCGGCCCCCTGATCATGAGCGGTGCATTGTTCAGCTTCTCCCGCGAAGACGCGCCTTTGCAATTTGGCGGCGCAGCATTCCTGCTCGCGGCCATTCTCACTGCGCTGGCGTTTCTGCCCTTCCTGCGCGGGGTCGCCGCCAACCGAGACGTTCTGCCCGCCGCAGCGCCCTGATCAGGACGCCGCCGCTTTACCGGGCTTTTCGGGCACGTTGTCTTCAATAGGTTTCCGGCGATCTTCCACAGGTTCGGTCTGCGACATTACGGGCTTCAGGCTGAGATGTCCGGCGCTGACAATCCGGTCGATAGACATCGGCCGGCCAAGCAGGAAGCCTTGCGCCTCATCGCACCCCTCAAAGGTCAACATGGCCAGCTGCCCGGAATTCTCGATGCCCTCAGCGAGCACCGGAATTTTCAAGCTGCGGCCCAATGCCAGCACGGCCCGTACCATGGCGGCGGTCTGTTCGTTGGAGTCCACATGGTCGATAAAGGACTTGTCGAGCTTGATCTTGTCGAACGGAAATGCGCGCAGGGTATCGAGCGAAGAATAGCCCGTTCCAAAATCATCCAGCGCAATCGTCACGCCCATGCCTTTGATCTGGCGGAGCATATGAAGCGAGCGCTCCTTGTCCGCAAAGATTGCGGTTTCCGTCAGCTCAATCTCCAGCCGATTGGCCGCAAGGCCAGTCTCGACCAGTATTTCAAGGATCACTTTGGGCAAATCGGCATGCGCGAATTGCAGGGGGGAAACGTTCACCGCGACCTTGTAAGGCGGCAGCCAGCTCGCCGCTCTCGCGCAGGCCTTGCGTAGCACCCACTCTCCAAGCTGCAGGATCAGTCCATACTCTTCCGCAATCGGAATGAACACTTCCGGAGATATATCTCCATGCTCCGGATGCTTCCAACGAACCAAAGCCTCGTAACCCCGGATGTCTCCCGTGGAAACAGATTTCTGAACCTGAAAATGCAGGTCCAGCTCATCGCGGTCAAATGCCTGCCGCAAATCGTTGGCAAGATTTTTCCGCTTCCGGACGACCTCATCCATGGAAGGATCATAGAAGGCGACATTTGTGCCCGGTGTCGACTTTGCGCGATACATGGCGAGGTCTGCATTTCCAAGCAGAGCGTTCTTGTCTGTGGCGTCATCAGGATAGATCGACACACCCAGGCTCGCGCCGGGAGTCACATGGAATTCGTCCAGCGCAATTGGCTCATAAAGGGCCGCTTCAAGACGCACGAGAAAGTCTGAAACGTCTGCGCCATTTTGCATCCGCTTGACGGCCGCAAACTCGTCTCCGCCCAGCCGGGCAACAAATTCTCCTTCGCGCAGCAACGCGCGCATGCGTGCCGCAAGCGTTCGCAGCACATCATCGCCGGCTCCATGACCCCGTAGATCATTGATCTCCTTGAAGCGGTCCAGGTCGATGCCGATCAGGGCTACTTTGAGCCCCCGCGCCTTTGCGGTGTCGATCTCATGATCCAGGCGCCCTGTGAAACTCACCCGGTTGGGAAGCCCTGTAAGGCTGTCAGTCACCGCCATATGGCGCAGCTGTTCATACGATTCGCTCCGTACACGTGCATCAATCAGATAGCTGGCCACGCCGGCGCCGATGATCAGGAACCCGACTCCTGCGATCGCGAATGCCAACGCCTTGACAGCGTCCTGCATAGGCTCAGCGAGAACCACGCCGAGGGGCTCGAAATGCGATGCGGCCATGCCCGTGAAGTGCAGCATCACGATGGCAGCCACAAGAAACGCTGCGGCTATAATCTGCTTTCGCGTATTGGCAGCGCGCAACATCAAATGAACGGCGGACGCTGACAGGAAAACAGAGAAGATGATCGAAAGAGCCAGAAGCGGCATATTCCATGTCACAATACCCTGCACGGAATAACCCATCATTCCTGTGTAGTGCATCGCCGCTGTTCCAAGCCCGACGATTGCGCCCCCCAGGAGCGGCGCGAACTTCATGCGCGCTGTAGCGAATGAAAAACCGGCCGCGGCACCAATCATGGCAACGATCAAGGACAGAATGGTCAGTATAGGATCAAACGAAAAAGGCACACCGGGATCAAAGCCGAGCATAGCAATAAAGTGCGTGCACCAGATCGCCGCTCCGGCCGCCACAGCCGTCAGGATATGCCATCCCACACGCTGGGCTCCGGAAACACCGGCCGCGCGCCGGAACAGTTGCAACGTCACCCAGGAGCCCGCAAGGCAGATGAGAGCCGCCAGAAAGACGAGGCCAAGATCATGGTGCCAGATATGGTGCTCAAACAATCCATCGCGTCCGGCGGGATGGATGCCCTCATGCCCGCTCAGCACGGACAGACTTCCATGATATGTTGTCATCAGACAGGGCTCCAGCATTCTGCTGGAACCTGTTTGCCGCACAAGGGTTACCGCCTTGTTAGTTCAGGCGCCACAGGAATTTCTACCTTAAAAAGCAATTTATTTTTCTGAGAGAAAGTACAGATGCTCAATTGAGGGCATCTTTTCTTTCTCTTGTGGTGCCGGCATTGCAGATCAGCGCTGCTTGGAAACCGCTCCGGCGATCAACCCCAGGATGCCGCCGCCAATACCGCCCTCCAGAAAATTCTGTATGTGGATCATCATCGGCGTGCTGCCGAGCATCTGCCCGGCGCCCGCAGCATCGGCGCCATAGTGCGCGCCGATACCGCCCAAAATGCCGCCAATGATGCCCATCGCGCCACTGCCGCCCATCAGTTTTGACAGGACCGGCCCCAGGATCGTGCCGCCCAGCGCGCTCACGATCAGCGGAATATATGCTTCCATGTCTGTTCCCTCCCGGTTTGCCGCGCAGGCATTCTTTGGCCTGTCACAGGGGCAAGTGTTTCGCAGAAGCCCTTGACTGTCGATCCTTTTCGCGCCTCTGGAGAGGATTGCATCCTCCCGCGAAGCTGCCACATAGAGCCCATGAACAAACATCGCCCCGCCCTCTTTCTGGACAGAGACGGCGTCATCAATATCGACCGGGGCTATGTCAGCCGCATCGAAGACTTCGAGTTCATCGAAGGCGCGGCTGAAACCATTGCCGCCTTCAACCAGCGTGGCTGGTATGTCTTCATCGTCACCAACCAGTCCGGTATCGCCCGCAACTACTATACCGAAGACGACATGCACGCCCTGCATGACTGGATGCAGGCGCGCCTCGCCGAAAAAGGCGCGCATATCGACCGGATCTATTTCTGCCCCTTCCACGAAGACGGCGAAAACCTCCGCTACCGGAAGGACAGCTTCGACCGCAAACCCAAGCCCGGCATGCTCCTGCGCGCGATGGCAGACTTCCCGGTGAAGCGCGAAGCCAGCTTCCTCATCGGCGACAAGGAGGCCGACATCGAAGCAGCCAAAGCCGCCAGCGTGGCCGGCTTCCTCTTCACCGGCGGGAACCTCGCCACCTTCGCCGAATGGACGCTGGCGAGCTTCGAGGATGGCAACAGGGGCTGAGCTTCCGCTTCGCGCTCGCCTCCCCCTGCAATCTATGCTAGCCAACGTGGATGCACTACCATTGCGCAGATAGCGCCCTCTCATGAAGGGATACGGCCCCGAAACCTTCGGAGCGCTGAATGCGGAGGACTACGACCTCCTGCATAATCCCGGCACAACCGGTGCGGCCGTTGATCTGTTAGCGGACATTTCCCTTGGTCAACGCACACTCGAACTCGCTATCGGCACTGGGCGCGTCGCCCTACCCATGGCGCAGCGGGGTTGCAATATTTCAGGCATAGAAGCCTCGTTAGAAATGGTAGCAAAGCTCCGCGAAAAACCCGGTGGTACGGCGATCCCGGTAACCATGGGCGATATGTCTGAGGTCAGGGCAGAGGGCCGGTTCGGCTTCATTTTCTTGATTTTCAATACACTGTTCAACCTCACGAGTCAGGAAGCCCAGCTTCGCTGTTTCCGGAATGCCGCCGACATGCTGGAACCCGGCAGCGCATTCCTAGTCGAAGCATTCGTGCCAGACATCGCCCAGTTCCGGGACCATCGCAGCCTGAAACCCAAGCATCTTGACCGGAATTCGCTGACCTTGGAAGCCGCGATCCATGACCCAGTGAAGCAGCTGGTCGAATATCAGTATCTCCGGTTCACGCCGGACGGCATCCGCATGACGCCCCTTCCGATGCGCTATGCCTGGCCCTCAGAGATTGACCTGATGGCCCGCCTCGCTGGCCTCCAGCCAGAAAGTCGCTGGGGCGCATGGGATCGCGCAGCTTTCACCGCCAATAGCCGCATGCATATCTCGCTCTACCGCAAGCCTACTGGCAGCTGAGCCCTAAACCGCCTTCAGCGTCTTCGGGTCCATGCCGCCCATGCGGCAGACCTCTTTCCATTCCGCCGCCGTCACCGGCTGCACCGACAGCCGGAATGAGGAAACCAGGCTCATCTCCGCCAGCTTCGGATTCTCCTTGGCCGCCTTCAGCGTCACCGGCTTAGGCATCGGTGCCAGCGCGCGGATGGTCACGCAGTCCCAGCGCGCATCGTCCGTGGTCGGGTCAGGCTTTGACAGCTCACACACCTCGCACACGCCGACAATCTCCAGCCCGATATTGGAGTGGTAGAAGAATACCCGGTCGCCGAGCTTCATCTCACGCATATGGTTGCGCGCGGTATAGTTGCGCACGCCCGACCAGATCTCGCCCGCCTCGCCCTTCTTCACCTGCTGCTCCCAGCTCCAGGCATCGGGTTCAGATTTCATCAGCCAGTATTGCATGCCGCTGTCCTTCTTCAGTGTCGTCCTGCCTTAACGGCGCTCGCCCGCCTGCGCCAGCGCTGCGTGAACCAGCCGCTGATAATGCGGCCAGCCTTTATAGTCTGCCAGCACCGGATCAATCCCTTCCCAGGCCGCCCGAAACGCCTCCGCCTGCCCCGGCCCATCAAGCGCGGCCCGTAGCGGATCAATCGCCACCCGGATCGTGAACACCACCGCGCCAGAAATTTCCAGCTTCGAAATCGTCTGCCGCTCCACCCGCAGCCACAGCCCGTCCAGGGCGCCCGCTTCATCCATCCCGCCGGCCAGCGCCTTGAATGCCGCCTGCGACGGCGTAAACCGCTCCGTTCCCGGCTGAACCGTCCAGTTGAACCGCTCCAGCACCTGCCCCGGCCGCAGCGCGTCAAACATCCGGTGTATCCGCGAAACCAGCCCCGGATTGGCGCCGGGCACCGGTCCATGCAGTCCGCCCAGAGGCTCGCCCAGCTTCTCGTCCAGCCGCCAGAAGGTTGGCGCACACAGGCTCGCTGCCTCTAGCCGCCAAAGGTCATCGCTATCTTTGATCAGCACACAGAGATCATCGGAAACCGCGCTCGCCGCCCCCTCCAGCGCGCTCGGCCAATCGCCCACCGCAGGCCCGGCCACGCCATGCACCGCCGCCGCTGCCTCCAACGCCGCCAGCTCGCTGCCATCGCGCGCGCCATAAACCTCGCCGCGCCGCGCTCGCATCAGCGCCCGCTTTTCCTCCAGCACATGCGCCTCGGTGTCCGGACTCAGCCACGCCTCCGGCGCAATCGGCTTCAGCCCCGGCGCCAGGCTCAAGGGACCACTCAAAAAAGGAAGATAAGGCGGCCGGCGCATCGTCAGGCCGGCGTCAGGCGAGCCGCGCCGCGCCCCAGCTGACAAAGCCGGCAATCTTCGGCGTGCCCGGAAGGTACATCGTCTCCGCGCCCTCCGGCTCAAACCCCGCCTCGCGCAGCATCGCCTGCGTATCGCGCGTCAGGTGACACCCACCCGCCAAAGCCTTCCACACAGGCTCGACCCGGCGCTGCCATTTGGCCACGCCTTCGTCGGGCGCCAGCCCATGCTCGGTGAAGAGGATCTTGCCGCCAGGTTTCAGCACGCGTTTCGTCTCGGCCAGCGCAGATTTCCAGTCAGGGATGGTACACAGCACAAAGGTAATCACGGCGGTATCGACCGAATTGTTCGCCAGCGGAATGGCTTCCGCGCCGGTCTCCAGAAAATCGATGCTCTTGCCGATGCCCAGCTCGCTTGCCGTGCGCCTGGCTTTCACGACCATCCCCGGAGACGGCTCCAGCGCATAAAGGTGATCCACCTTCGCCCCGTCATACATCGCAAAGTTGGTGCCCGATCCACAGCCCAGTTCCAGCACAACGCCTTCCGCCTTCGGCACAACCTTCGCCCGCTGTTTCATGATCGGCTTTGTCGAGCATGCGCACGAAACAAGATTTGGTACGACGTAGCGTTCCCAGGGATTCATCAGTCTGCCTGCTTTGAAGGAATGAAACCCGGATAGGAATTCGACTGGATCAGCGTCCGCGTCGCCTCGGTCGGCCGCGCGATCAGTGCGTCCTGCGTAATCGAGACTTCGTATTCAAATCCATCGCCCATCGGCTGATAGGTGGCTGAGCCATATTCAGCATCAATGCCGAACCGCGACCCATAAGTGTCGGCGAGCTTCGACACATCAATGCCCGGCTCCTCGGTGACAATCCGTATGCCGTCAATCTTGCCTTCGGTCACCGCCTCGGAAGAAAACTGCATCGCATTGGTCGAGCGCATATGCTCAATCCGGTACATCGAGTCATATCCCAGGATATTTGCCATCGGCTTGAACTTGATCACGCGCGCGCCAATCTGCCATTCGTCCCCGCGGAATACCGGCTGCGTGCCGTCCGCCTGCAACAGATGCGTGCCGTCTGAGAATGTAACGTCCGCCGTAAACGCCTCCGCCTGCCCCGGCACAGAGGCAAACTTCACCACCGCCACGGGCCGCTCATAGGTCAGGCGCTTATAGGTCTGGATGTTCAGCCCGATGAACGCCACCATCCCGGCAATGCCGACAAAGGCCGTGCCAAAGGCCAGCCGCGTCACCCCCGCAAAGGGCTTGAGGTTGGCCAGCTTCCCGAACCCTGCGAACAGGAGAAGCAGCCCGATCACCCCGGCAATCGATGGCATAATCCACCAGATCAAGCCCATCTCACATCTCCCTGCGCGGCCAAAAGGCCGGTGCCAAGTTAATCCCGTTAATCTTCATATCAGCGCTTTGCGGCGGATTTAGCAACCTTTGACAGGTCCGCTGCTATTGGTAACGCGCTCTAAATCAGGAGGTTGCGGCAATTCCAAGCAGAGCGTTCCAGCCGACATACCCCGCCACCCCCACAATCATCGCCGCAAAGCCCTTGCGCGCCAGCGCCGTGCGCCCCGCGAGCGCCCTGGCCACCTGCACGCCGGCAACCCCGCCCACTGCGCCGCCCGCCAGCAGCAGGCCTGCGAGGGGCAAGTCCACATGCCCGGCAAAGGCATAGTTCGCCGAGGTCGTCGCCCCAAACAGCGCCACCGAGACGAGCGAGGAGGCCATTGCGTTCGACAATGTCATGCCCGTCGCCATCATCAGGCCGGGCACGATCAGAAAGCCGCCGCCGATCCCGAAAAATCCCGCCGCCAGCCCGGTCAGCAGCCCCAGCGGCACAATCCGCGCCATGATGGCCGCCGTGATATGCACGTCCGGATCACCAAGCCCTTTGGGCCGGCGAAACATCGAAAGCCCGATCGCTCCCATCGCCACGGCAAAGGCCAGCAACAGCCACGTGCCGTCCACGCGCAGCGCCAGTTGCGACCCCACAACCGATCCGGCAATGCCCGCCAGCGCAAACAGGCCCGCACACGGCCATTTCACCCGCTTTGCCCGCCAGTGACCGATCAGGCTCACCGCCGCAATCGCCGCCACGGCCGCCGCCGATGTGCCAATCGCCATATGCGGATCTTTCACGCCCACGGCATAGATCAACAATGGCGCGGCGAGCACAGAACCCCCGCCGCCAAACGTTCCCAGAAACAATCCGACGACTGCCCCGCTGAGAAGCGCGGCGAGAATGACAAGGGGCTCAAGTTCCATGATATGTCCTGCTCCCAGGCCGCATTACCTTGACGCGTCTGCGCGGCGTGTCCAGCGTGAAATATATGATAACTTGCTAAATTAGCAATATCTCATATATTTGAAGCAGACCTGAGATTTGACGATTCCGCAGAGGAGATTCCCATGCCCGAGATCAAACCGTTTTTTGACCCCGCAACAAACACGGTCACCTATCTCGTCTGGGACAAGGCCACCCGCGACGCCGTCATCATAGACCCCGTGCTGGACTTCGACCCCGCGCCCGCCCGCCTTTCCACGGCATCGGCCGATAAGGTGCTCGCCGCGGCAGAGGCTGAGGGCCTGAAAATCCGCTGGGCGCTCGACACCCACGCCCATGCCGATCACCTTTCGGCCGCTGACTATGTCCGCCAGAAAACCGGCGCCAAGGTCGGCATCGGCGCGCACATCACCGATGTTCAGAAAATCTTCCGCCCGATGTTCGGCCCCACCTCCGACACGCCGGACGAAACCGTGTTCGACGCCCTCTTCAATGAAGGCGATGAATTCCCGCTCGGCAACGAAACAATCCGTGTACTGCACACACCCGGCCACACCGCTGCCTGCCTCACCTATCTGATCGGCGACGCCGCCTTCGTGGGCGATACCGTCTTCATGCCCGACTATGGCACCGCGCGGGCAGACTTTCCCGGCGGCGACGCCCACGCGCTTTACCGCTCAATCCGCAAGCTGCTCGCCCTGCCGCCCGAAACCCGCATCTTCACCGGCCATGACTATCTCCCCGAAGGCCGCGACAAGCATGCCTGGGAATCCACCGTCGCCCAGCACCGCGCCGCCAACGTCCATGTCCATGACGGCGTCTCGGAAGAAGACTTCGTCACCATGCGCACCACCCGCGACAAAACCCTTGGCGCTCCGCGCCTGATCCTCCCCTCCCTGCAGGTCAACATCCGCGCCGGCACCCTTCCCCCACCAGAATCCGACGGCCAGACCTACCTCCGCCTCCCGGTAAACCGCCTCGGCAAATAGTGTATTGCCGCAAGGCCCCCCTCCGTCCGCTTCGCGTCCACCTCCCCCGCTTCGCAGGGGAGGATAACGGCTTGGTCCAATCCGGTAAGATGGGTAACAAAACAGACCGGGGACATGGGTAACAGATTTGCGAGGATGACCATCTGGAGGAGATGGTCATGGGTTGGAGGCGGACAGATCCGATGAACGAGCGTGTTGAGTTCATCGCGGCGTGGCTGAAGGGTGAGGACAGTGTGACAGGGCTGTCTGTGCGGTTCGATATATCGCGCAAGACGGCCTACAAATGGATTGAGCGTTACAAGGCTGCGGGGCCAGCGGGGCTTTATGATGTGTCTCGAGCCCCGCTTTGCCCGGCGGGCGGCACGCCACCGGAGCTGGCGTCCCGTGTGGTGACGCTCCGGCGGGCGCATCCTGCCTGGGGGCCGCGCAAGTTGAAGGCGCGTCTGGAGATGGATGATCCGGGTGTTGCCTGGCCAGCGGCTTCGACGATCGGTGACATTCTCAAGCGCGAAGGGCTTGTATCTCCGCGGCGGTTTCGCCGGCGCGCGGCGCCGATGACAACGCCCTTTGCGCAGGCGCATGCCCCCAACGATGTCTGGTGCATGGACTTCAAGGGCTGGTGGCGTACGGGCGATGGCCAACGCTGTGAGCCGTTCACGGTCTCGGACGCCCTGAGCCGGTATCTTCTGGTCTGCCAGCCTGTCGCGCGCACGGGCTATGATACGGTCTGGCCGGTACTGGCAAAGGCGTTCCGGGACCACGGCCTGCCGCGCGCCATCCGGTCAGACAATGGTCCGCCTTTCGGGTCTGTGGCGGCCGGGGGCCTGTCCCGTCTGGCGGTCAACTTTGTGAAGATGGGCATCTTCCCGGAACGGATCACCCCTGGAAAGCCGCAGGAGAATGGGCGCCATGAGCGTCTGCATCTGACCCTGAAGCGCGAAGCGGCCGATCCGGTCTCCCGCACACTTCGGGCGCAGGCCGCGCGCCTTGTCCGGTTCCGGAAATCCTACAATCATGAGCGTCCGCATGAGGCGCTCGGCCAGAAACCCCCGGCGGCGGTCTATGTGCCAAGCCCGCGCGTATGGGACGGCAAGCTTCGCGCCCCGGACTATCCTGGCGCCACCGAAACCCGCGCGGTCAGGCACGCCGGCACCATTAGATGGCGCGGCGCGGAACCCTTCATCTCCGAAGTGCTGATCGGGGAGCGCGTTGGCCTCTTCCGGACCGGCGAAGACCAATACGACGTCTACTTCGGCCCCATCCTCCTCGGACACATCGACCCGAAAAAACGCATGAACCGCATCAAGCCTGGCAGACCACGGAACATACCATGAAAACTGTAACCCATCTCCCCGGTCTCAAATGTTACCTATGTCCCCGGTTGCACAGCTTCGCCGGATGCGACTTTATCCTCCCCTGCAAAGCGGGGGAGGTGGCAGACGGCGAAGCCGGCTGACGGAGGGGGGAAGCCAAGCAGTGCCACCCCCGCATAGCTCCCCTGCCGCCCTGACGCGGCGCGCCCCCTGCCCATTGTCACAAAACCCTGATAGGCCCGAACCCATCATGGCCATACGTGACTTCATCCTGCTCTGCGCTGTCTGCCTCGTCTGGGGGCTGAACCTTGTCGTCACGCGCTGGGCCGTGGCCGACATGGCCATTCCGCCGATCTTCTTTGCCGCGCTGCGTTTCCTCGGCGTGGCGGTCTGCCTCGTGCCCTTCCTCTTCCCGCGCCCACCCAATTTGCGCACGCTGTTCTTCGTCTCGATCATGATCGGCAGCGTCCACTTCTCGCTCCTCTTCATCGGTCTCCAACACGCAGACGCTTCCGCTGCCGCTGTCACCGGCCAGCTCGGCGTGCCCTTCTCCACGCTGATGAGCATGCTGTTCCTCGGAGAAGTCATCCGCTGGCGCCGCGCTATCGGCATCACGCTCGCCTTTCTGGGTGTCATCATCATCGCGCTGGACCCGGCAAACTTCTCGGTCTCCTTCGGCCTGCTCTACATCATCGCCTCCGCCTTCATCGGCTCGGCGGGCGGCATCGTGATGAAACGCATGCCGCAGATCTCCGGCCTGCGCATGCAGGCCTGGGTCGGCCTTTTCAGCTTTGCGCCGCTCTTTGCGCTCTCCTTCGCCATCGAGGAAAACCAGCTTGCCACCTACATCGATGGCGGCTGGATGGTCTGGGCCGCCAGTGCCTTCGCCATCCTCGGTGTCTCCGTGTTCGGCCATTCGGCCTTCTATACGCTGCTCAAGAAGTATGACGTCTCCCTCCTCTCCCCGCTCACGCTGATGACCCCCATCTGGGGCGTCATCTTCGGCATTGCGCTGCTGAACGAACCGCTGACCCCGCGCCTCATCCTCGGCGCCATCGTTTCGCTGTCGGGCGTGCTTGTCATCGCGCTCCGCCCGAACGAGAAAATGCCTGAAGCGGCCCTCGGCAAGAAGGCCGGCGCCGGAGACTCGTGATGGAAATCGAAGACACCCCCAGCCCGAACTTTGACGACCGCAAACACCCCGTCACCCTGCTCGTGCTCCATTATACGGGCATGGAAAGCGGCGAGGCCGCCCTCACCCGCATGCGCGATCCAGAGGCGAAGGTGTCGGCCCATTACATGGTCTGGGAAGACGGCCGCATCGCCCGCCTCGTGGCTGAAAATGACCGCGCCTGGCATGCCGGTGTCTCGACATGGCAGAGCCTTGAGGATTTGAATTCCCGCTCTGTCGGCATCGAGATCGTCAATGGCGGCCATGACTACCCCGCCCCCGGCGGCGCGCTCCCGCCCTATCCCGACGCGCAGATCACCGCCGTCATCGCGCTCGCCCGCGAGATCATGGCCCATCACGACATCCCGGCCACCGGCCTCGTCGCCCATTCGGATATTGCGCCCGCCCGCAAGATCGACCCCGGCGAACATTTCCCCTGGCAGCGCCTGGCAGAGGCCGGCCTCGGCCTCTGGCCCCCCGTCGAGACAGGCAGCGCCTGCGTCTGGTCAGGCGGCGACGCATCGCGCCTCAACGCCCATCTCGCCCAGATCGGTTACGACACCTCCGACATCCCCGCCGCCCTGCGCGCCTTCCAGCGCCGCTGGATGCCCACCGCCATTACCGGCCTTGCAGATGCAGACACCCTGCGCCGCCTCGCCCAGATCGCCGAGGCCTACGCGTTAGGCCCCGTCGGCTCGTCCTCGCCCCAGGCATGAGCCCACTCGGTCGCCAGCGCCGCCCCCAGCAGCAATGACGACACCGACGCCGACAGCCAGATAAAGCCGAAAATCAGCGACGCAATCGCGCCATAGATCGTGCCCATCACCGAATATTGCAGGTAGAGCTGGAACACGAACGTCACGCCCAGAAACGCCACCGCCGCCGCCCCGGCGCCCGCCGCCAGCGCCTTCGTGCCCCGCCGCACATGCCCGCGCAGCGACATCAGCAGGATCAGGTAAAACACCCCGAAACTCGCAATCCCCTTCGAGATCCACAGCGAGTCCACAATCGTCGCTATCTCGCTGGCAAACCGCATCGCCAGCCCGCCCGCTTCCTGCACCGCCACCGTCGCAATCAGCTGCAACGCCCCCAGCAGCCACACTACCAGGATCAGCGTCGCCGTCAGCAGCAGGGACGTGCCCTGAAACCGTGCAAACCGCGTCCGGTCGGCCGTGCCCGCAATCATCCTGATGCCGGTAATCAGCGCCTTGGCGCCCGACGTGGCCGTAAACAGCACCAGGATCGCCGCCAGAAACGCCCGCACACTCAGCCCCGCCGGCGTCATCTTCTGGATCGCGTCCACCTCCTCAAAAGTCAGCGGCTCCACGCTCTGGCTGAAGAAGTTGGTCACGGGCTTGGCCAGCTGATGCGCCAGTTCCGGCGGCAGGAAAAACGTCAGCAATGTCAGCGTCATATAGATCAGCGGGAAGATCGAAAACAGCGCATAGAACGCGATGCCGCCCGTCACGATCCGCACATCCGGACGCACCAGCCGGCGCACCGCCCGGATAGCAGGATCAATGAGATCGGGGCGCCAGCGCTCAAGCATCCCGTCAGTACTGACACGGCCTGCCTAAGAAAAAAACAAGGGATTCGCGCAGGCCTTATCCACGCCCTGCCTGCCCGCATTCATTACACAGCAGACAGGAAAAGAGACCGCCCAATCCGGCTGGGGCCGGCCCCATGCCATTCTTCCCGTGTCCGGTCTTACCAGCCGGACAATCACCGGGCAGCCGGCGGGAATAGCCTCCCCAAAAGCTGCCATCCTGCGGATGGGGTAGAGCCGGGACGCCGGGGACACCGCATTCAATTTACTGATCCATCATATACCGTCCCCGGACGATTTGGGCTCGCGCCCCATCCGCAGGACTTCCCGGCCAAACCCACCCCGGACAGGATTGATCCTTGTCCGGTTGATTTTGTTGCCTTTTTTACAGGCGCCTTCCAGTCATTCCACAGGCGTAACAAAACCTGTGAATTTTCTCCCCCATAGCATGAAAAAATCTGGACAGGCTCTCGACTCAGGCGAGGCCTTGTGAGATCGTTTCGGTAAGCCAACGGAATTCCCGGCGGGAGCAAACCCGCCACCGGAGCCGGAGGACAAGTCCATCGCCCCCGGACGAAACCGGGTCAGGAGCAAAGCCGGGAGACCGGCCGCGCAAAGGACCAGGTGGAGATGACGGGATAAAGCAGGCGGTGGCCGGGAGGCGGGAGCTAGACCCACCAAACGGGGCCATATGCCGTAACGGGGCGCGATCCGTAAACGGTGACCAAGAAGTGAATGCCAGCAATGGCAAACGCAGGCGGTCAGCCGCGTGCAGGCAACCCCCCGGTTGTGCGCGTGGCGACGGAAACGGAAGCGTGCGCCTGAAAAGGCGAACGTCCGGGTCCGGAGGGTGATGAAAGGAAATCCGCTCGAACGGATTTTTCTCCAGAGCCTGATGTCGATCGAAGACCGAAATCGAGTGCTAGCACAGTGTCTCGGTAGACCGATTCGAAACACACGGGAAGGCACGAAGTCCGCAAGGGCGTCGTGCCTTCTTGCGTTTGGGGCACGCGAAGCGCGAAAACACCCCCCATTTGCGCTTCCCCCCCACTTCCCCTATATCCCCCGCCAGACCAGATGGCCGGGCAGCCGCTGGTATGCGGGTAACTGCATACTGGAGGAAAGTCCGGGCTCCAGGTGGACAGGGCGACGGCTAACGGCCGCCCGGCGTGAGCCGAGGGAAAGTGCCACAGAAAGGAAACCGCCCGAAGGCTTCGGCCAGAGGGTAAGGGTGAAAGGGTGGGGTAAGAGCCCACCGCAGCGCTGGCAACAGGGCTGGCATGGTAAACCCCGCCCGGAGCAAGACCAAGTAGGGGGCACATATGGGCTGTCCGCCGCCCGTGCCCCGGGTGCGTCGCGCCGAGGCGTTCAGCAATGAACGCCCCAGAGGAATGGCTGCCAGATCCCGCAAGGGACGAACAGAACCCGGCTTATTGGCCATCTGGTCTAATTTTCCCCCAACGCAGCCCGCAGGGCTTGCGTTGACCTATATCGTCTCCGGTGTGATGTAGAAAATGCACGCGGCCAGAGCCTGACCGCGCAGGGAGACGTTTTCCGATGCCCAGACCCGCCGGCGCGCGCAATCACGACTTTGACGTGAAACGCGCCGCCCTGCTCGACGCGCTGACCGACTTTGCCCTCTCCGCAGACCTGCGCCGCCCGTCGCTGCGCCAGTTCGCCCAGGCGATGAACGCCTCCGAGCCGACCCTGCGCCACTATTTCGGAGACCGCCGCGGCCTCATCCTCGAAATCCTCGATAATATCGGCCGCAAGGGCGCCCCCCTCTGGGCTGTCGTCGCCCTGCCCTCGGCAAACCCTGCCACCGCTTTCGAGGAATATTTTCGCATCTCCGAAGCGGGCATGCGGCTCGGCGGGTTCATCCGTGCCCACGCTTTCGGCCTGATCGAAGGCCTCGCCGACGAAGCCCTCGGCCAGGCCTATCTCGAGAAGGTGCTCGAGCCCGCCCTGAACGCCGTTTCAGACAAACTCCGCGCCACCCCCGGCGCCCCGCAGGACGAAACCGCCCTGCGCGCCGCTGCGCTGGCCGCCCTCTCCCCGCTCCTCGTCATGAGCCTGCATCAGGAACTCCTCGGCGGCGCCACCTCCGCCCCCATAGACTCAGGCCAGGTCATCAGCACACTGCAAGGCTGGCTCGGCAAGGCCCTGACGCCTTGAGCTGACCTCACCTGACCTGCCCTGCCCCAGAAAGCCGCCTTCACCATGGATCTCCTGAAGCGCCTCGACCTCTCGATCCCGATCATCCAGGCCCCGATGGCAGGCGTTTCCACGCCACAGCTCGCCGCCGCCATTTCCAATGCAGGCGGCCTCGGCTCAATCGCCGTGGGGGCAACAGACGCGCCGGGCGCGCGAACACTGATCGACGCCACAGCCGCGCTCACGCGCCGCCCCTTCAATGTGAATGTATTCGTCCATGAGGACCCGGCGCGCGATGCGCAACGTGAAGCCGAATGGCTGGCGGCCCTGCGCCCCCTTTTCCGTGAGTTTGGCGCAGAGCCGCCAGAGCGGCTGGAAACGATTTACAGGAGCTTTGCAAATGACGACGCCATGCTCGCCCTGCTCGTCGAAAAAGCGCCGCGTGTTGTCAGTTTTCATTTCGGGCTTCCCGATGCCGGCCGGATCAAGGCCCTGAAGGAGGCCGGCTGCGTCTTGCTGTCCACCGCCACCAATCTTGCAGAAGCCCGCGCGGCAGAAGCCGCCGGCGTCGATGCCATTGTCGCGCAGGGCTATGAAGCAGGCGGCCATCGCGGTGTCTTCGATCCCGGCGTGCCCGATGACCAGATCGGTACTCTGGCGCTTACCCGACTGTTGGTGGCGCGCTGCGCGCTGCCGGTCATCGCCGCTGGCGGCATCATGGACGGCGCCGGAGTACGGGCTGCCCTGGATCTGGGCGCCGTCGCCGCCCAGCTCGGCACAGCCTTTATCGCCTGCCCGGAAAGCAGCGCCGATGCAGCCTTCCGGCAAGCGCTCAAAAGTCCGGGGGCGGACCACACGGTCGTCACCACCGCGATCTCCGGCCGCCCGGCCCGCTGCCTCGCCAACCGGTTCACCGCCTGGGGCGCTGAGGCCTCCGCCCCTCGCCCGGCCTATCCCGCCGCCTATGACGCGGGCAAAGCGCTGAACGCCGCAGCCAAGGCCAAAGGTGAAACCGGCTACGGCGCCCAATGGGCTGGCCAGGGCGCGCCCCTTCACCGGGCGCTCCCCGCCGCAGACCTTCTGGCGCAGATCGCAGATGAAATGACGCGGGTTGGCCCCTAAATCCGCGGCGGCCGGACCAGCGTGTCCTTCAGGTCGGCAATCTCTGCCTCGGTCGTGGCCCAGGAGCAGACAAACCGGCTCGATCCGCCCGGCCAGTCGGCATAGAAGCGCGCATTGTCTTCCTGCAGATCCTGCACCGCGCGCGGGTCCAGCAGCGCAAACACCTCATTACCCTGAACATCCCAGGCAAGCTCATAGCCCGCCCCGGTGAACACGCCGGCCAGGCGCGCGGCCATCGCATTGGCATGAGCGGCCAACGTCAGCCACAACCCGCCCTCCAGCATCGCCTCGGCCTGCGCCGCCAGGAAGCGCATCTTCGGCGGCATGTGGCCGGACCGTTTGGCCCGCGCGCGCAGCTCCCCACCCTTGGCCTTGGCCGCGCCAAAAAGGAGGATGATCTCGCACCCCGCCGCGCCGGTTTTCGTCAACCCCAGGGTCAGCACATCCACGCCGGCCTGCCAGCTCATCTGCGCCGGGCTTGCGCCCGTGTGCACCAGCGCATTGGCAAACCGCGCCCCGTCCATATGCACGGCCAGTTTTCCGCCCTTCGCGCGGCGCGCAAACCGCGCCACTTCATCGGGCGAATAAGCCATGCCGCATTCAGTGAGGTTCGTCAGCGAGAGGACCGCCGGCGGCGTGCCATGCACAAAGCTCGGGTCCACATTTCCCAGATAGTCCGCAAACACATCATAATCGATCTTCGCGCCCGTGCCCGGCAACAGCGCCAGCCGCCCCCCGCCGGTGAAAAACTCCACCGCCCCGCGCTCATCCATCTGGATATGCGCTTCATGGTGGCAGAGGATCGAATGGGTCGGCGGGCAGAAGCAGGAAAGCGCCAGCGCGTTGGACGCCGTGCCCGATGCCGTCAGCCAGAAGTCAAAGTCGTCTGTTTCGAACACCTCGGCGAGGCGCGCGCGCAGCCGCGCGGTAATCCTGTCGGCGCCATAGCTCGCCTCCGCCCCGTCATTGGCCCGCCCCATGGCCTCCAGCACGGAAGGATGCGCCGGCGCCGCCGTGTCGGAAGAGAAGTTCATAGGAGTTCCTTCAAAATTGGGTGTCCGGCGTCTGCCACATCAGATGCTGCCCGCCATCAGACGCAATCATCTGGCCGGTCACGCTGGAGGCAGAAATCAGATAGCGCAGCGCGTTGACGATCTCGTCGGGAGAGCTGCCCTCCCCGGTCAGCGTCGCCGCCTGCTCGGCCGCGAACTGCTCCGGGCTCTGATGCACGCTCGGCAGCGTCGGTCCCGGCGCGATGGCGTTGACGCGCACATTCGGCGCCAGCCCCTGCGCCAGCATCCGCGTCGCCTGCCACAGCGCCGCCTTGGAGAGCGTATAAGTGAAGAACAGCGGATTGAGCTTCAGCACCTTCTGGTCAATCAGATTGACCACAAGCCCGCGCTCTCCCTCCGGCAGGTCTGCCGCCAGCTGCTGGGCCAGGTGCACCGGCGCGCGAAGGTTGGGCTCGAAGTGATGGTCCCAATCCTCCCGTGTGTGACCAAGGGTGCTGTCGCCGGTAAAGGTGGAGGCGGAATTGACCAGCAGTGTCACGGGCGTGTCCAGAAGTGTCCTGGTTTGTCCCAGAAGTGTCCCCCGTTGTCCCTCGTCTGACAGGTCACAGCCGATGATGTCGGCCTGTCCGCCTGCGGCCCGGATTTGGGCCGCCGTTTCCTCCGCGCCGTCGGCAGAGTCGCGGTAATGCACCGCCACCGCCCAGCCATCGGCGCCCAGCGCCTGCGCCATGGCCCGGCCAAGGCGTCCGCCTGCCCCCGTCACCAGCGCGCCTTTGGGGGTCATAGGCCCGCCATCTGCGCCAGTGCCATCAGGTTTGTACCCGTCACCAGCCCATAGATATACGCCGCATAAATCAGCAGCAGTAACACGCCCAGAAGCCGGCCCATCCGCACACGCAGCATCACCAGCCCCGCAAACAGCACCGCCGTTATCCCCATGACCCAATGGTCGTATTGCAGGAACAGCGGCGCCACCTCGAACGGTCCGAACAGCGCCACAATGCCGCCCGCGCCCAGAATATTGAACACGTTGGAGCCAAGGATATTGCCCGCCACCACATCGCCCCGCTGGCGGAACGCCGCCGCCAGCCCCGCGCCAATCTCCGGCAGCGACGTGCCCAGCGCCAGGATCGTCAGGCCAATCCACTCATCCGGAACGCCCAGTTCCCGCGCAACACCCTCACCGCCCGTGATGATCATGCGTGAGGCATAGAGAAGGCCCGCAATGCCCAGCGGCACATAGAAAATCGCCCGCCAGACGGGAGGGTTGAGCATCACCGCATCGGCCTGATGGGCGCCCTTTCCGGCAATCTCGTCATGACGCGCCGCAAAGATGGAAAAGCCCGCATACCCCACCAGCACCAGCAGGAAACAGATGCCCATGATGGGGTCGAGCGGCATGATGGCCGTCATCCCGATCCAGATGGCCGTCGCAAGCAGCAGCATGAACAACGCCCGCCCCTGCCCGGCACCGCCGGTGCGATAGGGAAAGAACAGCGCAGGAATGGCTGCAACCATCAGAAGATTGGCAATATTGGAGCCGACAATGTTGCCGATGGCGAGACCGGGATTGCCATTGAGCGCGGCATTCGCGGAGATGAACATCTCCGGCGCTGATGTGCCGAATCCAACGATGAAAATGCCCGCTACGAGCGGCGAAACACCCATCGCCCGGCCTAAGCCAAGCGCGCCCCGCACAAGCAGGTCTCCGGCGAGCGCCATGAGAAGCAGACCGCCAAAAAGGGAAATGAGCAGGATGGGATCGGGCACCGCCTGCTCCCTTTGGGGTTAGTCCAGACGCTTGAACTCTATGAGATTCAGGATGCCGAACACAACAACAATAGCGGCGATCGCGATCAGGGAAGGATGGATCATATCTGCCTCAGCCCGTCAAAAGGTCAATTTCCGCAGTCCTTAGCGTGCGTTGGCGCCCTTGGCGAGCCAATTCGGCATATTTTCCGTAATGTTTGACAGGCATGTGACGCGGCGTAATCCGCCCAAGTCGCCGGAAACGCTGGGGAATTCGCCTACTTCTTGATGTCGACCGATACGAACTGGTCGAACCAGCCTCCCGTCTCTCCCCGCCGTTTGACGCGGATCAGGATGGGCTGATTTGGCGTCTGCATCGCGGTATCAAGACGCTTGATGACATCGGCCACGGCGCTGACGGACTGGAAGTTCACCTCCACGATCACATCGCCCTTGCGCAGCTTGTTGTAGGCCCGCCCGCGCGTGCTGACACCCGTAACCGCCACGCCGTTCATATCCCGCGGCGCGCCGAAGCGGCGGCGAACGTCATCGTCGAGTGCCACGAGGTCTGCGCCCAGATCGTTCGACATGCCGACGGCTTCGGATGGCGCCGCTGTCGCGGGTTCGTCCTCATCGGGCAGTTCGCCCAGCGTGACGGCGACATCCCGCGCGCGGCCATCCCTGACGATGCTCAGCGTGATCGCCTTACCGATGGGCTTTTCGGAAAGCTGGCGCGTCATGTCACGCACCCCCGCCACGGCGCGCCCATCGATGGAGAGGATCAGATCGCCGACTTCGAGCTTGGCTTTCGCTGCCGGGCTCGCATCCGTCACGCGGGTCACGATGGTGCCCGCCGAACCTTTGGCCTTATAGGCCTTGATCAGGGACTCGTCCGCATCCTGCACATTTACGCCCAGCCAGGGCCGGTTCACCCGGCCATCCTTGATGAGCTGCGCCGAGATGCGCTTCACCGTGTTGGAAGGCACCGAAAAGCCCAGGCCAATGGACCCGCCCGACTGGGAAATGATCGCCGTGTTCACGCCAACGACCTGGCCATTCAGATTGAACAGCGGACCACCGGAGTTACCCTGGTTGATGGCCGCATCGGTCTGGATGAAATTGTCAGACCGCCCAGTGTTGAGGTCGCGGCCCGTGGCCGAGATGATCCCGGCAGATACCGAGCCGCCAAAGCCCAGCGGGTTACCGATCGCGATCACCCAGTCACCGACTTCTGCCCGGTCGCTGTCGGCAAGGTCCACAAAAGGCAGCGCGCCCCGCGCGGTGACTTTCAGGACGGCAATGTCGGAATCCCGGTCGCGGCCGATAATCTTGGCGTCCATCGTGCGGCCATCGGAGAAGGTGACCTCGATCGTGTCAGCCTTTTCGATGACGTGATTGTTGGTGACGATGTAGCCGTCGGCGCTGATGACGAAGCCGGAACCCAGCGAGCCCTGCCGCTGGAAGCCGTCATCATTGCGGCCAAAGTATTCGTTGAAGCGTTCTGCGGGCGAGCCTTCCGGAAAGGTTGGCAGGCGGCTGGCCACAACCTGTGACGTGGAGATGTTCACCACGGCCGGCATGAGACGTTTGGAGAGCGCACTGAAGCTTTGCGGCGCGGTCTTCGCATCTACCGGCGCTCCGGGACGCGACAGGCTTCCACCCGCCTGTGCGAGCGCTGTGGGGGCCATACATGCCATCAGGGCGAATACCGCAACGGCGGTCCGGTTCATTGTGGAGAAGACTCCCTTCACGGTCGTTTCTCAGGCGCCAGCACGCCCGCTGTTTTCTTGAAGTCTGACTATGGCGCTTTGGCCGTCAGTTGCAACAGCGTCAGGCTGTGCGAACTGCAAGCATCAGGAGGCCAACACCGACCGCCGCAACCACCAGCCCGCCGATCGCAAGATCGCGGGCTGGCATGTTGGACAGGAGTTGGCCGATGCGGCGCATGTATTCCGGGGCAATGGCGCAGAGCGCGCCCTCCACCAGGAGCCAGACGCCGAAACCGGCCAGAGCGAGCGTGATTGCGCTCATCGCGCGCTCACCGCCCGGTTAGCGAGGGCCGCCGGCAGCGCGTGCGCTGTCGAAGAACTGGTCGCACACGCCGATGGCGCCGGGGCTGAGAACCATCTGCGTACCTTCCTGGATCGCCTTTTCACACGCTACGAGTGCGCGCTGGAAGCGGAAGAATTCAGAGTCCTTGCCGTAGGCCGCCGCATAGATCTCGGTAGCACGGGCATCCCCCTCACCACGAACCTTCTGGGCCGTTTCACGGGCCTGAGCTTCAAGAACCGTTTTCTCACGCTCGGCCTGGGCACGGATCAGGCGGGCCCGCTCCTCCCCTTCCGAACGGATACGCTGAGCTTCCTGAAGACGCGCCGTCCGCATGCGGTTGTAAACGCCTTCGGTCACTTCCTGCGGAAGGTCTGCCTGGCGGATACGCACGTCGATGATGTCCACACCCGCCTTGGCGAGTTCGGTGTTCACATTATCGCGGATCTCTCCCATCAGAGCGACGCGCTGGCCGGAGATGATTTCCGGAACCGGCACATCCCCCAGCACGGCGCGGATGGCAGCGACAGCAACGGTGTTGATCTGCTGGGTCGCGACACGCTCGGTGCGGAAGCTCTGATAGTAACGCAGTGGGTCACTGATCCGCCACCGCACGAAAGCGTCGACCTGCAGGCGGCGCTGGTCGGATGCGATCACCTGAATGCCTTCGATGTCGAGGCCAAGGTTGCGTTTGTCGAGAATTTCGACCTGCTGATAGACCGGGATCTTCATGTGAAGACCCGCCTGGTCCGTGCCCGGCGCGTTGATGATGCTGACCGGACGGCCAACTTCAAGCACGATGGCCTGTTCCGACTGGCGGACGATGAAGAATACGTTTGAAGCGATGATCAGTCCAACGATGGACAGGATCAGAATGAGCCAACCAAAAGCACGCATTAGCGGTCTCCTCCATTGCTCGCCGGAGCCGCGGGCTGGGGCCGCGTTCGTTCAATCGGCAGATAGGGCACCGCGCCGGAATCCTGATCGATCAGCAATTTGTCCGACCGCTCCAGAACACGTTCCATGGTTTCAAGATACATGCGTTCCCGCGTGACGCGGGGCGCCTTGATGTATTCCGCATAGATCTGGTCAAAGCGGGCGGCTTCACCGTTTGCGTCGGCCACAATCTGGTCGCGGTAGGCTTCCGATTCCTGTTGCAGGCGCGAAGCGGTACCGCGAGCCTGCGGAACGATTTCGTTGGCGAACTGCGTGGCACGGTTGGTCAGGGTTTCGGCGTCCTGCTCGGCAACGTTAACGTCGTTGAACGCCTCGATGACCGGCTGAGGCGGGTCTGCCTTGCCGATCTGGACCTGCAGAATCTGCACGCCGGCGCGATACTCGTTGAGCAGTGCCTGGGTCTGCTCGACCACCTGCAACTGGACCTCGTCACGCTGGGTGGTGATGATGTCCTGAAGGCGGGTCTTGCCGACCACTTCACGCATCACGGACTCGCCGACCATGGCGACCGTGCTGTCGGGATCGCGAACATTGAGCACGTAGTTCTCAGGGTTCTGGGTATCGACTTTCCAGATGATCGAAAAATGGATGTCGACGATGTTTTCGTCCTGCGTCAGCATCAGGCTTTCGTCTTCCGTCGCGCCGATGCGGGTTTCGTTGCGGGTTTCCACCTGGATAAGGCGGTGGTTTTCCAACGGCGCGGGCAGGTGGAAGTGGAGGCCTGGGCCGTAATTTGCCTGCCATTTGCCAAACCGGAAGACCGCTGCCTGCTGGGTCGGGTCAACGACGACAACGCTGGTCGAGAGCCAGGCCAGAAGCGCGACGCCAACAATGACAAGGACACCGAGCGGGCCAGCGCCGCGGCCGAGACCGCCGCCACCACCACCGCTGCCGCCGCCCTTGCGTCCGCCACCGCCGCCCCGGCGCTGACGAAAGCGCTCCTGCATGCGGCGCATCTGCTCTTCAAGGTCTGCAGGCTGGTCTTTTTCCTTGCCGGCATCGGGTTTGCCGGGACGGTTCCACGGGGAGCCCCCCTCGCCGCCACCGTTGCCCGAGCCGCCTCCGCCCCAAGGGCCAGAGCCTTTTGTCTTATCGTCCCAGGGCATTCACCCTCCTGAAATTTGCGTTTCCCGCCTATATAGAGCGTCTAATGCGCTGTGCACGCTAAATCGCCTTTCAGGCGCAGCAAAAATGACGCATTCGGGCGGGCCGGACGGCCTGTTTACGCCGCCTGAGCCCCTATCTTAGCCGAGGAAGTCTTAATGTTTGGATCAAGGCAGAAATCCAGGGAAAAGCTCGCCGCCGCCGTGCGCAGCGCGCTGGGATCGCCTGAATGGCTGGAGTCCGTGACCGTGGGCGATGATGGCCGCGCGATCCTTGTTATCCGCGCCGATAGCGGCGACGCCGCCGGGGCCGAAGCCCGCAGGATAGAGGCGGAGAACGCCGCATCGCGCTTGGCCGGCATCGAGAAGGTAACAACCGTTCTGACCGCCGAAAAGGCGCCCGGAACGGGTCATTCCCATACCCATTCCCGGACAAATCCGGACACATCGGGACAAAACGGGACAAAACCGGACATCCAGATGACACCTTCGCCCACCGCCGGACTGCGCCGCGTGACCAAGGGCGCGCGCCTTTCCGATGAAGCGATGAACCAGGGCGCGCCGCCCCCCGCGACTGCGATGCGGCCCATTCCGGGCATCGCGCGCATTCTGGTCGTGGCCAGCGCCAAGGGCGGGGTTGGCAAGTCGACCGTGGCGGTGAACCTGGCCGCCGCGATGGCCAAGGCGGGCATGAAGGTGGGCCTGCTGGACGCCGACATCTATGGCCCCTCGATCCCGACCATGCTCGGGACGGTGAATGCCGAGCCGGGCACCTCCCCGGCCAAGAAGCTGATCCCCGTTGAGGCGCACGGGATGAAGACGCTGTCGATCGGATACCTGTCTGATCCCGATGCGCCGATGATCTGGCGCGGGCCGATTGTCATGTCGGCGATCACCCAGCTGCTGAACGATGCCGAATGGGGCACGAAGGAAGACCCGCTCGACCTCCTCATCATCGACACCCCGCCGGGCACGGGCGACGCGCAGCTGGCCATTGCGCAGAAGGTGCCGGTGACGGCGGCGATCATCGTGACGACGCCGCAGGAAGTGGCCCTCGCCGATGTGCGCCGGGGGGCGGCGATGTTTGCCAAGACGCATGTGCCGGTGATCGGCATTGCCGAGACGATGAGCTGGTTTGAAGACCCGGCCGGAAACCGGCATTACCTGATGGGCGAAGGCGGCGGGGCGAAAATGGCCAAGGCGCTGGGCCTGCCGCTGCTGGCGGAAATTCCGATGTTGCAGGCCATCCGCGAGGCGGGCGACGCAGGTACGCCGGCCGCGCTGACGAAAGGTCCGGCGGCGGATGTTTTCCTGAAGCTTGCACGCAGCGTGGCGATTGCGCTGGACGAGCTGGTGACGAAACCGGCGCCGGAGATTGTGTTTGAGGAATGATGGAGAGAGGCAGGGTGGGTTGTATTGGAGCACCGCCCTACCCCGCCCTGTTTCCACACGGAATTTCTGGATAAAAAATATATATTTTTCAAATACTTGCTATTTTTGGGCTGGGGGCTTACTTTGGGAGAGCAGGACATTCTTTCTGCTTGCAGAAGGATGCGCCTATGCCCCGTCAGAAAAATTCTCCCGCTGGTGAAGTGAAGCGCAAATATGCTGCCCCTTCGCCCCCGCGCATGATCCTTTCGGCGCAGGCCGGTGACCGGCGCGTGAAAAGCGCGCTTTCGCCCGCCAAGCTCTGAAGGTTCTGCCGCGCCCAATTGCGGCCGCCCCCACTGCCCGCCTGCGGGCTGAAAGACAGTCATGACATTTTTTGCCGCCGCCCTGCGCCGCCGGGCGCCTTTGCTTTTTGCGGGGCTTTTTGCGGGACTTTTCACGGGCAGCCTGATGCTGGCGCCCGGCATTGCCGCCGCGCAGACCGCCGCCTCGCCAGGGCCGGAAAACTCCAGCGCGCGGGCATATGGCGATGGCTGGAGCTGTGACGCGGGTTACCGCGAAACCGGCAAGCAATGCGACGCCATTACCCTGCCACCCAATGCCTACCTTTCCGGGGGCGCTTATGGCAGCGGATGGGAATGCAGCTTTGGCTACAAGCTGGAGGGGGCGGGCTGCGTGGCCCTTGCCGTTCCGGCGAACGCTTTTCTCGAGAGTTCGGGCACGCGCTGGCAGTGCGAACGGGGCTATGTTGCCGCGGGCAATCTGTGCGCGCCGATCAAGGTGCCGGAGAATGGCTATCTGACGAATTCAAGCTATGGGCCTGGCTGGGATTGCGACCGGGGCTTTCGCGCGACGGGCAGCAAATGCGTCCCGATCCGCCTGCCCGACAATGCCTATCTGACCAATAGCGGCTCGGGCACGGGCTGGACCTGCGAGCGGGGATTCCGGGTTCGCGGTGAAACGTGCGAGGCGGTTTCGGTGCCGAAATTTGCCCACCTCAATTCATCCGGCGACGGATGGCAGTGCGACCGCCCGTATCGCCAGATGGGCACCGGATGTGTCGCGCCCTGAAGGCGCAGCGCGCCTGAGCAGGACTGCTCAGGAATGAAGCTGGCCAGTCAATTGCCGATGGCGTCGCGCCCCTGCCCCTCCCCCTTCGGGGGATAAGGCGGTAGGGTTGCGGCGTGATTTGCAATTGGAGGCGCCCGCCCATGAACCCCACACTCTGTTCCGCCCTGCTGGGCGCCCTGCTGTTGACCGGATGCGTCACCGCGCCAGAGGCCGCGCCCCCGGCTGTGCCTGCGGGCAAGACAGTCCTGGTGCCCGGCAATGCACTTTACAGCGCCGCCGTCGGCTATGGCGACACGGTGTATCTGGCCGGGGTGATCGGGCGCAGCGAGACCGGGGATGTGAGCGAGGCAGCGCGCCAAGCGATGGACGCGGTGAAAGGCAATATCGAAAAGGCCGGCGGCACGATGGGCGACTTGCTGAAATGCACGATCTTCATGACCGACATTGAACAGTATGGCCCGGTCAATGAGGTGTATGCGGATTATTTCGAGGCCGATCCGCCGGCGCGGACGGCGATTGCGGTATCTGCGTTGCCGTTCGGGGCGCTGGTGGAGGTGGAGTGTATTGCGGCGCGGTAGGGCCCTCAACCCTGCGCCTCTCCCGCACGCGGGAGAGGCGTTTAAGGGTCAGGCGTTGTAGTTCAGCTTCAACCCGGCTTCGGCCCAGCGGGTTTTGATCAGCTGGCCGGTGCCCGAGGCGCAGATATAGGCGTCTTTCATGTCAGCCCCGCCGAAGGCGATGTTGGTGACGAAGGGATCTGGCAGCTCGGTGAAGCTGGACTTGCCATCTGGCGTGATGGTGGTGATGCCGCCATAGCCGCCATTCTTCAGGATGGTTGCGACACAGACGTTTCCGGAGGCGGCGACCGCGAGGCTATCGAAATAGCAAAGCTCCGTCTGCCCCGTAACGACGCGGCCGCGCAGGAAGGGGGGCTTGTGGGGCGTGTATTCGCCGGGGCCGGTGAGCGCGAAGCCCCAGAGACGGGCGGTCATCGTGTCAGCGAAGTAAAGCGTCTTCCCGTCCGGCGAGAGGCCGCAGCCATTGGGGGAGATGTGGTGGTAGTCCACTTCCTTGATCAGGCTGCCATCGGGCTTGGCGTAATAGACGCCGCCATGGTCACGGGTACGGGCGAAACCCTTGCCGAGGTCTGTGAAGTAGAAGCCGCCTTCCTTATCGAACACGATGTCGTTGGGGCCGCGCAGGGAGTTGCCGTCGACGGCTTCATACAGGCGGTCAACCTTGCCGGTGGAGAGGTCGATCCGCTCGATGCGGCCGCCGGAATAGTCAGGTGGGCAGTTGCCGGGGATCGTGAGGCCGCCGACCTCGTGATATTCAAAGCCGCCATTGTTGCAGCAATAGAGCGCGCCGTCCGGGCCGATGGCGAGGCCGTTGGGGCCGCCGCCGGGCGTGGCGATCACTTCATGCTTGCCGTTCCAGAGGCGCGAGATGCAGCCCTTCTGGATTTCGACGAGGATGACCGAGCCGTCTTCCATGACGACGGGGCCTTCGGGAAAGCCGAGGCCGGAGCCGACAACTTCAAAATCCATACTCTATTCCTCCCGAGAATGATCTTTCCCGGAAGGGTAAGGCCGCAGCGGGGACAGTGTCCATCACTGCCCCCGCGTGAAGCGGCCCGGATCAGACCTGAGCGGCGGCGCGGTCGAGCCGGCGGATGATGAAGGCATGGTCGTTGCCCTCCCCGGCCGGATGGGTGGCGATTTCATCGCTGCGCCACTGGCGCAGGTCGAGTTCGGGGAAAAGCGTGTCGCCTTCAATCTCGGCATCTACCTCAGTGAGGTAGATCCGGTCGGCGAAAGGCAGCGCGAGAGCGTAGATTTCAGCGCCGCCGATGACGAAGGCTTCGTCCTTGCCTTCGCGGGCCGCGATGGCGCGGGCGGCGTTCATGGCGGCGGGGAAGCTGGAGTAAACGCGCGCTTCGGCGGCGTCATAATCCCAGTCGCGGGTGAGCACGATATTCTCGCGGCCAGGGAGGGGGCGTTTGGGGAAGCTTTCCCAGGTCTTGCGGCCCATGATGACGGGCGCGCCCATGGTGGTGGCCTTGAAGAACGCCATATCGTCCTTCAGCCGCCAGGGCAGCGCGCCAGCGGCGCCGATGATCCGGTTGCGCGCCTGCGCAACGATCAGGCAAAGTTTCACTTCAATGGACATTGCTCTAGTTATTATCTTTCACATCTGTCCGGTTGGCGCGTTCCCATTTGCGCGCTTCCTCGCTCCGCAGGCATGGTTTAAGCAAGCACGCAACGCAGCGGCAACTGCATTAAAATGGGACAGCGGGGGGAACGCTCATAAATGTCTGAACTCGTGTCGGTCCTAACCAACGGGCAACCTCAGCTGATTGGCCCGGCACTGGGCGCATTGTTGCTCACATTCTGCGCGATCTGGTTCCTGAACGGACGGATATGGGCGTTTGTCTATGTGGCGTTGATTCCTTTTCTCAACTGGTCGTTCGGCGTGATTCCCGAAGCGCAGATCGTGGCGCCCGGCGGCGACTATGCGCCCGGCATCGCGCTGCACCCGATGACGATGGTGACGGGCATGGTGTTCGTGATCCGCGACTTCGTGCAGCGCGAGATGGGACACAAGGTGCTGATCCTGATGGCGATCGCGGTGGCCTGGTCATTCTTCTATTCCTGGCCGGTGATTGCGCTGGCCAGCGGGATTGCGTTTGCCGTCTCGGAGATGGTGGACTGGATGGTCTACACCTTCACGAAATACCGGCTTTCAACGCGCATCCTGATTTCCAGCGCGCTGGCAACGCCGGTGGATACGACCGTGTTTCTCTATGGCGCCGACCTTGCCAAACAGATGGAGCTGGGCATGGAGCCGGGCAACTCACTGCACCCGCTCAACTGGATCGTGTTCGTGATCGGCAAGATGGTGGGCGCGGTGATCGTTTCATATGTGATCCGCCGGCGCGAGGATAAGGGGCTGATCTCGCCGCATGAGGCGTAGTTGAGATTGCTCGGTGCTGTTCGCGAGCCAAGGCTCGCGGCACCTGCGCCTGCGCGTTGCTTGTGGGGGTGGCAGCCGGGAGGTTGGAGGCCCCGTCCCTTTCAGGACGAGGCCGATAGACAACAGGCCTATTCCGTTTCCAGGAGTTTCTGGCGGAAGAGGATGCCGGCGAGCGCTGCGCCGATAAGCGGGGCGACGAAGAACAGCCAGAGCTGGGAGATTGCCGCGCCGCCCACGATGACGGCGGGGCCGAAGCTGCGGGCGGGGTTTACCGAGACGCCGGTGACCTGGATGCCGACAATGTGGATGACCGCGAGCGTGAGGCCGATGGCGAGGCCAGCGACCATTCCGGGCGCGGATTTCTGGGTGGCGCCCAGGATCACGACGAGGAACAGGAAGGTGGCGACAATCTCGAAGACCAGCGCCGAGACGAGGCTGTATTCGCCCAGATACCCTGCGCCCCAGCCATTCTGGCCAAGCCCGTTTGCGGCCAGGTCATAGCCTGCCTTGCCTGAGGCGATGAGATAGAGGACGGCGGCGCCGAGCACGGCCCCGATGAACTGGGCGATCCAGTACTGGAACATGGAGTTGAGCGTCATACGCCCGGCGATGAAGGCGCCGAAGCTGACCGCCGGATTGACGTGGCAGCCCGAGATGGGGCCGATGCCATAGGCCATGGCGACGATGGCCAGGCCGAAAGCGAACGCGATACCTAACTGGCCAACCTCGCCTCCGGCGAGGACAGCAGAACCACAGCCAAACAGGACCAGGGCGAATGTGCCGATAAGTTCAGCGATCAGGGGTTTCATGGATGTCTCCTTGATGGGCCCAGGCGGTCTTATTGCCGCCTCAAGCCACTGTCAGGATGCAGAGCTTTTCAATCTGCGGCAAGCAGGATTCTGGCCTGCCCGGAAAGGGTTGCCAGACAGGATGGACGCCGCAACTATCTGGAAGACAAGGAGTTTACGCCCATGACGCGCTTATCTGCCCTTCTCATCCCGGCGATCCTGCTGGCCGCCTGCGGGCACAGCCCTGAGCCAGATGCCGTAAGCGCCGGGGTTTCCGCGCCGGTGGCGGCGGTGGAGACGGCAAAGCGCGTTTACGAGGCGCGGCCCGCCGCCCTGCCCTTCCGGCTGGACATTACGGTGTCATCGGAGGTTATCCGCGCGCTGGACGCGGCAGGCGCGACGCTGACGGTGGGGGCAGATTATTATGGCGAGCCGCGCGCTGGGGCCGCGCCGGTAAATCTTGGGCATGAAGACCGGGAAATCAGCGCGGGCAACAAATCCATCACCCTGGCCGGGCGGTTTGATGCGGCGCAGGTGGCGCGGGAAATTTCCGGCGATCCGCGCGTAAAGGTGAGCGCGGCTGTCAGCCAGGAGGGCGGGCCGGTGGTTTACTGCACCGAGTTCGAGGCGGCCCTGACGCTGGCCGTGGAAACCGGCGGGTTCATTCATTGCGAGCTGCTGAGCGAGTAGGCCGCGTCAGACAGCCCCATCAGACTGCGACGGGCGCCTTGATGTGAGGGTGGGGGGCATATCCGTCGACGCGGAAATCCTCATACTCCCATCCGAAGAGGTCTGCCTTGTCCGGGTTCATATGGATGGTGGGCAGATCGCGCGGCTCGCGGGTGAGCTGGAGCTCTGCCTGTTCGAGATGGTTCAGATAGAGGTGGGCGTCGCCGAAGGTGTGGACGAATTCGCCGGGCTGAAGCCCCGTAGCGCGGGCCATCATCATTGTGAGGAGCGCGTAGGAGGCGATGTTGAAGGGCACGCCGAGGAAGACGTCTGCCGAGCGCTGGTAAAGCTGGCAGTTCAGCTTGCCGTCCATGACATTGAACTGGAACAGGCAGTGGCAGGGCGGCAGGGCCATGTCGTTTACGTCCGCCGGGTTCCAGGCCGAAACGATCAGGCGGCGGGAATTGGGATTGGTGCGGATTTCGTTCAGCACCCATTGGATCTGGTCGATGGCTTCGCCATTCGGCGTGGCCCAGCTGCGCCATTGCTTGCCATAGACGGGGCCTAGGTCGCCGTTCTCATCGGCCCATTCATCCCAGATGGAGACGCCATTTTCCTTCAGATACGCGATGTTGGTGTCACCGCGCAGGAACCAGAGCAGCTCGACGATGATCGAGCGCAGGTGGAGGCGTTTGGTGGTCACCATCGGGAAGCCTTCGGAGAGGTCAAACCGCATCTGGCGGCCGAAGACGCCGATCGTGCCGACGCCCGTGCGGTCGCCCCGCTTGTGGCCGTTCTCCAGGATGTCTCTCAGAAGTGCCTGATATTGCTGCATTTGCCAGGGCCTCTCGATTCGCGCGGAGCTCAGGTTAACAGATTCCAAACTGGCTGGGCAGATTTGATCGCACGCGCCTTACGGGGCAGAAACCCACATCTGTCATAACTCGCCACTGGCTGGGTATGTGGGGGCAGTTTTGACTCTCCCGCCCCGGCAATATGGATGGGGTTGAGGTCAGATGAAAACGGGCCACAGGAATTTTTTCCGGAACGAGTCGGGCAATGTCGCGATGATTGCGGCGCTGACCATCATTCCGATTGTCGGCATTGCCGGCTTTGCCATCGATTTCCAGGTGACGACGACGCAAAAGGCGCGGGTCCAGCAGGCCGTCGACAGCGCCGTTCTGGCTGCCACAAAATCGATGCAGGACGGCAAGGACCGAGCCTACTCGCTGAAGGAAGCCAACGACTACTTCAAGGGCATCCTCAACCAGTCGAACAATAGCGGGCTCAACTGCACCAACATCGATCTTGTCTACATTGATGAGACCGAAGAACTTGAAGGGCACGTGGAATGCTCGCAGAATACCACGCTGTCAAAGGTTGCCGGGATCAGGCATCTCGATTTCAATGTTTCCTCCGCCGCGACCTACGGCATCGGCAAGCTGGAAATTGCGTTCGTGTTCGACGTGTCGGGCTCGATGGCTAACGACAACCGGATGGGGAACCTGAAAGTGGCCGCCCGCGAAGCCGTCAATACCCTGCTGCCGGTTGAAGGATATGCCGGAGACCCGGAAGACGTGCGCCTGGCAATGGTATCGTACGACACGATGGTCAATGCGGGTCCGTATTTCAAAGCCGTGACGAATCAAGACCCAGAGCGAACCGAGCCCTTTTACGGCTATATCCGTGAAAGAACGACTTGCCGCAGATACCGAAATAATGGGACGTGTCGCGAGTGGAACTATGAATGGCGCGGGCCCTATCATCGCAGCTACACTATTAAATCTACTTGTGTTTGGGAACGCGAAGGCGCCGAGCGGTACACAGATGCCAGCCCTGGTCACAATCGCTGGCTGCCACCCGTATCTGCGACATTTGATTCGTACAATGACAGTTGGTCAACCGACCACCAAACCGACCCATGGTGCAACGACAATACGCCTATTCCGCTTACATACAACCGGAACAAGCTGCACGACTTCATCGATGATATGACACCGCGCAGAAATACAGCCGGTCACATTGGTCAAGCGTGGGGCTGGTATCTGGTCTCACCGGAATGGAATAGCGTCTGGCCGGCTGGCTCTAAGGCTTTGCCTTATGACGAACCTGATGCCACCAAGGTCGTCATCATGATGTCTGACGGTCAGTATAATGAGACCCGCCATAACAATGCGTATCCAAGTTCTGTCACGCAGGCTGAGGCAATCTGTGACAAAATGAAGGAGAAGGAAGTCGTCATTTATACCGTCGGATTCGATGCCGGATACGGACAGGACGTTCTCAATTATTGCGCCTCCAACCCCGCCTTTGCTTATAAGCCGACCAATGGTCAGGAGCTGACCGAAGCCTACAAGTCCATCGCCCGCTCCATCTCCGATCTGCGGATTTCGCGCTGACCGGATTTTGCAAAGCCCTTCTGCCTAGAGAGCAGTGAGACAATGATGCGCCTTTGCCGCCCAGTTACCCGTCTTCCCGCGCTGCGAAGCGCCGAGGGCGGGAATGTGGCGATGATTACGGCCTTCGTGATCCCCTGCATTCTGGCGCTGACGGGCATCGCCATCGATCTGCAAAATACGGTGCGCCAGAAATCCAAGGTGCAGGCAGCGCTCGACTCGGCCGTGCTGGCCGGCGCGCTGGGGCGGCAGGCGGGCAACACGGCCGCTGAAACCACGCTGGACGTGCAGACCTATGCGCTGGCGCTGTTCACAGATCAGGGCGGCGGGCTGGACTGTGATCCGGTGGCCGTGACCTTCGACGAGACCAATCTCGACATTCTCGGAACCGTCCGCTGCCGCCAGCCGACCTATCTTTCCAGCCTGATCGGGCATGATGAGCTTGAGTTCAATGTGGCGTCCACCTCGACCTATGGGGTGGGCAAGCTGGACGTTGCATTCATATTCGACGTGTCCGGATCAATGAACAGCTATAACCGGCTGGCGCAGCTGAAAACGGCGGCCGTTGCAGCCGTTGACGAGTTGCTGCCCGACAGCCGGGAGCGGGACGGAACGGTGCGCCTGGCGATTGCCAGCTATAATCATTCGCTGAATGCGGGCGCCTATATCGGCGCCGTGACCGAGACGGTGACACTCTCTGCCGACGGATCAAATTCCACGGCACTGAGCCGGTATAACAGCCACAATACCAAACGCATGATTGACCAGGACAGCGGCAAGCGCTTTTTCTACTATCAGAGCGGCACCTGTTCGAGCTGGAACTGCGGTAAGTATTCAAGCTGGAGCTGGGATACCAAGCGCCGGTTTTTTGACGATACGGGGCTGGCAGACGCGTGCGTATATGAGCGCACGGGAACGCAGGCAGCAACCGACGCCGCGCCCGGCAGCGGAGCCTGGATCGGGGCGGGCAATCCGCGCTGGAGTTTCTATGCCGGCAGCTCCAGCAAGTATGATGGCTGGCAGAATGTCGAAAATCAGAACGCAACGGGTTATGGTGTGGGCGCCTATGAAGGCCGCCACGGCACCTGCATGCCGTCTGGCCCGGTGCCGCTGACCGAAGACAAGACGGTGCTGAAGGATCATGTGAACGCGCTGGTCGCCGAAGGTGGCACCGCAGGCCATCTGGGCATCGCCTGGGGCTGGTATCTGGTATCGCCCGAATGGGCTGCCATCTGGCCCGAAGCGTCCGAGCCCCTGCCCTATCGCCAGCCGCAGACGTCCAAGGCCGTCATCCTTATGACGGACGGGGATTTCAATATCGAGCATCCGACAGCTTCGCGGGACTCCTTCCGACAGTCGATGGATCTGTGCGACGGGATGAAAGCTTCGAGCCGGCGTATCCAGATTTATACGGTAGGCTTTCAGGTGCCTTCGAGTGTTCAGCGCACGGGCGACGGGCGCACCATCCTGGAATATTGCGCGACTTCTCCCTCCCATGCCTTCAGCGCTGACAGCGGGGAGGAGCTGATCGAGGTGTATCGCTCGATTGCCCGCTCAATTTCCGATCTTCGCCTGAAGGAGTGAGCGCCGCCATTGCGGCCACCGCCGGGCACTGGCAGACGGGTAAACATGTTTTCCTGGTTGCCCAACGCCCTGACAATTTCCCGCTGCGTATTCGCGGTGCTTGTGCTGTTTGCAGCCTTCAAGGCGACGGGCATTGAGGCGCTGCTGGCCGATGCCGGGGTGACCGGCCTTGAGCGCCAGCGTTACACAACGTTCCAGCAGCTCTGGCACCAGTTTGCGCTGCTGGCGTTCATATCCGGCATGCTGACGGATTTTCTCGATGGCTGGGCGGCGCGCGCCTTCAAGGCCGAAAGCCGGTTTGGCGTGTGGCTGGACCCGATCGCCGACAAGCTGCTGGTGGGGGCGGCGCTGATTGCGCTCTCGCTGGCACTCAAGACCTGGCTGATCTATGTGCCTGCCGCGCTGATCCTGGCGCGGGACGTGTTCATGACCTGGCTGCGCACCCGGCCGGAAGCCTCCGGGATTGTTGCGCCTTCCAGACTGGCGAAATGGAAAACGGCCGCCGAAATGGTGGCGATTACCGGATTGATGCTGCCTCTCGCGCTGTGGCCTTTGCCCGAAACCCCATCCGGCGGCGGCGCATTGCACTGGAGCGCGGTGATAACCGGCGCGCTGGTGCTGGCGCTCTGGGTGGCGGCGGGGCTGTCCCTGCTGACGGGCGGACAATATGTGAAGGCGGTGCAAAGCCATCGACGCTGAACGCGAAAACGCCGGTCTGGGGAAGCAGACCGGCGCTGACGGCGATGGACGGGCTTATGCGCGGGAGAAGCGTGGCCGCCGATTTGCAGGGTCGTCATTCTGCCGGGAGGGGTGAACCCGGCATGTGCCCAGATTGCGCCTCAATTCTTAACGGCGCCTTAATGCCTGCCTTTCGGACATTTAACCAAAAATCCCGCCGCTTCCCAGAAGCCGCCCGGCTTCAGCCACATTCGGGATGAAGTTGGGCGCATGAGCCCACGCCCGAAATATCGCCGTCGACCGCAGCCCAATATCTTTGCGATCCTGATCGCGATGCTGGCGTTCCTGTGCCTGCCGGCCCTGCTCGCCTTTGCCCATGCCGATACTGTTCCGGAAACGGCGCGGTCCCGCGCGGCCTATGCGGCGCAAGCGGAGCCGCTGAAAGCGGCGCTGGCGGAAAAGGGATTGGCACTGGGCAGCCCCGTATTCCTTCAGATTACCAAAGAGCCCGCGGAGCTGACGGCCTATGTTCAGGATACAGAGGGCAAGTTTCAGCCCTTCCGGACCTGGCCTGTCTGCGCGGTTTCAGGCGACCTCGGCCCGAAAATACGCGAGGGCGACCATCAGGCGCCGGAGGGCTTTTACAAGGTGACGGCCGGGCAGATGAACCCGGCTTCAAGTTTTCACCTCTCGTTCAATCTGGGCTATCCCAATGCCTTTGACCGGGCCAATGACCGCACAGGTAGCTTCCTGATGGTGCACGGATCCTGCGCCTCGGTGGGGTGTTTTGCGATGACGGATGAAGGGATCGAGGAAATCTGGACGCTGATGCAGGCCGCGTTTGAGGGCGGGCAGAAAGCGGTGGACGTGCACATCTTCCCCTTCCCCATGACGCAGCAGGCTATGGCAGGGCGCGAAGCCAGCCCGCATGCTGCTTTCTGGGAGAGCCTGAAGCCGGCCTGGAACAAATTCTCCGCGAGCGGTGAAGTGCCCACCGTGAGCGTTCGCGACGGTGCCTATCAGGTGCGGTGAGCCCAGTAGGGCGAGATAGGCAGGCCGCCGTAAAGCTCCTCAAAGCGCATCCGCGTGCCGGTGTTGATGCCTTCAGGCGGCAGCTTTGGATCGATCCATGCGGTTTCGGCGATTTCGCCCAGGGATGTGGCTTTCACGGGCTCCCAGCTACCCCAGGGAACGTGGTAGAAAAGAACATGATCGTTGGGGAAATTGTGGTGGTTTGAATAGACACTGATAAGGCGCGGCTCCGCATTGAGGCGCACGCCGGCTTCCTCGACCAGTTCGCGGCCGAGCGCATCCACTGCAGGCTCGCCCTTTTCGACGCCGCCGCCGGGCATGTACCAGCCGCGCACATAGGTATGGCGCACCATGAAGACATGGCCCGCCTCATTCTCCACCGCGGCGCGCACGCCGAGGGTCATCGGGCGGCTGAGGCGGAACCAGGACTGGAACAGGCGTGTGCGGAGTTTGGACATTTCCGGTCATCCCCGGACAAATTCGGACGCCTTGTATCCTTGGAAGAACAAGGCCGCCGTCAAGTCCGTATGGCGGATGGACCCGGCAGCCTCGGCAGCCACCACCGGCTTTGCCTTGTAGGCAACGCCGAGACCGGAGGCGCGGATCATGTCGAGATCATTCGCCCCGTCGCCCATGGCGATCGCGTCTTCCGCAGCGGCGCCAAGGCTGGCGGCAGCCTCCAGAAGCGCGGTGCGTTTGGCGACGCGCCCGAGGATGGGCTGGCCGACTTCGCCGGTCAGCGCGGCGCCGTCATCTATGAGCGTGTTGCCCTGATGGCTTTCAAAGCCTGCAAGGGCGGCAACACGGGAGGTGAAATAGGTGAAGCCGCCTGAGACGAGCAGCGTGGCGGCGCCGTGGGCTTTCATTGTGGCGATGAGTGTGCGGGCGCCGGGGTTCAGCGTGATGCGCTCTTCCAGCGTGCGGGCGAGCGCGTCCAGCGGCAGGCCCTTCAGCATGGCGACGCGTTCTGTCAGGGCAGCCTCGAAATCCAACTCGCCGCGCATGGCGCGTTCGGTGATTTCCGAGATTTTGGCTTTGAGGCCGACCGCGTCAGCGATTTCGTCGATGCATTCCTGGCCGATGATGGTGGAGTCCATGTCGGAGATGATAAGGCGTTTCCTGCCGAAGCGGGCGGCGGGGAGGATGGCGGCATCGATGGGGCCAGCCGCTTCCAGCGCGGCGCGGAGGGCGCCGAGGCTCTCGCTGGCGGCTGAAAAGCGCAGGGCGCCGGCCTGAAGCGGGCCGGTATCGGAGAGGCTGGACCAGCCGTTTGGTGTGCCACCAACGGCGCTGACTGAATTTTTTGCCAGCTCGCCGAGGCGGGCATCTGCCGCGCTGGAGACAGCAACCAAGACCCAATCCATGTGCATTCTCAAGGCCCTCTTCGAAGCAGGCCGTCTCTAGGTGGCTTTCCTCAGGGCTCGCAAGTCCTTAGTTGTAGGGGATGCACCCTGCGATCCTGATACATGGCCCGACGGCCAGCGGAAAATCCGCCCTTGCCATAGAACTGGCCCGCAAACTTGGCGGCGAGGTGATCAATGCCGATTCCATGCAGGTTTACAGCGACCTGCAGGTAATTTCTGCCCGTCCGACCGAAGAAGAGATGGCCGGCGTGCCTCATCACCTGTTTGGCTATGTCGATGCCGGGCGGCGGTATTCGACCGGAGAATGGCTGGAATCGGCGCGCAGCGTACTGAAACGGCTGCAGCGGCAGAACAAGCATGCGGTGATTGTCGGCGGCACCGGGCTCTACCTTCTGGCGCTGACCCAGGGGCTTTCGGATATTCCGCCGGTGCCCGAGGACATTCGCGCCGAGGTGAAAGCCATCTCCGAGAGCGAGGGCGCTGATGGCCTGCGTCTGCGGCTCGCGCCGCATGATCCGGAACTGGCCGAGCGGCTGGGCACGGGCGACCGGCAGAGGCTGGCCCGTGCCTATGAGGTGTGGCTGGCGACAGGGCGGCAGCTGAGCGAGTTTCAGAATGAGCGCCAGCCACCCGTGTTGAAAGAGGGCGAGTGGGTCGGCTTTGCCCTCACCCCGCCCCGCGCGGCGCTCTACAAGAAGATCGACCGGCGGTTTGAAGGGATGCTGATGCAGGGCGCGGTGGCCGAGGCGCGGGCGCTGGTTTCACGCAATCTTGATCCCGAACTTCCGGCCATGAAGGCTCTGGGCATGCCCTCGATTGCCGCCTTCGTGCGCGGCGAGATCAGCGCCGAGGAAGCCGCCGAAAGCGCCAAGCGCGAGTCAAGGCGTTATGCCAAAAGGCAATTTACCTGGATTGGCCGGCAATTTCCCTTCTGGCCCCGCATTCCCTCGCCGGAAGTCAGCGACCGCATGAGGGTTATTTTTGCCCTCTATCGCGAGATTGACACAGCCGATACGGAAGATTATGCCTGAACTCCCAAGATTGAGGAAACGCCAAGTGCGCGCATATAAAGTAGTAATTCTTAAGTGCCCGTAGCTGCCCTTCGACCAGGCAGTTGCGGGTGCGCGCACAAAAGGGCTTCCTCCGGGAGCCCTTTTTTCTTGGTCCCTTTGCTCTTTTAACCCCACGCAGAAAACATCCTTCCGGAAGCTGAAGCCCATGACCACCCAGACCAAGGCCAAGCCCGCCGCTAACACGGCAGAGACCTCCACCCCGCGCATGATGACCGGCGCGCAGATCGTCGTAGAGGCCCTCCGGGAGCAAGGCGTATCGGTGATGTTCGGGTATCCGGGCGGCGCGGTGCTACCGATTTATGATGCGCTCTACGGGCAGGACGCGATCCGCCATATTCTGGTGCGCCATGAACAGGGCGCCGGGCACGCGGCTGAAGGCTATGCGCGCTCGACGGGGAAATGCGGCGTGGCGCTGGTCACCTCCGGCCCCGGCGCGACCAATATGGTGACCCCGATCACCGACGCGATGATGGATTCGATCCCGATGGTCGTCCTCACCGGACAGGTGCCAACGCATCTGATCGGGACAGACGCCTTTCAGGAGTGCGATACGACCGGCATCACGCGCACCTGCGCCAAGCACAATTACCTCGTTACGGATGTGAACCAGCTGGCGCGCACGATCCATGAGGCGTTCTATATCGCCACCAATGGCCGCCCCGGCCCGGTCGTGATCGACATTCCCAAGGACATCCAGTTTGCCACCGGGCCTTATGTGGGCAAGGCCGGCATCCTGAAGCCGACCTATGTGCCCCAGACTGAGCCGGCGCCCGAGGCAATCAAGGCTGTCGTCGACCTGATGACCAAGGCGTGGCGGCCGATCTTCTATACCGGCGGCGGCGTGATCAATTCCGGGCCGCGCGCGTCCAAGCTGCTGCGCGAGTTGCAGGAGATGACGGGCATTCCGGTGACCTCAACGTTGATGGGGCTGGGCGCCTTCCCCGCCAATCATGCTGACTGGCTGGGCATGGTGGGCATGCATGGCAGCTTTGAAGCCAACAACGCCATGCATGACTGTGACCTGATGATCTGTGTCGGCGCGCGGTTTGATGACCGGGTGACGGGCCGTGTGGACGCGTTCTCGCCCAATTCGAAGAAGGTGCACATCGACATTGATGCCTCCTCAATCAACAAGATTGTGCGGGTGGATATTCCGGTTCTGGCCGATTGCGCGCAGGCGCTGGAAGCCATCCTCAAGGAGCTGAAAGCCCGCAAGGCGCAGCTGCCGGATCTGGCGCCCTGGAAAGAAGAGATCGGCGCCTGGCGCGCGCGGCGCTGCTTTGCCTACAAGGGCTCCAGTGACGTGATCAAACCGCAATATGCGGTCGAGCGCCTCTATGCCCTGACCAAGGATCATGACGCCTACATCACGACCGAAGTGGGCCAGCACCAGATGTGGGCGGCCCAGTTCTATCATTTCAACGAGCCCAACCGCTGGATGACTTCCGGTGGCCTGGGCACGATGGGCTATGGCCTGCCCGCCGCCGTGGGCGTTCAGGCCGCCCACCCCGACGCGCTGGTGATCGACATTGCCGGGGAAGCCTCCATCCAGATGATGATGCAGGAACTTTCCACGGCGGTTCAGCACAAGCTGCCGGTGAAGGTGTTCATTCTCAATAATGAATGGATGGGCATGGTGCGCCAGTGGCAGGAATTGCTGCATGGCGAGCGCTATTCCCACTCCTATTCGGAAAGCCTGCCGGATTTCGTCAAACTGGCTGACGCGCTGGGCGCTTATGGCATCCGCTGTGATGACCCGGCCGAGCTTGACGGGAAGATCCTGGAGATGGTGAACCATCCTGGCCCGGTCCTGTTCGATTGCCGTGTGGAGCGCGCCGAAAACTGCCTGCCGATGATTCCGTCGGGATCAGCGCACAACCAGATGATTCTCGGTGAGATAACGGGTAACGAGATCGGAGAGGCTGGCCGGGGGCTGGTCTAGGCCGCCGATCGGGGCCGGAATACGGGAAGCATGATGGACGCTGCAGGTATCTTCGACTGGCTGAAGGGCAATACCGAGATTATTATCGGTGTTCTCTCGGCCATCGTGGCGCTGGCCAGCGCGCTGGTCTCGCGCGGTGAAACCGCCAAGCAGCGCAAGTTGCAGACCGAGCGCCTGCGCCAGAGTATTGATGCGGCGAGCCTGGAATGGGGCGGCGTAGCCATTGATACGCTGGCGCGGTGCGGGATCTTTGCCCGCACCCGGCACCTGCATGGCAATGACGCTGCTTTCCTGGCTGCCCGGACGAACATGCTGATTCAGCTATCAACCCTGGTGGACCGGGGGCGGATGTTCTTTCCGAACATCGATCCCGATGGCAAGGGCATCGAGAAGGAGGGCGCCTATCGCGGGTCTCGCCCGCCGATCCTCGATGTGCTGATGTTCGCCTATCACGAGATCGAATCCCTCAACCGCGAAGGCGGATTGCCGTCAGACGATTGCGCCGCCTTCATTGACGATTGCCGCCGCCTGCTGGTGTCTGAACTTCAGGCGCATCTTGATCCGCGCCGGCTCGACGAGATTGTCGAGCGGTATGATGACCGGACGAAAGAAAACCGCCAGAAGGCGAAAGAACAGGCTGGCGCGCTGCGCGGTAAACTGCTGACACGGCGGCCGAATGTTTCCCTGGATCGGGGTTTTGCAAGTAACACCACCACACCGGAGCGCCCCCAATGAGCGATGGCACAGCCACACCCGGCCCAGCGCCGAAATCTGCCTATTTTCTGGCCCATGAGGATGAGGAAGTTGAGCGCCGCACGCTGGCCGTCATCGTCGATAACGAGCCGGGCGTTCTGGCGCGCGTGGTCGGGCTGTTCTCCGGACGCGGATATAATATCGACTCGCTGACGGTCGCTGAAGTGGACGCCAGCCAGCACCGGTCGCGCATCACGATTGTTACCCAGGGCACGGCGCACATTCTTGAGCAGATCGAGGCGCAGCTGCTGCGCATTGTGCCGGTGGCCGAGGTAATCGACATCACCAATTCCAAGCGCGGCATTGAGCGCGAGTTGGCGTTGGTGAAGGTGGCAGGCACGGGCGAGAAGCGGGTCGAAGCGCTGCGGATCGGCGAGATTTTCCGGGCGCATGTGATCGACACGACAAATGAGAGCTTCATCTTTGAAGTGACCGGCGCCTCCGACAAGCTGACTCAGTTTGTCGATCTGATGCGCCCCCTGGGCCTGGTTGAAGTGAGCCGCACAGGCGTTCTCTCGATCAAGCGCGGCAAGGAGAAGGGATGATGGTCCCTCGCCTGATCCTTTGGCTGGTTCTGGCCGCCATGGCTCTGGCAGCCCTGCCCTTTGCGGCAGCGGCGCAAACACCCTCCTGTGCTCCGTCCACGAATGATGAGGCAAGGCTCGACTGCGACATTGCCCGCGCCTCTGCGATTGCGGGTGAGGGGGAGCAGCTGTTTGGCGCCGCCTCCGAGGAATGGCTGAGAATTGTCGATACGGAATCGGCCAGTGGCCTCGCCTATGTCTATTACGTCATTGCAGAGGGCCCTTACCAACTGCTGGAAGCACGCTCCGTGCCCGGCGCGGCAGCAGGCAATGCGCCTGTCTGCCGTCTGCGCACGGCGCTGCCGCTGGACATTGCCGAGAAGGTGAAACTGGCGGCGGCCGATATTGCCGCCGATCCGCCTGGCAGCTACGGCCCGCGCGAAGTGGTCAGCGTTAATGCGGACGGGTCCCGCAGCATCCGGCTGATCCTGGACAGCCATGACATCATCACCCGCCTCAAGACCGGCGACAGCGTTCTCAATTTTTCGCGGCTTGCCGCGGCGCAGGACGACATCACCGCTCTCAACAATCTCGTCATCGGGGTCGCCAATTTCAGTGGCGACTGGAGCTGCGACGCCGTTTGACCTGACAAACCCCTCCCTCAACTTTCATCCACCGGAGCTTTTGCAAGCCTATGAAAATCTACTACGAAAAAGACGCGGACATCTCGCTGATCCAGAAACTGAAAGTCGCCGTGGTCGGCTATGGCAGCCAGGGCCATGCCCATGCGCTGAACCTGAAAGATTCCGGCGTGAAGCAGATCAAGGTTGCGCTTCAGGAAGGCTCCGCCTCGCGCAAGAAAGCCGAAGCAGCGGGCCTGGAAGTTGTGTCTGTCGCCGACGCCGCCAAATGGGCCGACGTGCTGATGATCCTCGTTCCGGACGAAAAGCAGGCTGTGCTTTACGCCAACGAGATCGAGCCCCACCTGCGCGCGGGCCAGCACCTGATGTTCGGCCACGGCTTCAACATCCACTACAACCTGATCCGTCCGCGCGCGGATGTTGACGTGTCGCTGTCGGCGCCCAAAGGCCCTGGCCACACGCTGCGCAACCAGTACCAGATGGGCTTTGGCCTACCGGGCCTGATCGCCATTCATCAGGACGCCACGGGCAGCGCCCAGGCGGTTGCCCTTTCCTATTCGAAAGCCATCGGCAACACCCGCGCCGGCGTCATCGAAACATCCTTCCGTGAAGAGACGGAAACCGACCTCTTCGGTGAGCAGGCTGTTCTCTGCGGCGGGATCGTCGAGCTGATCAAGGCGGGTTATGAGACGCTGGTGGAAGCCGGTTACGCGCCAGAGATGGCCTATTTCGAGTGCCTGCACGAGACCAAGCTGATCGTTGACCTGATCTATGAAGGCGGCATCGCCAACATGAACTATTCGATCTCCAACACCGCCGAGTATGGCGAGTATGTCACCGGGCCGCGCCTGGTGAACGCCGAGACGAAGAAGGAAATGAAGAAGGTTCTCGAAGACATCCAGAACGGGACCTTTGCCCGCAACTGGGTTCTGGAAAACCAGGCCGGCGCGCCGGGCTTCCACGCCATGCGCCAGCGCATGAGCAGCCACCCGATCGAAGAGGTCGGCGAAAAGCTGCGCGGCATGATGCACTGGGCGCAGAATGACCGCCTCGTGGACAAGAGCCGCAACTAGGGGCCTGGCCATCCATGACTGACAGGTCTCCGCAGCGCTCAGATTTTTCGCATCGCATTGCGACGCCAGAGGACGCTGCGGAGATCAGCCTGCTGATGGAGCTGGCGATCGGCGAATTGCAGAAGGGCTTTCTCAGTCCCGAGCAGATCGCCGTATCGCGCTCCATCATGGGGCTGGACCGCACATTGATAGCGGACGGCACTTATTTCCTGATCCATGACATTGAAACCGGACAACTCGCCGCTTCGGGCGGATGGAGCCGGCGCGCGACGCTCTATGGCGGCGACCACACAGCTGCCCAGCGCAATGACGCACTGCTTCGTCCGGGGACGGACGCTGCCCGCATTCGCGCAATGTATACCCATCCGGGCTTCACACGCCGCGGACTTGGCCGGATGATCCTTTCGCTGTGTGAGGACGCGGCCGCCGCAGAAGGCTTCACGCAGCTGGAAATGGGCGCAACGCTTGCGGGCGTGCCGCTTTATGAAGCGTGCGGCTATCGCCTGATCGAGCACACAATTGGCGCATCGGCCGATGGTGTGGAGGTGCCGGTGTTGCGCATGGGCAAGACGCTGGCCTGAGCGCGGTTTACTCTGCTGCCCGGTTGAGATCGACATTGCCGGTGACGCCCGGCACGCGGCCTTTCATCGAATACTGCCAGATCGCATATGGCAGGCGGGGCGGACCTTCCAGCGACCGGACCCAGAGCGGGTGGGCGTCAAACCCCTCCCCCGCAAGCCATTCGGCATGGAAGGCCGGGGTTGTGTAGATGACAGGCACAGCGCCGTATTCCGCCTCCAGCGCGGCGAGGAACACTTTCAGATCCGCCAATGTCTCGCCGCGGCTGTTCTGCGGGGCGCAGTTGTGCGCGTGTTCGAGATCGACCGCCGGGGGCAGCGCGCCGCTGCGGACTTCAACCTGACGAATGAAATTGTCCGCCTGGCGGCGGCCGTCCTGGCACAGCAGATAGAAATGGTAGGCGCCCGCCTGCCAGTGATGGCGCCAGGCGCCCAGCCAGTTCTCCTGAAAGCGGGTATCGACATGCCCCTCACCTTCGGTCGCCTTGAGATACACAAAGGAGAGACCGGCGGTGGAGAGGCGCGGCCAGTCAACGGCGCCATTATGGTGGGAAAGATCGAGGCCTTCGGCGCCCGGCGCGAACGAAAACGTATCAACATCCTCGACAGGCGCAGAACTTGGCCCACAGGATGCAAGCAGCACCAGAGTGGTCAGCATGAACAGACGGCGCACCCGGACTTTCATCGGCTATTGCCGGGCGGGGCTGTCCCGTTCTGGATCACCTTGGACATGATGGCACCTTTTCATCGGGTGGATATTGGGAGACACGCGGATGGCAGCAGATAAGGCAAGGGAACCGGCACAAGCGGCGCCCCCATCCGCTAAGGCCCCTTCCAGCCAAGCGAATGTTATCGCGGCCGGCTGCCGTGTCATCGGTAATCTGACGATTTCCGGATCGCTCCGTCTCGGCGGAGAGGTTGTGGGAGACGTGCATTGCGACGGCGCGCTGATCGTGGAAACCGGCGCCTCCATCAAAGGCCGGACGCGCGCGGGCGACATACTGGTCATGGGCTCGCTGATTGGCGAGATTGTCGCGGTGCGCAAGATTGATGTGATGACGGGCGCGCGCGTTGAGGGCTCCATCTTCGCGCCGTCCATGAAGGTTGAGGGCAATGCCTGCGTGGACGGTGATCTGCTGATCTCACCCGAGCGTTCGCCCGCCCATGCCGAGCGGGCGAAAACCCTGTCCATTCTGGCGCCGGCCCGGAGTGAGCCGCCGGCCAGCACAGCCGTCTAGTTGTTCTGCAGGTTGCGCAGACGCTGCATGGAATTGTCATCGGGATCGAACGCGCCAAGCGTTTGAACACGCTCGCAGGCCCATTCATAATCCTTTGAACAGGCTTCATTCAGGGCGCGCGTGCCGCCCTGGACATCCTTGGGGCCGCCTGTGCCGGTATAGGCCATGTTACCCCAGGCCGCGCAGCCGCTGACTTCGCCCATATCGCAGGATTCCTTGTAGAGGCGGCGACCCTCAGCGAGGTTTGCTGTGACGCCGCGGCCCTGTACCGTCAGATAGGCTAGGCCCGCACAGCCGCGCGCATCCTTGGCATCGCAGCCTTTCTTGTAATTTTCGGCCGCCGCAGACAGATCTTGCACACCGCCGAGACCTTTACGCTGCAATTCGGCGAGCTCGTAGCAGGCCTGATATTCGCGGGCAGCGCATTTGGTTCTGGCCTCATCACGGGCCACCTTGAGCGTGGCAAAGTCAGCCTCCGCCTTTTCGATGGCGAGTTCGGCCTGGGTACGCTCGACGCGCCCCCCAATTCCTTGCGCGTATACCGGCAGGGCAAGCGCAGCCACCATTCCGGCAGCGCTCAGCATCATGAGAACCTTTTTCATGGGTCAGGTCTCCTTTTCCTTGTGGGATGTTCTAACGGCAGATTTGGGCAAGGCTGGGGCAAAGCCGGTATTAGATTGCAGTATCCCCCAGATAGAGAGGGGGCTAGCATTGGGACAATACGTAGAAACACATGGGAGAAATGACGATGGCGGCTAATGATCAGGTACCTGTCGGCTCAGGCTTTCACGCAAAGAGCACCGCGAGGGAGGTTGTTGAGGGGATCAGCCTCTCGGGCAAGCACGCGATTGTGACCGGCGGATATTCGGGCATCGGCCTTGAGACAGTCCGCGCGCTGGCGGGCGCCGGCGCGAAGGTGACGGTGCCAGCCCGCCGGCCGGACGCGGCAAAAGACGCGCTCACCGGGATCAATGGCGTTACGGTTGCCGCGATGGACCTGGCCGATCTCGGCAGTGTGCGCCGCTTTGCGCAGGATTATTCTGCGGCGGCGCCGAAGCTGGACCTGCTCATAAACAATGCCGGGATCATGGCGTGTCCGCTCGCCCACGTTGGCGATGGCTGGGAAGCCCAGTTCGGCACCAACCATCTGGGTCACCTTGCCCTGTATCAGGGTCTCCTGCCCGCGTTGCGCGCCGCAAATGGCGCCCGCGTGGTAGCGCTCTCTTCCACCGGACATGTCCGCTCCGATGTGATCTGGGACGATCCCAACTATACGTCCCGCGCCTATGACAAATGGGAAGCCTACGGACAGTCCAAATCCGCCAATGCGCTGTTCGCGCTGGGGGTGGACATGCGGGAAAAAGCCAATGGCATTCGCGCCTTCTCCGTGCATCCCGGCGGCATCTTTACGAACCTTCAGCGCCATCTGCCCGACGAGGAAATGGTGGCGCTCGGCTGGAAAAGTCCTGACGGCACGATCCCGGAGATGATCCAGGCGATGTTCAAGACGCCGGAACAGGGCGCCTCCACCACCGTGTGGGCCGCAACGGCGCCAAAGCTGAACGGGAAAGGCGGCGTTTATTGTGAAGACTGTGACATCGCCCGCGCCGCGACGCCCGACAGCAAACGCTGGGAACATGCCCGCGCCTGGATCAGCGATGATGCCCGCGCCGAGAAACTGTGGGCGATGAGCGACACATTCCTGGCGAATGCATGAGAGTCTGACGGGTTCAGATTGACGCACCCCGGCTTTCAGCGCACGAGAGCGCCATGAGCGAAACGCAACTCCCGACCACCGCCCGGCAGGCTCCGCGGCGCGCGATTCTTCTGGGTATCGCGCTGATCCTCATCATTGCCGGCGTGTTCGCCGCTGGCCGGATGGGGTTGCTGCCGAACGCCGATACGGTGACGGGCTGGATGGAAACACTCGCCGAAAGCCCCTGGGGGCTGGTTGCCGTTGTCGCGGTCTATTGCGTCGCGGCCTTCATGGGCATTCCGCAATTTGCGCTGATCGCGGCGACGATTGCCGTGTTCGGGCCGTGGTATGGCGCAGGCTATTCCTGGGTCGCCAACATGGTTTCCGGAGCGTTGACCTTCTGGATTGGCCGGGCGGCTGGCGAGGAAGCCTTCCGGCGCTATGCCGGAAAAAGCGCGCAGAAGCTCTCCCGCTTTGTCGGACGCAACGCGCTCGTCACCAGCGCGATCGTTCGCAACGTGCCGACCGGGCCGTTCCTGCTGGTGAATATGGCGTTCGGCGTCAGCAATGCGACGTTCCGCGATTTCTGGCTGGGGCTGGCGCTGGGCATCATCCCCAAGATCGCCCTGATCGCCTTTGCCGGTCGCAGCCTTCTGGCCGCGCTGCAGGGCAATCTGGTCATCGCGATCATTGCCGCCGTGGCCGCGGTGACCGTCTACGCCGCCGGATATATCTATTTCAGGCGCCGGGTAGCCCGGACGGGGCAAAATCTTGCTGCCAGCTCAGGCTCCCCGGTTGACAGCACCGCGCAAGCCGTTGATTAGAGTGGGCATGCGCAAAGTTCTGCCCCTACTCCTCCTGCTTACCGGCCCCTGGCCGGGGACGGACACCCAAGTCTGAGGGTGGACGCGCGACCAGGGGATATGAGACCAAGAACCGCTTTGTTCCTTCCTCTCCGCTGAGCTACGCAAAACCATGACCTCCAAGAACACCGCCGCGAACGACGCAACCAAACCCCGTATCCTGATATTCGACACAACGATGCGCGATGGCGAGCAATCGCCAGGCGCCTCGATGACGCTGAACGAGAAGCTTGAGCTGGCAACCCTGCTCGAAAGCATGGGCGTCGATATTATCGAAGCCGGCTTCCCCGCCGCCTCGGAAGGTGACTTTGCCGCCGTCAGCGCAATTGCCGCCCAGTCCAAGAGCGCCGTGATCTGCGGACTTTCCCGCTCGACGCCGAACGACATTGACCGCTGCGGCGAGGCTGTGCGCAAGGCCGCCCGCCCGCGCATTCACACCTTCATTTCCACCAGCCCCGTGCACATGAAGCACAAGCTGAAGATGGGCCCGAACGCTGTGCTGGAAGCGGTCGGCCGCTCGGTCTCTCAGGCCCGCAACCTGGTCGATGATGTGGAGTGGAGCGCCGAAGACGCGACGCGCACCGAATTCGATTTCCTCTGCAAATGCATCGACACCGCGATCGCTTCGGGCGCTACCACCATCAACGTGCCTGATACGGTGGGCTATTCCCACCCCGACGAATATGGCGCACTGATCCGCCGACTGATCGAAAACATTCCGAACTCGGACAAGGTGATCTGGTCGGCGCACTGTCATAACGATCTTGGTCTTGCCGTTGCCAACTCGCTGGCCGGCATGGCCAATGGCGTGCGCCAGATCGAGTGCACCATCAACGGCCTAGGCGAGCGCGCGGGTAATGCGGCGCTTGAAGAGATCGTCATGGCGATGAAGGTGCGCGGCGACACCCTGCCCTATGAAACCCATATCGATACCAGCTATCTCGCCCGCGCCTCGGCAATGGTCAGCCGCATCACGGGCTTCCCGGTGCAGTATAACAAGGCCATCGTTGGCAAGAATGCCTTCGCGCATGAAAGCGGCATCCACCAGGATGGCATGCTGAAGAATTCCGAGACCTACGAGATCATGAAGCCCGAAGATGTGGGCGTGGCGAAAACCTCGCTCGTCATGGGCAAGCTCTCCGGGCGCAACGCTTTCCGCGACAAGCTGGAATCGATGGGCTATTTCATCGAGGGCGACGCGCTGAACGACGCGTTCAAGCGCTTCAAGGATCTGGCCGACCGCAAGAAACATGTGTTCGATGACGACATCATCGCGCTGGTGGATGAGCAGCTGGCGGCAGAAGGCGAGCGGATCGCGTTCAAGCGGCTGCGCGTTGTGGCAGGCACGGAAGGTCCGCAGACGGCAGAAATCGACCTGGTGATTGACGGCGAGGAGAAATACTCCATCGCGCGCGGCAATGGCCCGGTAGACGCCGTGTTCAATGCCATTCGCCAGCTGGTGCCGCATCAGGCCATTCTGGAGCTTTACCAGGTGCATGCCGTGACCGGCGGTACGGACGCGCAGGCAACTGTGTCTGTGCGGCTGAATGGCGATGACATCATGGCGACGGGCCGGTCATCCGATCCCGACACGCTGGTGGCCAGCGCCAAGGCCTATCTGCACGCGCTGAACAAGTTTGAAGTGCGCAAGGCAAAGCGCAAGGCGGCCTGAAGCGGGCTGATCAGCCCCCGTCACGTTCCCCGAAGCCATCGGCGACCAGCGCGGCGATGGCTTCAACCGCCTCTGCGGCCTGCGTGCCGGTGCCCGAAAGCTCGATCTCGCAGCCTGTATGGGCAACGAGCATCAGGAGATCCATGATCGAGCGGGCATCTGCCTGCTCGCCCTCATGGCGCACGATGACCTTGGCATCATACTCGGCCGCAAGCTTGGCGACCTTCGCCGACGCCCGCGCATGCAGGCCCTTACGATTGACAATCGTGACACGGGCAGAGGCTGCCGGAACGGACGTCGACATCAGGGCAGCCGGGCCAGCAGTTCGGACGCGATGGTCACATATTTGCGCCCGCCCTCTGCGGCAGCGATCGCCGCCTCTTCCAGGCTCAGCACTTCACGGACTTCGGCCAGCTTGATCAGCATCGGCAGATTTGCGCCGGAGACGATTTCCATCGGCACACTGCCGCGGATGGACAGGACGAGGTTTGAAGGCGTGCCGCCGAACATGTCGGTCAGTACGATAACGCCGCGACCTGCATCGCAGGCTTTCACAGCGGCCAGAATGTGCTCACGCTTGAGGTCGAGGTCATCGTCAGAATCGATAGAGACGGCGCGCGCACGCCAAAGGCGGCCCACAACGTGCTCCGCTGCTGCGACGAGCTCGTGGGCTAATCTTCCATGGCTGACAACTACAATGCCGATCATTCCGCTACTGGGATGCAACCCTGAACGTTAAACAACCGTCACGTTGTCACGATGCTGCGCCGCGTCAAGGCGCATTCGGCTGATATGACGGCGCTTTCCTCAGCCGGTGTGGCCGAGACCCAACACATCGTTCATATCGTAAAGGCCCGGCGGCTGGGACACGGCCCAGGCAGCGGCATGCAGCGCGCCTTCGGCAAAGACCGAGCGATCAAGTGCCGTATGGGAAAGCCGGATGAGCTCCTTTTCCGAGCCGAATGTCACCTCATGCTCGCCGATCACCCCCCCGGCACGGCGCACGGAAAAGCCGATCTGGCCGGTTTCGCGCTGCGCGTCGGGGCCATCATAGGGCGCGGCCCGCAGGTCGCTGAGCGGCGCGCCCCTGCCCTCTGCCGCCGCCGCACCAAGCATCAGGGCCGTGCCCGAAGGGGCATCCGCCTTCATGCGGTGGTGGGTTTCGAGGACTTCGATGTCCCACTCCGTACCCAGACGGCTGGCCGCCAGACGCGTCAGTGCCTCCAGCAGGTTCACCCCGATGGAGAAATTGCCCGCCTTCACAATCGCAAAACGGGAGGACGCCGCCGCGATGGCATCTTCCTCAGCGGCGGTAAAGCCTGTGGTGCCGATAATCGCTGCGCGCACAGATGTGCTGGCAAGCGCTTTTAACGCGGCGAGTGTTGCTTCGGGCCGTGTGAAATCGATCCACACACCTGCGCCCGCTGCAGCTCCGGCCGCGTCAGCAACAGGATGCAGGCCAATGGCCCGGCGGCCGGCAAGGAGGCCGATGTCTTCGCCATAAGCGTTGGCGGCCGCGACTTCCGTGGCGCCGGTAATCCGGACGCCGCGATCAATGGAAACAGCCGCAAGCTGGCGCCCCATACGCCCGGCGATACCAGCGATGGCGACACTGAGGGGGTTTTCCGGTTTATTCATCCAACGTCTCCTCAGCGGTATCCGCCTTCGTCTGTTCCAGTTCGCTCCGCAGGCTGGAAAGCTCGCGCTCCCGCAGCTCGTCGGAGAAGGCGCTGGCGAACACGCCCGCCGGCAGCGCCACAACGCCGATGCCGGCAATCGCGATGAGACCAGCACAAAACCGGCCCAGCGGGGTGACCGGGTAGACATCGCCATACCCCACTGTCGTCAGTGTGGCCACAGACCACCATATGGCGCGCGGAATGGACGCAAAGGCTTCCTGCTGGACGCCGCCCACACCTTCAACGAAATACAGAAGCACCGCCGCGACATAAACCAGCGTCACTGCCAGGGCGAGCGATGTCAGGAGCAGCGAGCTGGCCCGCCGCACCGCTGCGCCCAGCGCCTCAAAGGCCGGAATGAAGCGGGCAATCTTTATCAGGCGCGCCAGACGCAAGACGCGCAGGACCAGAAGCGTTGATCCCGAACCAAGCATCATCAGGAGAAGCTCCGGCAGGAAAGCCAGAAGGTCTGCAATCGAATAGAACTTCGTTATGTAACGCAGGCGCCCGCGCAGTCCGCGATAATCAGGATCAATACCGGCGCACCACACCCGCGCGGCATATTCCAGCGCGAAGATGATCACGACCCCGACATTGAAAATATGGAAGGTTTTCTGCCAGGCCGGAACCGCCTGCAGCGTCGGCTCGGTTTCCAGCGCCAGGAAGAGAAAGCTGAGAATGACGAGACCGACGATTGCCGCATTCGTCATCGAGAGACCAGACCGGCGCGCCTCTGGCGCTAACGCATCATAAAGCCGCCGTTTCAGTCCCATCCCAGCCGTCCCTTGCTGTTCCCGTTAGCCTCTTAGCACACCGCCGGTTCCCTTGGCGACCGAAGCGACGATACGCTCGATTACCTGTTGGATCTGCTCGTCCTTAAGGGCCTCTTTTGGCTGGAGCGTGATTTCGATCGCCACCGACTTCTTCCCCTCGCCGACGCCCTGGCCCTGATACACATCGAACACGTCGATTGCTGCGATGAGCTGCTTCTCGGCAGACTGAGCATGACGGACGACATCTCCGGCGGCCACGCCCGCATCGACCACAAAAGCGAGGTCGCGGCGGATCGGTGTCAGCTCAGCACGTTCCAGAACCGGTTTGGTCTTGGTGGATTTCACCTTCATCACCGGCAGGGCGTTGAGGTTCAACTCGAACGCATAGACCGGGCCCTCAACATCCAGCGTCTTGAGCACGCCGGGATGCAGCGCGCCGAAATTGGCAACGGTCATCTTCGGGCCGAGCTTGAGGCTGGCGGCCTGGCCGGGATGCCAGTGGGGCTGGGTTGGCGCCGCGACCTGGAAACGCTCGCCCGGCTGGCCGAGCGCAGCAAGCAGCGCGAAGAGATCGGCCTTGGCGGCATAGGCGTCATAAGGCGCAGCGCGGCCCTGCCAGTGGCGCTCAGCCGCAGGCAGAACGAGACCGGCAATCACAGTACGCTGATCTTTGGGGCCATCGCCGAGATAGATGGGGCCAGCTTCAAAGAGGCGGATGGTGCGCTCACCGCGATTGCGCGCGCGCTGGGCCGCCTGGGCAAGGTTGCCCAATGCCGAGGGGCGCATGTAGTTCAACTCGCTGGCGACAGGGTTTGCCACGGCGAGCACATCCTCGGTCTTGCCGAACAGGTCGGCATGTTCCCGCGCCATGAAGCTCCAGGTGACCGCTTCAAGGAAACCGCGCGCCGCCATGACACGGCGCGAGATGGCCACTCGCGCCTGACGCGGCGTCGTGATCACCCGGCGCCCGCCTTCAGGCAGCGGCAGGGAGGTGGTCGGCAACTGGTCAAAGCCGATCAGGCGGGCAATTTCTTCTACGATGTCAGCCGACTGTTCCATGTCGAACCGGTGCGAGGGGGGCAGGAGATACCAGGCATCACCTGCATCCTCGATGTCGAATTCGAGATCCTTGAGGATGCGCTTCATTTCCGCCGGCTTGACGATGAGGCCCGTGAGGCGCTCGACATCAACGGGGTAGAAGGTGACCTTCTGCATTCGCGCCGGGATAGATCCGGCGACCTTTGCCTTCGAGACCTGACCGCCGCCATATTCCAGGATCAGCGCAATCGCGAAGTTGAGGCCATCGATTGAGCTGTGCGGATCAACGCCGCGCTCGAACCGGTAGCGGGCGTCCGAATGGATGCCCGTGGCGCGGCCCGTGCGCGCGGTGCGCAACGGATCGAACCAGGCAGATTCAATGAAGACGTCCACGGTCTCCGCCGAAACAGCTGTCGAAACGCCGCCCATGACGCCGCCCAGACCGATCGCGCCGGAATTGTCGGCGATGACGCACATGTCTTCCGTGATCGGATAGGTCTTCCCATCGAGCGCCTCGAGCGTCTCGCCCTTCCTGCCGAGCCGGGCAACCACGGCGCCGGAGAGCCTGGCTGCATCATACACGTGCAGCGGGCGCGCGCGGTCAAGAGAGATATAGTTCGTCACATCAACGAGCAGCGATTTGGGCTGGAGACCGGCTGCCTTGAGGCGCGCCTGCATCCAGTCCGGTGACGGACCATTGGTGACGCCGCGGATCAGCGCCCCGGCAAACATCGGACAGGCCTCTGTGGCCTCAAGCTTGATGTCGATGGGGCAGTCATAGCTGCCATTGACCTTCTTGGGATCGTTACGCAGGAAACGCCCTGCCCCGGCCGCAGCGAGGTCGCGCGCAATACCCTGCACGCCCAGCCAGTCGGGCCGGTTAGGCGTCACTTCAAAGTCGATCACGGGGTCGGTCTGGCCAAGTGCCTCGGCGGCGGGCGTGCCGACCTTCAGGCTGTCATCAAGATCGAGAATGCCGTCATGGTCCTCACCCACCTCAAGCTCGCGCGAGGAGCACATCATGCCATGGCTCTCAATCCCGCGAATGGCGCGGGGCTTCTTGTCGAGCGCGAAATCGAGCCCCGGAATGAAGGTGCCGAGCGGGGCATAGATCGCGGTCATGCCGGTGCGCGCATTGGGGGCGCCGCAGACGATCTGCTTGACGCCGTCAATGGTTTCTACCGTGCAGACGCGCAATTTGTCCGCATCCGGATGGGGCTTGGCCTCAATCACCTTGCAGACGGTGAACGGCGCAAGTTTCTCGCGCGGGTCAGTCACCTCTTCAACCTCAAGGCCGGCCTTGAGCATCAGATCGAGAATGTCCTGAAGCGATGCCTTGGTAACAAGGTGATCGTTCAGCCAGGAAAGGGAGAATTTCATGTATCCGCTCCAAGAGCCGTGTAACCTGCCGCATGCGCCTCTGCGCGCTCGGCTTTGACTTCGCCTTCCGCCCCTTCGGCGAAGTCGTCATCGAGAATGGCGACAAGGCGAAATGTTTCAAAGATGACGTCCATATCCGGCGCGTAGGTGCCCTCGCGCTGGAAATAGGCTTCATGCGCATCTCGCCAGTAGGGATAGCTGAGATCCCCCTCGCCCTCCTGCGCTGCCTGCGCCGGCGTCACTTTCTCAAAAGGCAGCACATCCAGGGACAGCGTTTCGATGACCGCGACAGGGCGTCCCTCGCCGCTGAGCACAACCTGCTGCTCGCCCAGAGCTGCCTCGAACCCGTTTGCCACGGCCGAACAGGTAGCTTTCTTGACGCCGGCCACAACAAGAGAGGCCAGACGGTCTGCCAATTCAGGACTATCACCGAAGCGAAACTGCTTCAGATCTGCCCATTCCTGAGACAGGGTCACGACAACCCTCCGCTAACGGACGGCGTGAGCCAGGGTGAGAAGCCGTAATGGCGCGACCATTGCGGGTCTGCCTCGAAATAGGGGCGCAGGTCCGGCATGCCGTATTTCAGCATGGCGAGGCGATCGACCCCCATGCCGAAGGCAAAGCCCTGATGCACGGCCGGATCGATGCCGCAATTGCGCAGCACATTGGGATGCACCATGCCGCAGCCGAGGATTTCCATCCAGCGGTCGCCCGCGCCGATCTCGATGGCGTCGCCATTGCGGGAATATTTCACATCCATCTCGGCCGAAGGTTCCGTGAACGGAAAGAAATGCGGCCGGAAGCGGGATTCCACATTGTCCACCTCGAAGAACGCTTTCACGAAATCAATGAGGCAGCCTTTCAGGTGGCCCATATGGATGCCCTTCTCGATGACGAGCCCTTCGACCTGATGGAACATCGGCGTATGGGTCGCGTCCCAATCATTCCGGTAGACGCGGCCGGGCACGAGAATGCGGATCGGCGGCTTTTCTTCCATCATCGTGCGCACCTGCACCGGGCTGGTATGGGTGCGGAGCACTTTGGGCGTGTCGCCTTCCAGCGCTTTCATGAAGAAGGTGTCGTGGGTTTCCCGCGCCGGGTGACCGATGGGGAAGTTCAGCGCCGTGAAATTGTGCCAGTCGTCTTCGATGTCCGGCCCTTCGGCCACGGTGAACCCCATGTCGCCGAAGATGGCGGCGATTTCCTCGAACACCTGCATGACCGGGTGGAGCGCGCCTTCGCCGGGGCCGGCAGCGGGCGGCAGCGTCAGGTCCACGCGCTCGGTCACGAGGCGCGCCTCGAGCGCCGCATTCTCCAGCACGTCTTTACGCAGGCGGATCGCATCGTCCACACGGGTCTTCAGGGCGTTGAGCTGAGGCCCCTGCGCCTTGCGCTCGTCCGGGCTCATCTTGCCGAGCGCGCCCATCAGGGCGGACACGCGCCCCTTCTTGCCAAGCTCGGCAACGCGCACGGCGTCGAGCGCGGCAAGATCGGCGGCAGCAGCGATAGCGGCAAGCGCTTCTTGTTCGATCGCGGTTATGTCGGACACTTGGAATTTCCCTTTCAGGTCAGACCTTCGCGGCTTTCTAGTCGCTCGGGCAAGGGCGAGGCAATCAGCAAAACGCCCGCAGGCCGGAACCCACGGGCGTCTCAGAAAAACGAGGCGAGGCCGGGGCGCCGGATCAGGCGCGCGCAGCCTTCTTGCGAGCAAGGCGTGCGCGCTTCGTGTTGCCAAAAATCCGGATCTTCGCGCGTTTCGCGAGGTTACCGGTCCATTTGGCGTTACGGCGCTTTACGCGGGGCTTTTTGCCGGCATCAAGAACGGCGCTGGGTGATTTAGACATCTGAGGTCTCTCCGGTTCGGATTAAGCGAGCGCTGCTTTGGCCTGGGCGACGAGCGCGCCGAAAGCTTCCGGCTCGCGCACAGCGAGATCGGCCATCACTTTACGGTCAACTTCGATGCCGGCTTTGGTCAGGCCGTTGATGAAGGTGGAATAGTTCAGGTTCTCATCATGGATACGAACAGCAGCATTGATGCGCTGAATCCAGAGCGAACGGAACGAGCGCTTCTTAACCTTGCGGCCAACATACGCATACTCGCCGGCTTTCCAGACGGCAGCCGCGGCGTTGGAGAAAGTATTCTTGCGGCGGCCACGGAAGCCCTTGGCCTGCTTGATGATCTTCTTGTGGCGAGCGTGGGCGGGAACTTTGGCGCGGGAACGGGGCATGGTGGCCTCCTGTCAGAAAGTGTTCAAAATCAACGGGTTATACGGGGACTACCCAGCCTCAGAGGCCGTAGGGCAGATACTTTTTCACGCGGGCTTCATCTGCCTTGGCGCCGACGGACGTGCCGCGGTTCTGGCGGATGTATTTCGCGTTGTGGCTCATCAGGCGGTGACGCTTGCCAGCGACGCCGTGCTTGAGCTTGCCCGTTGCTGTGATTTTGAAGCGCTTTGCAGCGGCCTTCTTGGTCTTCATCTTCGGCATCTTTGTCTCCTTAATCTGTAGAGCTCACACCAGATCTGGCGGCCCAGGACACACGAACAGGGGGCAATGCCGTCGCCCCAAAGTCCGGAAGTGGCGGCTTATGGCGGAGCCAGCGCAAGGAATCAAGGGGGCGCGTGAAGGCAACGCCCCTGATTTTCAGCGCTCCAGGCTCTCCTTATTCATTTTCAGGGTCACAATGACCCCCTCCTCAGCCCAGTCGCAGCTGAGGGTGCCGCCCAGCTGCATCGACATGGTCCGGTTGATGAGCTTGCTGCCAAAACCGCCCTGCCCTGTGGGCGTCTTGACGGGCGGGCCACCCCTTTCGGTCCAGACTACGACGACTTCATCGTCATGGCTGGTCGAGGACACGTCGAGTGTGCCGGTATCGCAGGAGAGCGCGCCATATTTGAGCGAATTAGTCGCCAGCTCATGGATAACCAGCGAAAGCGTGGTCGCGGACGCGGCGCCCACGCCCATGCGCGGAACGGAGACACGGATACGCCCGCTGAACGCGCCAAGGTCATCGTAAGGCGCCAGCAATACGGACAGGAGGTCGCCCAGCAGCGCATCGGTCTTGGCGTGGCCGGGTAGCGGGCGCACCAGGTCATGCGCGCGCCCCAGCGCCGTAAGACGGTTAGTCAGCTGCTTGGCCATGTCTTCGGTGGAAGAGGCGGACCTGGATGTGATGGATGTGAGGCCAGACGCAATGGCCAGAAGGTTTTTGACCCGGTGGCTCATCTCGCCGGCAAGCAACTCATTGCTTTCCTCAGCCTGTTTGCGGCCGGTGACGTTCAGGAAGATGCCGAACATCGTCCGCTCAACCATGCCGTCATCTTCGCCCTGACCGCGCGCAGAGACCCAGCGGACCTCATCGCCGATCAGAATGCGGAAATCGATTTCATACTGCCCGATAGCGGCCCGGCTGGCAGCGAAGGCAGCCCGAACCCGGTCGCGGTCGGCAGGATGGATATGGGCCGACAGATCCTCGAACCTAACCGGCGTATCACGGGGGACACCCCACATGTCGTAGGCACACTCATCAAGGATGAGTTCGTCCGTATCGACATTCCACGCCCACAACGCAACCCCGGCGCCTTCAATGGCAAAGCGCAGATGTTTTTCGCTCCAGATCGACCGATCTAACTGGATGGTTTGCATGGATCAGTCTCCTCAAACCCAGCTTCGCACGTTTGCGCCGGAGAATCTGTTTTTTTGAATCGCCTCAAACGATCCATCGGCGGAGCGCTGCGATTGGTCTGGCCAAATGAAAAAGCCCCCGCAGCGCGAGGGCTTTTTCTGTATCGAGGGAACACTCCGCCTCAGCGCGGGGCGAGCACCATGGTCATCTGCTTGCCTTCGAGCTTGGGTTCGAGTTCGACCTTTGCGGTCTCCTCGAAATCCTTTTTCACCTTCTCGAGCAGTTCCATGCCCAGATGCTGGTGCGCCATCTCACGGCCACGGAAGCGCAGGGTGATCTTCACCTTGTCGCCCTCTTCAAAGAAACGCGCGATCGCCCGCGCCTTCACTTCATAGTCGTGGGTGTCGATATTGGGGCGGATCTTGATCTCTTTCAGCTCCGAAGACTTCTGCTTCTTACGGGCAGCAGCCTTCTTCTTGCGCTCTTCAAAGCGCAACTTGCCGTAATCGAGAATCTTGACGACCGGGGTTTCCTGACCGGCAGAGACCTCAACAAGGTCCATCGATGCTTCTCGAGCCGCGTCAAGCGCGGCGGCCAGGGGCATCACACCCTGCTTCTCGCCATTCTCGTCAATCAGCAGCACCTTGGCGGCGCGGATTTCTTCATTGATGCGGGGGCCAGCCTGTTTCTTGGGCGGCGCATCGGCTTCAGGTCTGCGAGCTATGGGAGATCTCCTTTGGTTGCTCAGAAAGTTGCGGGAATATGCCTGTATTCGCCGCTTGCGGCAAGCGTGGCGCCCTAATCGGGGCGCAGCGTCAGGTCAAGCGGATGCTGACCGGGCCGCAGAAATGATTTTCAGATGGCGCGGCACGCCATCGCTGCCCCCAAATAGGGAGGCTGCCGGGCCTCCAACACCCCCGCCATGGCAAAACTTTGCGTCTGCTTCGTTGCTCTCGGCGGCTGGATGGCTTTAATCGCGCCAGATGCTGATGCGATCCGGGGGCCTTTGCCATGAAACCTGCTGCACTTCTCGCCGCCTTGTGCCTGCTGCTCACCGGCCCCGCCCTGGCGCAGGATAAGGCCGAAGCGCCGCCCTCGCTTGAGGCGCGCATCGAAACACTGGAAGCCCGGCCCGGATTTCTGAACCTCTATGTCGATCCTGCCAGCGGCAAGGTGCTCGCCGCCCTGCCCCCGCCAGACGCAGATGGCGTCTCGGTCCGCTTTATCTATTCCACCGGGCTGACGGCCGGGCTCGGCTCCAACCCTATTGGCCTGGACCGGGGCAACGCTTCTTCGGGCGACATCCTTCGCTTCCGCAAGATCGGGGACAAGGTCGTCGCCGAGGCGGAGAACTGGAAATACCGCGCCACATCGGGGCGGCGCGATGAGGAACGCTCCGTACAGCAGAGCTTTGCCAACGCCTTCCTCTGGTCCACAGGCATCGAGGCGACCGGCGCAGACGGCGCGCTGCTGATCGACCTGTCAGGCTTCCTGACGCGGGACGCAGCCGACATTGCCAGCGCGCTGAAGCATGGCAAGGACGCGGGCGAGTATCGCCTGGCCGCAGACCGCTCGATGCCCGACCCTGCCAGCGCCCTCTCCTTCCCCGACAATGCCGAGATTGACGCCTTCCTGACCTTCGAGACGTCCAAGCCGAATGCCCAGACCTATGCCACCGCCGCCGATGCGCGCGCGGTGACGCTGGTGCTGCACCATTCCTTCGTGCGCCTGCCCGATGACGCCTACACGCCGCGCCTGTTTGACCAGCGCACGGCCAGCATCGGCATGGGCTTCCATGACTTCTCCGCGCCGCTGGGCGCACCGCTCGTCTCGCGCTTCTCGCCGCGCATGCGGCTGGAGCGGGTGAACCCCGCCGCCGCCTCCGGCCCGGTAAAGGAACCGATCGTCTTCTATGTGGACAATGGCGCGCCGGAGGAAATCCGCGACGCGCTGATCGAAGGGGCCGCCTGGTGGGCGCAGGGCTTTGAAGCGGCGGGCTTTGAGGAGGCTTACCGGGTGGAGGTTCTCCCCGAAGGCGCCCACCCGCTCGACGTGCGCTACAACGTCATCAACTGGGTGCATCGCCAGACGCGCGGCTGGTCCTATGGCGGCAGCGTGATGGACCCGCGCACGGGCGAGATCCTGAAGGCCAATGTCATCCTCGGATCGCAGCGGGTGCGCCAGGACCGGATGATCTTTGAGGGGCTTGCGGGCGCCGCGAAGACCGGCACAGGCGCAGCCGATGATCCGGTGGAGGTGTCGCTGGCGCGCATTCGTCAGCTGTCCGCCCATGAGGTGGGCCACACCCTTGGGTTTGCACACAATTTTGCCGCCAGCACGAATGACCGGGCCTCGGTGATGGATTACCCGGCGCCCTATGTGCGCCCGGCCTCTGGCGGCGGGCTCGACTTTAGAAATGCTTATGCCACCGGCCTGGGCGCCTGGGACGTGTTTACGGTGAAATGGCTTTACGGCCAGTTCCCCGAAGGCGGGGATAACCTGCCCGCGCTCAACGCGCTGGTGGATGAAGCCTATGGGGCGGGCCTGCGCTTTGTTTCGGACGATCATGCCCGCAGCAAGGACACAGGACACCCCTTCGGCGCGGTCTGGGACAATGGCGCAGACCCGATTGCGACGCTTGATGAGGTGATGGAAGTCCGCCGGATAGCGCTGGCGAATTTTGGCCCCGGCGCGCTGGCGCAGGGGCGGCCAATGTCTGAGCTGAACGCTGTGATCGTGCCGATCTATCTTTACCATCGCTATCAGGTGGAGGCGGCCGCCAAGAGCCTCGGGGGACTGAACTTCCGGTATCAGGTGAGGGGAGAAGGCGAGGCGCCGGCCGTTCCGGTGGCTCCGACTGAGCAGCGCCGGGCGCTGCAAGCCCTTGTAAAGACACTGAAACCTGCTGCGCTTGACCTTTCCGACGCGGCGCTGAACTACCTGACGCCGGGCGATGTCGGCTATGCGGGCGGCGGCACGATCGAAGAGCTGTTTCCCAACCGGACGGGGCCGGTGTTCGATCTGGCCGCTTCTGCAGAGATTGCTGCAGGTTTGACGCTTTCGGCGGTGCTCGATCCGGCGCGCGCGAACCGGCTGGTGGCGTATGCGCAGCGCAGCCCGGAGGCCCTGACACTGAAGGATGTGATCGGTACACTGGAAGCGGCTGTTTTTGTTGAAGAAAAAAGCCCGCGGCTGGCCGCGCTCGGCCAGATTGTCCAGACGCAGTTTGTGGCTGAGCTGATTTCCCTGTCCCGCAACGAGACCGCGTCAGCCTCCGTCAAAGCCGTGACAGATGGCTACCTTTCCGGGCTACAAACGCGCCTTGCGAAGACAAAATCAGGACAAATCGGGACATATCAGGACACTTCGCGCGCCCTGGCGGACATGATCGGCAAACATCTGGCGGGCGACGACCTGCCCGCCTCTATCCTGCGCCCCGCGCCCCCTGCCCCCGCCGGCGCGCCCATCGGAAGCATGACCGGCGCGATGGGGCAGATGGAAGACTGCTGGCACTGCCCGGCGGAGTAGGCGCAGGCTTATCCCGTGGATAAGGCCGCTCAGCCAGGCGCAATGCCCAGCGCGCGGACGGATTGCCAGACATCGTCGACTGACAGCTCTTTGAGGGTCGGGGCGGAGTTGACGATGACGGTTTTGGGGCCGCGGGGGGCGGAGTGGTCGGGGTTGCTCTCGGTGAGGGCGAAGAGGGCGATGCCGGGCGCGCCGGCTATCGTGGCCATGTGCATCGGCCCGGTATCGTTGCCGACGACGAAGACGGCGGTTTCCGCCAGCGTCACGATCTGGAAGAGGTCTGTCCGGGTAACGAGGCTTTTGACGCGCGGCTCGCGCTTCATCAGTTCCTGCGCGATGGCGCTTTCGGCCTTGCCGCCGATGACCACCGGCGTGATGCCGAGATCGGCGATGCGTTTGGCCAGCTCGGCATAATTCTCGATGGGCCAGCGTTTGGCTTCGCGGTGCTCCGAAGCGCCGGGGATCAGCAGCATGTAGGGCTTCTGGATGCCGAAATAGGCCGGGCTGAGGCGCGGCGGGTCGCCGAGCTTTGGACGGACCCAGCCGAGATCGGGAAATGGCCCGCCCTTGCCAAGCCAGCGCCCCTGCGGCGCGAGGCCCGCGACTTCGAGCTGCTCTGCCAGCCGGTCAATCGAGTGCATGGTGGCGCGGGCGGGATTGTCGTGGAAGTAGGCCGCCTTCTCATGGTGGCCCGACCAGAGCGGCGCCTTACCGCTGCGCGAGAGCACTGAATAGTAGTTCCGGGTGCGCCCGCTGGTCTGGAAATCATAGATGATGTCGTACCTGGCCTTCCGAAGACGGGAGAGCAGCGCGTTGGTGGCTTTCAGCCCTTCCGGGCGGCCATCAGTCTCCACCACGTCGAAATACGGGCAGGTTTTGGCAAATTCCTCATAGGGCGGCGTGGTCAAAAGGGTGATGCGGGCGGAGGGGTGGAACTCACGCACAGCGCGCATCGCCCCCAGCGCGAGGACAAAATCCCCCAGCGCGCTGAGCTTGATAACCAGCACCTCTTTCGCCATGGCGCCCGGATTTACCGGGCTGGCGGCGTTTCCACGCGCGCTCGACAAGTGATCAATTCCCCTTCTCCAACAGGCGCTTATAGACGGTGAGTGTCGCCGTCTGAAGCCCCCTCTTGGAGAAATGGCGGATGACATGCGCCCGGCCCGCCGCGCCCATCGACGCGCGCACTGTGGGACCGAGCCCGATCATGGCCCGCAAGGCGCCAGAAAGAGCCTTGGCGTCACCCGGCGTCACCCGCGCGCCGGTCTCGTATTCGATGACGGTTTCGCGCCCGCCGCCATGGTCGGACACGATCACCGGGCGCTCCATCGCCGCCGCCTCAGCCGCCACCCGGCCGAACGCTTCGGGACGGATCGAGGGGGCAAGTACGATGTCTGCCGCCAGATAGGCCGCTGCCATGTCAGAGATATGGGGGACGATGCGGACGGCATTTTCCAGATCGAGCGCGATGATCTTGTTCTGAAGTTCCTCGACATAATGATCGCGCCCCTGCGGATCACCCGCCAGGACCAGCACCATGCCGGCGCGCTCGTCGGGCGCGAGCGAGGCGAAGGCGTCTATGGCGAGGCCCTGCCCTTTCCACTGCGTGAGGCGGCCGGGCAGAAACAGTGTCAGGCGCTTGTCTCCCAGAAGGCTCCAGCTGTCGCGAACGACATCGATGCGGGATTTCGGGACCGCCTTGGGATCAAACACCTCCAGATCCACGCCGCGCGGAATGGTGATGATCTTCTCGGCCGGGGTCTCGTGCACCTGGCGGATATGCCCGGCAATCCAGCTGGAATTGGCAATCACGAGATCGCCCTTGGCCATCACTGAATTATAAGCCCGCTTGAGGCCCGACGTGCCCGAATAGGCGCCGTGATAGGTGGTGACAAAAGGCACGCCTTCTGCCCTGGAAGCGGCATAGGCGCTCCAGGCCGGCGCGCGGGAGCGGGCATGAACGAGATCAACCTTCTCTTCACGGATGATCTGGCGCAGCTTGCCTTCATTCAGGCGGATGGTCAGCGGGTTGCGGCTTTTTGCGTCCATACGGAAGAGTTCGCCGCCCAGGCGTTCAAATTCGCCCTCCAGCCTTCCACCTCGGCTCGCAAGCAGCGCCCGCCCGCCCGCAGCAACAATTGCCTCGGTCACTTCCAGCACGGTGCGCTCAACCCCGCCAGCGGAAAGCTCCGGCGCGACTTGAAGGATCACCCTGTTTTTCATATCCGGAAGTTCGCCCAAAACGCGGCCTCGACTACTCGCTTGACAGGCGAGAGAGATGACGGAAGGCAACCTATATGACAACGGAATATTTCACCTCACCCGAGGGCCGCCGGCTCGCTTTCCGCAAAACACCGCCTGTAAATGGCGGCCCCACCCTGATCTGGTTATCCGGCTACAGATCAGACATGAGCGGGGGCAAGGCGCAGGCGGTCAAATCCTGGGCCTGGGAGACCGGGAACGGCGCTGTTTTGTTTGATTATTCCGGGCATGGCGAATCAGATGGCCGTTTCGAGGACGGAACGATTTCTACCTGGCGAGAGGACGCTCTGGCCGCAATTGACACCCTTTCCGAGGGCCCGGTCATTCTTGTGGGATCAAGCATGGGCGGGTGGATTGCGCTGCTGGCGGCACTGGCCCGGCCACAGCGCGTGAAGGGGCTGGTGCTGATTGCGCCGGCGCCGGACTTCACCGAAAAGTTGATGTGGGCCGGTCTCAGCCTCGACCAGCAAGACGAGGTAATGACAAAGGGCGTAACGCTGCGCCCGTCAGACTATGGCACGCCTGATCCGGTCACCAAGGCGCTGATCGAGGATGGCCGCAACTGGCAACTCCTGGACAGCCCGATAGAGTTTGACGGCCCGGTCCGCATCCTTCAGGGCATGGAAGACCCGGACGTGCCCTGGCCCCATGCACTTGAACTGAATGAGCGGCTGACCTCATCCGATACCGTCCTTACCCTGATCAAAGACGGGGACCATCGCCTGTCGCGGGATCAGGATATGGCACGGCTCATTGCGGCATGTGCTGAAGTGGTGGGCCGCTCAGGCATGTAAGATCGCGCGGCGTGCCTTGGCAGACTCAGTCTGCGGGGGTGATCTGGTTGAGCATGTCTGCGGGCAAGGTCATGCGGACAATGGCGCCTTCCGGCGGATAGTCGATTTCCGTTTGCCCGCCCACGCTGGTAATCACCCGGCTCATGAGGGTTGATCCAAAACCTCTGGAGGCTGTTGGGGGCGGCGCGGGCACAGGGCCGCCGGTTTCGCGCCATTCGATCCGGAGCTGTTCGCCCTCATCCGCCAGGCCGGGCGTCATGTGCCAGCTTAGCGTGATCCGGCCTGTGGGCACGCTGAGCGCGCCATACTTGGCCGCGTTGGTGCCCAGCTCATGCAGAATGAGGCCCAGCACCACCAGCGTCTGCCCACCGAGCGGCACGCGTGGGCCAACGCCGCTGAAGCGCGCCGTGCCCACAATCGAGAAGGGCTCAAGTGCCTGGGCGATGACCGTGTCGAGCGCAACTTCTTCCCCGTCCCGGAACCCGCGTAACAGGAGGTTTGAGCGGCCCAGCGCGCTGACCCGCTCCTTGAGACGGGAGGCCAGTTCTTCGGGGCTGGACACGCCGCGCAGCGACAGGGAGATGATCGCGTTCATGGTGGCGAAGATGTTTTTCAGCCGATGGTCCAGCTCCTGCGCCATTGTTTCCTGCAGGCTGGCAAGGCGTTCGGTCTCGTTTCGGGCCGCCGATTCGGCCCGGTAAGCACGCATCATCAGCGAGATGAGCGTCAATTCGGTGATGACCACGAAGAGGTAGAGACCCATTGCGAGCAGGGTTCCCATCGAGAAGTCGACCCCGACGGGCGGTATGAAATAATACCAGGAGGCAAAGGCTGACAGGACGGCCACCATCGCGCCCTGGCGGACGCCAAAGGCAAAGCCGCTGATCAGTACCGCGGGAAAGAATGTCAGGAAGGGAAAGCCCTGCGGCAGATACGGATCAAGCCAGATCCGCAAAATCAGCGCGACGACGAAGACAAGCACGCTGACCAGATATGTTGCGGCGATGACGGGGCGCGACAAGCGCCCGTCCAATGCAACAAAAGCTGGAAGCAACTGCAAATGCGAACGCACGATACCGTCTTGCCAGAACCAAGGCTCAATTGAGTAGTGTAACCGTTGACCTCACGCAACTCACGCGAGACAGTCCTTTGAATTCAGCCACTTTGGCGGGGTGGCGGCGCTGCCTCCCCCCGCCCTTTCGGCGTCGGATCAGCCTTGCGCGTTGGCCCGTGTATGGGCGGCAATCGCGTTGGCATGGCCATGGGCAAGGCCATGGTCTTTCTTCAGCCAGTTGACGATGTCGGCATGTTTGGCGCCCTTGCGGGCAGCCACCAGCGTGAACCAGTGGTTCATTGGCTTGCCATACGTCTTTTCGATCACGGGAAAATAGGAGGCAGGCCCTTTAATGGGCTCAGTGCCGTTGATTTCGTCGGCCATCAAAGCCTCCATCTGGAAAATACATGCACCGGCGGCGCACGCCGGGGCTGTATCATGTCTGAGGAGGCGGCGCTCTAGTCGCGGAGCAGTTCGTTGACGCCGGTTTTCGAGCGGGTCTGCGCGTCGACCGTTTTCACGATCACGGCGCAGGCGAGCGAGGGACCGCCTTTGGGATCGGGCAGCGTGCCGGGCACGACGACGGAGTATGGCGGGACCTTGCCATAGATGATCTCGCCGGTGCTGCGGTAGACGATCTTGGTGCTCTGCGTGATGAACACGCCCATGGCGAGGACAGAGCCTTCGCCGACGACGACACCTTCAACCACTTCGGAGCGCGCACCGATGAAGCAGTTGTCCTCGATGATCGTGGGGTTGGCCTGCAGCGGTTCCAGCACGCCGCCGATGCCGGTGCCCGCTGAGATGTGGCAGTTGGCGCCGACCTGCGCGCAAGAGCCGACCGAGGCCCAGGTGTCGATCATCGTGCCTTCGCCGACATAGGCGCCGATATTCACGTAAGACGGCATCAGGACCGCATTCTTTGCCACGAAGGCGCCGCGGCGCACAGCTGCCGGCGGGACGGCGCGGAAGCCGGCTTCCTGGAATTCCTTTTCGCCCCAGCCTTCAAACTTGGAGGGCACCTTGTCCCACCAGTTGCCACCGGCGGGCGAGCCGCCCATTACGCCATTGGCATTGAGGCGGAAGGAGAGCAGCACGGCTTTCTTCAGCCATTGATGCACGGTCCAGCTGCCATCGGCCTCCTTGCTGGCCACGCGGGCTTCGCCGCTGTCGAGCAGGCTGATGGCGGCGTCGACCGCGTCGCGCACTTCACCGGTGGTCGAGGTGGAGAGGAGGTCACGGCCCTCCCAGGCAGCATCGATTACACGGGCAAGGGCGTCGGTCATGGCATCTCTCTTCGGTCTTATTCTTTTACGGTCAGGCTCGACACCGCCGTGCTCAGGAAACTGGCGAGGTCGCCGGTGACATAATCGATGTGTCCGGTGCCGTCATCCCCGAAAGCGTCCCCTGCCCCGGCGGGACGGGCCTCAATGGGCTCGTGGCTCCAGTCTTTGTCGGAGTGGACCAACACGGTGGTGAAGCCGAGGGATTTGGCGGGCTTCAGGTTGCGGGCAAGATCCTCGAAGAAGATCGCGCCTTCCGGTTTCACCTGATGCAGCTGGCAGAAGGTTTCGTAGGCGTCGAGATGCGGCTTGGGCCGGTAGGCGGCCTCCACAATGCCGAAGCTGTCATGGAAAAGGTGGGCAAGGCCCATCTTCTCGGTCACCCGCTCGGCATGGCGGCGCGAGCCATTGGTGTAGATGAACTTGCGGCCGGGCAGCGCGGCGATGGCCGTGCGCAGGTCCGGCAGGTCGGGCAGCGGGGAGAGATCGATCTCGTGCACATAGTGGAGGAAGTCTGCCGGATCGAGATTGTGAACCTGCATCATGCCTGAGAGCGTGGTGCCATATTGGGCGTAGTAGGATTTCTGCAGCTTGCGGGCCTCGCCGCGCTCCATCTGCAGATAGCGGGAGACGAAATCGGTCATCCGCGTGTCAATCTCGGCAAAGAGATCGCACTCAGCCGGATAGAGCGTGTTGTCGAGATCGAACACCCAGTCCTGCACATGGCCGAAGCCTGCGCCGCCTTCCCCGCCCTTCCCCGTCATTGACCGGCCACTTCGGTAAAGTCGCGCGCGAAGAATTCGTAGACGAGCTTGCGCTCCACCGGCGCAGGCGTGCGGGTGAAGAGGGCCGTGCGGTAGGCCGAATCCTCACAGTCTTCGCGGCCCGAAATGGCGAATTTCGAACGCCCGACGCAGAAGGCCTCATCGGCATTGGCGAGTGTGCGCAGCTGGGCGCCGTCTTCCATCTCGGCATAGACGAAATGTTCCGAGCCGCGCAGCGGGCGGTCGATCACACGGGCGCAGCCGCCCGCCTCGATGCGCCACCAGCCCCGGCTTTCCCAGCCCTCCGGGCTGCGCCGGGAAATGGCGCTCCAGATGCGGTTTTTGGTGCGATTGCAGAGCGTGAAGCCGACATTGCGGCCCCGTTCCTCGGCGGCCTGTTCCAGATAGTCGATCAGATCCGCATCAGAGAGATTGGCCGGCAGGCCGCGCAGCTTCAGAAAGTCGGCAATCGCGGCGCGGGTGCGCTGGCCGATATAGCCATCGACACTGCCCGAGACCACCCCGGCCTCGTCCAGCAGGCGCTGAAGACCGGCATTGCGGGCGGAGTCTTCAGAATAGTTCTCGACCTCGGTGAAGAGGTTCGTCCAGCTGCCATCCTTGGTGATGTCCACGGGCCGGAAGCCCTGAGCCTCAAGCCCCATCGCGGCGCAGTCTGGTGGGCTTTCCAGCGAGAAGCCGCCGGTCGGGTCCACGCACAGTTCCTGACGCCCGCCCCATTCGCGCCCGCCGCCAAGGTGAGCGGTGGAGGTGCGGCCATAAAGATAATGCACACCGGCTTTCAGCGGGCCTGGCAGCGCGATGCGGCAGGCGCCGGGGTGAAGCTTCGTCCAGCCTTCGACCGTGATGCCGGCGCCCTGCTGATGGCCGACCGCCGCTTCGATCACGAAGCTCGTGCGATTGCACAGCTTCCAGCCTTCGCCTTCCTGCGCCTCTGCGGGCAGCAGAAGGACGGCCAGCGAGGCGATGGCCAAAACTACAATTCTAAGAAACCAGCGTTCCAGCGCCATGTTCGGTGAACAGCTCCATGAGCAGGGCATGCGGCGCACGCCCATCCAGAATAACCGCCGCCCCAACACCATGATTTACAGATTGTGCCGCCGTTTCAAGCTTCGGTATCATACCGCCGACAGCTGTGCCGTCCTTGATCAGCAGTTCGACCTGCGACGCGGGGATCTCGCGGATCAGCTGTTTCTGCTTGTCGAGCACGCCGGCCACGTCCGTCATCAGGATCAGGCGGCTGGCTTTCAGCGCGGCGGCCAGCGCGCCGGCGGCCGTATCTGCGTTCACATTGTAGCGCGCGCCATCGGCGCCGACGCCGACGGGCGCCACAACGGGGATCAGCGCGGCATCGGCCTGCAACAGGGCATTGAGCACGCTGATGTCGACTTCGCTGGGCTCGCCGACAAAGCCGAGATCGACGATCTGTTCGATATGGCTGTCGGGGTCGCGCGTCGTGCGCGTGGCTTTCTCCGCCCGCAGAAGATTGCCGTCAGCGCCCGACAGGCCGACTGCCTTGCCACCGGCCTGGTTGATGGCGCGGACGATGGATTTGTTGATCGGGCCGGAGAGGACCATCTCGACGACTTCCATCGTCGCTTCATCGGTCACCCGCAGGCCATCCTTGAATTCGGAAACGATGCCGAGCTTGTCGAGCAGCTTGCCGATCTGCGGGCCGCCGCCATGCACGATCACCGGGTTGAGGCCGAGGGCCTTCAGCAGCACCACATCGCGGGCAAAACTCAGCGCGAGGCTGGCGTCCCCCATGGCATGGCCACCGTATTTCACAACGATGGTCTGGCCGGCATAGCGCTGGATATAGGGCAGAGCCTCTGAGAGGGTGCGGGCGGTGAACTGGGCGTCGGATTGGGTCGTCATGGGCCGGGCTCTTAACCCGGTTTTGGGCGAGACGAAACGGCTAATCTACGTGCCGATCCCGTTCAGCGCCGGGCGCGCCGCGGCGTGATTTTGGCCGGAACCGCCACCAGGTCGCCCTCGGTGCCATTCTGGCGGAGGCGCGCCAGCGCGGCCAGGTCGCTCTGGATACGGCGCAATTCAAGCTCACGCCCGGCGATCTGTGTCCGCCGATAGAACAGGACCCCGACCGAAACAGCTATCAGCACGAGCGGAACAACCAGCATGCAATCTCCCCTTTGCGCGTGGACCCGCCCCTTAAGACTCATCCGGAATCAATCGTCAAGCGAGGTTGAAGCAGGCCCTACGCAAAAGCGAAGGATGCCTGTCAGAAATGCAAATGCATGAAGACGCTGTTTGGATCTTCAGCATACTCCCCGAACGGGCCGCTATAGGAGAAACCGTAGGATTCGTAGAGGCGGCGGGCTGGAATGAAGGCGTCCATCGATCCGGTTTCAAGCCAGAGGTCTGTATAGCCGCGCGCCTTTGCCACACTCAGGATATGATCCAGCATCAACCGGCCAAGGCCCCTGCCGCGAAGATGGGCGCGGGTGTGCATGGATTTGATCTCGCCCCCGCCATTGCCCAGCTCTTTCAGGGCGCCGCAGCCGATCAGCGCGCCGTCCTCCCACATCGACCAGACACTGACCGAGGGCTGGCGCAGGCCATCAATAGGCAGGAAGTGGCAGCTCTCGGGCGGGGATGACGCCAGCATGGTCTGGGCGTGAACGGCGATCAGCTCTGCCATTTCGGGGCTGGTGAGGTCGTCTGGGCGGATGTCGATGGTCATGCAAAGCGCCTTGCCGGAGGGAATCCGGCAAAACCGCTAGCCGAGCATGGCGAGGGCTGCAATCTCTGCCCGGAGTTCTGGAATACCAAACCCCTTCTCTGCCGACGTCATGCGCACGACCGGATGGGCTGCGCCGCGTTTCTTCAGCTTGTCGGCAATCTTGACGACAATCTTCTCGACTTCGCCCTTGGGCACCTTGTCGACCTTGGTGAGGACGACCTGATAGGTGACGGCTGCGCCGTCCATCAGGTCCATGACCTCTTCATCCGTATCCATCAGATCGCCGCGGCGCGCGTCGACCAGCAGGAACACCCGGCGCAGGCTGGGCCGGCCGCGCAGATAGGATTTGATCAGCTTGGTCCAGGCCGCTGTCTGGGTCTTGGAAACCTTGGCATAGCCAAAGCCGGGAAGGTCCACGAGGTAGAGCTTCCCCTCATCGCCAATGTCGAAATAGTTCAGCTCACGCGTCCGGCCCGGCTCGGCGGATGACCGGGCGAGCTTTGCCCGGCCGGTCAGCGCATTGATCAGGCTCGACTTGCCGACATTCGAGCGGCCGGCAAAGCAGACTTCAGACCGGTCAGCCGGCGGCAGGCCCGAAAGGCTCACAACGCCCATCACAAACTCTGCCTTGCCCGCAAACAGCAGCCGGCCAGCCTCCAGGGCTTCTTCGGTAAATTCCGGGGCTGCTGCTGCGTCCAAGATCTATTCCGCCTGCGCCTTCTTGAGCCCGAGCCGCGTGGCAACGAATTTGCCAAGCTCGGTCTCCACGCCGTTCATGCGCATAATGATGTATTGCTGGATGAAGGTCAGCACGTTCGACCAGACCCAGTACATCACGAGGCCCGCCGCAAAGCCGCCGAAGACGAACATGAAGACGATCGGCATGGCCATGATGATGCGCGCCTGCATCTTGTCAGGCGGCGGCGGGGAGAGCGACTGAAGCGCCGCCATGGTCGCGCCATAGAGGATCGGCAGGATGCCGATGCCGATGATGATGCCGATGATCGGGATGCTTTTCACGTCAGCGCCGGACCAGAACGGGATCAGGCCGAAGAGGTTGCCGATGGCGGTCGGATCGGGCGCGGACAGGTCCTTCAGGTAAGCGAACGGCGCATGGCGCATTTCCAGCGAGACGTAGAGCGTCTTGTAGAGCGCGTAGAAGATCGGGATGGTGAAGAGGATCGGCAGGCAGCCGCCGATGGGGTTGGCCCCCTCCTCCTTGTAGAGCTTCATCAGCTCCTGCTGCTTGCGCTGAGGGTCAGCGGCAAAGCGCTCATTGAGCTGCTTCATCGGCTCCTGCAGCTTCTTCAGCTTGGCCATCGATTTGAAGCTCGCATTGTAGAGCGGCACGAGGGGGAGTTTCACCAGAACCGTGAATGCCAGGATCGACCAGCCGAACGAGCCGAGATAGCCGTTGAGCCAATGCAGCACGTAGAAGAATGGCTTGGTCAGGAAGTAGGCCCAGCCCCAGTCGATGGCGTCGACAAAGCGCGGCAAGCCGGATTTCTCATAGCCCTGAAGCACTTCAAACTGCTTGGCGCCGGCAAACAGGCCGTTCTCCACGGTTACGCTGGCGCCGGGCGCCACTTCGATGGCCGCGCCTTCGGTGCGCACTTCCAGCGGACCGCCGCGCGCGAGGCTGGCGCGGTTGACGCTGGCCGTGAAAGGGCGGGCCTGTTCAGGCACCAGAGCGCCCATCCAGTACATGTCGGTCAGCCCCCACCAGCCGCCTTCGTCCGAGAAAAAGGTGCCCTCACCCGATTCGCCGCTGATCTTCTTCGATTGCATCAGCGGTTTGTATTTCTGCAGGCGCAGCTCGCCATCAGCCACGCCCATGAGGCCGAGATGGGCCGGGCCGCCGCTGGTGGCGGAGGCGGGATCTGTGATTTCGAGGAAGCGCTTCCAGTCGCCATGACGCTCGAACGAGCCGATGGCGCGGACCGTGCGCGCGGCGCCGGACGTATTGGTCAGCGTGTCGCGGAAGGAGAACATGTAGTTGGCATCGATCGAGATTTCGCGGTCGATGGTCATGCCTTCGGTTTCAAGGCGCAGGGTGACCGGCGTGGCCGTCGTCAGCGTGTCGCCGCCTACCTGCGTCCAGACCGAATTGCGCCCGGCAACCAGCGCGTTCCCGTCCGCCCAGTAATAGGTGCCGAAATAGGCCCCTTCGGTCGCCTCGGGGCGCAGCAGGCGGATTTCCGCTTCGCGCTCGACCGTGGTGTAAAATTGTTTGAGGCTGAGATCATCAATGCGCGCGCCAGCCAGACGGATCGTGCCGTCTACGGCATTGGCGTCAAACTTCACCCGGCCATCTTCGGCCAGGGCATCCTCAAGTGACTTCGGCCCCAGAATTTCGGCGACACCGGTATCAGTGACAGCCGCCTGCTCCGCCGCAACCGCCACAGCCTGTTCAGCCTCATAGCGCTTCTGGGCGGGCTCCATCACGAAATACTGGTACAGGAAAACGAACGCGATCATCGCTGCCATGGCGATCAGGAAGTTGCGTTGTTCTTGTGGTTCCATGTCGGGTGTCCGCGGGGCTGAGAGCGTGCCGGTCCGGCAGGCGCGGGGCTAGGGTCAAGTGCGCGCGAGGCTTATCAGCGCGCTTTCCATATCGTCAAGCAAACGTGCCCAGCCGGTATCAAGTGTCGCTTCGCGCGCGATGAAGACATAATCCCATCCCGGCAGGCCATATTGGGCAAGCAGGCGGCGGGAAGCCTCACGCAGGCGGCGTTTGGCGCGGTTGCGCTCGACAGCGCCCCCAACCTTCTTGGTCGCGGTGTAACCTTCCCCGACATGTTCGCCGGGCGCCTCGCCAGGGCGGGCGCGGGCCTGAACAACCAGTGTCTTGCGCCGCTCGGTGACGCCATCGCGAACATAGGTGAATTCGCGGCGGCGGCGGAGCCGGCGCACTTCTGGCATGGGGGTGAGATCGGGCGGCATTACCTCAGCGCCGGGAATCCGGCGTTGGGAGAGCTCGTCAGGCCGTCAGGGTCTTGCGGCCCTTCGCGCGGCGGCGCGCCAGGACCTTGCGGCCGTTCTTCGTGGACATACGCTCGCGGAAGCCATGGGTGCGCGCGCGGCGGAGGTTGCTCGGCTGGAATGTGCGTTTCATCGGACGGCCCTGACGGCTTTGAATTCTGGAAACCGCGGCCAATACAGGCCGGGCGCGGACAGGTCAAGCGGGGCCTGCGCAATTCGGCACACCCTCGCATGCCGATTACAGCGCAACTGCCGCAATCACCTTTACACTTTCATGCCACACACTGCCTTATCCGATAAGCATCAATGGCAAGGTGGAGAGCTGAATGACCCGGATTTTCGCGCTTTTGCTGGGCTTTTTCTCCCTGACAGCCCCCGCCATTGCCCAGGGCATCGACTATGAGCGTCTGGACCAGCGGTTAACCCAGCTTTCGCGGGAAGACGACATGGTCGGCCTTGCCGTTGCCGTGATCGAAGGGGGCGAGATCACCTTCGCGCGGGGCTATGGCGTCACCGCAGAGGGCGAAGGCCCGGTGACGCGCGATACGGTCTTCCGCTGGGCCTCCCTGTCGAAGGGCGTGGCGACCAGCCTTGTTACCAAACTGGCGATGGAGGGGCGGTTTTCCCTTTCCGACACGCTCTCCAGCTTCAAGACCAGCCTGCGCCTGCCGGGCGGCGGCGAACAGACGGCCACTCTGGAAGACCTGATGGCCCACAAGGTGGGCGTGGTGTCCAATGCCTATGATACCATGCTGGAAGACGGCGCCGACCCTGCCGAGATCCGCCGCCGCCTCGGCACCCTCAAGGTCGTCTGCCCGATCCGCGAATGCCACTCCTATCAGAATGTCGCCTTTGATGCGCTGAGCGAAATCGTCGAGCAGACCACGGGCCTCACCTATGCCGCAGCGGCCGAGATCATCCTGTTCCGACCTTTGAGAATGAGCACCGCCAGCACCGGCCGGGCCGCGCTGATGAGTTCGGCTTCGTGGGCCAAGCCCTATACAGCCCGGCGCGGCACCGCCCTGCCCATCCAGCAGACTGTCAAGGAGCCCTACTACCGGGTCCCGGCGGCCGGCGGGGTCAACGGCTCGATCCTCGACCTTGCCCAGTTTGCCCGCGCCCAGATGGGCCTGGCGCCGGATATTCTGACGCCCGACACCCTGACCGTCCTGCACACGCCGAGGGTCTATACCCCGCGCGAACAGTCTCGCCTGCGAAACCAGTTCGAAAGCCGGATGCAGGATTCCCGCTACGCCCTTGGCTGGCGGGTCTACAAGTATGACATCACCGGCAACCGGGTCGTTGGCCATCGGGGCGCCGTGGAGGGCTACCGGTCGCTGATGCTGTTTGACCCCGAACTCGATACCGGCGTTGTTGCGCTCTGGAATTCCAGCGCCCGCCGGCCGGTCGGCATCGAACTGGAAGTGATGGACATGGCCTATGGTCTGCCCCCGCATGACTGGATGAAGATCGATGGCGGCAGCGCCGGGGCGGCCAACTAGGCTGATCACGCGGCTTTGACCTGAGATCGCCGGTCTGTGAGGCGGTTTTCAGCGGCAATCAGGCTATGTGACCGCTCATGTTGAAACCGCTCACAGCCCGCACGCCGATGAAATTACCCAAATTCAGGACTGCCGCCGGGGCCTGTCTGCTTGGCTTTGCCCTCGCGGGCGGCCCTCTTGCGGCGTCGGCCCAGACAGCGGACACACGGCCGCTCGTTTCCCTAAACTCATCAGAGGACGCCGCAATGGCCCAAGCCGTCCATGCCGACTGGACCCGCCTGCTGGAAAGATATGTGATCGCCGCCCCCGACGGGATCACGCGCGTCGATTACGCCGCCTTTGCCGCCAGCAAGGCCGACCGGGCCGCGCTGGACGCCTACATCGCCCGCTTTGCGCAGGCCGATCTTTCCGCCCGGACCGATGCCAACTTCGCCGCCTGGGCCAACATCTACAACGCCGTCACCGTTCGCTACATCATTGAAAAATATCCCGTAAAATCGATCAAGGACGGGTTCCTGATCGGCGGGCCGTGGAAAGATATCAAGGTGCGGGCGGGTGGCCAGGAGGTGAGCCTTGACACCATCGAGCACAAGATCCTGCGCAAGACATGGGGCACGCCGGAGGTCCATTACGCCATCAACTGCGCGTCCTACAGCTGCCCCAACCTGCCCCGGAAAGCCTGGGAAGCGGCGACACTGGAAGCCGATCTCGACGCGGCGGCGCGCGCCTATGTGAACCATCCGCGCGGGGTGACGGTGACGGCCAAAGGCCTCACCGTTTCATCCATATATGACTGGTTTCAGGCTGATTTCGGCGGCTCGAAAGAAGCGGTCATTGCCCATCTTGTGAAATATGCTGCCCCAAGTCTCGCAGATGACATCCGCGCCAATCCAAAGATCGTAAGGGACAGCTATGACTGGTCCCTCAACGATATTCAAACGCCCTGAAAATGAGGGATAAGTCCCTCAAAAAACTCCAACGATTCCTCCAACGAGGCGCCGAAAAACACCAAGAAAACTCCAACGGCGCAGACCAAACCTCCAACGAAAAGAGCCCCAGACGTGACCGACCTTCCGCCCCCGGCGAACGACATCGCGCCCAAGCGCCCGGCGCCCCTCTGGCGCCGCCTCTGGCCGGTTTACATCATCCTCGCCGGACTTGGCCTCGCCCTCTCGCAGGGCTGGCACGAATATCTGACGCTCGAGTCGCTGTCGGCCAATGCCGTCGCGCTCGACGCGATGGTGCGCGAAAACCTGCTCCTGGCGCTGGCCGCCTATGTGCTCGTCTATGCGGCGGCGACGACGTTCATGGTGCCAGGCAGCGCGCTGACCATCGGGGGCGGGTTTCTCTTCGGCCTGGCGCTGGGGACGCCGGCGACCGTGATCGGGGCGACCATCGGCGCCTCGATCCTGTTCTTTGCGTCCAAGACATCCATCGGCGCGGTGCTGCGCGATGTGGCCGGGCCGTTCCTCGGCAAGATGCAGGCAGGCTTTGCCGAAAGTCCCTTCTCCTACATGTTTGCCCTGCGCCTCATCCCGCTCTTCCCGTTTGCAGCGGTGAACATTGCGCCGGCCCTGCTGGGCGCGAAGTACCGCGATTACCTGATCACCACCTTCCTCGGTATCATCCCCGGCACGCTGGCCTACACCTGGATCGGCGCGGCGGTGAAAGGCACCCTGCTGGAAGGCGGCACGCCGGACATCGGCTCGCTCGCCTCGAATTTCCTGCCTGCCTTCATTGCGCTCGGCGTGGTGTCGCTGATCCCGGCAGTCTACAAGAAACTTTTCCCCAAGAAGGCGCCTGCCAATGTCTGAACTCCGTACCCTGAAGGCTGATCTGGCCGTGATCGGCGCAGGCTCCGCCGGCCTCTCTGCGGCAGCGGGCGCTGCGATGCTGGGCCTCAAGGTGGTCCTCTTCGAGAAACATGAGATGGGCGGAGACTGCCTGAATTTCGGCTGCGTACCCTCCAAGGCGCTGATCTCGGCCGCCAAGATTGCCCATGTGCCCGAAGAGGCCGTCCGCTATGGCATCTCCCTGCCCCCGGCGGTGGTGAACTGGGACGCGGTGAAAGCGCATGTGCGCGGCGCGATCGAGACCATCGCCCCCATCGACAGCCAGGAACGCTTCGAGGGCCTTGGCTGCACCGTCATCCGCGAAGCCGCGCGCTTTGAGGACAAGAACACGCTCGTCTCTGACAGCGTGCGCGTGAAGGCGCGGCGCATCATCATCTCCACCGGCAGCCGGGCGATCATCCCGCCCGTGCCGGGCCTGGAAGACGTGCCCTATTTCACCAATGAGACCATCTTCTCGGCGCCGGACTTTCCCCATGAGCTGATCATCCTCGGCGGTGGCCCCATAGGGCTGGAGCTGGCGCAGGCGTTCTCCCGGCTCGGCTCCAAGGTCACCGTTGTGGAGATGGGCCGCGCGCTGCCCCGCTCTGACGCCGCCCATGCAAAAATCGCCGTTGACGCGGTGCGCGCCGAAGGCGTGACGATCCTGGAAGGGCACAAGGCCACGCGTATTTCCGGCGGGCCGGGCAATATCAGCGTCAAGGCCGAAGGGCCTGAGGGCGACGTTATGATCGCGGGCAGCCATATCCTGATCGCCACAGGCCGCCAGGCGGTGACCGATGGCCTCGACCTGGAAAAAGGCGGCGTCGACTTCACCAACAAAGGCGTCACCGTCAGCGACACCCTCCGCTCAAAGAGCAATCCGCGCGTCTGGGCGCTGGGCGATATTGCCGGCCATGGCCAGTTTACGCATCTGGCCGGCTGGCATTCCTCGGTGTTCGTGCGCCGGGCGTTTTTCAAGCAGGGCTCGAAAGCCTCAAGCCTGCCCCTGCCAGCGGTGACCTATACCTCACCGGAAGTCGCGCAGGTCGGCCTCACCGAAGCCGAAGCGCGGGAAAAATTCGGCGACGCAGTTAAAACCTCTGCCTTCCCTTTTCATGACAATGACCGCGCGATTGCGGAGGCCAAAACGCTGGGCGAAGCCAAGCTCGTAATCCACAAAGGCAAGCTGGTCGGCGCCTCGATCGTCGGCGAAGGCGCAGGCGACATTATCCAGATGGTGGGCCTGGCGATGTCCAACGGTCTGAAGCTGACGGCGCTGACGAATTTCATCTCGCCCTATCCCACACGCACCGAAGTGGTGAAGCGGGCGGCTTCTGCCTATTTCACACCCAGCGTGTTTGGCGCCCCTGCCCGAACACTGGTCGGCATTCTGCAAAAAATACCCTGAGCATTGCTCAGCTTCGGGAGCCCGTTTCCCTTGCGGCGGTTTTGGCATAAGTCTCCGCCCGTGAGTGAGCCTGGCCCTTCCCCCACCCCTGCCCCGCAGCGCCGGTTCCGGCGCCTGCCGGAGAGCCTGGCTGCGCGCCTCTTTGCGCTGACGCTGGGCGCCATCCTGCTGACAGAGGCGCTGATCTTCGTACCCTCGGCCAGCAATGCGCGCACCCAGTGGCTGAGCGAGCGGGTGCAGGCCGCCCGGATTGCGGCGCTCGCCCTGGAAGCCGCCCCCATGCGGGAGGTGTCCGAGGAGCTGTCCGAAAGCCTGCTGGAAAAGGCCGAAGTGCTGGCCGTCACCGAGGTGGAAGACGAGATGCGCTTCCAGCTGCTCGCCCCGGCCATGCCGGTGGAAGAAGCGCCCACAAGGATCGTGGACTTGCGCGCGCCGACCATGATGGGCCAGAGCGCGGCGGCCTTGAGCGAATATTTTGCGCCCGAAGGCCAGATGCTGGTGGTGATCGCCGAAGGGTCTGACGCCGGCCGGGTGATCGAAGTGGTGGTGCCCCAGGCGCCGCTGAAACAGACAATGGTGGACCTTGCCTGGCGCGTAACCGGCCTGTCGCTGATCATTGCGCTGGTGGCGGCGGCGGTCATCTATCTGGTGCTGGACGTGTTTGTGGTGCGCCCCGTGCGGCGGGTGACCGTGAGCGTGGAACAGTTCAGCCGGGACCCCGGCAGCTGGACCCGGCGCCTCTCGCCCACAAAGCGGCGCGACGAGATCGGCCGTGCACAGAATGCCCTCGCCGGAATGGAAGAGGCCGTGGCCGATGCCTTCCGCCAGCGCGCCCACCTTGCCGAGCTCGGCAGCGCCGTGGCCAAGATCAACCATGATCTGCGCAACTCGCTGGCCTCGGCCCAGCTTGTCTCCGATGGCCTTGCCGCCTCGGAAGACCCGCGCGTGCAGCGCGCCGCCCCGCGCCTCAAACGCGCCTTGGAACGCGCCATCGAGCTTGCCACCGCCACGCTCGACTATGGCAAGGCCGCCCCGCGCGCGCCGGTGATGCAGACCGTGCGCCTGCTCAGCGTGTTGCAAGGCGCCGCAGAAGAAGCGCTGGTGGAGAACGGCGTGGCCACCGACATCGACGTGCCCGAAACGCTGGTGATCCGCTCAGACGCCGACCATCTGCACCGGATTGCGGCCAACCTCATCCGCAACGCCGCTGAGGCGATGCGGCAGGTGGAGACGCCCGCCCCGGAAATCCGGATACGGATTGAAGACGGCGCGCTGCTGTTTGCCGATAACGGCCCCGGCGTGCCCGAAAAGACGCAGGAAAACCTCTTTCGCCCCTTCTCCGGCTCTGGCCGCGTGGGCGGCACGGGGCTGGGCCTGGTGATTGCGCATGAACTGGCGCAGGCGCTCGGCGGCAGCCTCACACTGGCCCGCACAGGCCCGGAGGGCACCGTCTTCCGGCTCGACCTGCCGGGCCTGAGCGCATGAGCCATTATGCCCCGGCGCGCGGGCCGGTGTCCTACATCTACCGCGATGACCATCTGATCCTGATCGACAAACCCTCCGGCCTCCTCTCCGTACCCGGACGGGGCGTGGACAAGGCAGACTGCGCGATAACCCGCGTGCAGGCAGAGTTTCCCGATGCCCTGACCGTGCACCGGCTGGACATGGCCACCAGCGGCCTTCTTCTGATGGCGCGCAGCAAGGAGATACAGCGGGCGCTGTCGGGCCTCTTCGAGCGGGGCGAGGTGGAGAAATCCTACCTCGCTGATGTGTGGGGAGTGCCTGCGCCTGCCCGCGGCGAGATTGATCTGCCCCTGATCACCGACTGGCCGAACCGCCCCTTGCAGAAGGTCGACCATGAGATCGGCAAGCCGAGCCGGACACTGTATGAAACCCTCAACCCGCAGAGCGCCCACACCCGGCTGAAGCTCACGCCGCTCACCGGGCGCTCGCATCAACTCCGCGTGCATCTCGCCGCCATCGGCCATCCGATCCTCGGGGACGAGTTTTATGCGGCGGGCGAGGCCCTGACCGCCCGCCCGCGTCTCGCGCTGCATGCCGCGCGGCTCGCCTTTGCCCATCCCGTAACGGGTGAACGGATGGATTTTGAGCTGCCCTGCCCTTTCTGAAGGAGAGGATGGCTTTCATACGTCCGGCAAACGGCGCGCAGAGCATATTTTGAAAGGATGTGTGGCGCGAAAAGCTTTCGCATTCAAAGAGTTTGGGTAGAACATCGTCCCGATGTCTACATTACAGGAATACATATCGGTTATCGGCTGTTTTCAGGGCTGCCTGCTCGCCGGACTTTTGATCGCCGATGGGCGGATGAATACGGCCAGCCGAATTCTGGGCGTCATCTGTTTCCTGGTGGCGCTCGTTTTCCTGATGCCATTCCTGTTGACCCATGCCGGCAACGATGCCGTTGCCAGGACGCTCGGGCTTGTGTTCTTTTTCCCGGTGGCATTGGGGCCGCTTGGGTATCTTTACTGCCGGACCGCCATTCTCGAAACGCCGTTGGTTCGGCGTGACCTTCTCCATCTGATCCCGTGGTTGTTCTGTTACGTTCTGATCGCTGACGTTCTGCTGTCCGATCCACAGGAAATGGCGCATTGGATTGCCGGGGCTGAGCCAGGCAGTCTTCGCCTGCAAATCACGGAATATGTGCCCGTTGCTCTGGCCTATGCCTATGCGGGCTGGACCGGCCTGATTATCTGGCGTTACCGGCGACAGGCGGGCGACAATCTGGCAAACTTCGACCCATCGGTCTTCAACTGGCTGCTTACATTACAGGCGCTGAGCCTCATCGTCTGGTCTCTCAAGGCGCTGCCCGGACCTGCATCTGCGCCGAGAGTTTTCACCGATAGCGCGAACTTGTTTTTGATCGTGCTCGTCTACGCCATCGCGATCATGCAGTGGCGCAACCCCCAGTTCTTCTCAATCCCAAACCTCTCTGAAGAACGGTCCAGGCCTGTCCCCGAAAACTCCGGCGAAGACATCTCCTCCCCGGAGGGTGAGCTCGATCCGGCCACTCGCGCGGCGCTGTTCGAGACAGTCAAACGGCAAGTCGAGGGCGGCAGGCTTTACCTTGATAGCGGGCTGACATTGACCCGTCTTTCAGCCGCAACCGGCTTGAGCAAGCATCATGTGTCAGAGGTTCTCAACCGGCATGCGGGCAAGAACTTCTACGAGTTCATTAACGGGTATCGCGTCGAATTTGTGCGCGAACGCCTTGAGGAAAAAACGGAACAGACCGTTCTCGATATTGCTCTGGAGGCCGGGTTTTCTTCCAAGAGCACCTTCAACGCGATTTTCAAACAGTTCACCGGCCAGACCCCGACCCAATACCGAAAGGCATTGGCGCCGCAAAACCGCTGAAACCTCCTTCCAAACGTCCAATTCGATCAATCTGGACGCTGATCCTGATGAGACGCGCTTGAAAGGCGCATCAGAGCAATCAGACAGAGGGTGACCCCATGCGTTTCAGCACGATCGGAAAGTGGAGCTTGAGAGCCGGAGGCGTGATCACAGTGTTGATCCTGCTGGCGGTGGCCGTCCTGTTCATTCTCATCAACCGCGACGTTGACCGGGTCTATGGCGGTCAAACCGGCGTTGCCGGTCATGCGCCGTTTCAGGCCGAAGCGAAACCAACCGCGATAACCCATGTCAGCGTCCTGTCGCCGGACGGCACAGAAATGCTGGCGAACAGGACTGTGCTGCTGGAGAACGGGGAGATTGTTTCTGTCGCGCCGGATGGTGAGGTTCCAGACGGAATGTTCGTCATTGACGGCGAGGGGAAATTCCTGATCCCCGGCCTCATCGATTCACATGTGCATCTGCAACGCAGCCCCAATGATCTGCTGCTGTATGTGGCCAATGGTGTGACGCAAATCCGCAGCATGGGCGGGTCTGACGCAGACCTGGCGCTCAAGCGAGAGATAGAAAACGGCCGTATTGGGCCCCGCTTCTATGTGTCATCGACGGCGATGGCATCTGCGACCGGCTTGACCTCTGCCGGACCCGACTGGTTTTCCGGACCTGTTGCCATCTGGTTTGCCGAGCTGGCCTTCAACATGCACTCTACGTCCAGTTCAGAACAGGCAGCTGAAGACGCGCGGTCCTTCATTCAGAAGGGTTATGACGGCATCAAGCTCTATGGGTTCCTCGACATGGACAGCTATCGTGCCATCCTGGACGTTGCAGACGAACTTGATGTCCCAAGTGCCGGGCATTTGCCTGACGCAATGCCGCTGAGTGAGCTGCGCACAACGAAGCTGCGTGAAATTGCTCATATCGAGGAAATTGTAAAAGGCCTGCTTCTGGAGTTCGGCAGCTTCCGTAGTCAGGGAGGTGAGGCGTTTATCGAGTTCGTGGAAAGCCGGAAAGCCGAAATCATCTCCGATCTGGTGGCAAATGACGTCGCTGTGCACAGCACGCTCTGGCTGACCGAGAGCTTCAAGAAACAGGTATTTGATCTGGAGGCCGCCCTTGCCGAGGTGCCGCTGGAATATGCCAATCCCGGTATCGTCGAAGGCAACTCAGTGCTGGGATTAGGCTGGCTTCCCGCGCGAAACAAATTTCATACCTACGCAGGCAATACGCCCGAAGAAATTGCGCGGAACAAGGCGTTTTGGGATGCCCGCGAAGAAGCCCACCACATCCTGCTGAAGGCAATGGTGGAAGGCGGCGTCACAGTCCTTGCGGGAACAGATGCAAATGCATGGCTGACCATACCGGGTTTTTCCCTGCATGATGAATTGCAGTCTCTGAGCCGTGCGGGAATGTCCCCGGCGCAGGCAATTTATGCGGCGACGGCCGCGCCCGCGCAGATCATCAGGAACAATGCCGGGATCATCGAAACCGGGCGCCGGGCGGATCTGGTTTTGCTGAACGAAAACCCGCTCACCGATATTGAAAACACAACATCCATCGACACGGTTATCCTGAACGGACGCATTCTCGATCGCGCCCAGCTCGACGCCATGCTGGAAGCCGTCAGAGAGACCAACGCAGAAAGCCGGAAGTTCGACCTAGAGCTCTATCAATAGCGTCTGCCGGTATCTCCGCTTCAGGGTTTCCGGCGGCAAGCCGATGCCTGCAACATCGCCGAAAGACATCAGGGAAAATCAAGCTCCGCGCTCAGACGCCTAATCGAGGTGTTGACGGGGGCGTGCCGCTCTTATATTGAAAAACGATAAGAACTTGAGGAGCCACCCCATGCATGCTGAACTCGTCCGCGTTGCGCTGCACGAAGTTGATATCAAGATCGTCTCGGGCGAGCGGATGCATGTGCTGCAATGGCGGCGCAACCTGCTTTGGGATGAAGTGCTGCTCGATGGCAAGCGCCAGGCCGCCAGCCATGGGCTCTGGGGCCGCGAGAAGGTCTACGGCCTCGTCTTCGGGCGCGACCTTGAAGGACGCGGCGGCGAGCAGGTGATGCTGATCCTTGATCCGGCCCAATCCTATGACTTTTCCCATGTGGGCGAGCGCATTCGCGGCGTGCGCCTGGAAGGCAAGGAGGGCACACTTGCCTCTTATGGCTCGCTGGAAGCCAATGCCCTGAAAAAGCCGGGCACCTTCTCCGACTGGATGAAGAAATCGATGGGCATGGACTGGAACGACGAGACGACCCGCCGCCCGAACTGATCGCCCTACGGACTAATTCGCTTCGGCGATGCGCACCAGATTGGCGTCCATCTCGGCGATGATCGAGGGGGCGTCTGCCGGGCGGTCATTGGCGTAGACGGCAAACACCAGCGTCTGGCCGCTGCGCGCGGTCATGTAGCCGGAGAGCGCGTTGACGCCGTGCAGCGAACCGGTCTTGGCGAACACCTTGCCCTCCAGAGACGTGCCCTTGAAGCGGCGCGCCAGCGTGCCGTCTGCCCCGCCCACGGGCAGCATGGCGCGCCAGGCGTCTCCCCAAGGCTGGCCGGCAGCCCAGCGCAGGAACTGCGCCATACCGCGCGGCGTGACCCGGTTATAGGTGGAGAGGCCCGAGCCATCGAAGAGCTCCGCTTCCACCGGCGTCAGCCCCGCTTCAGCCACCAGCGCGGTGAGCACTTCCTGGCCGCCCTCAGGCGAAAGCTGCCCCCGCGCGAGCGCAATCTTGCGCAACAAAAGCTCGGCATGCAGGTTCTGGCTGTTGACGAGGATGCGGCCGATGCTTGCCTTGATCGGCGCCGGCGTGAGACGAGCGATCAGCACCTGCTCGGCCGGACTATCATCCGCCTCATGGCGCGCGCGCATCAGGCCCTCAACGGTTACCCCGCGCTCTATCAGGAGACGGACAAAGCGCAGCGCCGCTGTCTCCGCCGGATCGTGCATCGCCACCGCATACATGCGCGGCGCGGCATCAGCCGGAATATATTCGGTGAGCCGAAGCATCTCGAGGCCGGGCACCCGCACCATGCGCAGCGTCTGCAAGCTGCCCGGCGGTCCCGTGATAACTTTATTATCGACCAGGAGGAGATCATCTCCCGGCGCCCAGCTGAGCACCGCTGGCTCGCCCGGCGCTGCGCCCGGAGAGACGGTCAATCCGAGCGTATTCTCATTCACCGTCAAAGCTGAGATGGGCGCAGTATAATACCAGACGAAATTGTTCCAGCTCCACCCCTGCCCCCAGAGCGCGGCGGGCAGCAGGGTGTCGTCCCCGATCACATCTCCCACGCGCGTGATGCCGGCAGCGACCACAGCGTCCGCGAGCTGATGCAGGCAATTATCCACGCAATCGGCACTATCCATGAGGCCCGGATCGCCAGCGCCCATCAGCACAAGATCAGGCGCCTCGCCCTCCCCGCCCGGCTCCAGCCAGAGCGACGTGCCCCCGGCCGGGTCTGGCGTATCCAGGCCAGTGAGATAGTGAAACGCGGCGGCCGATGTGAACACCTTGGTGTTGGAGGCCGGAATGAACCGCTCCTCAGCGCTGCGCGAAAACACCTCCCGCCCGTCCAGCGTCATGACCGAAACGCCCCAGCGCACGCCCTCCACCTGCATCGCCTCGAAGGGCGCTGGCGGGGGCGGCTCGGCAGGTGTGGTGGTACAGGCCGACACCGCAAAGACGACAGCGGCGAGCGCGCCAGAGAGAAAGCGGGGCCTGATCATCCGTCACCGTCCTTTTCCTGCCTAGAGGCGTTTCTTGGTGCGCCCCTCATGCGCGCGGGCATTTGCCGGGTCGTCCGGCCAGTCATGCTTTGGATAGCGCCCGCGCATGTCCTTGGCCATGTCCTTATAGCCTGCCCCCCAGAACCGCGCGAGGTCTTGCGTGGTGGCCGCCGGTTTCATGCCCGGCGACAGCAGCTCAACGGTGACCGGCACGCGGCCCGCGGCAATCTTCGGGTGTTCGGTCAGCCCATAGAACGCCTGCGCCCGCGCTGAGACCAGCGGCGCACGCGGGTCCAGCCAGTCCACCCTGGCGCTCTGACCCGAGGGCAGCTCCAGGCTCAGCGGCGCATGATTGCGCAGCGCCTCTTGCAACGGCCAATCGAGCGACTGGACCAGCGCTTCACGCACATCGTGATCTTCGGGCAGCTGCGCCCCGCGCCGCTTCAGGGCGGGCTTCAGCCAGACCGGCGCCCCCGACACGAGGCTTTCTGGCGAAATATCCGGCGCCTCGATCAGGCCGGCTTCGGCGAGAATACGCAGACGGCTGAGGGTTTCCTCAATCACATCACCCGCGCCGATGGCTGCAAATCCATCCGTCTCGATCGCTGCCAGCATTGCGGTGGCTGCCGCCTCTGCCGAAGGCTTGGGCAGCGGCGCTTCGGAGAGGACAATCGCGCCCAGCGCCTTGACGCGCCGGGCGGTGAACTTGCCCGTCTTCGGATCAAACGCGGCCCGTTCTTCGGTTATGGTCTTCTGGCTGGCGAGCGCCTCTGCCTCGGTGACAGGCAAGCCCAGCAGGATGCGGGGCTCCTTCGCCGCCCCGCCCAGATCAGCCACGACCAGCCAGTCAGACTTGGCCAAACCGTCAGAGGGCTGAACACCTGCCGCGCGCCCCGAAGCCATGAGATAGCTGCCCGCGCTGCCCGGCCGCCGCCGCGCCACCTGGTCAGGCCAGGCGCGGGCGAGCAGCTTTGCCAGATCGCCGCCCGGCGTCTCTCCCCCGCCCCAGCTTTTGGCCTGCTGCTTCAGCGCGCGGGCGCGCGGGCTGCCATCGGTGCGGAAACGCTGGAGACGCTGGGTGAGATCACTGCTGTCCCCGCCCATGCCGCGCTCGCCCATCATAGCGGCAATCTCGGCGGCGAGGGCTTTCTCGGGCGCGCCGGGGGCCGACGCCACCAGCGCGGCAAGGCGCGGCGGCAGCGGCAGGCGCGCCATTTCCTTGCCGCGCGGGGTCAGCACCCCGTCTGCGTCCAGCGCGCCCAGCGCGATGAGCCCGGCGCGCGCGCCTTTCAGCTTTCCGGCAGGTGGCGCGTCCATCCAGGTCAGCGCGCCAGCGTCCGGCGCGCCCCATTCCGCCAGCGTGAGAGCAAGGCCGGAAAGATCCGTAACCAGAATTTCCGGCGTCGGCGCTGCCATCAGGCCGCGCGTGGCGGCTTCATCCCAGAGGCGATAGCAGACGCCCGGCGATGTGCGCCCTGCCCGCCCCCGGCGCTGGTCTGCCGAAGCCCGCGAGGCCCTCACAGTCGTCAGCCGGCTGCCCAGCCCGCCCAGGTCTTCCTCCGCCACGCGCGAGAGGCCCGAATCGATAACGATCCGTACCCCCTCAATCGTCAGCGCGCTTTCGGCAATGTCAGTCGCCAGCACGATCTTCCGCTTGCCCGGCGGGGCGGGCGAGACGGCAGCGTCCTGTTCGCCCGGCGAAAGCGCGCCATAGAGCGGAGCGATGAGGATGTCCGGCCCGAGCCCTGTCAGCGCTTCGGCCGTGCGGTTGATCTCCCGCGCGCCCGGCAGGAAGGCCAGCACAGAGCCCGGCTCCTCTCGCAGGGCCTGGCGGATCACCTTGGGCATCCGGTCCTCGATCCGGTCGTCGGACTTGCCGAGATAGCGTGTCTCCACCGGATACATCCGCCCCTCGCTCTCGATCACCGGGGCATCAATGGCGCGGGAGACCGCGCCCGTGTCCAGCGTGGCCGACATGATCAGAAGGCGGAGGTCTTCCCGCAGGATGGATTGCACCTCCAGCGCGAGGGCCAGGCCGAGATCGGCGTTCAGGCGCCGTTCGTGAAATTCGTCAAACACCACCGCGCCAATGCCGGTCAGTTCCTGATCGGCCAGGATACGGCGGGTGAAGAGGCCATCGGTGATAACCTCGATGCGGGTGCCCCTGGAAACTTTGCGGTCCACACGGGTGGTGAGACCGATGGTCTGGCCGACGCGCTCGCCCAGCGAGGACGCCATCCGCTCGGCCGCCATGCGGGCGGCCACCCGTCGGGGTTCCAGCAGGATGATGCGCCCCTCGATCACGCCCGGCGCGCCCAGCAGCCCCGCCAGAGCGAGCGGCACGCGCGTTGTCTTGCCCGCGCCCGGCGGAGCGGCCAGCACAAGGCGCGGCCCTGCCGCCAATGCGCGGAGGATCTCCGGCATCGCCTCATCAATCGGAAGGGCCTCAGAAGGGGTCATCTGCCTGCTGATAGGGCCGCCCCTGCCCCAATGGCAAGCGCTGGCGCAATCGCTGCAGCCCCGACAGTTGCCTTCTCCAGCCCTGCCCCCTACCGTTGCCTCAGGGTAACTGCTGGGAGTGGCGTATGAAGGCCTGGTTTGCAATCGATCTGTGGAAGCGTGTGCTGCTCGGCCTCGTCCTGGGCACGCTGATAGGTCTGGCCTTCCGCTATGGCCTTGGCCCGGAGCGGGGCAGCGAACTCGTCACCACCTGGTTCAAGCCGGTCGGCGACGCCTTCATCAGCCTGATCCAGATGCTGGTTGTGCCACTGATCTTCACCACCCTGGTTTCCGGCGTGCTGGCAATGGGCGATCCCAAACGTCTCGGCAGCCTCGGCGGCCGCGCGATGGCGATGTATATGATCACCACCGTCTTCGCGATCTGCTTCGGCCTGCTGATGGGGACGCTGGTTCAACCCGGCGCGGGCTTTGATACGTCCATCGCCTCGACCACAGACATTGAAGAAACCCGCTCGCGCCTCGCCGCCAACGCGCCGCCCGGCACGGTGGGCGAGCAGCTGATGAATACGCTGCTCTCGATCATCCCGAAAAATCCGATTGATGCCCTCGCCAGGGGCGATGTGTTGCAGATCATCTTCTTTGCCATCCTTCTGGGCATCGGCATCATGATGGCCGGGGAAGCGGGCAAGCCGGTCGAAAAGCTCTTCGCCTCAGCCTCTGAAGCGATCATGAAGCTGACCCTGATCGTTATGGAAACCGCGCCGCTGGGCGTGCTGGCCCTGATGGCCTGGGTGATGGGAGACCGGGGGCTCAGCGTGCTCACCGTACTCGGCAAGATGACGCTGGCCCATTACAGCGCCTGTATCCTGCACATCCTGTTCACCTATGGCTTCATCGTGAAGGGCGTGCTGCGCCTGCCGCTCCTTCCCTTCCTGCGCGGCGTGTTTGACGCGCAGATGGTGGCCTTCTCGACCTCCTCTTCCAACGCCACCCTGCCAATGACGATTTCCTGCGCCACCAAGAATCTCGGCATCGGCAAGCCGATTGCCTCCTCGGTCCTGCCGCTGGGCGCCACGATCAACATGGACGGCACGGCGCTCTACCAGGGGCTGATCGCCCTCTTTGCCGTTCAGGCGCTTGGCATCCCGATGGAGCCGAGCATGTATCTGACCATCATTCTCATGGCGACACTGGTCTCGATCGGCACGGCGGGCGTGCCCTCGGTCAGCCTGCTGCTGGCCACCACCACGCTCAGCATCGTCGGCGCCAACCCCGAACAGATCGTGCTGATCATCGCCGTCCTGTTCCCGTTCGACCGTATCCTCGACATGATGCGCACAGTGACCAACATCACCGGTGACCTTGCTGTCGGCACAGCCGTCGCCAAATGGGAAGGCGACCTGGACGAAGACGTCTTCCGGGCAAAAGACCCGGTCTGACCCGCAAAACCCCTTCTCCCCCAGGGGGAGAAGGAGGGGTTAGGGATGAGGGGGCGAGGCCAGACGCTATTGCCTCGAGCCTCGCAAACCCGCGCCGCCTTTGCCCTTAAAAGAGTAAGGCGCCCGTAATGCCCCTCAACGCAAAAGCCCGGCCTCACGATGAGGCCGGGCTTTTTCTTTGGGCCGGAAATGCCGGATCAGTGCGCCGTGGGCTGGGGCTCGAACGCGCTTTGGCTGGGGGGCAGCGACGCGGTAACCGGCGCCTGCGAGGGCAACCAGCAGGTCACCTCCAGCCCGCCGCCATCGACCGATTTCATGCCCACCGTGCCGCCATGCAGATGGATGAAGTGTTTCACGAGCGCCAGGCCGAGCCCCGCGCCGCGCTGGTCACCGGAGACAAAGCTGTCAAAGCTGGTGGCGCGCTTGTCGGCCTCAAGGCCCGATCCATTGTCCCGTACACTGAGGGTAATCATGTCGCCCATGCGCTGTGCGGACACCACAATCTCCCCGCCCGGCTCGGTAAAGCGCAGCGAGTTGGAGATGAGGTTGAACAATACCTGTTTGATCCGGCGCTCATCGCCCCGCATCTGGCCGAGCCGCCCGGTAATGTCGGCGCGCACCGAAACCTCGGTGTCTTCGGCCTTCGACACGACCAGTTCCACGCTCTGATGGATCACCTCTTCCAGATCCAGCTCGCTGAGCTCCAGATCGAGACGCCCGGCCTCGATCAGCGCAAGATCCAGAATGTTCTCGATCAGCTTGTTGAGATGGTCCGACGCGGAAAGAATGGCGCGGACGTGGTCTGTCTGCCGCTCGGTCAGCGGGCCATTGCGCTGGGTCTCCAGCAGTTCGGCATAGCCAAAGATCGTGGTGAGCGGCGAGCGCAGCTGATAGCTCACATTGCGCACAAACTCGGTCTTCAGCCGGTCGGCCGCCTCGAACGCTTCGGCCCGGTCGCGCAGCGCCGATTCCACCCGGCGCGTGGCCGTGACATCGGCAAAGGCGATCATCGTATTTCCATCCGGCAGCGGATGGGTCAGATAGGTCAGCAGCGAGCCGTCAGACCGGCGCATCTCACCAGTGGTGGACTGGCGCGCGGTGGGGTCAGTGATGTGCACCTTGATCGCGTCCCAGATGTCCATGTCATGAAACAACGGCACGCAGCCGCTGATCACATCGGCATAATCAGGGCGGTCTTTCAGCCGGTCGGCGGGAATATCCCACACCCGCTCGAACGCCCGGTTGTGCAGGCGCAGCCGCCCGTCCGATCCGAACACGGCAACGGCCTCATGCAGATTGTCCAGCGTCGAAGACTGCGTCTTGATCAGCGCGTTGAAGCGCGTCTGCAGCGAAAGGTGGTCGGTGATGTCCTTGAACAGGACCAGCAAACCGCCCATCGGGTGGCGCTGGCGTGTGACAGAAAGCGTGCGGTTATCGGGCAGCGACCACTTGTCTTCCTTCACCCCGTCGATGTCGAGATAATAGGAAATCTCCTCGGCGCGCCATTCGGCATAGTTCATCCGGGCCGGGAGCTTTTTCTTCTCGCGCAGCCGGTCCAGCAGCTGGCCATGGCTTGGCCGGTCGAGGAGGAAGGTCTCCTCCAGGTCCCACATGTCGCGGAACGCCTTGTTGTAGAAGTTCAGCTTCCGGTCCGGCCCGAAGATCGCCACCGCGTCGGCCACATGGTTCAGCGTCTCGTCATGGGCGCGCACATGGCGGTTGAGCTCCTCACGGGAGTTCTCCTGCTCGGTCACGTCAAACGCCATACACCCGGCCCCGCCCGACAGGGCAAAGGTCAGCACGCGCATGGCCCGGCGCTGGTTGTTGACCACGATATGCCGGGTCTCGTCATGCTCGGCGCCGTCGGTGATCGTCTTGCGCGCCTGCTCGCTGACCGCCTGGTCGAGCATCAGCTGACGCTCCAGCACGCGGTCGAGATTGCCGCCATCAACCGCTTCGATATAGGCAGGGTTGGCCCATTGCAGGCGCCCCATGCCCGAAACCCGCCAGGCCGGGAACGGCGCCTTGCCCAGCATGTCGAGGAACGCCGTCGGGTCGCGCGCAATCACCTGCCGCGCCTCTTCCAGCTTGCCGCGGGCCGAGCTTTCCTCCAGCCCCTTGATCGTCGTGTCGTTGATCCAGACCACCGCGCGCACGCCCGCCGTGCGCCCGTCAGCTTCCAGGAAACGTCCCGAGGTGCCGATGATCGTCAGCGAGAAAGGCTGGCCGCTCTCGCGCAGTTCCCGCAGGCGGATGCGCAGCGTCGTGTCCTGCCCTGCCGAGTCGCGCGCTTCCAGATCGGCGAGCCCCTCAACGATGCGCACCGCCGGGTCCGGCGAGATCGCATCATCGGTAAAACTCAAAAGCCCCGCCAGCGCCACCGGCGAACCATAAAGCTCCGGCGGAGTAATCTCGTCCCCGTCCAGCTCCAGCGCGTCGCCCTGCCAGACAAGGATAACGCCCGGATGCGCACCTAACACAGATTTAAGCCCGGCATTCTCGGTTTCGCGGTCCCCGGCCACTTCGCGGTAGCGTTTGGCCGCCCCGCGCGCGCCATCCGACACCCGCAGCGCCCAGAGCAACGCCCCAAGCGCCAGCAGCGCGGTGCCAATAGCCATCAGAATGGGCATCTGTTCAGCGGTCATCGAGCTACCGGGCCTCTATTTTGGCGCGCCATACGCCGATCATTGCCGGCCGCGCGCCAACGACGCCGCGACTCGCGAAGGTTTATACTGGTTAATGAATGGTGCTGCGAGCGTTAAGGCGGGGTTAATACTGCTTCCGTCAGGCTGCGTTCAGATCGGCCGGTGTAGGCATTCCCCAGCCTGCAGATAGGTGTTGCAAAGACGCCACACCTACTTAGGTTAAACCGGCCTGCCCTTCAGGAGCTTACCCCGCATGCGCACTCTTATTGCCTGCCTTGCCCTGTCCCTCGCCCTGCCGTTTACCGCAGGGGCGTCCGGCGATGACGCGGAAACCAAAACCGCCGAACTCACCAATGAACAGCTGGCCGATGCCGAGCTGGCCGACATCGACGACATCGTGCGCCTGCCCGGCCAGGGCGCAGGCCAGCCTGACAAGATGGCCCTGCCCGGCGGTAAGGCGGAACGCCTCGTTCCCGGCGGCGTGCTGATCGTCAGCTTCGACGCAAACCGCGACGGCGTGATTTCCCAGGAAGAACTGCGCACCGGCATCACCGCCGCCTACCAGCTGGCCGATGCCAATGGCGATGGCGAGCTGACCGCGCTGGAACAGCAGGCCTGGGCCGCCGGCATGCCCGTGCGCGACGATACCCTCGCCAACCCCGTCCGCTTCGACCCCAATCTCGACCGGATCGTGACCTATGAAGAATTCTACACGGTGATCCTCCAGCTGGCCGCCACCTATCAGGACAGCGCGGGCGACATCGCAATCGCCAGCCTCGCCGCCCCGGAAAAGCCCGAGAAGGAAGACCGGCGCCTCGCCCAGGGCGGTCTCGCCCGCGGCGAACTGCCCCCCGGCGGGCCTCAGCGCTGAGGCCCTGCCCCCGGCGGCTGACTCGGTGGCTGGCCCGGCAGCTGGCTTGACAGGGCGCGCGGTTGCAGGAAACCCGTTGCAGCCATGACCCCCACATCCCCCTCTCCCGATCTGCTCCCCACCTTGCCAGACGTGCGCGGCAAGCTGCTGCGCGGGGCGGAGCTTGCGCCTTATACCTGGTTCCGCGTCGGCGGCCCGGCAGACGCCCTCTTCCTGCCCGCCGATGAGGAAGACCTCGAAGCCTTCCTCAAGGCGCTCGACCCCGCCATCCCTGTCACCCCGCTGGGCGTGGGCTCAAACCTCATCGTCCGTGATGGCGGCATTCCCGGTATCGTCATCCGCCTGATGGGCAAATACTGGGGCGAGATCGAAGCCCTTGACGGCATCACGCTCACCGCCCGCGCCGGCGCGCTCGATCTTGCCGTCGCCAAAGCGGCGGCCGCCAACGGCATCACGGGCCTCGAATTCCTCTCCGGCATTCCCGGCTCGCTGGGCGGGGCCACCCGCACCAATGCCGGCTGCTATGGCAGCGAGCTACGCGACCGCCTCGTCGCCCTGCATGGCTTCCGCCGCGATGGCAGCCGCGTCGCCTATCGCGGCCCCGGCAAGCCCGGCGCCCTGCCCGAGGCCCACTTCTCCTATCGCCATACCGATTTGCCAGACGACCTGATCGTCACCCGCCTCATCCTGGAAGGCACCGGCGCTGGCGACCCCGAAGCGATCAGCGCAGACATCGCCGCCCTTCAGGCCCGCCGCGCGCAAACCCAGCCCATAAAAGAAAAAACCTCCGGCTCCACCTTCGCTAATCCCGACCCTCCGGGCACGCCCGATCAGCGCTCCGCCTGGAAACTGATCGACGCCGCCGGCTGCCGCGGCCTGAAAGTCGGCGGCGCGCAGGTCTCGCCCCTGCATTGCAACTTCCTGATCAACACGGGCGACGCCACCGCCGCCGACCTCGAAGCCCTCGGCGAACTGGTCCGGGCAAGGGTGCTGGAAAATTCAGGCGTGGAACTCCGCTGGGAAGTCCGCCGCATGGGACGTGTGCAGAGGGTCTAGGGGGCGGAGAGCAACCCATCCCGTAGGGCGGGTTAGCCGAAGGCGTAACCCGCCATCTCAATCCCAAACGGTGCGTATCGCTCCACTCAATCCACCCTACGCTTGCTTCTTATTAGAATATGTCACCGTGAGCAGATTCAATTTGGCGCATAAGCGCAGAGATTATGGAAAGCTGATCCAGACAAACATCTGGCGAATCCATTAAATCATACTCATGCCCTTTAGGATTACGCATGGCAGACATCATTCCAGCGGCGATATGTTTAATTCCAACCTGCTCGTTCTCTCCAGATTCGCCTTGGAGCAAGGTGGCTTTAATTATCGTATTCTTCTCGCTGAACGCCTTCATCATTAAGGTAAATCCGGATTCAGATATACCACTAGCTTGCGCAACTCTTCTATCGAAGAACTTGCAGGCCTCAAATGTAGCCTCGGCACAATGACCATCATCAAATAGTTTCCTAACTTTCGGAGGAAATGATTGATGGACGCTCCGGTCTAAAAACGGATGTGATTGTCGGGGCTCTTCGCCAGAAGAAATCTGCTTGGCCGACCGCACCAACTTTTCAAATTTGTCGAGATCCATTGTACGGCTCAGTCAATCAGGTTCTCTCGAATGCTCTTAAATATATTGTCGTAAGTTTCCTTAGTAGAATTCGAAGGAAGAACTACTTCAATTCGGACATTGAGTGACACTGGGGAGCCATTCGGTTTTGCCAACTCGACAGTTGTCTGCTCGGCAACTGTCGTCTTCTTGGCTACCACAGTTGGCTTGGGAGACTTTTTGGGTTTTGAAGTTCCGTTAGATGTTCCTTTATCCTCCACTCCATCCCTCTTTTTCGCGGCAACCGCTAGAGCAACAAAAGTATTTGTCTGCCTACCTCCTACAATTTCGCTAGTCTTGTCCGCCTGCCGGAAAAAACTCGTCAGCTTTCCCTTGTCGAGGTTCCAAGCGACCGCCCCATGTAGATCGAACAATGAAGAGTAGGCTGCTTCAATAAGTTCTGATAACCCTGCTATATACTGCGTATCGTCTGCGTAGAATATCTCTGACTTCTTCGAGTCAGCTTTGCCTGCTTCATCTACGATCCCGATGAACTTCAATACATTGATCAAATAGGATTCATTGTTTGGAGCTAGCTCCAACTGTTTCAACGTATCGGAATCTATAGTCTGAGGCAGTTTCTTACGAAACTGCTCCAAAGCTTGGCCAATAGAGCCTGCTGAAGAGACGTAAGGATATTGGTTCGCCACTTTCCCACCCAACCAAAACTAGAATTGTGAGATAGATGGGAGAGCAAGAACTGTTTTCAATGGGGAATTATTTCATTGATTGGAGCGCTTGCGTTCACAATTGATAGAAAACTAGCAGGGTCTAAGTGAGTTGTCACAAATACCCCCCTCAAAACTTCCCCTTCAATTCCACCGTCACAATCCCCCCGAATGACCGCGAATATTCCTCCGTGCGCGTCAGGGGCCCGTTCCGGTCGCCGTCATAGATGCGGCGCCAGTAGGTGTCTTTCTGGTTGGTGAGGTTGCCGATGGCGATTGTGCCGGTCATGCCGGCGATGTCCTTGTGTTCGAGATAGGCCATCAGGAAGGCCGGCTCGTTGCCGGAAAGTTCAGCCTCTGACAGCTGGTAATAAGGCTCCTGCTTGAAGCCCTCCAGGATCACGCCCCAGGCGATGTTCGTACTCGGAACATCCTGGCGCAGCTCGATATTGTAATCATAAATCAGATGGCCGTTGATCGAGCGGCGGATGCCGGTCACCGGATCGTCCGCCTCGGTATCATAATAGCGGCCCTTGGCGGTGATCTCCGCGCCGGTGAAGCCGAGCTTGGCGAGCTTCAGCGTCGATTCGGTTTCCACCGCATAGGCCGTGGCGCTGGCAATATTGCCCGGCCCCGCGCCCTCGCCAATCGGCACCTGGTCGACCACGTCTTCCAGATCGACATAGATCAGGCGCACGGTGGAGGCGCCCCAGCCCTTGAAATCCTTCTGCGCTTCGAGCGAATAGCGCCAGGACTGGTTGGGCACGATCTCGGCATTGCCGGACTGGCCATTGCCAAGGTCGAGGTTCACCGATGAGATAAAATCATAAAAGTCGAGCTGGCCAACCCGCCGCTCCACCTTGCCGACGAGTTTCAGCGTATCGCTCTGCTGCCAGGAAAGGCTGCCAAAGCCCTTGGGCCGGGTAAATTCGCGCGCATTCTCCGCGTCGCCCGATTGTGTGAGCTCGGAATATTCCATCCCGCCGGAAATCTGCAGGCTGAGCTTGGGTGTCAGCGTGCGCCCATGGGTGAGGATCACCTCGCCGCGGCGCTCCTCCACGCGGGTGTTGGCCAGGTCCAGCGGCACGGGCACCAGCGGCCCGCCGCCATTGGCTTCCTCAAGGCCGGTTTCGGCCTCCAGAAAGTTGAACGCGCCCTCAGCCGAAATCTGCCAGTCGCGCCCCTGCCCCGTTTGCAGGGCATATTCGCTGCGCAGAATGTATTCGCCCTCGTCCACCGTCTGCTCGAAATTGGAGGCATACTGGCCAGACCCATCGAGCCCCGCCATCAGGAAGCGGTCCACGAAGGGGCTGTGCTCATGGCGCGCCAGGCCGATGAATTTCAGCCGGCCCGGCCCCGCGCCGAATTCATAGTCCCCGCCCAGCTCGGCATTCCACTCATCCTCGGCAAAGCGGAACAGGCGCCGCCCCTCTGCCCCGCCCAGCGGATAGGTCTTGGAAATCTGCTTGCCGTCCATCTCCCACACGCCGATCTTGCCATTGAGATTGGCAATCACCCCGCTCGCCGGTTTCCAGCCGAGCGACCCGGAGAGGGAAATGTCGTCGATCACGCGGGTGTAGTCCTCCTCGCGCTGTTCCAGCAGGGCGCCCTGCCCGTCCGCGATCAGCCGCCAGCCAGCGTCTGCCGCCCGCTGGGGCGCGCTGTCGGCCTCAACGCTCCAGCTCAGCGCGCCTTTCGCCCCGGCCAGCGTCAGCGTGCCTTCATTCAGCGAGGGCGGCAGGTTTTCCCGCAGGCGAATCTTGTAGCGCCAGGTGCCATCGGTCGTGCCCTCGCCGTCGGTGATGACGTTGACCACCTTGCCGCTCAGCCCCGGAATATCCAGCTGCGTCCCGTCCAGCACCTCGATGCGCACCACGCGCGCCACCGCGATCCGCCCCAGCGCCGTCTGCGCGCCATTGTCCTTGGCCGACACCCGCTGCCCGTTGATCAGCACATTCCCCCGCGCCTGGCCAAAGCCGCGATTGCCGCTGTCATCGCTCTGGATCGCAAAGCCGGGAATGCGGCGCACCATGTCCAGCGCATTGACCGGGCCATATTGGGCAAAGTCCTCCGCCGCATAAACGGAACGGTCCGTACTGGTATCGTCGGCAATCGCCGCCCCCGTCAATGCAATCGCAGCAAGGCTTCCGAGAAGCAGGGTCTTCAGCAGCATGGGTCAATCTCCGGTTTTTCGCCTGGTCCCCCGAGACAGCCTCCCGCCGCCCGAAATTACCGTTTTTCAGTATCTGTTTGCCGCTTATCAATATTGACCACGGATGTAGTCAAGCACTTTCTTGCAAAGCCCCACATGATATTTCGGTAATCTGCCGCAAAACCGCCCCGCCCCCGCCTGACAGCCGCCCGCCCCTGCGTCTTAAGTCGGTATTCACCACGACACGGCATCAAGGCATGCGAGACGCGGCAGTAGGCCGGCAGGAGGAGATTTCCCATGAAGCGGGACACGAAACGGGTAGCAGTGATTTATGGCGGCTGGTCTTCGGAACGGCCGGTCTCCCTGTCTTCCGGCCAGCAGATGGCCGCCGCCGCCCGCAAGGCCGGCTATGACGTGACCGAGATCGACGTGACCCGTGAACTGGCGAGCCAGCTGGCAGAGGCCGAGCCCGATGTGGTGCTCAACGGGCTTCATGGCCCCTGGGGCGAGGATGGCTGCGTGCAGGGCCTGCTCGAAGTGATGGGCCTGCCCTACTCCCATTCCGGCGTGCTCGCGTCTGCCCTCGCCATGGACAAGCTCAAATCCAAAGCCGTCTATCGCAGCGCCGGTCTCGATGTTGCCGCTGACAAGCGCGTCACCCGCGCAGAGGCCGCCGCCGCCCATGCCCTGCCCCCGCCTTACGTGGTCAAGCCGGTGAACGAAGGCTCCAGCTTCGGCGTGCTGATCGTGCGCGAAGGCGCCAACGGCCCGCCTCACGAGCTGACCGGCCCGAACTGGCGCTATGGCGATTATCTGATGGCGGAAGAATACATCCCCGGCCGCGAGCTGACCGTCGCCGTGCTGGGCGACCGGGCCCTGGCTGTCACGGAAATCACGACCTTAAGGGACTATTACGATTTTGATGCAAAATACGCGGCTGGTGGATCAAGGCATGTGATCCCGGCAGACTTGCCCGCGAAAGTGACGGAGGCGGCGATGGACGCCGCGCTGCTCGCGCACCGGGCGCTTGGCTGTCGCGGCGCTACACGCTCGGACTTCCGCTATGACGAACAGAAGGACCGGCTCGTGATCCTCGAAACCAATACCCAGCCCGGCATGACGCCGACCTCGCTCGTGCCCGAGCAGGCCGCGCATATGGGCATGAGTTTCGAAGACCTCGTCGCCTGGATGATCGAGGACGCCTCATGCCAAAGATAGAGCGTAACCAGACTGTTCCCGGCCGCCGCCGCGCGCCCGCCACCATCATTGACGAGACCACCGGCGAGGAAGTGCGCGTTTCCTCGGTGATTTTCGGCATCGTGATGCTGATCGCCATTCTGGTTGCCACCGCTGCCTGGATGGGCGGGTCGATGTCGCAGATCGGCTCGCGCTTTGGCGGCTTCATGGACGACACCGCCCGCCTTGCCGGCGTCGATGTGCGCTCGGTCTCCGTGATTGGCCTCGAATTGAACCCGGCGCTCGCCGATGAAGTGCGCGCCGCCGCGATGATCGAGCCGGGCGAGAACATGTTCCGCGCAGATCCCTATGTCATCCGCCGCCGCGTTGAAGCCACCAAGAACGTCCTCAACGTCCGTGTACACCGCCTCTGGCCCGGCCAGGTCGTGATCCTCGCCGAGGCCGCTGAACCCGTCGCCCTCTGGCATGATGGACGCGACTGGAAAGTGGTCGATGGCCTCGGCCGCATCCTGCCCGATGCCAAGTCTGAAGATCATGGCCACCTCCTCCGCCTGGCCGGTCTCGGCGCGCCTGAAGCAGCGCCCCAGCTGACGCGCGCGCTGGCCGCTTCGCCCGACATCAACGACCGCGTCGCCGTCGCCACCCGCGTCGGCGAACGCCGCTGGGACATGCGCTTCGTCAGTGGCGTGACGGTTCGCCTGCCCGAAGATGAAGCGCTTGAGCCCGCAATGGACCGCCTCGCCAAGCTGCAGGTGCGCACCGCGCTGACCCAGCGCCCGCTCGACATGATCGACCTGCGCTCGCGCGGCCGTGTCTATCTGCGCGTCTCCGAGGAAGCCAAACTCGCCGCCCCCCTCGCCCCCGCCGGTGAGCGCACCTGATGGCAAACCTCTCGGCAAAACGCCTCGCCCGCCTTCAGAGCCAGCGCGCCGGCACCGTCGCCGCCCTCGACATCGGCTGCTCGAAAACCACCTGTCTCATCGGTCGCCCGGATGGCTCCGGCCCGCGCCGCATTCAGATCCTCGGCGCCGGGCGCCAGCAGACGCGCGGCTATAATGGCAGCGGCATTACCGATATGGACGGCCTGGAGCGCACCATCCGTGTGGCCGTGGAAGACGCCGAACGCGAAGCGGGCGAACCGATCAGCGAAGTCATCCTCGGCGTCAGCGGCCCGCAAGTTGTCTCCTGCCTTGTCGAGGCCCAGATCGAGCCCGGTGGGCGCCCGGTCACGGGGCGCGATGTGCGCCGCCTGCATGCCCAGGCCATTGCCCGTGTGCCGCAGAAGAATTCAGATGTTCTGGCCGCCTGGCCCGTCGTCTACACGATTGACCGCGCCGCCGGCCGCGTGCGCCAGCCCGTCGGCATGATCGCCAACACGCTGCATGTCCGCATGGCGGTAATCACCGCGCCCAGATCCATCGTCCGCAATCTGATCGAATGCGTTGGCCGGGCGCATCTGGGCATCACCAAACTTGTCCCCTCCTCCATCGCCTCGGGCCTTGGCACGCTGATCGAGGACGAGCTTGAGAACGGCACCATCTGTATCGACATGGGCGCCGGGATTACCGCTGTTTCGGTCTTTCTCAATGGCGCGCCCGCCTGGCTCGGCCTCGTGCCGGCCGGTGGCCAGCATGTCACCGCAGACCTTGCCCAGGGCCTGGGAACCACCTTTGCGGCCGCCGAGCGGATCAAAACCATGTTCGGCACCGCAGACCTTGAAGGCCCCGGCCTTGCCGAGCGGGTCGAAGCCGCCCGCCTCGGGGATGACGGCCGCCTGCATGCCACCCGCACCGAGCGCGGCGAGATTGCCCGCATCATTGCGCCGCGCATCGAGGAAACCTTCGAACTGGTCGCTCAGCTTCTGGAAACCAGCGATGTGCGCAAGGTCCTCCCCCACCGCGTCGTGCTGACCGGCGGGGCCAGCCAGCTTCCCGGCATCCGCGAAGTCGCCAGCCGCTATCTGCGCGCGCCCGTGCGCCTCGGCCGGCCGGTGATTGCCGAATTTCTGGGCGAGGCACTGGCAACACCGGCTTTCTCCACAGCGTCGGGCCTGATACTCTATCCGGAGTTGGGGTTTGCAGATGCAGCGCGGGCTGGCGTGGCATCAACAGAGGATACTGCCGGTTCAGGCACTTTGGTGAATACAGCGCTGCGCTGGCTGAAGGAAAATTTCTGAAGAAGTTTCCCTGAAAAGTTTCTCGCGCCATCCACATTCACTTAAGCGTTTTTTAGCCCCCCCACGCGATGGTGGGGGCTCATACGGCCCGGCGGGACGCGAAATTGTGAGAACAGGCGCACGATGACCCAAGAACTCAGACCCAAAATCGTCGTTTTTGGCGTAGGCGGTGCCGGCGGCAACGCCGTCAACAACATGATCGAGGCAAACCTCCAGGGCGTCGAATTTGTCGTCGCCAACACCGACGCGCAGGCCCTCGCCCGCTCGCGCGCCGAGATGCAGCTCCAGCTTGGCCTTGAGACCACTGGCGGTCTCGGCGCTGGCGCGCGTCCTGAAATTGGCGCCCGCGCCGCTGAAGAATCACTCGAGGAAATCCGCCTCCATCTTGAAGGCGCCCATATGGTGTTCATCGCCGCGGGCATGGGCGGGGGCACCGGCACCGGCGCCGCGCCGGTCATCGCACGCGCCGCGCAGGAAATGGGCATCCTCACCATCGCCGTGGTCACCAAGCCGTTCGGCTTTGAAGGCTCCCACCGGATGAAGCTCGCCGAGGAAGGCCTCGCGCGCATCCGCAGCCATGTCGACACGATGATCGTCGTGCCCAACCAGAACCTCTTCCGCATCGCCAACGACCGCACCACCTTTGCGGACGCCTTCCGCATGGCCGATGACGTGCTCTATAACGGCGTGCGCGGCATCACCGATCTCATCGTCATGCCCGGCCTGATCAATCTCGACTTCGCCGACGTCGGCGCCATCATGACCGGCATGGGCACCGCCCTGATGGGCATGGGCGAAGCCACCGGCGAAACCCGCGCCCTCGACGCGGCTCGCGCCGCCATCGACAACCCCCTGCTCGACGATGTCACGATCCGCGGCGCCAAAGGCGTGCTGATCAACATCACCGGCGGCTATGACATGACCCTGTTCGAGCTGGACGAGGCCGCCAACGAAATCCGCCGCGAGGCAGATCCTGAAGCCAACATCATCATCGGCTCGGCCTTCGATACAGAGCTGGAAGGCCGTATCCGCGTCTCCGTGGTGGCTGCCGGTCTCGATGAAGCCGCACGCCGCCTGCCCGCCGCCCAGCCCGCCACCGGCAGCGTGCGCCAGCCCGTCGCCGCCCCGGTCGAGGAAGTCCCCGCCGCAATAGAGGCCGATGCCGGTGTCGAGGAAATGCTCGAAACCCTGGTTGAAGAAACCGTTGCCGAAGACGACAGCGCTGTGCCCGTCGCCGCCAACGCCGAAGATGAAGACCGCCCGGTCGTGATCACGCGCCCTCAGCCTGCCGCCGCCAGGCCGGTGATGGCAGACGCCGAAGCTGTGGCGGACGATGAGCCCGAGGCCGACGCTCCGATGCCCGGCGTCTTCTCAGGCCGCAAGGAAGCGCCTGCCCCGGACCGTCCTGCGCGCGAAACCCCGTCCGCCGGCTTTGCCAACCTCTTCGGCTGGCGCCGCCCGACGCCGCAGGGCCAGAACGACACCAGCGACGTGCCCGCCGTGCCTTCGCAGATCGTCACATCGCCCGAGGACCACCCCAAACCGGCCCCGTTTGACGATGCCGATCTGGAAATCCCCGCCTTCCTGCGCCGGTCCGCCAATAACTGAGCTGACCGCCTGAACAGACCCGACACGCCCGGACCCACCCGTCCGGGCGTGTCCCGTTTTGTCCTGATTTGTCCGCGTTTGTCCGGAATCAGGCGCAGTGTGGCCCTGCGGTGACACGCTTTGTTACACGAATGTCCCTATATTTTACAATGCACTAGCCCGTTCCAGCGTCCCGGATTGTAACAACACGCAATATCGCGTGTTTTGATGCTTTCCCCCAGCATTGCCAAATGGACTCCGAAGGCTGCGCCCCGTGCAGCCGCAATTCAGGTGTCTGGTTTCATGGGCGACATGCAACACACTCTCGCGAAAGCCGTAAGCTGCGCCGGTGTCGGCGTGCACAGCGGCGTGCGCGCCCGCCTGAACCTGCGCCCTGCCCCTGTAAACACAGGGATTGTGTTCCTGCGCACCGATGTCCCCAAAGGCACCGGCACGGTCCTCGCCCATGCCGAGACCGTCAGCGACACCCAGCTCGGCACCACTATCGCCAATGAACATGGCGTCTCTGTCGCGGTCGTCGAACACCTGCTCGCCGCCATCGCGGGCCTCGGCATCGACAACCTCATCGTTGAAATCGACGCCCAGGAAGTCCCCATCATGGACGGCTCCTCTTCGGTCTTCTACGAGCTGATGATGCTCGCCGGCCTCAAGGCCCAGGGCGCCCTGCGCCGCCGCATCCGCGTGCTTGAAAAGGTTGAAGTTATTGACGGCCCCAAGCGCGCCTCGCTCTCACCGGTCGCCGATGACAGCCTCACCATGCGCGCCCGCATCGAATATACCGACCAGACCATCGGCGTTCAGCAGATGGCCCTGCGCCTCGTCCCCGGCAGCTTTGCCCGCGATCTCGCCTTTGCCCGCACCTTCGGCTTCGCCCGCGATGTCGATATGCTGCGCTCCATGGGCCTTGCCCGTGGCGGCTCGCTCGAAAACGCTGTGGTGATCGGCGACGAAGGCATCATGAACCCTGAAGGCCTGCGCGTGGAAGATGAGTTCATCCGCCACAAGATGCTCGACGCTGTGGGCGATTTGATGCTCGCCGGCGCGCCGATTGCCGGAGCCTATGACGCCGTCCAGCCCGGCCACGCGATCAACAACAAGCTGGTGCGCGCCCTGCTGGCCAATCCTTCTGCCTGGTGCTGGGAAGAAGCCGGCAAGCCCGCAGAAGCGGCCGAAAACATCCGCGCCGCCGTTTGATTTCAAGCGCTTGAACGGTTCAGGCCTGGCCGCTGATGCCGCCATTGGCCTGCGGGCGTTGGCCCTCCAGCTCCGCGGACTCGCCCTCGCCACTGCCCGACAATGACCGCATCAATGCCATGAGATGGGTGCGCACACGCTCGTCCTCGATGCGCGAAAAGTTGCGGACCAGCTCAATTACCGCGCGCGAAGAACTCCCCGGCGCGTCGGCCGCTTCGGGCACGCCAAAGAACCAACCGGGCAGAACTTCGAGCACTTCGGCAATCTGCGCCAGACGCCCGGCGCTGATCCGGTTTGCCCCGGTCTCGTATTTCTGGATCTGTTGATAGGAAATGCCGAGCGCATCGGCGACCTGATCCTGCGTCAAACCAAGCAGGATACGCCGGCGGCGCATACGCTCACCGACCTGACGGTCTACCTGATTTGCGTCGCTCAGTTTGATCGGTTTCATGGGATCACCTGACTGTGCCAACGGGTTTCCGGATACCCCTCCACCCGTTTCCGTAGCGGAACAAAGAAGCCTACACCCGTCAGACGTAGAGCACACCTCCAAAAGGGCAAGGGCTTGTCTGCCCCCGCCGCAGTTGCCCAAGATGACAAACGGCCTTGGAAACCGCGCACATTCCGGTCTAATCAAGCTGACGAATTGTTCTGACAGCGCGAGGCCGCACTGCATGCCGAAACTGACGCCCCTTCCCCTCGTGATTCTGGCCGGTGCCCTTCTCATCACCGCCTGCTCCTCCACGCGCCGGAACCCGGAACTCGCCTATGTCGAGCGCCCCGTCGAACAGCTTTACAATCAGGGGACCGACCGGCTCGATCGCCGCGATTATACGCGCGCCAAACTGTTCTTCGAGGAAGTCGAGCGCCAGCACCCCTATTCCGAATGGGCCCGCCGCGCGATGGTCATGTCGGCCTATGCCTCCTATCGCTCGCGCGACTACACCACATCCATCACCGGGGCAGAACGCTATCTCTCGCTTCATCCGGGCGGCTCGGAAGCCGAATACGCCTACTATCTGATAGCGCTGAACCATTTCGACCAGATCACCGATGTTGGCCGCGACCAGGCCACAACCGAAAGCGCGCGTAACGCGCTGCTTGAAGTCATCCGCCGCTATCCTGAAAGCGAATACGCCCGCGATGCGCGCGTGAAGCTGGACATGGTCAACGATCAGCTGGCCGGTAAGGAAATGACCGTCGGCCGCTGGTATCTGCGCTCGAACCAGACCCTCGCCGCGGTCAACCGCTTCCGCAAGGTCGTGACCGATTACCAGACCACCTCCCACTCCGAGGAAGCCCTCCACCGCCTCGTCGAAGCCTATCTGACGCTGGGCCTGCGCGATCAGGCCGTCGTGGCCGGGGCAACGCTCGGTCATAACTATCCGGGCAGCGACTGGTATCAGATGAGCTACCGGCTGCTGACCAATGAAGGGCTGAACCCCGAAGCGGTTGACGAAACCACGCGCCGGACCTTCCTCCAGCGGCTGATCCCCGGCGGCAAATAACCCGCCGGGCCCCTGCCCCTCAGGTCTCCCCGATCAGGGCGAGCCATTCATCTTCCGTCATCACCGCGAGGCCGAGCTGCTCGGCCTTGACGAGCTTTGAGCCTGCGCCCGGCCCGGCAATCACAATATCTGTCTTGGCCGAAACCGTGCCGGCAACCTTCGCGCCCAGCGCGCTCGCCCGTGCCTTGGCCTCGTCGCGCGTCATCTTCTCCAGCGTGCCGGTGAACACCACCGTCTTACCCGTCACCGGGCTGCCGGTCTCGGCGGGGATCTCGTCCTCCACCTCAACCTCTTCCAGCAGCGCGGCCAGCATCTCGCGATTGTGCGGCTCGCCCTCAAACGCCATCAGCGAGCGGGCCGCGGCCTGGCCGATGCCGTCAATGCCGATGAGCTCATTATACGCCTCGCTCTCGATGCCGCCCTCTTCGGCCGCTTTCACCGCCGCCCAGAAGCTCTGCCAGCTGAGGAAACTGCGGGCAAACTGGGCCGAGGTCGTCTGGCCGACATAGCGGATGCCAAGGCCGTTCAGAAACCGCGCGAAGGGCACTTTGCGGCGCGCATCAATCGCGCTGTAAAGCTTCCTGGCAGACTGCGCGCCAAAGCCCTCCCATTCCTCCAGCGGCGGCAGGCCGGCCGCCTCGATATTCTTCTTCAGGCGGAATATATCCTGGGGCGCTTTCACCGCGCCTTTCTCATGGAACAGCAGCACTTGCTTCTCGCCAAGCCCGTCAATATCGAGCGCCTTGCGCGAGACGAAATGCTTGAGCCGCTCGACCGCCTGGGCCGGGCAGATCAGCCCGCCCGTGCAGCGCCGGCGCACATCGGCGCGCCCGGCATCATCAATCTCGCGCACAGCTGCCGAGCCACAGACCGGGCATGTGTCCGGCATCGCCCAGGGCGCACCCTGCCCCGGCTCGACCACGCGGAGCACCTGCGGGATGACATCGCCCGCCCGCTGAATCTCAACCTTGTCTCCGGGCTTGACGCCGAGGCGCGCGATTTCGTCTTCATTATGCAGTGTGGCGTTTGAGACCACGACACCGCCCACCGTCACCGGCTCCAGCCGCGCCACCGGCGTCAGCGACCCTGTCCGCCCCACCTGAATGTCGATGCCCAGCAGCGTTGTGACCGCCTTCTCGGCCGGAAACTTGTGCGCAATAGCCCAGCGCGGCGCGCGGCTGACAAAGCCCAGCCGCTGCTGCCAGTCCAGCCGGTCGACCTTATAGACCACCCCGTCAATATCGTATTCGAGGCTCGCCCGTTCCGCCTCGATCTCCTGATAATAGGAGAGAACTTCCTCTACCGTCTTGATACGGATCATGCGGGAATTGGTGACAAAACCCCAATCGGCAAACGCCTTAACAGCCTCAAACTGGGTCTGCGCAAAAGGCTCGCTCGCCGCCGCCCAGGCATAGGCGAAAAAGCGCAAAGGCCGCGATTTGGTAATCTCGACATCCAGCTGGCGCAGGCTCCCGGCGGCCGCATTGCGCGGATTGGCAAACACCTTCCGCCCGGCCTCTGCCTCGCGCGCGTTGAGATCGGCAAAGGCAGATTTCGCCATATAGACCTCGCCGCGCACCTCGATCCGCTCCGGCCAGCCCTTGCCTTTCAGCTTCACCGGAATGTCGCCCAGCGTGCGGGCGTTCGCGGTCACGTCCTCACCGGTCTGGCCATCGCCGCGCGTTGCCGCGCGCATCAGTTTTCCGTTTTCATAGGTCAGGCTCAGCGACAGCCCGTCGATCTTGGGTTCTGCGGTAAAGGCGAGCGTTTCCTCCGGCGCCAGCCCCAGAAACCGCCGGATGCGAACCGCGAAGTCTGCGACGTCTTCATCCGTGAACGCATTGTCGAGCGAAAGCATCGGCGCGCTGTGACGCGCCTTGGCAAAGCCGTCTCCGGCTTCGGCGCCCACCCGGTCGGTCGGCGAATCCTCGCGCTTCAGCGCCGGAAAGCGCGCCTCGATGGCGAGGTTGCGCTGGCGCAGCGCGTCATAGTCAGCGTCGGTCAGCTCGGGCGCATCATTCTGGTAATAGGCCGCGTCAGCGTCCGCAATTGCCCGCGCGAGCCGCTCCAGTTCTGCCGCCGCTTCCGCTTCGCTCAGCGCCTCGACTGGTTTGTCCCCGCTCATGCATCCTCCATCAACCTCCCTGCCGCAGCGCGCGCCTCATCGGTGACTTCGGCGCCGGACAGCATGCGGGCAATCTCTTCCCGCCGCTCGCACGCATCTAGCAAGGTGAGATGGGTCTCGCCAGCCTCGGCGCGCTTTTCCACGAGCAAATGCCCATCCGCCGCCGCCGCCACCTGCGGGCTGTGGGTGACGGCAAACACCTGCCGGGTCCGCGCCAGATGCTCAAACCGCTCGCCAATCGCCGCCGCCACCGCCCCGCCCACGCCCTGATCGGCCTCGTCAAAGATCAGCGTGCCGGCGCTGCCGGCTTCGGCAAGCGCACATTTCAGCGCCAGCGACACCCGCGCCAGCTCCCCGCCCGAGGCCACCTTGCGCAATTGGCCAAAGCCCGCCCCCGGATTGGTTTCGGCCTCAAACTCCACCCGTTCTGCGCCGGCCGCGCCCGCTTCAGCCTCACCCAGCGGCGTAAAAGCCACCCGGATCGTGGCCCGGCCCAGCTTCAGGGGTTTGAGCTCGGCCGCTATCGCCTTCTCCAGCCGCCCGGCCGCACCCCGGCGCGCTTCGCTCAGCCGGTGGGCCGCGCCATGCCAGCGCGCCCGCGCCGCGCTTTCGGCCGCTTCTGCCTTCTTCAGATCGCTGTCGCCTGCTTCGGCCAGATTGAGCCGCGCGCGCAAGGCCTCGAGCCGAGCAGGCAGCAGCTCTGCCTCCCCGCCATATTTCCGCGCCGCCGCGCGCAGCGCAAAGAGGCGCGCCTCAACCGCATCAAGATCGCCAGACGCTTCGGGCAATGCCGAAAGCCGCGCCACAGCAAGCTCTGCCTCGCGCACTTCAATCAGCGCCCGCTCAATTGCTTCGGCTGCGGCCCGCGCCGTTTGCGCCAGCGTGCCCTCCCCGGTGTCAAAGCCCGGTAGCCGGCAGATGCGCTCTGCCGCCCGCGCCGCCTTGCCGAGCGCCGCCTCCGAGCCGCCCTTGGCAAGCGCGTCTTCAGCTTCCGACACCGCTTCCTGAACGCGTTCGGCCTGCATCAGCCGCATACGTTCCTCTGCCAGCCTTTCGGCCTCACCCGCCTGCGGCGCCAGGCGCTCCAGCTCCTCCACCGACGCTTCCAGCCATTCGCGCGCTTCCCGCGCGGCGGCCTGCTCGGCTTTCAGGGTTTCCCGCGCCGCCCGCGCCGCGTCCAGCGCCTGCCAGGCGCCAGCGCATTCGGCCAGCAGCGCGTCATTGCCCGCAAACTGATCCAGCAGCCGGCGATGGGACGAGGGCCGCATCAGGCTGGAAGCGGCATGCTGGCCATGGATTTCCACCAGCAGGTCGCCCGCTTCGGCCAGAAGCGCCGCGCTGACGGGCTGGTCATTGATAAATCCCCGCGCAGAGCCCTGCGTGCGGACCACGCGCTTCAAGGTCAGCGTGTCGCCCGCCTCCGCGCCCACGCCGTGCGCCTTCAGCAACGCCCACACCGGATGCCCGGCCCCGGCCTCGAACTCGGCCGCCACGCTCGCCTGATCGGCGCCCACACGGATAAAGCCGCGATCTGCCGGCCCGCCCAGGGCCAGCGCAATCGCGTCCAGAATGATCGATTTCCCTGCGCCGGTTTCCCCGGTCAGGGCGGTGAAGCCTTCTCCCGGCGAAAGATCGAGCCGGGAGATAAGCACGAATTCACGGATAGAGATGGAGAGCAGCATAAGGGGCACATAGCATGAGAACAAAATAGGAACAACTGGATTCAATTCCGAATCATGGGCTTGCGCAGAAACACGGCTTGGCCCCATCCTCTGCCTCAAGGCCCCGAGGGGAGACGCAATCAGGAGGCGGGGTGACTTTCGGGCACGCGCAGATCATCAAGGTCCTGAAATGGGCAGGGCTGACTTTGGCGGCGCTGCTGATCCTGTGCTTCTGGTATCTCGGCGCTGCCTGGCTTTCGGAGAAACTGGCGTCTGGCGGGCGCCCGCAACTCGCAGACGCCGCCACGCCCGCCACCTACCTCTGCCAGGCGCCCTTCCATACCGACATTGCGATCCCCCTTTATGATCCGCTGTTCGACTGGTCGGAGGAGCTGAAAGACGAGTTGCCCGCCTGGTTGCCGCCAAACACCTATGTCCTGTTTGGCTGGGGCGACTCGGTCTTTTTCACCCGCGTGCTCCAGCCTGAGGACATGACAGCCGGCCGCGTGCTCAGCGCGCTGGCCGGCATGAACGACACCGCCGTGCGGATCGTGCCGGTCGATGGCGGGTCGGTAGACGAGTTCTGCGAGCCGATCCCGGTCGATAATGAAGGGCGCGGCGCCATAATCGACCATATCCGCGACACCTTCGAACGCGACAGCGACGGCCAGTTCAGCGTTATCCCCACACCGGTACCGGGCGAAATCCTCGTCCATGCGACGGGGCGCTACAGCATGTTCAACACCTGCAATCAGTGGACCGCTGCGGCGCTGGGCAAGGCGGGCCTCCCCCGCTCCCTCTTCGCGCCCTTTGCATGGAACGTTACGTCACCCTTGCGAAAGGCCGAGGAGACGCGTACCGAGGAGGTAACACTAGTCGAATAGAATAATGTGGGAGGAGAGAATATGATTGGTCCCAATGGCCGCCCGTGTCCGGAATGGTTTGCAAAGCCTCAGCTCGGCATCTTCATTCACTGGGGCATGTTCACCATCCCCGCCTGGGCGCCGCGCGGCCGCGCCATCCACGAGCTTCACGGCGACGACTATTATATGAGCGCGGTGATGACCCCCTATTCGGAATGGTATGACAACGCTGTCCGGGTCGAAGGCAGCGAAACCCGCAAGCGCCACAAAGAGCTTTACGGCGACAAGCCGTATGCGGAATTCCGCCCGGAATTCGACGCCCTCTCCCAGAAGTTCGACGCCAATGAATGGGCCGATTTCTTCGTCGAGTGCGGCGCCACCCATTGCGTCTTCGTCACCAAACACCATGACGGCTACTGCCTCTGGCCAACCGAAATTGAAAACCCCCACCGCCCCGGCTGGCACAGCGAGCGTGACTTTGTCGGCGAGCTGGCAGACGCCGTGCGCGCCCGTGGCCTGCGCTTCGGCCTCTATTATTCCGGCGGCCTCGACTGGACCTTCCGCGACACGCCCATCGCCAATATGGGCGACATGTTTGCCGCCGTGCCGACCGAGGAAGATTACCGCCAATACGCCCTCGCCCAGGCCAAGGAGCTGATAGACCGTTACAAACCATCGATCTTCTGGAACGACATCTGCTGGCCCAATGCTGCGGATGTGCCCGTCCTGCTCGACTATTATTATAAAGCCGTGCCCGACGGCGTTACCAACGACCGCTGGTTTGCATCGGAAGACTTCTTCAACGCCCTGCGCGATCCGGCCACCCTCAAGGGCTTCAACGACACGATGAAGGAACGCTCCGCAGGCGGACAGCAGGAAGAAACCCCTGCCCCCTTTGCCGATTATCGCTGCGTCGAGTTTGGCCTGGGCGTCGTGCCCAAAGAACATAAATGGGAAGCCTGCCGCGGGCTCGGCCTCGGCTTTGGCTACAACTCAGCGGAAATCCCGGAAGACTATATGTCGAGCGAGGAAGTGATTGATCTCTATAAGCACGTCACCTCGAAACGCGGCAACCTGCTGATCAATATCGGCCCGCTCGCCGACGGCTCGATCCCGGACCTCCAGAAAGTGCCGCTGCGCGCGCTGGGGCAACACCTCAAATCCTGATCCCGGCGTCCTCCCGGACTTCAGCCTGGACCTCACAACGCCTCCGATGACATCATCGGAGGCGTCTTTTTTAAGGCTTGCCCTTATCCGGCCCGCTCCACCACATCGGCCACCGGACGTCGCCGGGCGCCATGGCGGCCCTTGAAGCGCACCTTCTCCCCAACACGCGGCGCCCGCGCGGCCCCCTCCAGAAGATCAGGCATCGCAAAGCGCACCGGGCTTTTCACCCGGTCGCACCGGATAAAGCCGACCGCCCGGTAACGGTCGAGATGGATCACATTGCCGGAAACCCACTCTTCCGGGTCGAGGTTAGGACCGCGCGCGCAGGGCGTGCCTTCGGCGGCCGGTTCAGCAGCCGTCAACTCAGAAGCGGCCGGCGCATGCCCCGCCTCAACGGCTGCCCGCTTCCGCCGCCCCCCTACGAACAGGCGCGCGGCCAGCACCATCAGCGCGAACACGATCACCCCCGCGCCGAGCTCGACCACCAGCACGCGCGTATCTTCACTCCAGGCCGCGGGCAAAAGTCCCGTCACCGGCGTCAACAATGTTTGAATATCCAAGTCTGCCTCCCTCAAGCAGACTCAGGATTAGACCGGCCCCTCCGCCGCCTGAAGATGGAACGGGGCTTTCCCTGCCCAGAAAAGCGGCGCTGCCTCAAATTCGGGCACACGCCGCCTTCAGCCATTCCTTGACCTCGCCGTCGAGCTTGCGGCCAAGAACCTTCATCACGCGCTTGTGGTAATCGTTCACCCATTTGCGCTCGTCTTTGGAGAGCATCTTGATGTCGATCAGGTCCCGCGCGAGCGGGGCAAAGGTCAGGCATTCAAAGCCGTGCATCGCAATCTCGCCGCCCAGAATATCCTCCGCAGGCGTTACATATTGCAGATTCTCGATCCGGATGCCGTATTCGCCGGCCTTGTAGAAGCCCGGCTCGTTGGACACGATCATCCCCGGCATCAGCGGCACCGCGTTCCACGGCTTGGCGATCCGGTGGGGACCTTCATGCACGCCCAGATATACGCCCACGCCGTGGCCGGTGCCGTGCTGATAGTCCAGCCCGGCCTGCCAGAGGGCATGGCGCGCCAGCACATCAAGATGCGTGCCCGTAGTGCCGGGCGGAAAGCGCACCGCGGCGAGCGCAATATGCCCCTTCAGCACGCGGGTATAGTTGGCGCGCATTTCGTCCGTCGCCTCGCCGATCGGCACCGTCCGGGTCACGTCCGTTGTCCCGTCCAGATACTGCCCGCCCGAATCGATCAGGAACAGCGAGCCCCGCTCCAGCTTGCGGTCAGACGCGGTCGAGACACGGTAATGGGGCAGCGCGCCATGGGGCCCTGCGCCGGAGATTGACGGGAAGGACAGATCGGTCATCGAGCCGAGTTCCTCACGGAACGCTTCCAGCTTCATCACCGCTTCGATCTCGGTCACCTCCCCGCTCTGGGCTGCCGTATCCAGCCAGTGGAGAAACCGGGTCAGCGCAATGCCGTCGCGTGCGTGCGCCGCCGTCGTGCCCTTGATTTCCGCGTCATTCTTGCAGGCGCGCGGGATCGCCACGGGGTCGCGCTGGCGCAGCACCCGTGCCCCGGCTGCCTTCAGCTCGTCAAAAAACCAGGACGATGCCACATCCGGGTCAAGGCTCACCGTCTTGCCGGCCAGGCCTTTCAGCCCCTCGTCCAGCTTGCTCAGAGGACGGAGGGTCACCCTGTTGCCCAGATGCCGGCGCAGCGCCGCGTCGGTCTTTTCCTCATCAATGAACAGCTCTGCCGAACCGTCCGCATTGAGAATGGCCCGGCCCAGCGGCAGCGGCGTACAGCTCACATCTCCGCCCCGGATATTGAACGCCCAGGCCAGCGAGGCCGGCGAGGTCAAGACGGCAGCATCCGCCCCGTCGCGCGCCAGCTGCGCGCCGACCGCTTCCAGCTTGTCGGTATGGGCAACGCCGGCATGCTTCACCGCATGGGGCACCACCTTCGCCATCGGCTGGGGCGGGCGATCCTGCCAGGCCGCATCGATTGGGTTTTCCTCAACCGACACCAGCTCGGCCCCGGCCTTTGCCGCCGCCGCGGCCAGCGCGGCCACATCATTCGGGCTCATCAGGCGCGCGTCATAGCCCACCCGTTTGCCCTTGAGCGCCTGCTGGGCCAGCCAGCCGAACGCACCGGGATCGGGAATGCCCACCACCTCAAACAGCGCCGGATCGGTCTGGTCGGCGGCCTGCAGCGTATAGCGCCCGTCGGCAAACAGCACCGCCGTGTCCAGGAACACAAACGCCGAGCCAAACGAGCCGGTGAAACCGGTCGCCCAGGCCAGACGCTCATTCGCGTCGGGCAGGTATTCGTTCTGATACTCGTCGTCATGGGGCACGTAGAGGCCATCAAGGCCCTGGCGCTCGAGCTGGCGGCGAAGAAGCGGAAGATGGGTACGGCCGTCCTGCGGCCCGCCCTTGATGTCAAATGTCTGTCTCATGCCCCTTCATAGCGCCATCTGACGCCGCCGGGAAGCAAGCGAGCTATGCAAATGCGCATGGAAAAATGTCACTTTCCATACTGTTTTGTTTAGCTCGCACCCTATATACGCCGCACACAGACATTGCTGCGCCGCAGCAAAATAAGCATTAACAAGGTATTAACATGAAAACGGAAATTAACCTCTCGCCCGCCGCCGATATGGTGATCGAGAATGTCCAGCGCCCGGCAATGGACACCCAGCCTGCACGCACCGCCGGTCAGGAAACTGCCCGCGACGCTCTGGTCCGCCTCAACATCCTGGCTCGCCGCCAGGAACGCTGGGATCGCCGCGCCGCGCGCGCCTGATCTGCCCCCCATCTACTGCCTTTCCATCTCTCCCCCTCAGGAAAGGCAGCTGAGATCGCCCGGATGCGTCCCCTCCCCCAAAGCGCCGGTGCGATCCCCTCCTCGCCCATCCCCTCAAAGGGATGGGCCGGAGGGTAAATCTTCCCGAAAACCTCAGTCTTTCTTCCGGAACACCAGGCTCGACCATCCGTCGCGCTTGATGCGCTTCTGGAACAGCATGCCGTGGCCTTCAAACGCGGCGCGCACGGGCTCGGCCTGATGGTGCAGCAAGCCTGACAGGATGATTACCGCGCCCGGCGCCGACAGCCGCTCAATCTCGCCGGCAAGGCCGATCAGCGGCTTCATCAGGATATTGGCAAACACCGTATCATACGGCCCCGCCTGCCGGATCGCCGGGTTATTGGCCCCGCGCACATGATGCACGAAGAAGCGGCTGACATGGTTCTTCCGGGCATTGTCGCGCGCCACGAACACCGAGTCCCGGTCGATGTCGGTGCCCACCGCCATCTCGGCGCCCACTTTCAAAGCCGCAATCGCCAGCACGCCCGAACCAGTTCCCAGATCCAACACCCGGCCAGGCTTGCGGTGGCGCCGCGCCTCGGCCAGCGCCAGCAGGCAGCCCAGCGTCGTGCCATGATGGCCCGTACCGAAAGCCGGCCCCGCTTCGATCAGCACAGAGATTTTCCCCGGCGAGGAAGCTTTCAGCGCATGACTGCCCACCACAACGAACGGCCCGGCATTTACCGGCGGCAGCCCTTCAAGCGACAGGGTCACCCAGTCGCGTTCGACAATCTCCTCGATCCGCGCCGTCAGCTCCGGGGCGGCCTCCTCGATGATGGCGACGCATTCTTCTGCCTCTTCCATCGTCTCGCAGAAGGCGTCGAGCCGCCACGCGCCGCGCGCGTCTTCCTTGGCATCGACTGCGCCTGCGGGCGAAGGGTCTACCCAGGCCAGCGCGTCCCATGCCGTTTCTACTGGCCCCCGCGGGCCTTTTGCCGTGATCTGATACATGGACGCGGCGCTTAGCAGGCTGCCCCGCGAATGGGAAGCGGTCTGGCAGACCAATACGGCACTCAGTGCCCGAACGGCCTAACAAAGTTTAACACAACCTCTGCGAGCCCAAGGCGTTGTTACAGTACAAGCAACACCAAAGGAGGCTTCAATGCCCACCACCACTGGCCACACCACCGCAATTCCCGCCAGCCGCACCATCGGCACATCCGTTTACAACACCGCCGGCGACAAGATCGGCAAGGTCGAAGACGTGATGCTGGACAAGACGGACAACTCCATCCTTTACGCCGTTGTCGGCTTCGGCGGCTTCCTCGGCATGGGTGAAAAGTATCACCCCGTCCCATGGTCGACCCTCGACTACAGCAAAGACAAGGACGGCTATGTCGTGCCTTTCACCAAGGACCAGCTCGAGAAAGCGCCTGCGCATTCGATCGAAGAGCTGACCAAGAATGACGGCCATGCAGCCCGCGACGCCGCCTATTCTTACTACAAGGTCCAGCCTTACTGGCTCTGATCCCCGGCCAGAAGATCTGGATTGAGGGCGGTGGCTTCGGCCACCGCCTTTTCCATGCGCCAGGGTCCATGCGCCAGGAGCACCCCAAAATAATTACCGTTTTTCGATAAATATCTCTGGAACCCGCCCCGAATGTTCCTATATGATAATCGATAAGACGTAGAGGAGCCGCCCCATGGCCTACACCACACAAGACATGATCCTGATCGAGCAGCGCGCCGCCAATGAAAAGAAAAGCGCCGGCGCCGCTTATCTCCTCTGGTTCTTCCTGGGCTGGCTCTCTGCGCACCGCTTCTATCTCGGCAAGCCGGTTACAGCCGTGCTGCAGATCATCAGCTACTTCTTCCTCATCGGCTTCGTCTGGTGGGTGGTGGACCTCTTCCTCATCCCCCCGATCATCGAGCAGAAGATGGACGCCGCCCGCGCCGACGCCGCCGACGCCCTCCGCCGCGGCCGCTACGCTTACTGACGCCGCTGTCCTCCTCCCGCAGCCGCGCCCAAAGCCCCGGAGCCACGCTCCGGGGCTTTTTCAGGTCAACCGATCACGGACCTTCCACCTGCACAGAGTAGATGTCTTCACTGACATCTGCTTCCGACAGAATAACCGTCGTTTCCCCGTCTTCTGACAGGAAGACCCAGCTGGCCCTTGCCCGCGCGGCGCTGTCTGTCGGCGGACCAACGACAGACACGGTGGTCATCTCCTGCAAATCGCTATCCCGGAAGTAGCCGACGAAACCGGTCGGCGCGCCCGTGGTATATCCGATTGCCCACAGGCCTGCTTCAACGGAATGATCTGCCGCGTTCGCGATTGTACCGGGCGGAAGGTTGTCGATCAGATTCATGTCCGTATCGGGATCATCAGAAGAAACATACCTCTCGCCCGCAACGGTCAGGAAGCTCTCGCCGTCTTCGCTGAACCAGAAGGTTCCACCAATGAACACCGGCCCCAGATCCCAGGCGGCCCTTATAAAGGCGGCCGGCATTCCGGAAACATCCCATTTGTGGAAGGTGCCCGGTGAGAGCCCACCATCAGGCGTGTAGACCCAACGCCCATTGGGATGCAGGCGCAGCGGCGGCAGCCCAAAGGGCTCCACGGAACTGAGAACTACATCATTTGCAAAATCAACTGATGTAAGAGTACGAACATTTCCAAGAATTTGGACTAAATGCGCGTGATTACGCGCATCAAGCACGACATCTCCCTGACCACCGGAATGCTCCTGTGTGTCGGCAACGGTGCCGGTTTCCAGATCCACCAGCGATACCAGTCCAGGGTGAGATACTGCCAATGAGCGCCCATCGGGCGCAAGGCCAATACTTTCGGCCACGCGCGGCAATGGAACACGCTGCTCGGCAAACCCGTCAATGGAGAGCAATACCAGTTCCGGCCGGTCCTGAAGTATGTAAGCCAAAGTATTCAGTGATTTGGAATACTCCGCATCGATTACAAACCCTGACAGGCGGTTGACCAACGGGTCTGCAGGAGCGGCCACATGAACGGTTGCCGTTTTAGGCTGGCTGGATTTTTCGCCATCGCTCGCGGTTACATCGAACACATATGTTCCACTTTCCGCAGGGGTGAAGCTCAACACAGGTGACCGCATTCCGGCAGGCGCAACTGGGCTCAACCCAGGTTGGGAGACAAGGCGCCATACATAAGACAGCGACTGCCCCTCCGGATCGTAGCTTCGACTGGCATCAAGGACGATTTCCTCACCGGTCCGGCCTGCGGAGTATTTCTGCAGAGCCACGACCGGCGCATAATCCAAATCGCCGGGAGAAACAGATCGTGTGCTCAAAAGATAGTACGCCTGCGGATCTCCCGCATCGTCCTGCGCCAACACATGAAGGGTGTCGTCCGCGCTGCTGGTCCAGATGGCCTTGGCCAGGAGCTGTTGACCACCGGGGCCAGGCGCGACCGGCAAATCTATCACATCCAGCAATCGCGCCATAACGGGATCATAAATCCTGATCTCTCGGGCGACGTCGGCGTTGGCTTGATAAAGCACATACCAAAGGCCGGTATTGAGGCTCTGAACCGCGTCCACGATTGGCCCTGGCTGATCAGGATAATCGACTTGAATGTCCGGCAGTGTCGCAACATATGTCATGTCTGTGGAGGGGTCGTCCGTCGCCCGCACAATCACACCGCACCCGGTAAGTATCTGGGAACCGTCGGCGGACATCCAGAGCTTTCCGCAGAACGGAAGATCTCCATGATAAGGCGAGTCATAGGCGAGGCTTGCACTTCCTGTGCCTATGTTTATGCGGCCAATGTCCGAGGGCGAAACATCTTGCATCGCATAATATGCCTTGCCGCCTGATGGATGTATTTTTACTTGCGTGCCAGAGTAAAGAAAACCGCCACTGAATTCCTGAGTTGTTCCGTTTACAGAATTTATAGACAGTATGTTCGCCCAGTATGAAACGCCGGGAAGCAGATGCGCTACACCGCCATTGTCGATAAACATGCCGTCGATGGCCCACGCCGTGTCATATGTGGCAAGAACGGCAAATGCCGTGAGATCTATGAAGGTCAGAGACCCATCATGCGCGGCGGCCGCAAATTCGCCATTGGGAGAGACCGCAATACCCGTGGCCGCCGATGGCAAGGACATCAACGCCAATTCGTTACCGCCTTGATCACGCACGGCAAGTGTGCGTCCGGAAACCGTAACGACTTTTCCGCCGCCTGGCTGAATGGCAACATGTTCAAAGGGCGTGTTCAGTGTTCGCATCGAAAAGAGCGAAACCAGAATGGGTCCCAGATCCGTAGACTGCGTCTCATATCCATCGCTTACCGTCAGACGGAACCGGTATTCCCCCTCCACGTCGAATTGCAGCGGGACAACTGCGCCCGAATAAGAGGCCAGAACCCCCGAAGAGGCAGGCGCGCCTGTGAGGGTCCAGGAATAGGTCAACGCATGCCCGTTGGGATCGCTCGACCCTGTCGCGTCCAGCAAGACTTCATCGGCGATAGCCGGCATCATGGAGGACGCCTCCGCAACCGCCTCTGGCGCATCATTATAAAGTACGAGTTCAACAGTGTCGGCCGATGAGCCGCCCTGCGGATCGGTCACATTCAATTCTATGCGGTAACGGCCAGGCACCTCCGCCCGCAGCCGCGCAATACTCTGATCGGGTTCCAGAATTGCAGCGTTGGCGCCTTCCGGCTGGTCCCGCACAAACCAGGCGAAGGTAAGGCTCCCGCCTTCCGGATCGCGGCTCGCTTCGCCATTGAGGACATGCCCGACCGGATCGATGCTGCCGGAGAAGTTTTCACCGGCATCCGCAGAGGGGGGCTGGTTGGCAGCTGGCGGCGGGCCGCCATTGCCGCCACCGCCATTTCCGGGTCCACCATCCCCGGCCGGTGCACCGCTGCCACCGCCGCCGCCGCAGGCTGAAACCAATACAAAAAGCGCAGCGATCGCTGCGGTAAATCCAGCCCGCACAGTTCAAGACCCCTCTCAATGATAACCGAGAGATTGCGGAAACAGGCCCTCAGCGCAACCGTTAAATGTGCGGCAACACACCGGCACAACGCCTTGTGAGGATAAAGGAATTCGGAATCTCTCCCCGCAGGCGAAACGAAGCCGATCTGCGCGCCGTGATTGCAGCGGGGATGTTTACGCCGGCCGCCGGCATTGACGCGCGCCCTGCCCTCGCAGACAGTTGCCGGCATGAAACGCGCCCTGTCTTTCGCCGCTGCCCTCGTCTGTGCTGCCAGCGCCGCCGCGCCGCCCGGATTGTCCGAAACTGTCCCGGCGGTGACCCCGCCTGTCCAGGATTGGCGCGCGGTTGACCCGGAAAATCTCGTCCTTGTCACGCTGGAGACCGGCACCGTCGCCATCGAGCTTTACCCAGAAGCCGCCCCGGCGCATGCCGCGCAGATCCGCGAAGCGGTGCGCGAAGGCTTCTATGACGGGGAATATTTCTACCGCGTCGTCGAAGGCCATGTTGCCCAGGCTGGCCGGGAGTTTCCGATGTCCGTTGCCGCCTGGCCCACCCTGCCCTTCGAAGCCGAACGCGAGATCCCCGCAGACGGCTTTGTGCCCCAGGGCAATGGCGATCTCTATGCCGCTGAAGTGGGCCACCGCGACGGCTTTGCCGTCGGCCGCGAGGGCGGCAGGGAATGGCTGCTCAACTGCCCCGGCGCCCTCGGCATGGCCCGCGACAACAACCCCGAAAGCGGCTCCACCGAAATCTTCGTCCCCCTCCAGCCCCGGCGCTATCTGGACCGCAACTACACCGTTTTCGGGCGGGTGATCGATGGCATGGAATTCATTCACCGCCTGCCCCGCGTTGATCCGTCAACAGAAGAAGAGATGAACGCCCTGTTTGGCGAAGACACCGAACTCGCCCATCAGATCAGCCAGTATCGCCGCTCGAAACTCGCAGAAAACCAGATCCGCTCTGCCCGCATGGCCGCCGATATTCCGGTGGAGAACCGCCCGGCCTATGATGTGATGCAGACGCCCTCTGCCACATGGGACGCCCTCAAGGAGTCCAAGCGCGACTATTCCGGCATCGCCGCGCTCGCCTATGTCCCGCCCAAGGTGCTGGACATCTGCGCCCTTCCCGTGCCTGCCCGCCGCGTGGGCGAATAGGCGGCGCGGAAACAGGCATTTGCCAACCTTACGCAATTATAATCTGCCTCGAATCCATCGCGAAACAGCGCACTAGCGCCGCCGCTTCCGCGCGGGCCGCAAACCCGGCCCGATCCTGCCTTGCCAGCTTCTGCCGCTCATAGTTTCGTTTGACTGAGGGTGCCCCGGACACGCCAGTCCGGGCGGGCAACGTGTGTGCCTGGGGGCGGCGTCGGCAGTGACGGCAAGAGGCAGGGCTTCGTGGGAATGGCGTTCGAGGGAAAGACACAAGGCCCGGAGAGACCCTCCGAGCTTGAAGGCAAGACACAGACCGGGCGGCGCTGTTTCGTCATCCTGCCCTATCCGGCCAGCGATGAAGACAGCCAGGCGCCAGACTTTGACGCGGTGTTTGAAGATCTCATCCGCCCGGTCATCGAGGATCTGAACCTCGACATCATCCGCGCCGACCGGGTGAGCCGTTCCGGCCTCATCCATAAGGAGATGATCGAGAACCTGCTGGAGGCCGATGTGGTGATTGCGGACGTCACCCTCGGCTCGCCCGACGTGTTCTTCGAACTCGGCATCCGCCAGACGGCGCGACGGGCGGGCACGGTTATCCTGCGCCATGCCCGCTCCACGGCGCCTTTCTCCATCTCCGGCATGCGCGCGGTCGACTATGAACTTGAAGCGCGCGGGGGCATCTCGCGCCAGCAGGTGATCGAAGACTGCCGCACCTTGCTGCGCACGCATGTCCGTAACAGCCTGGACAATCCGAGCACGGACAGCCTCGTCCACACGCTGATGCCCGGCATGGAAGTCTCCCTGCCCGGCCGCATCATTCCCGACCGGCGCTACATCTCCTACCGGGTCGGCCCGCAGGGCCCCAAGCCTTCCAAGCTGATCGAGCTGGTGACCGGAGACCTCGCCGACATTGACGACATTGATGTCTGGGTGAACCCGGAAAACACCCGGATGGAATTTGGCCGTTTCCATGAAGCCTCGGTGTCGGCGGCGATCCGCTATCTCGGCTCCAAGCGCGACCGGCACGGATTTGTACGCGACGACATGATCGCCCGCCTGCTGGCCCAGCGCGCCGGTGGCCACCAGCTGCGCACCGGGGTTGAGCCGGCCACCGCCCTTCTCACCGAGCCGGGCATGCTGCGCAAAACCAACAAGGTCCGCCTTCTGGTCCACACGGCCGCCTATCAGGGCGAGCCGGGCCGGGGCTACCGCCTCATCGGGGCCTATCGCAAATGCGTCGGCAACGCGCTGGCGACCATCGATGCGGAGAACAACCGGTTCGGCGCAAAGATGAGCCCGAAAAAGGCGCTCAAATCCGTGCTGATCCCCCTCTTCGGCACGCGCAGCGGCGGGGAGAGCCCGCATGAGCGCGCGCAAGGCCTGATCCAGACTGCCCAGCAATACCTGCTCAACTGGCCGGACTCGAAGATCGAACGCGCCGTCTTCCTGTGCCACACCCAGGCCGACCTGGAACTCGCCCAGGCCGCGCTCTATCGTCTCGGCCTGCGCGCGGTGTCGGTGCCCAGGGGCGGACGGGCTTAGGTTTCCTGTGAGTTTGCGCCGCTGCGATGATATGCACATCTTGCGGCGTTTACCTATTTTAAGCACTATATGTGGTGTGTTGAATGTCCCGAAGGCCAGATTCGCTGGCCCCGCAGACGCCTGACTTGATGGAGCCCGACCCATGGCAAATGTAAGCACTGACCGCCCCGGCCTGCTGACGCCGAGCAATGCCTACAAGCCGTTCCGCTATCCGTGGGCCTATGAGTTCTGGAAGAAGCAGCAACAGGTTCACTGGATGCCCGAGGAAGTACCCCTCGGCGAAGACTGTAAAGACTGGGCGGTGAAGCTCTCGGACGCCGAGCGCAACCTGCTGACCCAGATCTTCCGCTTCTTCACCCAGTCGGATGTCGAAGTCGGCGCCAACTATATGGAACACTACATGCCGCTGTTTAAGCCGGTGGAAGTGTCCATGATGCTCGCCTCCTTCTCCAATATGGAGACGATCCATGTGGCGGCCTATGCCCTGCTGCTGGAAACCATCGGCATGCCGGATTCAGAATTCTCCGCCTTCATGGAATACAAGGAGATGGCCGCAAAGCACGACTATCTCGGCCAGTTCGGCACCGAGACGAATGAAGACATCGCCGTCTCGATGGCCGTGTTCGGCGCCTTCACCGAAGGGCTGCAGCTGTTTGCCTCCTTCGCGATGCTGATGAACTTCCCGCGCTTCAACAAGATGAAGGGCATGGGCCAGATCGTCACCTGGTCGATCCGCGATGAGAGCCTCCACTGCGAAGGCATGATCAAGCTGTTCCATTCCTTCTGCGCCGAAACCGGCGTCATGACGGATGAGCTGCGCGAGCGTATCCGCGACTGTTGCCGCACCGTGGTGGCGCTGGAAGACAAGTTCATCGAACTGGCCTTCGAGATGGGCCCGGTCGAAGGCATGACGGCCGACGACATCAAGAACTACATCCGCTACATCGCCGACTGGCGCCTCAACCAGCTCAAGCTCGAGCCGATCTACGGCGTGACCAAACACCCGATCCCGTGGCTGACCGAAATCCTCAACGGGGTCGAGCACGCCAACTTCTTCGAGCAGCGCTCCACCGAATATTCCAAGGGCGCCACCAAGGGCGACTGGCACGGCGACGATGGCGTCTGGGGCCGCTTCGACGCCCGCAAGAACGCTGGCACGGATACTGTTCCGGCGGAGTGATCATGCTTCCAAACTCCTTCTCCCTTGGGAGAAGGAGTTTGTGACACTTAAGACGAGCTGCCGTTTAAAGCCCTTTGCCCTTCGGGCCCTGCCCCGCTAATGATTGGGCGGACCCATGAGCGCTGACGATTCCTCCACAGGCGATGACGCCACTGGCGCCCTTTTCGGGGGCGGGGACGCGCCTGCGCCCGGCAAGACCTATGAGGTGCTGGCCCGGAAATACCGCCCGCGCCGCTTTGAGGACCTGATCGGCCAGGAAGCGATGGTGCGCACGCTGTCCAACGCCTTCGAAACCGGCCGGATCGCCCATGGCTTCATGCTGACGGGCGTGCGCGGGGTGGGCAAGACGACCACGGCGCGCCTGCTGGCCCGCGGCCTGAACTATGAGCCCAAGGCGGATGCGAAGGGCAAGAAGGGCAAGGCGGCTGGCCCCTCCATCCATCTCGACCCGCCGGGCGAGCATTGCGACGCGATCATGGCGAGTCGGCATCCTGATGTGCTGGAGCTCGACGCCGCCTCCCGCACCGGCGTCGCCGATATGCGCGACTTGCTGGATTCGGCGCGCTACGGGCCGGTGTCCGCTCGCTACAAGGTCTATATCATCGACGAAGTTCACATGCTGTCGAATGCGAGCTTCAACGCGCTGCTCAAGACGCTGGAAGAACCCCCGCCGCATCTGAAGTTCATCTTTGCGACGACCGAGATCCGCAAGGTGCCGGTGACGGTTCTCTCGCGCTGCCAGCGGTTTGATCTCAAACGCCTCGATAGCGGCGAGCTTTCCCGCCACCTTGGCAATGTGGCGCAGAGCGAGGGGGCGAATGTTTCCGAGGAAGCCCTCGCCCTGATTGCGCGGGCAGCCGAAGGCTCTGTGCGCGACGGGCTGTCGCTGCTCGATCAGGGCATTGTTCAGACTACGGACGGCGAGGAAGTCAGCGGCGCGGCAGTGCGCGCGATGCTGGGACTGGGCGACCGGGCGCGGCTGCTGGACGCGGTGGAGAAAGCCGTTGGCGGCGACGCCAAAGGGGCGCTCGCCGAAGTGCGCGAGCAGGTGGCGGGCGGGGCTGATCCGGCAGTGATCCTGAAGGACATCCTTGATATTGCAGCCGATATTTCCGTGGCGCAGGCAACCGGCGACGACTGGACGCAGGCCGGCCCGGCCGACTGGGCAAACCGCACCAGAGCGCTGGCCCAGCGCCTGACGCCCGCGCAGGCCGCGCGCAACTGGCAGCTGTTGCTCTCTGGCTACGGCGACCTTCAGGTGGCGCCCGACCCGGCAACCGCGCTGAACATGGTGATCCTGCGGCTGGCGGCGGCCTCTACCCTTCCGTCGCCGGAAGAAGCGGCCCGGATGATAGCCGAGGGGTCCCGTCCGCCGGGAAAGGATAATCCGCCCCTTAAGGCACCGCCGCAGGCGCCCGGCGGCATAGAGAGCTTTGCCGACATGATCGCCATCATGGTGGCCGCGCGCGAGGTGGGGCTGCAGGTGGATACCGAGCGGTTTGTGCGGCCTTCGCATTTTGAACCCGGAAAGCTTGCCTGCGCGCTGGCGCCGGGGGCGCCGCAGGGGCTGTTGGGGCGGCTGAAAATCTTCCTGGAAACCTATAGCGATCTCGACTGGAGCGTGGAGGAAGCCGACACCGATACCGAGTCGGTGCGCGAGCGGGAGCGGCGAGAAAAGGCCGAGCGGATCGAGAGCGCCAAACAGGACCCACGGGTGGCAGCCGCGCTGGCCCTGATACCCGGCGCCATCATCCTGGATGTAGAAGATCCGCCTGAACTGCTTGAAATGGAGGGCGGCGAGGGCGATGTGACCAGCAACGTTATACCCTTGAAAACCCGCCGGCCGGCCTGACGGAGACCCGATCACCATGAAAGACCTCGCCCAGATCATGCAGCAAGCCCAGGCCATGCAGGCCAAGATGGCGGAAGTGCAGCAGAAAATCGAGAATACCGAAGCCGACGGCGTTGCCGGGGCCGGCCTTGTGCGCGTGAAGCTGCGCGGCAAGGGCGAGCTGATCTCGGTAACCATCGACAAAAGCCTGATGGGGGACGATCCGGAGATCGTGGAAGACCTGATCAAGGCAGCCCATTCGGACGCGCGCAAGCGGCTGGACCAGGCGATGGAAGACGCGATGAAGACGGCCACGGCCGGGTTTGGCGGGATGCTGCCGGGGTTCAAGCTGCCGTTTTAGGGAAGAGGGAAGGCCCTCACCTCCCATCGCTTTGCGATGGGCCCCTCCTCTCCCGCTGAGCGGGAGAGGAGTAAGCCCGGGCCGGGATGACATACCCCTCAGACTCAGGCAGAAGGCCAACCCATGTCACAGCGTTCTGCCGGTCCTGAACTTTTGCGCCTGATTGATCTGATCGCGAAGCTTCCGGGCCTTGGGCCGCGGTCGGCGCGGCGGGTGGCGTTGCATCTGCTCAAGCGCAATGACACGCTGCTGAAACCGCTGGCCGAGGCGCTGGCCGAAGCGGGCGCGAAGATCCAGAAATGCGCGACCTGCGGCAACTTCGATACCGTGCAGCCTTGCGCCGTATGCCAGATGCCGGGGCGCGATGACGGGATCATCTGTGTTGTGGAAGATGTGCCCGACCTGTGGGCGCTGGAACGGGGCGGCTCGTTCCGGGGGCGCTATCATGTTCTGGGCGGCGCGCTGTCGGCGATTGACGGGATCGGGCCGGAAGATCTGGGCATTGCCAGCCTTGTCGCCCGCGTCGACGCCGGCGGGGTGCGCGAGGTGATCCTGGCGCTCAATGCAACAGTGGATGGTCAGACCACGGCGCATTATGTGGCCGACCTGCTGGCCGGAAAAGGCGTGGATGTGACGCGGCTCGCGCACGGGGTTCCCGTGGGCGGTGAGCTGGATCATCTCGATGATGGCACGCTGGCAGCGGCCTTGCGGTCTCGGCGGGGCGTTTAGCCGGTCTCGAGCCTTTGCGCCGCGCGCTCGACCTGCCCCTGCAGCAAGCGCAGGATGCGGCGGTTTATTCTTGGGATATGCGCGCCGGGCGCGTCTGCCTGTGGGCTGGATGGCAATAGCCGGCCTGGCTTTTCCCAGATCAGGCGGCGCATGCGCTCGATATGGGGCCAGGGATTTTCAAACACGGTTTCCAGCGCCTGATAGCGGCGCACGAGCTGGGCGGCTGGCAGCAGCGTGGCCGTCCGGGGCGTGGGCGCCTCTCGCGGGGACGTAGCTCCATCGGCCTCAGCAGGTTGCTCATGAAGCCGTGTTTCGCGGGTGCGGGCCCTGGCGGTTTCGGTGAGGCGAAAGCGCAGCGGGCGGCGCGCGCCCGGTAGCGCGGGTGAGGACGGCGGCATTGCCCCGGTGGCCGCAGGGGGCGCCGGGCTTGCGGGAGGGTCCAGCGGCGGCAGCGCGCCGAAGGTGGCAGCGATGAGGAACAGCGCCCGGCGCGTGAGGCATTCGATATAATTGATTTCGGCGTCGAGCTTCGCGTGTTCCTCGCGGGGCAGGAAGACGGTGTATCCGAAGCGGCCAATGCCGAGGCGTTCGGCCAGCCCCATGGCCAGACGCTCTGCCATCATCTGGGCAAAGCGGATCAGGCTGTTGATGGGGGTGGTCCAGGTGAGCGCCATGACCCTTAGAATGCCGTTTTCCGGGTCCCCGGCGGATTGGGGCGGGGGAAGAGTTTCAGGAAAACAAGGCGCGCGAGCGGCGGGGCGCGGGGATAGACCCGGCGCCTATCCCCCTTCCCCGGCGCGCCACAGACGGACAAAGCCGGACACGGCCGGGACAATCCCGGACACATGCGGGACAGATCCAGGACAGTCCGGGACACTTTGGGACAGTTTTTGCCAGAGGTGACCTGCGGCGCTGGCGCGGCGCAGGACTCGCCTGACTTTCCCGCCATTCGGGGTGGGTTCGTGTTCCTTATGTTCAAATCTTGGGCAGTCTTGCCTGCGGGGGTGGCAATTGCAGCGCGAAGGACTGCAATTCGCCTGAGGGGGGAAGGCTGTCATTGCGCTGTCGCAGACGCACGCTAATTGTTGCATTGCAGCATGAGCCAGGCCGCTCCGGTCAAGGCCACGGCGCGCAGCCCCGTCCACCGGGACTGCGATGACCGAACCGGAGCAGGAAAAATCCCTGGACGCGTTGCGGGAGGAGTTTCAGCCGGCGAGACCGGCGCTAACTCTGAAGGACTAAATCAATGCTGAAAGCTACTTCGATGATCCTGGCCGCTGCCATGGTTCTCACCCCTGTTGCCGCCGCAGAGTCGCTGAAAGAAGTGACCCTGAAGATGGACTATGACCCTGCCGCGCTGACCAGCGAAGCCGGCGCTGCCACCCTCGTCAGCGAGCTGAAGCGGGAAGCCCGCAAAGTCTGCTCGCAGCGCATGCCCGCCATCGGCAGCGTGTATGTCGACACCACCTGCGCCGATACGCTGGTGAAATCGGCTGTACAGCAGATCCATGCGGATGTCAGCGATGCTGGCCAGGCCGTTGCGCCTGAGTTCCAGCGCCTTGCGGCCGTGGACTACGCGCTCGCCAACTGAACGTTTTGCGCCCTGATCCCCCGATCAGGGCGCTCGCGCCTGTTCCTGTAATCGGCCCCGTAATCGGCCTTTGAGAGTCTGCGGCGCGCTTCCCGGCGCCGCGCCCCGCCACCTGTTGTTTCCGGAACAACGCCAGACCATTGTTTCCTCCCGGTCTTTGGCGTTGGAGGGGTCATCCAGGCCAAGGGGGGCCCCTCACTCCAGCCCCTTTGTCCGGCCCGCGCCAGGGCACGCGCCGGGGCACCAAGAGTTGACCCCGCAGGCGAGCCCGACAATATGGCGCCGGGCCGATAAGCGGGGAGCCTATGCCGCGACACTTCAGACTTGTGGGCTTTCTGGCCCTGCTGGCTATGTGTGGGTTTGCGCCCGGAATGTGGGCGCAGGGCCCTGGCGTGGGCATTGGCACCGGCGAAGACCTGGCGGGCGCCTGCGCCGACGATGATGGCGCAGCCTGTTTAGCGCTGGGCGCGCAGCAATATGGGGCCGAGGGCGAGGCCGGCGCGCTGGCGCTGTTCAGCCAGGCCTGTGACCTGGGCGAGGCGGCGGCCTGTCTGCGCCTTGGCGGGGAGCTGGAATTTCCTGATTTCGGAGAGACCGACAGCGAGGGCGCGCTGGCGGCCTATACCAGGGCCTGCGCGCTGGGCGCGGCGCAGGGCTGTGACCGCGCGGGCATCGCGGCAGGTGATCTGCCTGCGGAGGATGCCGGCGCGCCCCTGCCCCCGCCTGCCGAAGGGCAAGCTGCGGCGGCAGACGAAGCCGTCATCGTGGGCGTGATTGCGCCGCCTGCGGAAGACCCTTTTACCGGCTTTGCCAGCGAGGCGCTGCCCGATCTCGATTTCGGGACGCCGGTGAGCGATGTGACGCCGGAGGCTGAGATGGCGGCAGCGGAAGGCGAAGACGCGCTGTTTTCAACTGAGACGGCAGAGCCGGCAGCGGCGCCTTCGGAAGAAGACCTTCTGCTGGCGGAGGAGCGCCGGGCCATGGGCGAGGCGTGCGGCCGGGGCGAGATGGAGGCGTGCGAGATGTTTGCTGCCTGGTTGCGCGATGGCACCGGGGGCGCCGAAGACCGGGTGCGCGCGCGGCGGATATTCTCTGTGATCTGTACGGAAGGATCGGTGAAGGGCTGCTATGAGCTGGGCTGGATGATGTATGACGCCGGGATCGGCAGCGGGAGCGGGCTGGATACCGACGCGCTGGAAATGTCGCGGGCGCGGTTCCTGTTTTCCGAAACGTGCATGGCGGGCATTGTCGAAGCCTGCCTTCAGGGGGCGGACATGCGGCGCAATGGCGTGGGCGGGCGGGTGGATGTTGACGGCGCCGGGCGGCTTTATGCGATTGCGTGCGAGGCGGGGCTGGACGCGGGATGCCTGATGGCCGCGCCGGAGGATGCGCTGGCGGTGGAGGCTGAAGCGGTTGAGGCGGAGGCGTCTGAGGGCGCGAGTTTGGCGGAAGAGACTATCTCTGAAGAGATTACTTCTGAAGATTCTGCGCCGGAAGAATAAAGCCGGCCCAAAAAAATCCCGGAGCACCGCGGGGGTGGCGTCCGGGAAGTCAGCGGGATGGACCGCGGGATTATTCGCTTGTGGGGGTCTGGTCTTTCTGGCGGGTCTTGCCGACGCCCAGAACCATGCCGAGGCCGATCAGCGTGATGGCGCCGACGCCGATCCAGACGAGGGCTACGCCCAGAAGGAAGGCGCCATAGGCAAGGCCTGCAACAAACAGCAGGAAACCGATCAGATAAATCGTAAAAGACGACATGGGGGCTCTCCACACACAGATTGTGTTCGGAGCTTAAACGCGCCGGGCGCGGGAAGGTTCCCGGCGGGGGGCCGATGCTGGCCCCGGATTTTCCGCCCGCAGCGTTACGCCTTATGGTTGACAGCACATTCGCTTTGGCTAACCTCGCCTGAGGGAGGCAGATCACATGAAACGAACGGGTCTCTTACTTGCGGGGCTTTTACTTGCGGGTCTGGCGCTGGCGGGATGCGCGGCGCGCGGCGCCCCGCCGCCACCCCTTGCCATGGCCTGCCCTGTCGCGGTTGAAGCGGCTGTCTATCCCCGGCCGGATTATCCGCCGACTGAAGCACAGGCCGGATATGAAGATGATTGTCTGGTGCGGTTTGATGTCGACGCGTCTGGCGCGCCGGTCAATCTGGACGCGCGCTGCACCTACAAAGCCTTTGCCGAGTCTGCCGAGGCGGCAATGAAAACCGCACGCTTTGATCGGGCGCTGGCCCGCAAGCTGCCCGCGGGCGCGCAATGCGCCAGCTATCCCATCAGTTATGAACTGATGGGATAGAACCGGGATAACTGCCGGGCGCGGACTTAAGCGTCGGCGGTTTGTTTGGAGCGGCGTTTGCGGTCATTGGGGTCGAGCCAGATTTTCCGCAGGCGGATATTCTTGGGCGTGACTTCCACGAGTTCGTCATCGGCGATGTAAGCCAGGGATTTTTCCAGCGTCATCATCAGCGGCGGGGTGAGGCGGACGGCTTCATCCGTACCCGACGCGCGCATGTTGGTGAGCTTCTTGCCCTTGAGGACGTTCACTTCCAGATCGTTGTCGCGGTTGTGTTCGCCCACGATCATGCCGCCATACACCTTGTCGCCGGGATGGATCATCATCGGGCCACGGTCTTCGAGGTTCCAGAGCGCGAAGGCAACGGCCTCTCCCTGCTCCATGGCGATCAGAACGCCGGTGTGGCGGCCCTGGATCTTGCCTTTGTGGGGCAGGTATTCGTGGAAGATGCGGTTCATGATGGCGGTGCCGCGGGTATCCGACAGCAGCTCGCCCTGATAGCCGATCAGGCCGCGCGTGGGCGCGTGGAAGACAAGGCGCGTGCGGCCAACGCCGGAAGGGCGCATGTCGAGCATCTCGGCTTTGCGCTCGTTCATTTTCTGAACGACGATGCCGGAATGGTCGTCATCGACATCGATGATGACTTCCTCGATCGGCTCCAGCTTTTCGCCGTTCGGGCCTTCCTGCATCAGGACCTGCGGGCGGGCGACGCCCAGTTCGAAGCCTTCGCGGCGCATCGTCTCGATAAGGACGGAGAGCTGAAGCTCGCCCCGGCCGGAAACGGTGAAAGCTTCGGCGTCGGTGGCACGGTCTACCTTCAGGGCGACGTTGCCTTCGGCTTCTTTCAGGAGACGGTCCCAGATGAGGCGCGAGGTGACTTTGGTGCCTTCGGTGCCGGCCAGCGGGCTGTCGTTGACGCGGAAGGTCATCGAGATGGTAGGCGGGTCGATCGGCTGGGCGGCGAGCGGCTCGGTGACCGACGGATCGCAGAAGGTGTCGGCGACGTTGGCCTTGGTCATGCCGGCCAGGGAGACGATGTCGCCGGCGGAGGCCTCATCGACCGGCACGCGCTCAAGGCCGCGGAAGGCGAGGACTTTGGAGATGCGGCCCTGCTCGACGAGCTGGCCATCGCGCGCGAGGACCTTGATCGACTGGTTCGGCTTGATCGAGCCAGAGAGGATCCGGCCGGTGAGGATGCGGCCGAGGAAAGGGTCTGCCGAAATGGTGGTGGCGAGGAACCGGAACGGGCCCTCTGCCACTTTTGGGGTCGGCACATGGTCCACGACCAGCTGGAAGAGTTCGTCCATGTTGGGGCGAACTTCTTCATACTGGGTCGACATCCAGCCCATCTTGCCCGAGCCGTAGAGGACGGGGAAATCGAGCTGCTCATCGGTGGCGTCGAGATTTGCGAAAAGATCGAAGACTTCGTTGAGCACTTCGTCCACGCGGCGCTCGGCCTTGTCGATCTTGTTGATGGCCACGATGGGGCGCAGGCCGAGCTTCAGGGCCTTGGAGACCACGAATTTGGTCTGCGGCATGGGGCCTTCGGCCGAGTCGACGAGGACGATCACGCCGTCCACCATGTCGAGAATACGCTCCACCTCACCGCCGAAGTCGGCGTGGCCGGGGGTGTCGACGATGTTGATGCGGTAGCCATTCCACTCGACCGAGGTTGTCTTGGCGAGGATGGTGATGCCGCGTTCTTTCTCCAGATCGTTGGAGTCCATCATCCGCTCGGCCGTCTTTTCGTTGGCGCGGAAGGTTCCGGATTGTTTCAGGAGTTCGTCAACGAGCGTGGTCTTGCCATGGTCAACGTGGGCGATGATGGCAATGTTGCGCATCTTTTCGAGGTGCGTGGTCATAGGGTCAGGCTTTCCGGCGGGCGGCGTTCGGGAGGAAAAACGGGCGCTGTCTGGTGGGTTTGGCGCGCACGTAGCAGACAAGCGGCGATTTGACTATGCCAGAGCGACATGTTTTGGCGCGCCGGGACGTGGGCCGCGACGGGTCTTGACGGGCGGCGCCGCGCCCGGCAGCACGGATGGCATGCATCCGCCATTTGCCACCGCCCCCCTGCTCTCCGGTGTTTCCGGGCTATCCCATGGTTACTTCGGCCGCAAAGGCGGGGTTTCCGGCGGGATTTACGAGAGCCTCAATTCCGGCGAGGGATCGGGCGATGATCCGCGCAATATCGCGGAAAACCGGGCGCGGATTGCCGGGGCGCTGGGGGCGAAATGGCTGCTCTCCTGTTATCAGGTACATTCGCCGGACGTGGTGACGGTGACGGCGCCGTGGAGCGAGCGGCCAAAGGCCGATGCGATGGTGACAGACCGGCCGGAGCTCGGGCTCTGCATCCTGTCTGCGGACTGCACGCCCGTCCTTTTTGCGGACCCAGAGGCGGGCGTGATCGGCGCGGCGCATGCGGGCTGGAAGGGCGCGATTGGCGGCGTTCTGGGGCAGACGCTGGCGGCGATGGAGCGGTTAGGCGCGAAACGCGAGCGCATCCGCGCGGCGATCGGGCCGACGATCCAGCAGGCGAGCTACGAAGTGGGGCCGGAATTCCGCGAGACGTTCCTCAGCCAGGACGGGGGCAGCGAAGATCTGTTCATTCCCGGCAAGGGCGACCGGTTTCAGTTTGACCTGCCCGGCTATTGCGCGCGGCAGCTGGAGCGGGCGGGCACCGGCGCGGTTTTCAATCTGGGGCATGACACCTGCGCGATGGAAGAGACCTATTTCTCCAACCGCCGCCGCAATCTGCGCGGCGAGCCTGATTATGGCCGGAATGCCGCAGGCATCGTTCTGCTGGCCTGATAAGGGCCGATTTGGCCGGATGGGGCCTGATCTGCTGCGGATTCCAGAATCCTGTGGCTTGCGACTCGCGGCTGCCTGTTACAAAAGCGTCGCGAACCCGGCCGGCCAGAAGAGAGCGACCCCATGAAGCTGATTTCCTGCAATGCAAACCGGCCGCTGTCTGACGCCATTGCCGATTATCTCGACATGCGGCTGACCCGCTCGGAGGTGAAAACCTTCGCTGACCAGGAAATCTTTGTCCGGATTGATGAGAATGTGCGCGGGGAGGATGTGTTCGTCATTCAGTCGACCTCCTATCCGGCCAACGATAATCTGATGCAGCTGTTGATCATGATGGACGCGCTGCGGCGCGCCTCGGCCCGGCGCATTACCGCTGTGATCCCCTATTTCGGCTATGCAAGGCAGGACCGCAAAACCGATGGCCGCACGCCGATTTCGGCCAAGCTGGTGGCAAATCTCATCTCGACGGCAGGCGCTGACCGGGTTTTGACGGTCGACCTGCATGCCGGGCAGATCCAGGGCTTTTTCGACATTCCGACCGATAACCTCTTTGGCGGGCCTGTGATGGTGGACGACATCAAGGAGCGTTACGGCAAGGAAAAGATCATTGTGGTCTCGCCTGATGTGGGCGGCGTGGTGCGGGCGCGCTCGCTGGCCAAGCGGCTGGATGATGCCGACCTGGCGATTGTCGACAAGCGCCGTCCGGAAGCGGGCAAATCGGAAGTGATGAACATTATCGGCGATGTGCGCGGGGCGCGCTGCATCATGCTGGACGATATGTGCGACAGTGGCGGCACGCTGGCGAACGCCGCCGCCGCGCTGAAGGAGCATGGCGCAAGTTCGGTTTCAGCCTATGTGACGCATGGGGTGCTGTCGGGCTCAGCCGTGGAGCGGATCGAGAAATCGGTGCTCGACGAGCTGGTGATGACCGACACGATCCAGCCGTCTGAACATGCGCTGAAATCGAAGAATATCCGCGTGCTTCCGATCTCTCCCCTGCTGGGCGAAGCGATCCGCCGGATTGCCAATGAAGAGAGCGTGTCGAAGCTGTTTGACCGCTAGGCAGCCCCGAACACGCGAAAACAAAAAACCCGCGAGATGGCTCGCGGGTTTTTTTGTGACGTTTTCTTCTGGATTAGGAAGCTACTCGACCGTCCAGCCGCGAGGGGTGGGGCGGGCGTCCAGTGTGATCGCCTCGTCCGGGGCGGTTGAGCGCCGCGCGCCGCGCGCCTGGCGCGAGGCGGAGAGGCGCATGGTGATGGCAACCGCCGCGAGGGTCAGGCCGGCTATGGCCGTGACCAGGGCGACGAGGCCCGCCACCAGGATCAGCATCAGCCCGGCGAGCAGCTGTGCCATCAGGGCCACCCCTGCCCGCAGGGCGCAGATCAGGCTGGCAACCGGGTCGGAAGGGGCGCGTGTGTGTACCATGGATTTCACTTTCACCCCTTAAAATGGCGCGATGATGGCGGAGCGTCAACGCAGGTGAGGCAATCTGTGTGCCATCAGGGGCAAAGACGGTTAATCCTGGCGCACGAGCAGGCCGCGCTCGGCCCGGATCTGAGCGTAAGCGGCGGTTATTGCCGCGGCCTTGGCATGGACGCTGCCTTCAAATTCACGCGGGGCGCCCATCTGCACGATCCGGTCTGGATGGTGGTCGGCCATCAGGCGGCGATAGGCGGAGCGGATGTCGGTAAACTCAGCGTCATGGGCGACGCCGAGCACGTGATAGGGATCGTCCCGGTCGGGCCCCAGATGGCTGGCGCGGATGCGGCGGAAAGTGGCCTCGCTGAAGCCGAAGGCGTCTGACACGGTGCGCAGATATTGGAGTTCCGGCTGGGTGATGACCCCGTCGGCGCCCGCAATCTGGAACAGGCCATCGAGCACACCCTCCAGCAGGCAGGGGCGGTGGCTGTAGCGCCGGCCAATGCGGCGGGCATAGGATTCGTAGCCTTTGACCGTCTGGCGGGCGAGATTGAACACCCGGCGGACATTCTCAGCTTCTTCCGGCGGGGCGCGGAAGACGCGGGCGAAAACCATGATCTCCCGGTCTGTGACCTGGCCATCGGCCATCGCCATCTTGGCGCCCAGACCGACCACGGCGGCGGTGAAGCCAATGTCGTTGGGATCGGGCGCGCAGGCGTCAGGCCCCGGCGCGGGGTCGGGGTCAGGACCATGGTCGAACAGGCGCCGGCCACTTTCGAGGAGTGTTGTCCAAAGGCTCATGAGCAACTCTGTTTATAGCAGGCATCCGCGCGGCTTGGACAGAGAGGGTTTCTGACAAGCGCGTGAAGGTTATCGACACTACGGGCAGGATTGATGGGGGTTCCGGCCCTGAAATCATTAAACATTGGAAAGGGAGTGACCCATTTTCTATCGCGCGCCGTACACGATACCAGTTGGACATCCTTCCAGCGCCCGTTTGAAGACAGGATTTACCCATGAAGATGTTTATTTCTGCGGCAGCCGCCGCGCTGCTGATCGCCCTGCCCGCCGCCGCTGACCATCATGGCGGCAAGCATGAAAAAGGCGAGAAGGCCGAGAAGGCCGGCTATGAGAAGCCCACCACCGACATCGTTGAAACCGCTGCGGCGGCTGGCAGCTTCACTACGCTGCTGGCAGCAGCCGAGGCGGCAGGCCTCGTGGACGCGCTGAAGGGCGAAGGCCCGCTGACCGTGTTTGCGCCCACCGATGAAGCCTTTGCCAAGCTGCCCGCAGGCACGGTTGAGTCGCTGCTGCTGCCGGAAAACAAGGACGCCCTGGCCGGTATCCTGAAAATGCACGTGATCTCCGGCAAGGTGAAATCCAAGGATCTCGCCGGCAAGGTGATGGACGCCGAAACGATGAATGGCACGGTTTCAATCGACGGGACCGATGGCGTGACCGTGAATGGCGCGACCGTGACGACCGCCGACATCAAGACCAGCAACGGCATCATCCATGTGATCGACACGGTGTTGCTGCCCGCCAGCTGACACTGGCCTGACACACTGGGCCTGACGCCTTCCCCTCCATCTGAACCTGTGCCTGGGCCGCAATGCCCAGGCATTTTTTTTGCAAGGCACTGGCGTAACGGGCGGAAAATATTCGCCTCAGGAGAGAATCTGAAAATACACCGGGAACGAATCTTCGTGGCGGTCGTTTTTAACCTGAAAGAAACGAATTCTCGACGGTGGCTGCCGGAGGACTGATGATGAAGACGCTGATTGCTGCCGCTTCTGCGGCCCTTATGATCGCCCTGCCCGCGCTGGCTGAATCTGACGCCGCCGGAAGCATGAATGCCAGTATCGGTCTTGGAAAGGCGCGCGCCGTTGCCGCTGTTTCCGCCCAGCCTTCGGACACATTGCTGGCCAAGGCTTCGGAGGCCGGGAAATTTTCCACGCTGCTGTCTGCCATCAATGCAGCGGGCGTGGAGGAAGCGCTCAGCGGGCCCGGCGCCTATACGATCTTTGCGCCAACCGACGCCGCGTTTGCCAAGCTGCCCGATGGGGCAATGGAAACCCTGATGAAGCCGGAAAACCGCGATCAGCTGATCGCCCTGCTGCAGATGCATGTTGTGGCCGGCGATGTGATCACGGCTGAAAAGGCGAGCGGGCAACAGTTTACTGCCGAAACGCTCAACGGGCCGGTGGCGATTGATGGCACCGATCCGGCATCCGGCGTGTGGGTGAATGCGGTGTCTGTGGACGGGCCGGATATTCGGGCGTCCAACGGCGTGATCCTGGCGATCGATACGCTGCTGCTGCCGGCAGGATAATCCGTAGGCCGACTTTCAAGCGCGTCATTAAACCTTGGACAGGCCGGGGAACCATCCGCCGCGCTTGTCATTGATGGGGTTAGCGGGCGTCGAAGCCTGAATACCAAACCTTCAAAGGAGGACGCCATGAAAACGCTGATCCCTGCGGCCCTTGCCGCGCTGCTGCTGGCGGGTCCTGCGCTGGCGGGCGGGCCTGTCCCACAAAACCTGATCCACCCTGCCCAGTACTGGACCGGCGCAGAGGGCGAAGGCCAAACCGATGTGGTCGAAGCCGCGGCCAATACCGGCGCGTTCAACACATTGCTGTCTGCCGCCGAAGCGGCCGGGCTGGCCGATGAGCTGAAAGGCCCTGGTCCGTACACGGTGTTTGCGCCGACCGATGCCGCCTTTGCAAAAATGCCCGCCGGCACGCTGGAGCGCCTGATGCAGCCAGACAATCGCAGCCAGTTGGCGGCGTTGGTAAAGATGCATGTGGTTTCCGGCGCCAAGCTGACGACAGCGGATCTGGACGGCCAGCAGCTGACGGCGGAGACGCTGAACGGGCCGCTGGCGATTGATGCGTCTGACCCGATTTCGGGCGTGCGCGTCAACAATGCCGCCGTGACCCTGCCCGATATTGAAGCTTCGAATGGCGTGATCCACGCCATCGATACCGTTCTCCTGCCGGCCCCGTGAGGGGCATATTGGAGAGTACCCCGTGTGTGGGCCCCGTCTGGCGTCAAACCCAGGCGGGGCTTTCGCTTTGCGTGACGGGGGTTATTCGGCGGCGGTGGTGGTGTCAGACACAATCAGCCAGTCGCCCTCAACCTTGCGCAGGATAAGAGTGTAGAGGCCCCAGGGCTGTTTGCCCTGCCAGTCGAGCTGCCATTTGCCATGGGCGATGGCGGCGTCGGCCGAGAGGATGTCGATCTCGTGATCGGAGGTCGTCAGAGTGCCCATTTCGGCGCCGGTGCCGTAGCGGGCCTTGTAGCGCGCCAGCGTCTGGTCCCAGCCGCGGGTGATGTTGCCGCCCGAGGCAAAGCGCAGATCCGGTGACTTCCAGTAGCCCGCCATGAAGCCTTCGATGTCGCCGTCATTCCAGGCGACATCCTGGGCTTCGAGCAGGCTGAGGATGGCGGCTTCCTCGGCCGTCTCGGCCGCCGGGCTGACGCCGGACGTGGCGCAGGCGGCGAGGAACAGAAAGGCGGCGCCGGTGACGGCAGCGGCCAACCTAGTTGGTACGCGGAGGGTCTGTTTCATCATGGGGGCCGTCTTCCTCATCCAGGGCTTCATCGGCGGTCTCATCAAAGTCTTCGTCCGCGCCGGCCTCTGTGTCATAGACTTCTTCGGGCTCGGGGTCTGCCGGGGCGACTTCGGGCGCGTAGGCCTCGGCCTCATCGGGGAAGCGGTTGTCTTCCTCGTATTGCGCGTAATCGTCAGCGTCCGTCAGCTGAGCCTCTTCGCCGGCCTCGGCCTCTTCGTCCTTCTTGCGGCCGAAACCGAAGAAGCCGCCCTTGCCTTCGGGCTTTTCCTTCTTCACGCGGCGGCGGCCCAGGGGCCCCTGCTCATCGGCGTGGCGATCATACTGCATGGAGTAATACTCCCACGCCGTATGGGTCAGCGGACGGGGGGTCAGCTCCAGGCCGTAAAGGCGCAGGCGCTCGACCACTTCATCGCGCAGATGCAGGCCGGGGAAGGCCTCGGCGCGGAAATTCTTTTCCTTCATCCAGTCGCGCACCGACCAGCTGCGCACCCGGCCGATCTCGGCAGGCAGCGCGCCCTTGTGGACTTCCCAGATATAGAGGGCGGCGATGCCGTTGATGGCGGCGTCCATCGCGTCGTCGAGCTCGGTTTCCGGCGCCCTGCCCTGAGCCAGAACCGCGCGCAGGCCGAGCTTGCGGGCTTCGATTTCCTGATAGGTGTTGCCCAGAACGGCGATGCCGTTGCGATTTGTGTTGATCAGGGAGCGGTTGACCCCGTCGAGCTGGGGGCTGCGGACCGGCAGGATGACATCCGGGCCGATGCCGGGATGGTGGGCAACCTGGGAGAGTTCGCTGATCATCCGTTGCAGGTTTACCCGCAGCTCATGTGCGACGCCTTCCAGAGCCGACGCCGCGCCGGCGGTTGCCTCCTGGCGCATGCGCCAGAGATTCCACGCGACCACCGTCATCAGCGCGATCAGCAGGGCCAGGCCGCCGGTCAGGAAGGTATGAAACTGTGCTTCGCTCATTCTGAGTCCCCCTCAGGCTGGACCCGAAACGTGCCCGCCCGCGCCGGGCAAACGCCAGACGTTACCGACTTCTAAACGCCGAGCGCGCGCCCTGCAATCGCCCGCAGCTTATCAATCATGACAGGATCGCGTAGGTCTGGCGCCGTAATCAGGGCAAAATCCAGACAGGTTTCAATGCCCTGCGGCGAGAGTGTACGCGGCGTACCGTTCAGGCTGTGGGCGAGCTGGAGGATGGCGCGGCGGGCAAGCGCGGTGTTCTGCGCCATGATTTCGAGCACATTGGTGACCGTGACCGCGTCCGTGTCGGCGCGCCAGCAGTCATAATCGGTGACCATGGCGAGGGTGGCGTAGGGCAGCTCTGCCTCGCGGGCGAGCTTGGCTTCGGGCATGTTGGTCATGCCGATCACATCGCAGCCCCATTGGCGGTAGAGGCGGCTTTCGGCGAGCGACGAGAATTGCGGGCCTTCCATCGCGAGATAGGTTCCGCCGCGGTGGACCTTGCCGCCGACCGCTTCCATCGCATTGGCCGCGAGGGCCGAGAGCCGGGCGCAGACGGGCTCAGCCATCGAGACATGGCCGACGAGCCCGGCGCCGAAGAAGGTTTTCTCGCGGCTGACGGTCCGGTCGATGAACTGGTCAGCGGCGACGACCTCGCCGGGGGCATACTGCTCCTGCAGCGAGCCGCAGGCGGAGATGGAGAGGACATCGGTGACGCCGGCCATTTTCAGGGCGGCGATATTGGCGCGGTAGGGCACGTCGGTGGGCGTGAGGCGGTGGCCCTTGCCGTGACGGGGGAGGAAGACAAGCTCGACCTCGCCGATGCGGCCGGAGACGAGGGCATCAGACGGGGGCCCCCAAGGGGTTTCAACGGTATGCTCGCGCCGGTCTTCCAGACCGTCCAGCGCGTAGAGGCCGGAGCCGCCGATGATCCCGAGTTTCCAGCCGCTCATGCGCGCTCCTTTGGTGTTGGGTGTTCTATAAACCACTTTCGCATGCCGGTGGGCGGGGGCGAGAGGGGGTTATGGGTTGTCAGCTCGACATCTTCGGCAAGGACGTAGCCAAGGCGGGCATAGAAGTCGATCAGGCGGGGCTGGTCGGCGCGGATGGCGAGCTGGGCGCCTGCCATGGCCTGTTCCCGGCCCATCTGTTCGAGTGCGTCCAGGATCAGCGCGCCATGGCCGCGGCCGGTGAAGGCGGGGAGAACGCCGATGCGTTTGACCTCCATCCAGCGCCCCTGCCCCGCCGGGCCGGGCACGGCGACCCAGCGGCCGGAGCCGGCAGGCGCGCCATCGATTTCCAGAATGACGCCGCCGCCCTTCGTGATCTGGGCCGCAACGGTTTCGGGCGTTTCGCGGAAGACGGTGGACTCGGCGCTGACCCGGCCGGTCCAGATGCGGCGCGTCAGCCCCTCAACGAGAAAGCCATCCGAAGGGGTGGCCCTGCGGATGGCTATCGAAGGTTTCATGCTGCGGGGCTGAGACTAGTGCTCAACCTTGCGCCAGATCTGCTTGTAGGAGAACCAGAGCAGCGTTGTGAGGATCAGCAGGAAGGCCATGGTGGCCAGGCCCGTGCGCTTGCGCGCTTCCAGCTTGGGCTCGGACGCCCAGGCCAGGAACTGGGCCACGTCATAGGCCATCTGCTCAGCCGTTGCCTCGGTGCCGTCGGTATACTCGACGCGGCCGTCCGTCAGTTGCGGGGCCATGGCGAGGAAGCCGCCGGGCGGAGCATGGCGCGGGTCGCCCTCATAGTTGGGCGTGGTGTCGCCCGCCATATAGGGGTTGTAGTACTGGCCAGCCGGCTGGACGAGGTAGGAGGTGTGCTCGGGGCGGTAGTCGCCGAGCTTCTCGAACTTCGAAACGTCGAGCACTTTCTGGTAAAGCGTCTCGCCATTCTCCTGGACTTCACGGTCTTCAAACAGCGTGGGGTCGGGATAACCGGTCATCAGGTCGAAGATATAGTCCGCGCCATAGTGGCGGGCCTTGACCATCACCGAGAGATCGGGCGGCAGGGCGCCGCCATTGGCCGCGCGGGCCGCCGCGTCGTTCGGGAACGGCGCGCGGAAACGGTCCGCCGGCATGGCGGGGCGATAGTCATACTCGCCCGTGTCGTTGGGCGTGGCGTTCATGACTTCGTTCTCGGCCGCCAATGCCTTCACGAACGGGTTGTCGTTCGGGTTGGGATAGGCCGGATCATAGAACGGGCCGCCGGGCTCACCGAGGTTGCGGTAGCTCATCAGCTTCATGCCGTGGCAGCTGGAACAGACCTGCTTGTAGACCTGATAGCCACGCTGGACCGACGCCTTGTCAAACTGACCGGTGACGCCTTCAAACGGCCAGCCTTCTTCGGGGCCGTGCGGGTGCTTCGAGCCGCCTGCAGCATGGGCGAGGCCTGCAAAGGCCAGGCCCATCAGGCCAGCAGCGAGGATGCGGAAGGTTTTCATGTTCTTTCTTTCCCCAGCTTGCATCTTACTCAGCCGGCACTGCATTGCCCGTTTCCTTGGGCTTACGCTTCAGCACGGATTTATGGATCGATTCCGGCAGTGCCTTCGGCTTCTCGGTCAGGCCGATGAAGAACAGGGCCACGAAGTAGCCGAAGTACAGGAAGGTCAGAATCAGCGACAGGTGGCGGAAGGCGAAGGTCGGCGCCGGAACAGCCGAGAGGCTGGGGTTGGTACCGGCCGGCAGGCTGGCCATGAAGGCGCGGGCTTCTTCAAACGCTTCATCGCCGCCTTTGTAGGTGGTGGTCGCCGGGGCGCCCTCCACCGTGTAGCTCACCACCAGGCTCGGATCGCCCTGCAGCGCCGGGATGACCGCGTCGTCCGGATTGGCCGCGCCGCACCAGCCAAGCAGGAAGCAGACGACCAGGAAGCCGAAGAAGAACTGACGGGCCACCGGACGGTAGCGCATCGACTTGACCTTCGACGTGTCGAGCCAGGGCAGCAGGAAGAGCACTGCAATGGCGGCGAACATGAAGATGACGCCGAGGAGTTTGGCATCGATGGGGCCAAGGTCGAAGGTGATGGCGCGCAGGATCGCGTAGAACGGCAGCAGATACCATTCAGGCACGATGTGGGCCGGGGTCACCAGGGCGTTCGCCTCGATGTAGTTGTCGGCATGGCCCAGAACGTTGGGCGCATAGAAGACGAAGACGGCAAACATGATCAGGAAGAGCACGATGCCGAAGGCATCCTTCACCGTGTAGTACGGGTGGAAGGGCACGGTGTCTTTCTCGATGTCTTTCACTTCAACACCGGTCGGGTTGGTGTTGCCCGGAACGTGCAGCGCCCAGATGTGCAGGATGACAGCGCCGGCGATCATGAAGGGCAACAGATAGTGCAGCGAGAAGAAGCGCTGGAGCGTCTGGTTACCGATCGAAGGGCCACCCATCAGCCAGGTCTGGATGCTTTCGCCGACCAGCGGAATGGCGCCAAAGAGGCCGGTGATCACGTTCGAGCCGTGATAGGACATCTGGCCCCAGGGCAGCATGTAGCCGAGGAAGGCCGTGGCCATCATCAGGAGGTAGATCACGCAGCCGATGATCCACAGCACTTCGCGGGGCGCCTTGTAGGAGCCGTAATAGAGACCGCGGAACATGTGGAGGTAAACGGCGAGGAAGAACATCGAGGCGCCGTTGGCGTGGACGTAGCGCAGCAGCCAGCCATAGGGCACGTCGCGCATGATGCGCTCGACCGAAGCAAAGGCGCCATCGACGCTGGCTTCATAGTGCATGGCCAGGATAACGCCGGTGATGATCTGGATGGCCAGACAGACGGCCAGAACGCCGCCGAAAATGTACCAGTAGTTCAGGTTTTTCGGCGTCGGGAATGTGATCATCGTATCATTCGCAAAGCGAATGATCGGCAGGCGGGTGTCTAGCCAGCGCTCAAAGGCAGAGTTGGGCGTGTATTTGGAGTCATGTCCGCTCATCTAAAGGTGTCCTTCTCAGAGGGAGATGTTGACGACCGAGTCAGAGACCCAGCGATAGTTGGGGACGGGAAGGTTCGACGGGGCGGGACCTTTGCGGATACGGCCCGACGTGTCGTAGTGCGACCCGTGGCAGGGGCAGTACCAGCCGCCATAATCACCCGTATTGCCCTGAGACGGGCCGACCGGGACGCAGCCAAGGTGGGTGCAGGAACCGGAGGTGACGAGAATCGCCTTGTTCAGCGAGCCATCGGCTTTCGGGCGAAGACGGGCTTCGTCGGTTTCAGGATCTGGCAGGATCGAAACGTTCACCGATTCGGCCGCCGAGATTTCGGACGGGGTGCGGTGGCGCACGAAGAACGGCTTGCCGCCGATCAGGATGCGGATCTCGCCGCCAAGCGGAACCTTGGAAACATCGACGTCCAGCGCCGATGCCGCGCGGGTATCCGCGGCCGGATTCCACTGGTCTACCAGTGTCCAGGCGAACATGGCGGCGCCGCCGAGCGCGACGGAGCCTGTGGCGATGTGAATAAAGTTGCGGCGGTCTTCATCGACCGCCTCGGCGTGGGTCTCTGTCGTCACGTGTCTATCCGTCCCTGGTGCGTGGCGTTAGCCGCTGTCTTTACTAAAGCTGCGCGGGCCGCACATTGCGGCAAGTGGGCGCGGGGCGCGGCAGAATCTTGCGCGTCCAGCCCCCAGTTGGATGAGGGCGTTACCGCGCAACCGCCCCTGTGACAACAGGGGACTTGCGAGGCAAATGCCCACAGGCAACAGTCGGGCATGATGACCGATACAGAGACTGCCGGCTTTACCGGCCGCAAGGCGCAGGCGAGCGCCTGGTTCCGCGCCCTTCAGGAAGAGATCATTGGCCGCTTCGAGGCGATCGAAGACGCGGCTGTGCCACCGCTCTATCGCGGCGAGGCCGGGCGATTCGATCTGAAGGCGTGGCGCCGGGGCGATGGCAGCGAAGACCTGGGCGGGGGCCGGATGGGCCTGATGCGCGGCAAGGTGTTCGAGAAGGTGGGCGTCCACTTCTCAGAGGTGCACGGCACGTTTTCCGAAGCGTTTGCGGCGCAGATACCCGGCGCGGACAAGTCCGGCGGACGGTTCTGGGCCAGTGGCATCTCCTTGATTGCGCATCCTTTGAACCCGCGCGTGCCCGCCGCGCACATGAACACGCGCATGCTGGTGACCAGTGAAGCCTGGTTTGGCGGGGGCGGCGACCTCACCCCCCTGCTCGCCTATCAGCGCGATCAGGACTTTGTGGATACGGTGGATTTTCACGCCGCGATGAAGGCGGCCTGCGATACCCATCCCGGCGCCGATTACGCGCACATGAAAGAGCATTGCGAGACCTATTTCCACCTGCCCCATCGCAGCGAGCCGCGGGGCACGGGCGGCATCTTCTATGACCGGTTCAATACCGGCGACTGGGAGGCCGATTTTGCCTTCACTCAGGAAGTGGGGCGGAAATTTGCCGATATATATCCGGGCCTTGTACGCCGCCGGATGATCGAGCCGTGGAGTGAGGCCGAGCGCGAGGCGCAGCTGATCCAGCGGGGGCGGTATGTGGAATATAACCTGCTCTATGACCGGGGCACGACCTTTGGCCTGAAGACCGGCGGAAACATCGAGAGCATTCTTTCTTCGATGCCGCCGGTGGTGAAATGGCCCTGAAAGATCAGAGTTTTTCGCAGGAGCGGCGGAGCCAGGCGGCGTAGCCCTCCTCACTTACTTCACTTGCAGCAAGCTGAAGCGTGAAGGCCAGGCGCTCTGCCATGGGGGCGGCCATTTTCCAGCCATTTGCCTCCAGAAAGAGGAGCGCGGCGAGGAAGCCGATACGCTTGTTGCCGTCCAGGAACGGATGGTTCTTGATCAGGCCGCCCGCATAGAGCGAGGCGAGCGTGAAGAGGTCTGTCTCGCCATAGGACCAGGCGTTCAGAGGCCGGGCGACCGCGCTTTCGAGGAGCCCGGGATCGCGCGTGCCGGGCAGCCCGCCATGCAGCTCGATCTGCCGGTCGTGCAGGCGGATGAGCAGTTCCAGAGGCAGCCAGACGGGCTCGCTCATTTTGCCAGGGCCCGCAGGACCTCGCGGTTTTCATCCATGATGCGCTCAGCCATCAGCATCAGCTTGTCGACCTCTTCGTCGGAGACCGAGAGGGTGACACCGGCGTCGGTGGGCAGCACGTCGAGCGTGTCGCCTTCCTTCACCTTGAGCTGATCAATGACATCCTTGGGCAGCACAACACCGAGGGAATTGCCGATCTTGCGGATTTTCAGCTTGGTCATGGGGGCCTCCTGAGGGAATAACATCTGTTATAACATGGGACGGCCTGTCTGGGAACCAAGGGCACCTCTGACAGTCATTTTACGGACAAGCCGGGACAGGTCAGGACAAATCAGGACACGCCGGGCGTCATTTCAGGCGCGAGAGCAGGTCTTCCCGTGAAAGGCGGAAGCCGGACGCGATCCAGGCCTGTTCCAGCGTGTAGAGCCGCTTGCCGATGTCGGGGCCTTTGAGGCCGGCGGCGAGCGCGTCCTGTCCGCCGATGGGGAAGACGGGGCGCATCCAGTGGGCCTTCTCCTGCAAGAGCGGCGTGAGGCTGCCCTCCCCGCCGCTGGCCGCTTCGATGAGGGCGCGGTCGAGGACGGCCTGGGGGGTGAAGCGGTAGCAGGCTTCGCGCCGGGGGGCCGGGCCGAGGGCGAGGACATGGCCGAGCGCGGGGTCGGCCCAGGCTTGCAGGCGGGCGGCTTCCTGATTGGAGAGGCGCAGGGCATTGGCCGCGTCTGTCACGTCGCGCTGACGGCGGGGCAGAAGGGCCATGAGGCGCTGCATCGGATCAGGCGCCAGGCCATTGGCGGCTTCAACCGCGGCCAGACCGGGCAACAGGGCGGCGCTGGCACCCGGCAGGAGGATTTCGAGCACGCCGGCCTCTTCCATCGCGGCCATGGCGGGCGCGGGATCGGGCGCGGCGAGCGTGCGTTTGAGCTCTTTCCAGATCCGTTCCGCGGCAATCTTCCGGAGGCCTTCGCGCTGGCGGGCGCAGGCGCCCTGCCCGTCTTCATCGATGCCCGCGCCATACCAGGCGTTGAACCGGTAGAAGCGCAGGATGCGCAGATAGTCTTCGATCAGGCGCTGGTCGCCCTCGCCGATGAAGATGACGCGACCAGCAATGGCGTCGTCGATGGAGCCGGGGATGACTTCGTAAAGTTCCCCCTCCGCGCCGGCATAGATGGCGTTCATGCGGAAGTCGCGGCGGGCGGCGTCTTCGGCCCAATCCTGGGTGAAGGCGACAACGGCGCGGCGGCCATCGGTTTCGACATCCCGGCGCAGGGTGGTGATCTCGATGGGCACGCCCTTGTAGAAGGCGGTGACGGTGCCGTGCTCGATGCCTGTGGGAATGACGCGGATACCGGCAGCTTCCAGCGCGGCGGCGGTCTCCTGCGGGAGCAGCTGGGTGGCGATGTCGACATCCTCAGCCTTCAGGCCGCGCAGGGTGTTGCGCACCGATCCGCCGACATAACGGGACGCGCCGGCGCGGGCCGCGTCAAGCGCGGCCATGACCGCCCGGCTAGCGGGCGCGGTGAGCCAGTCTGCCGTTATGCGGTCAGGTCGGGTCATCGGCGGGGGTTTGAGCCGGGGTCTCGGACGGGTTGGTGAGGCCGCGCTGGATGCCGACATCTTCAGGATGGCGCTCGCAGGGGTATTTGCGCGCCGGGATCAGCTGGCCATTCTCGTAGCGGGCCGGCTCGACGCACATGTTGCGTTCGCGCGGCTCCAGCAGGATCAGCAGGAACCAGGCGAGCGTTGCGAGGACGAGGCCGATGATGAACAACATCTGGATCGGCCATCTGCGCTTGCCGGCGTCTTCGGCCGAGCGGGTCGCAAGCAGGTAGATGCCGAACACGAGGAACGGCAGCGAGAACACGAAGGCTTCAAACAGCAGCCGTCCGGCCATGTCGGTGCTTCTCCCCACATTGTAACACTAGAGCTTACATAGGGCTCTGAAAGCGTTTGAGAAACCCTGAAGGCGCCGCGCGGCTCAATCGCTTTCGTAGAGCGTCTGGTAGAGGCGGCGGATAATGCCGGCGGTAACGCCCCAGATGCGGAAGCCATTATAAGGCATTTCGTAATATTCGCGGTGGGCGCCTTTGTAGAAGGCCTGGCCCGTCGTGTAGCTTTTGGGGTTCATCAACAGCTCGAGCGGGGTCTCGAAGATGGCGGCCACTTCGCCGGGCTCCGGGATGGGTATGAAGTCTGCCGGAAGGAGGCCGACGACCGGCGTGATGCGGTAGCGCGTGCCGGTGATGTAGGGCGAGGCCTTGCCCAGCACATCGACATCATCGGGATGCGCGCCGACTTCTTCATGCGCTTCGCGCAGGGCAGCGGCGACTTCATCCAGATCAATCGGGTCCACCTTGCCGCCGGGCAGCGCGACCTGGCCGGCATGGTCTGCCATTGTGGTGGGGCGCAGGGTGAGCAGCGCGGTGGGGCCTTCCTTGCGGGGGATAACGCCGAAGAGAACAGCGGCCGGGCGGATGATGGCGACTTCCTCGGGCGTGAGGAAATCCATGTCGCCCATTTCGGTGAGGCGCCCCTGCCCGGCGGGCGGGTCGAGCTTCGCGGTGACGCGATCTACAAAGTCATCAAGGTTTTGCCAGGCCATCGGCAGGTCTCAAGCCACAGGTCCGAGCGGAAAGAAACTCCCTTTGCTCCACACGCCGAGCAAATTGCTGTCATTTGGCGCCGGAACGGCCAGTTCGACCAGTTCATAGAAGACAGACCGGGCGAGTTTGGCTTCAAGCCGGCCGCGCACCAGGACATAGGGCGAGGGCTCGCCGGTTTCGGCGTCTGTCTCCACGCGGATGGGGCGGTCTGGCCCGGCAAGGGTGACATCGCCCACGGTCGTGACAAAGCCGATTTCCTGATCCGGGCCGGGCGTGCCCAGCACATCCATACGGCCCGCCAGGAAGGGCGCGTCTTCGACTGCGACGATCACTTTTTCATGAGGGGTGACAAGATAGGTCTGCCCGTCGGCATCTTTTCGCAGGATTCGGGCAAAGAGTTTGACCAGCCGGTCCCGCTTGATTTCACCGCCTTCATGCCACCAGCTGCCATCGGCGCGGATTTCCATGCCGATATTCCTGACGGTTTCGGGATTCCATTTCTCAACGGGCGGTAACTCAGCGCCAAACTTGCCTTCCGGCAGGATGGCCTTAAGCGTTTCCTCAACGCTGAGAATTGTGCCGGGACTGGATGTCACATCTTTCTCCGCCAAAATGACGCCTTAGACATAGGGCTGATAGCCATACACGTGAAGCCGGAGGCGCCTGAACACATGGCCGATACCACAGTGAACACTGAAAACCCCGTAGCAGACGCAGAAGCCGCCACTGAAACCCTCGCCCGGGTGAAGGCCGAGATCGGCAAGGCCGTGTTTGGCCAGGAGAAGGTGGTGGAGCTGTCGCTTGCCGCTGTGCTGGCCGGCGGGCATGCGCTGCTGATCGGCGCGCCGGGCCTGGCCAAGACGCGGCTGGTCGAAGCGATGGGCACGGCGCTGGGCCTCGCCAATCAGCGCATCCAGTTTACGCCTGACCTGATGCCGTCCGATATTCTCGGCTCTGAAGTGCTGGACGAAAGCCCGACCGGAGAGCGGAGTTTCCGGTTTCTCAAGGGACCGGTGTTCACCCAGCTGCTGATGGCCGATGAGATCAACCGGGCTTCGCCGCGCACCCAGTCTGCGCTGCTCCAGGCGATGCAGGAGAAGCATGTGACGGTGACGGGCGTGCGCCATGATCTGCCCGCGCCGTTCCATGTTCTGGCGACGCAGAACCCGATCGAGCAGGAGGGCACCTATCCCCTGCCCGAGGCCCAGCTGGACCGGTTCCTCTTGAAAGTGGACGTGGCCTATCCCGACCTCGACACCGAGCGGCGCATCCTGATCGAGACGACGCGCGGGGGCGAGGCGCCGGTGAAAGCCGCGCTGAACGCCGCCGAACTGCTGAAGATCCAGGCGCTGGTGCGCCAGATGCCCGTGGGCGAGAAGCTCGTGGCGACGATCCTGAACCTCATCCGCGAGGCGCGGCCCGAGCAGACCTCGGACGCACGCGTGAAACGGCTGGTGGATTGGGGGCCATCGCCAAGGGCGGGACAGGCCCTGATGCTGGCGGCGCGCGCGCGGGCGTTGCTGCGCGGGCGGCTGGCGCCGTCGATGGAGGATATTGAGGCGCTGGCGGATCCGTGCCTCGGGCACCGGATGGCGATGCGGTATGACCCCACGGGCGACGCGCCGAAACTCAGTGACCTGATCAATGACCTTGTGAGGAAATCGGCATGAGCCTTCGATTTGTAGCAGCCGGCGCCTTTGCGCTTCTGGCGTCCGCCTGTGCGGGCTGGCCGGGGGCAAGCCCGGACGCGGCCGTTACCGCGTGTGGCGGCGTGATGGCGCAGAGCGCGGCTTATGCTTCCAGCCACGCAGCCGCGCGGGAAGAGAAGCTGATGGTGATCCGCTTTGCCTCGCCAGAAGCCATGGCCGCTTATAATGCCAAGACGCGGGCCTATGAGGCGGAGGCGGCGGGTCTCGTGACCGCGCGAGACGCGCTGGCGGCGGACTATGGCCTCGCTGAGGATACGCAGGCCTACACATTCGATCACACCACGGATGAAGAGGCAGACGCGCGGATTTCAGCGGCCAAGGCTTGCGCGGCGCCGCTGACTGAATGACGCCTGCCGCCGACCTTCGCGCAGAGGCCGAGAGCCTGGCCCGGCAATTGCCGGGGCTGAACTTCAGGGCGGAAGCTTCTGAGGCAGCCCATATCGGCTCGGCGGGACGGCGGCGCGCGGGGACGGGCGAGAACTTCTGGCAATACCGCCGCTTCATGCAGGAAGACGCGCCGGGGCGTATTCACTGGCGCCGCTCGGCCAAGGGCACGGAGCTGTTCGTGCGCGAGAGCGAGCTGGAGACGGCGCGCACTGTACTGTTCTGGGCAGACGACGCGCCGGGCTTTCGCTGGAAGGGCGCGGGCGATCTGCGCACCAAGGCGGAGGAAGCGACCCTCCTGATGCTGACGATGGCGATCATGATGTCGCGCGACGGCGAGCGGATTGGCGCGCTGGGCTCTGGCCGCAATCCGAGCTTTGGCAAGCGGGCGGTGGACCGGCTGCTGGATGATCTTTTGCGCGGCACGCGCGGGCAGTTTCCGCCCCCGCCCCGCGCCAGCGCGACGATGGTGGTAGCGTCTGACTTTTATGATCCGCCTGCTGAATGGCAAGCGCGGCTGGGGCCGCTCGCCGGGCGCTGCCCGGAAGGCATATTGCTGGCGGTGTCGGCGCCGGTGGAGATTGCGTTTCCGTTTGAGGGACGCACGAAACTCTCCCGCCCCGGCACGGGCGACGAACGCATTCTGGGCCGGGCCGAGACGATGCGCGAGGAATATATGCGCCGGTTTACAGTGCAGCGCGAGGCGCTTTCGGGCCTTGCCGCGCGGATGGGCTGGGCGCTGGTGACGCATGTGACGGGGAGCCCGGCGCTTTCCGCCGCCGCGCGCCTGAAGGCGGAGATTGAACGGTTCGGGGTGGCGCGGTGACAGCCATCGGGCCTTTCCTGCTGGGGGCGCCGCTGGCGCTGTTTGCACTGCTGGCGTTGCCGCTGATCTGGTGGGTGCTGCGGGCGACGCCGCCGGCGCCGAAGGAAGCGGAGCTACCTTCGCTGCGCCTTCTGGAGGGCGCCGAGCCGGTGGAAGAGACGCCCGCGCGTACGCCCTGGTGGGTGTGGCTGATCCGTACACTGGCAGTTATTGCCGCGATCCTGGGGCTTTCCCAGCCGGTCTGGGCGCCGGGCGCGCGCACGACGGAGGCGGGCGGCGGGCCGCTGCTGATCGTAATGGACAATGGCTGGGCCTCTGCCCCGCGCTGGAGCGAGCTGACCAATGCGGCGAGCGCGACGCTGGACGCGGGCGACCGCGACGGGGCGGTGCATCTGCTGCTGACCGCGCCGCGCCAGCTGAACGCAGACCCCGCCGAGCGATTGTCGCGCGCGGACATGGCGCGGCGGCTTTCCAGCCTTGATCCCCAGCCCTGGGCGACGGACCGGGTGGACGCGCTGGCGCGGCTGGACGCCTCGAAGCTGGCGCCCGCGCGTATCTTTTATGCCAGCGACGGGCTGGAGACCGAGGGCGGCGCGGCCTTTGCCGCGGCCCTTGCTGCGCGCGCGCCGCTGACCGTGTTTGCCGCCCCGCCCGAGGGGCCAGCGGTGATTACCGGGCTTTCAGCGCAGACCGACGCGGTGACGGTGCGGCTGGCGCGGGCGGATACCGGCGGGACGGCGCGCGCCTTTGTTTCGGCGCTGACGCAGGATGGCTCGGCGCTGGGCTCTGCCGAGGCGGTGTTTGAGGCCGGCGCGCGGGAAGCCGAGGCGCAGTTTGCGATCCCGGCTGCCGCGCTGGCGCGGATTGCGCGGTTCAATGTGACCGGACGGCCGGGCGCGGGCACGGTGTGGCTGTGGGATTCGGCGGAGCGGACGCGGCGCGTGGGCCTTGTGGACGCGGGCGCCGAGGCCCAGCCCCTACTTTCGGACATGCACTATATCCGCAAGGCGCTGGAGCCGTTTGCGTCGATCTCCACCGGGGACATCGAGACGCTGGTGGCAGCCGCCCCGGACGCGATCATTCTTTCCGATGTCGGACAGATACCGGCCGCCGACACCGAGCGGCTGACAGAATGGGTGGAGAATGGCGGGGCGCTGATCCGGTTTGCCGGGCCAAGGCTGGCCGCGCAGGGCGATGAGCTGTTGCCGGTGATGCTGCGGAGGTCTTCGCGCGCCATTGGCGGGGCGCTCGCCTGGGAGGAGCCGCAGGGGCTCGCCCCCTTCCCTGAAAACTCGCCCTTTGCGGGCCTGCCGGTACCCCCGGATGTGCGTGTACGCCAGCAGGTGCTGGCGCGGCCCGAGCCTGACCTTGCGCGCAAAACCTGGGCGCGGCTGACCGATGGCTCTCCGCTGGTGAGCGCCGACAGCCGGGGCGATGGCACGCTGGTATTGTTTCACATCACCGCCGGGCCGGACTGGGGCGACCTCGCCTATTCGGGCGTATTCGAACAGATGCTGCGCCGGGCGATTGCGGCGGGACGCGGCGAAGCGGTGGAAGATGGCGACGGGACATACATGCCCCAGCTTTCCCTTGATGGCTTTGGCCGGCTGGAGCGGGCGAGCCAGAACGCCGCGCCGATCAAGGCGGCAGAATTTGCAGACATCGCGCCATCGGAAACCCACCCGCCGGGGCTGTATCAGGGGCCATCAGGCTCCCGCGCGCTGAACATTGGCGCGGGCGCCGAGCCGCGCCTGATGACGCAATGGCCAGCGTCTGCGCGCCTGCTGGGCGACGCGGAGGCGCGCTCGCTGCGCCTCGCCGGGCCGATGCTGGCGCTGGCGGCGGGGCTGCTTGCGCTGGACCTTTTCATCGCCTTGTTCGTGGCCGGACGGTTGCGCGGGCTGGGGCGACGCAGCAAGGCGCCAGGCAAGACAGCGGCCAAAACAACGGGAGGTGCGCTGGGCGCGCTCATCCTCGCTTTTGCGTTTATGCCGGGCGAGCCTGCCCAGGCACAGGGCTATGAACTGCGCCCCGATGGCAGCTACCGCGCGATCCCTTCGCCCTCCACCCGCGTGGTGCCCCTGCCCGAGGGCAAGGCGAGCCAGAAGCAAATCGACGCGGCGCTGGTGATGCGCTTTGGCTATATCGAGACAGCCGACCGGGCGCTGAACGAGCGGGCGCGGGCGGGCCTTCAGGGGCTTTCCAATATTCTGAACATGCGCACCTCGGTGGAGCCGGCTGAGCCCCATTCGCTGAACCTTGAGACCGACGCGCTGGAACTTTACCCGCTGATCTTTTTCGTGGTGCCGGAAAATGCCGGGCCGCTTTCGGAGACGGCGATTGGCCGGCTGAACGCCTATCTGCGGGCGGGCGGGGCGCTGGTGATTGATACACGCGCAGGCGGCGACGCGGCGGCGCAGACCGATGTGTCGAAGCTGGAGACGCTGCTGTCGGGGCTCGACGCGCCGCAGCTTCAGCCCGTGCCGGAAAACCATGTGCTGTCGCGCAGCTTTTACCTGATTGATGATTTCCCCGGACGCTTTGCCGGGCGGCGGCTCTGGATCGAGCAGACCGGGGAACCGGGCACAGCGCGGGGGGACGGCGTCTCGCGCCTGTTCATTGGCGACGCTGACTGGATTTCGGCCTGGGCGGTGGACGCCGACGGGCGCGACCTTTACTCCGTAGACGGAGGTCCACAGCAGCGCGAAACCGCGCGGCGGTTTGGCGTCAATCTGGTGATGTATGTGCTGACCGGGAGCTACAAGGACGACCAGGTGCATATTCCGGCGCTGCTGGAGCGGCTGGGCGATCCCGATGCCGGTGAGCCTGAACCCCTGATGCCGGGGCGCATTCCCGATGGGGGGCCGCAATGATTGATGCGGTGCGCCTGAGCCTTGAGCCTTTCCTCGGCTGGCCGCTGATCTGGGGGTTGGCGGCGCTGACGCTGGCGGCGTGGACGGCGTATTTCTTCCTGCGCGGGCGGGCTTGGCTGACGCGGGCCGTGGGCCTGCTGGTGGTGAGCGCGGCGCTGCTCAATCCCACGCTGGTGCATGAGGAGCGCGAGCCCCTGCCCTCGGTGGCGGCGCTGATCCTCGACAAGTCCGAGAGCATGCAGTTTGGCGAGCGCGACGAAGCCGCCGCGACCGCCTATGAGGCGCTGAAAGCAAAGCTGGCGCAAGACCCGACGCTGGAAGTGCGCACGCTGGAGACGAGCCCCGGCGACGATGGCACCTATCTTTACGGCGCGCTGGAAGGCCTGATGGCGGATGTGCCGCGCGACCGGATTGCCGGAGCGATCATGGTGACCGATGGCCAGGTGCATGATCTTCCCGACCCGGAACGTATTGAGTCGCTGATCGGGCCGCTGCACGGGATTGTGGCGGGCGACGAGAATCTGGGCGACCGGCGCATCGAGATCGTCAACGCGCCCAACTTTGGCATTGTGGGCGAGACGGCAACCCTGATGGTGCGCGCCGAAGACCCGCGCGGCGGCACGATGGATCTGGAGATCTCGCTGAATGGCGGGGAGACAGAGCGCGTGCGCGTGGAGGCGGGCAAGGAAACGCCCGTGCCCATCGAAATTGAGCGGCGCGGCGAGAACATCATCGTGATTGAAGCGCCGCCGGGGCCGGAAGAATTGACGCTGGCCAACAACCGCGCGGCGACCTCCATCGCCGGTGTGCGCGACCGGCTGCGCGTGTTGCTGGTGACGGGCAAGCCCAACCAGGCCGGGCGCGTGTGGCGCGACCTTCTGAAATCCGACCCTTCCGTAGACCTTGTTCACTTCACTATTTTGCGCCCGCCTTTCAAGGTGGACTATGCGCGCCCTGATGAGCTGGCACTGATCGAGTTTCCGACCGAGGAATTGTTTGAGCAGAAGCTGACCGAATTCGATCTCATCATCTTTGACCAGTATGAGCGCCAGGGCGTTATCACGCAGGGATACCTGGCGAATATGTCCCGCTATGTGGCCGATGGCGGCGCGCTGCTGATTGTGGCCGGCGAGCAGTTTGCCGGGCCTGCGAGCCTTGCGCGCTCGCCGCTGGCATCTGTGTTGCCCGCCTCCCCGACCGGCGTGATCCGCACCGGCGAGTTCGTGCCCGAGCTGACCGGGCCGGGCAAACGCCATGCCGTGACTGCGCCGCTGGACGGGCAAAGCTGGGGCGGATGGATGCGCTATGTGGAGGCCAACGCCGTTGCTGGCGACGTGTTGATGAGCGGGCCGGACGGGCGGCCTTTGCTGATCGTGGACCGCGTGTCCAAGGGCCGGGTGGGCATGCTGATGTCTGACCAGATCTGGCTGTGGGCGAGCGGGCATGATGGCGGCGGGCCATTTGCCGAACTGATCCGGCGCGTGGTGCACTGGATGATGAAAGAGCCCGAACTGGAGGAGCGCCGCCTGGCGCTGACCATCGAGGCGGGCCGGGCGAAGATCGAGCTGCGCACGCTGCTGGACGCGGCGCCGCCGCTGGAAGTGCAGACGCCGGAGGGCGATCTGCTGACGCCGGACTGGAGCCCCGCCGGGCCGGGAACGTTTACCGCCGAGGCCCCCATCGAGGAGCTGGGCATTTATCGCGCGCGCTCTGGCGGGCTGGAGGCAATCGCGCTGAGCGGGCCGGAGAACCCGAAGGAATATGCCAATCTGGAATCGACCACGGCCGTGATTGCGCCTGTGGCAGAGGCGACGGGCGGGGGCGTGTTCCGGCTGAATGAGGCGGGCACGGATATTCCCGATGTGCGCCGGGTTGGCCCGCGCAGCAATGCGGCGGGGAATAACTGGCTGGGCCTGCGCGAGCGCGGGGCCTATGCGGTGCGCTCCTCCACCAGCCAGGGCTTGCTGCCGGGAATTCTGGCGGCGGGATTGCTGGTGCTGTTCCTGCTGCTGGCCTGGCGGCGCGAGGGACGCTGAAGCGGGCGCCCTTCCCTTCCCGGCTCAGGGCAAGGCGGCGTTTTCCATTCGTTTCATCCGCTGGCGGACCATCCAGATGAGGATAAGCGGCGGGATGATGGCGAAGGGGCTCAAGGAGAAGTAGGCCGCAAAGCCGCCCATCGACGATCCGGTGACACCTTGCAGGGCGACAACACCCAGCCCCGCGAAGCCGCCGAGGAAGCCGCCCAGAAATGACATCAGCGAAGAGAGTAACGCAAACTGCGCGGCGGTTGCGATGGGGTTTGTGAGGCGGCTGGCCCAGGCGACGATGGCCGCCATGGCGAGGCCGCCGCTGAAGCCTTCCACCACGGTGACGGCTGCCCAGACGAGCTTTGAGCCACCTGAGAGCGCGAGCATGCAGAAGCCGAGATTGGAAAGCCCCGCCAGTGTGACGCCAATGGCCATGGCCGTGAGCGTGCCCAGGCGCATGCCGATGAGGCCGGCGGCGACGACGCCGCCCAGCGTCGCGGGAAAGCCGATGACGGTGCGCATGCCGGCAATCTCTCCCGTGGAGAAGCCAAGGTCGATATAGAGTGGACCGACCATGGGAACGATTAGACTGTCGGGCAGGAAGAACAGCGCGACGAGCGGCAGGAAGATGAAGAGGCCGGTGCCGTGGTCCTGCCAGAAGACCTTCAGCGGGCGGATGAGCGCGCTGCCGACAGACCCTATCCCTGTGAGAGGCGCAAAGTCGCGCGGCTTTTGCGGCTCCCGCGCCAGCAACAGAGCTGACAGCCCGGCGAGGCCGCCGAGGGAAGCAAAGGCATAGGCCGCCTGCCAGCCGATAATGCCGGACGCGGCCAGGATGGGCACATTGCCGAAGAAATAGCCCGAGCGCAGGCCCAGGATATAGGCCGAGGCCATCAGATCCTGTTCTTCATCCAATGCGCTTTCGATGCGCCAGGCATCGACCGCAATATCCTGCGTGGCGGCGGCAAAGGAGGTGAGCATCGCAAAGCCGGCAAAGACAGCCAGGCCCGCCGAAGGGCCGGTGAAGGCCATGCCGAGAATGCCGACCGTGACGAAAATCTGTCCAAGGAGCATCCAGGAGCGGCGGTGGCCGAGGCGTTTGCCGATGATCGGCAGCCTGATCCAGTCAACAAAGGGGGCCCAGAGAAATTTGGTGGCGATGAAGATGCCGACCCAGCCCATGAAGCCGATGGCGGTGAGGGCGACGCCTTCTTCGCGCATCCAGTAGCCGAGGGTGACCCCGACCATGACGGGCGGCATGCCGGTGGCGATGCCGAAGACCATCGCGATGGCGACCTTTGGCTGGCGAAGCGATACCAGAACTTCGCGCAGGCCAGCCTTGGGCTGTACCGGCTCGTCCTGGCCGGTGACGATGTCGGCCATTCTTCCTCCCGAGGCGCGTGAGCTGCTCTCCCCGCCTCATAAGCCGGGCGGGTTTTATGTGAGCGGGTCAGGGGCGCTGGGAGAATAGTGTCAGTGCCTTAGCGGGCGGGCAACCGGAAATCAGGCTGCCGTTACGAGACCTTCCAGCAGGCTGGCATCGCCGGCGAGGTCCATCACCATGACGCGGGCGCCGTCCTGCGGGCCGGGGAAAGTCAGCCGGCCTTTGGGCGCGACCGTGAAGCCGACCTTACCGAACAGGCTGTGCGCGCCGATGAGAATCGCAGCGGGCCAGCCAGCTTCGCGGCCTGCCTCAAGCGCGGCCTGCGTGATCTGAAGACTGAGGAAATTGCCACGATAAGCGGGGTCGACCGCGACGGGACCGTAGAACAATGCGGGGCTGCGGGAGGGGCCAACGGCCAGCGGCCAGACGCGGCAGACGCCGATCACTTTTCCGTCATTGAGCGCGACACGGTTGATCGCCGGCAGAGACCGCGAGTTCTCCCGCAGGCGTTCTGCCGTCTTGGCAAAGTGGCCTGGGCCGAAGGTGGCGTCGAAGAGGGCTTCGATCGCTTCGGCATGCAGCTCTGGATTTTCCGGCACAATTTCAATCATCGCGCGGCGCTGTAGGGCGCATTTGGCCGCCCCGCAAGCGCGGGTGTGTGAACGCGGCGCCGTGGCCCGGTTTATACCGGGCGGAAGCGGGCGTCCCGGTCTTCCAGAAGGGCGTAGGCAACGTGGCTTTTGAGTGCTTCGGTGAGCGCTACGGGGTCCCCGGCGAGATCGCCCGCCGGGATCGTTTCTCCGAAGGTCATCCGGAATTTCGAACCCCGCTTGTTGAGGAGCTCATTGAAGAGGGTGATGTCGCGCAGCTCGCCGGAGAGCTTGGACAAAAGGTAAAAGAGCTCGGAGTTGCGGGCATCGAGATTGAGCGGAATGATCGGGGCGGCCTGCTTGCGGGCAAGGCCTATTACGGTTGGGAACCAGTCTTTCTCTACCATCTGGCCCCCTTCCCTTCGCGCAAGCCGACCGGAGGGAAAGATGACGACGCATTTTTCTTCGGCGAAGGCGGCGGCGGCGCGTTTGAGGGTTTCGCGCGTCTTGGCCGGGGAGCGCTTCTCTGCCACCCATTCGACCGGGATGATGACATCCTCGAAACGGGGGTTAACCCGGATGGCGTCGGCATTGGCGAAGAAGATGATGTCTTGCCGCTTCTGCTTCAGGAGATCCCAGACGGCGACCCCATCAGCCAGGCCTGTTGGATGGTTGGCGGCGACAATGCAGCGGCCTGTCTCTGGCAGGCGGTCCAGCCCATCGACGGAGATGTTGAAGGCGAGCTGCCGCGAGAGCCGGTCAAAGCTTTCCCGGCCCGTGAGTTGCACGAGTTCATCGGCCATGCGGCGGGCCTTGCCATAGCCGAGCAGCGTGTAAAGCAGCGGACGGGCGACCGGCCAGGCGGCGCTGGCGCGCAGGCGGGGGCAGCGCTCCTCGATCAGCACGTCCACGATATGCGCGTCGCGGCGCTCTTCATCGGGCAGGAAAGCCGATAAGGCCTGAGACGGGACGGGATGAGCTGCAGGCTCGTCTGTCATGAAATCGCGCGCTTCCTTACGCCCCTATGGATTCGCTGCTGAGCATAGGGCGCGAGCCGGAAAACAGGAAGCCAGCGCGCTTTTCTGGCGCAAACCCTGAAATCCATCGCAATTTCAATACTTCGGAAAGTTTCGCTTTACCAAGACGCAAGATGCGCGTGGCATTGTGAACTCAGACGGGCAGCGGCTTAACACCTCTTTCCCCGGCCACATTCAAAACTTTCAAAGGGTTGAGTTTAATGAAGGTGCTTTGGATCGAAGATCATGAGCCGGTGCGTACGATGCTGGCGCATGCAGCCGACAAGGCTGCGCGCGCGCGTATTCCGGTGGATCTTGTTATGGCGGAAGGCCTGCTGGCCGCTGAGCGCCGCCTGCGCCTTGAGCGCTTTGATCTCGTGATCGTCGATCTTCAGCTGCCCGAAACGGGCGATGATGTGGACATGGCTGTCGCGCGGGTTGCCAATATGGGCAAGCACCGCATTGCGGTTGCCTCCTCCCGCCCGGAACGCGACGATGTGGTGGCCTCTGCCGCCCGCTGCGGCGCGAACATTCACACCCAGGCTGTTTTCAAGGCCGGGCTGAACTTCAACCGCTTCATCCAGCGCCCTGAATCCTTCGAGGATTTCCTGCTGGAACTGATGCCGGCTGCGGGCGCCCGCCCGGCGATTCGCGCCGCCTGACATGGCCCATGACGGGCTTGGGCGCTTGCCGCCCCCCGCTCCCCCTTGCTAAGCCGCCCGAAGCTGCTTCGGGCGGCTTTGTATTCTCAGGGAAAGACTAACCCGCCATGGCTGACATCTTTTCCTACCCGGCCTCGCTGTCGCTGATCATTCTGAATGTGATTGCCAGCCTGATCGCCTTCCGCAGCGCGCCATTCAATAATCAGAACATCCTCTGGGTCGGCCCGATGAAAGACCGGGGCGAGTGGCACCGGCTGATCAGTTCGGGCTTCCTGCATGTGAACGGGCCCCACCTCTTCCTCAACATGTATGGCCTCTACATGTTCGGGCCGGTGATCGAGCATGTGCTGGGCGGGGTGAACTTCCTGATCATCTATCTGGCCTCCCTGATCGGGGGCAGCGTGTGGGCCTATTGGTGGAACCGGGATAATCCGGATTACCGAGCGGCAGGCGCGTCGGGCGCCTTGTCCGGCATCATTTTGGCCTTCTGCATGATCGCGCCCTTCTCCATGCTGCTGTTTCTGTTCATTATTCCGATGTGGGGGATTGTGTTTGGCGTGGGCTTTGTGGTGCTGAGCTATGTGCTGTCCCAGCGCGCCAACCGGATTATCGGGCATGAGGCGCATCTGGGTGGCGCAGTGGTGGGCGTTGTGACGACGCTGCTGGTGGAACCGCGGGTGTGGACCTCCTTCATGGCGCAGATCGCCGAGAAGTTCGGCTGAGGCAGGATCAGGGCAATGGCGGGTGTGCGCGCGAAGTATGAGGCGAAGGTGGCCAGCGGCGCGCTGACGGTTGATCCCGTTCAGCTGGAAGCAGCCGACCTGCTCGACGGGCTGGCCGAGCGCCTCGCCAATCAGCCCAAGCCGGGCTGGTTTTCAAAGCCTGAGCCGGTGCGCGGGGTTTACCTCTGGGGCGGGGTTGGCCGGGGCAAGTCGATGCTGATGGACCTGTTCTTTGCGCAGGCGGCGACAAAGCCCAAACGCCGCGTACACTTCCATGAGTTCATGGCGCAGGTGCACGAGCGCCTCGATGTCTGGCGGAAGATGACCGATCAGGAAAAGAAGCGCTCGGACTGGCGGGTGAAATCTGCCGGGGATGACCCGATCCCGCCGGTGGCCAAGCAGATTGCGGCCGAGGCGAAGCTGCTGTGCTTTGATGAGTTTCAGGTGTCCCAGATTGCCGATGCGATGGTCCTGGGGCGGCTGTTTGACCAGCTGTTCCAGCGAGGCGTGACGGTGGTGGCCACGTCCAACCGCCATCCGGACGCGCTCTACAAGGACGGCATCAACCGCCAGCTTTTCCTGCCCTTTATCAAGGAGTTGAAAGAGCGCTGCGAGGTTCTGGAGCTGGTATCGGCGCGCGATTACCGGCTCGACCGGCTGGTGGAGGCGCCGGTCTGGTATGCCCCGCTGGGGGCAGAGAGCGCTGCAGCGATGGACCGGGCCTGGGACCGGCTGACGCTGGGGGCAGAGCCCCAGCACTGCCTGCTGACGGTGAAGGGGCGCAAGCTGGAAGTGAACCGGGAAGCGGCCGGGGTGGCGCGGTTTACCTTTGAGGAGCTGTGCGCGCGGCCACTGGGGCCGATCGACTATCTGGCCATAGCCGGCACGTTTCATACGGTGATGCTGGAGGGCATTCCCCTGCTCTCGCCGGACAAGCGGAACGAGGCGATGCGCTTTACCGGACTGATCGACGCGCTCTACGAAGCCAAGGTGAAGCTGGTGGCCAGCGCGGCGGCAGAGCCCGGCGCGCTGTACCCCGAGGGCGATGGATCGTTCGAGTTCGAGCGGACGGCGAGCCGGCTTTTCGAGATGCGGTCGAAAGATTATCTCGCCCAGGCGCGCGAAGAGATCGATCTGGACAACCTGTCTGAAAATTAAGGACAATTTGGGTCACCGGGCGGTCAAACCGGTGCCAATCGGCGGACATGCCGGGACACGTTTGGGACGAATCGGGACATTTCAGGACAGTTCGGGACACTGCGGGTCATGGGCTTGCACGCCTGGGCGGGGCGCTTACATCCCTTTTCAGGGACCGGCCCGATCGGTGTTACCGGACCTTAACAACACAGAGACGTGACCCGGCCGGAAACCCGCGCCGGCCCCTCTTCCACACGCCTGCCTCAATTCCTATTTATGCATCTGCGCGATGAGTGAATTGCGCACGCCCGGTGACGACGCTGCCGCTGAGCGGGGCTAAGCTCCAGGTGAGCTCTAAAGACAGGAGCAGGCCGCCCGAAGAGGGGGCCGGTTCCGAACAGGAGGACTGAACATGGCGAATGCGAACGCAAAAAGCTCGGTCGCGCTAAGCCCCGAACAGGGCATGAGCCGCTATCTGAGCGAAATCCGCAAATTCCCGATGCTCGAGAAGAATGAGGAATTCATGCTGGCCCGCCGGTGGCACGAGCATGAAGACACCGAAGCGGCCGAGAAGATGGTGACCTCGCACCTGCGCCTCGTGGCGAAGATTGCGATGGGCTATCGCGGCTATGGCCTGCCGATGGCCGAGGTTATCTCAGAGGGCAATGTGGGCCTGATGCAGGCCGTGAAGAAATTCGACCCCGACAAGGGCTTCCGCCTCGCGACCTATGCGATGTGGTGGATTCGCGCCGCGATCCAGGAATACATCCTGCGCAGCTGGAGCCTTGTGAAACTTGGCACCACGGCGGCCCAGAAGAAGCTGTTCTTCAACCTGCGCCGCCTGAAGGGCGAAATGCAGGCGCTGGAGGAAGGCGACCTGAAACCCGAACAGGCCCGCCTGATCGCCGAGAAGCTGAATGTGACCGAGACCGAAGTTTATTCGATGAACGGACGCATGAGCGGTTCGGACGCCTCGCTGAACGTGCCGATGGGCACCGATGGCGATATGGAATGGCAGGACTGGCTGGCCGATGACGAGCCGGGCACAGCCGAAACCTTCGCCAACAGCCAGGAACTTGACGCACGCATGACCCTGCTGACGCAGGCGATGGAAGACCTTTCCGAGCGTGAGCGCCACATCCTGACCGAGCGGCGCCTGGTGGACGAGCCCAAGACGCTGGAAGAGCTTTCCGAGCAGTATAATGTCAGCCGCGAGCGTATCCGGCAGATTGAAGTGCGCGCGTTTGAAAAGCTGCAGAAGGCGATGAAGCGCATGGCCAAGGAACAGGGCCTCCCTATGGGGGCCTGATCCTTTGGCTTAGCCGCCTTCCCCTGGAACCTCCCTCCTGCTCCGGCGTTGGTCTGGAACAGGTAGGAGGGCCAAGGCCATGTCATTCAAGATCGTTATTCCCGTTTTGGCTGCCGCGCTGGGCGCGGGCACGTTTGCGTTTGCCGATCCCCCGCATCATCGCGGGCATGACCTGCCGCCGGGCCTGGCCAAACAGGGCAAGATACCGCCCGGCCATGCCAAGAAAATGTGGGGCAAGGGCCAGCACCTGCCGCCTGAATACCGCGATGGGCGCTTTTCCGACTGGGACCGCTATGATCTGCGCCCTGCCCCGGCGGGGTATCAGTGGGTGCGCGTTGATGAGGATGCCTATCTTGTCGAAGTGGCCAGCGGGCTGATTGCGCAGGCGATGATTGGCGTGCTGCTGGATTGATGCGGCGCCGAAGGCAGGGCATGGGAGGCCATGCCCGAGATTATTCCCATACATGACGCCAATGATCCGCGCGTGGAGGCGTATGTCTCCATTCGCGAGCGCGATCTGACGGGCGGCCATGGCGGACGCTTCATCGTCGAAGGCAAGGTGACGCTGGAGACGCTGCTGGCGCGCAGCCGGTTTGAGGTGGAGAGCCTGTTCCTGTGCGAGACGCGGCTGGCACCGCTGGCGGGGATTTTGTCAGAGGTGCCCGAAGGCGTGCCGGTATATGTGGCAGCGCAGGGCGTGATGGACGCAGTGGCGGGATTTCCGATGCACCGGGGCGTGCTGGCGTGTGGGCGGAAGGGCGCTGCCCTTTCCCCTCAAAATGTTCTGCCCAAGGACGGCCCTTCAACCGCGCTGATCCTGTCGGAGCTTTCCAACCATGACAATGTGGGGGCGTGTTTTCGCAATGCGGCAGCGTTTGGGGCGGACGCTGTGCTGCTCGATGCGGCGTCCTGCGATCCGCTTTACCGCAAGGCGATCCGGGTTTCTTCCGGGGCGGCGCTGTGGCTGCCCTTCAGCCAGGGCGGCACGGGGGCGGATCTGATTGCGGCGGCGGAGGCGGCAGGCCATGAGGTGTGGGCGCTGACCCCGCGCAGCGACGCCGCGCCCCTGCCCTCGCTGAAAGTGCCGGAGCGGGTGGCGCTGCTGATGGGGGCCGAAGGGCCGGGCCTGCCGGCGGAGATGATCGCGCGGGCGCGGCCTGTGCGCATTGCGATGACGGAAGGGTTTGACAGCGTGAATGTCGCCACGGCGGCGGCGATTGCGCTGGCGCATGTGTTTGCGGCGCGGGGGTGACGCAAGCCTGCTCTATCCTTCAGGATGAGCTCAAACGCGGAGCGCCCCACAAGCAAGGCGCAGCGGCGCTGAGCCCGAAGGGCTCAGCAACAGCCGCGAGCAATAATCAGAAAACCCGTGGCCGTTCATTGCGTTCGACGTGCAGTCCGCATTCGGACTTTTCCTGGCCGACCCAGCGGCCCGAACGGGGGTCGTTGGGGTCTGCGGCAGGCTGGGTGCAGGGCCAGCAGCCGATCGAAGGATAGCCTTGCGAGACCAGCGGGTGGCGGGGCAGGTTTTTCTCTTCGAGATAGGCGTCCACGTCGCCTTGCGTCCAGTTGGCGAGCGGGTTCACCTTGTAGCGGCCATCGGCAAATTCAAACACCGGCAGGCTCATCCGGACGCCGCCATGGAAGCGTTTACGGCCCGTGACCCAGGCGCCGAAGCCCTCCAGCGCCGGCTCCAGCGGGCGCACCTTGCGCAGGGCGCAGCAGGCGTCGGCATCGGTTTTCCAGAGCATGTTCTTGGGGTCGAGCACTTTGCGCTCAGTCTCGCTGGGCGTGATATTGCGCACGCCGGTGAGGCCGAGGCGTTCGATGACCTCGTCTTTATAGTCCAGCGTCTGAGGGAAATGCATGCCGGTGTCGATGAAGACGATTGGCAGGGAGGGATCGACCTCAGCGATGAGGGCGAGCATGACGACGCTTTCGGCGCCGAAACTGGACACATAGGTGAGCCCGCCGGGCCATTCGCGGGAAATGGCGGCGCGGAGGATTTCCTGCGCGGACGCATTCCGGAGTTCTCCGTTAAGGCGCGCGAGCCGGTCTTTGGGCTCCTCGAATGTGTCGGTTTCAAAGGCCATGGGCCGTCTTCCTGGGGTCAGCTACGTCTGCGGAAGGCGGGGAGAGAACTATCGGCAGCGGGCTGATAGGCCACGCTATATTCGCTCAATGCTTCCAGTACTTCAGATAGGCCAGCGCGGGCCGTCTCGTAAGCATCGAACCCTGAACGGTGCATGTAGAATATCTGATCCCTTAAGACATGGCCGACCGCCCGCAATTCGCCGGAATAGCCGTAGCGGCGGCGGATCAGCTGGGCATGGCTGAAGCCGCGCCCGTCTGTGTAGCGGGGGAAATCGACCTCGATCAGGGACAGCTCGGAGAGATAGGGCTCCAGATCTTCGGCCTTGTCCGCCGGGGCAAGGCGCACGCCATCGGGCAGCGGGCCGTTTTCCTGGCCCTGTTTAAGGGCGAGAAAGCGCCCCAGAGTGACCGAAAACTTGCCGGTTTCCGGCAAGTCTGCGCCATCGGCCACGAAGGTCCAGTCATTGGCGGTCTCGGCGCCGTTCTTAATCAGCGGCATAGAGCGCCTCCTGGAAGGGCTGGTGGCCGAGGCGTTCCAGCGTGTCGATGAACTTTTCGTCCTTTGAGGTGCGCTGGGCGCGGTAATATTCCACGACGCGGTGAATGGCGCCGGGCACCTCTTCTGCCTTCAGGCCGGGGCCGACGATATTGCCGAGGGCGGCTTTCTCGTCCGCGCGCCCGCCGAGCAGGATTTGGTAGAATTCCTCGCCCTTCTTGTCGACGCCGAGGATGCCGATATGGCCGACATGGTGGTGGCCGCAGGCATTGATGCAGCCCGAGACGTTGATGTGCAGGCGGCCGATGTCTTCCTCATATGCCGGGTCGGCGAAGAGTTTCTGCACTTCCAGCGAAACCGGGATCGAGCGGGCGTTGGCGAGGTTGCAATAGTCCAGGCCCGGACAGACGATCATGTCGGTGATGCGGCTCTCATTTGCGGCCGAGAGGCCGGCGGCGTGGAGGGCGGCGTAGATTTCCGGCAGGTCGTCGAGGGCGACATGCGGCAGGATCAGGTTTTGCGCATGGCTGACGCGGATGTCGCCATGGCCGAACTTTTCAGCGAGGTCTGCGACGAGTTCCATCTGCGTGTCGGTGGCGTCGCCCGGCGCAATGCCGATCGGCTTCAGGCTGACCGTGACGGACGCGTAGCCGGGCACTTTATGAGGATGGAGATTGATCCGTACCCAGCGGGCAAAGGCGGGGTCTGCGGCGGTGGCCAATTCCAGCGTCCGGGAGACGGCGGGCTTTTCAGCCAGTTGCGGCGGGGCGAAATAGGCGTGTATGCGCGCGATTTCGTCTGCGGGCATGTCGATCTTTTCATGCGCGCGCTGGGCGGCGAATTCTTCCTCGACCTGGCGGATGTATTCGGCATCACCGAGCTCAGTGACGAGGATCTTGATGCGGGCTTTGTATTTGTTATCGCGCCGGCCATAGCGGTTATAGACGCGCATGATGGCTTCGAGATAATCGAGGATCTGGCTTTCGGGCACGAAGGGATTGACCAGCGTGGCGATGACGGGCGTGCGCCCCTGCCCGCCGCCGACCCAGACTTCAAAACCGGTGACGCCATCCTTCTGGCGGATGTGGAGGCCGACATCGTGCACGCGGATGGCGGCGCGGTCATGCTCGGCGGCGGTGACCGCGATCTTGAACTTGCGCGGCAGGAACGCGAATTCGGGATGGAAAGTGGACCACTGGCGGATGATCTCGCACCAGGGACGCGGATCGAAAACTTCGTCCTGCGCGGCGCCGGCGAAATGATCCGTGGTCGTATTGCGGATACAGTTGCCCGAGGTCTGGATGGCGTGCATCTCGACTTCGGCGAGCTTTTCCAGAACGTCCGGGATGTCTTTCAGGGCGACCCAGTTGAACTGGATGTTCTGGCGGGTGGTGAAGTGGCCAAAGCCGCGGTCATAGTCGCGCGCGACTTCTGCCAGGCGGCGGAGCTGCACGGGGCTGAGCTGGCCATAGGGGATGGCGATGCGCAGCATATAGGCGTGGAGCTGGAGGTAGACGCCGTTCTGCAGGCGCAGCGGCTTGAACTCGTCCTCCAGCAGCTCACCGGACAGGCGGCGGGCCACCTGCCCCCGGAACTGGGCGACACGCTCGGCAACAATGCGGGCGTCGAATTGGTCATAACGATACATCAGACAAACTCCTGCGCATGGGGGACGCCCAGCGCATCTTCAGTGCGGGAAACCCAGCGCGCGACTGCCGGGTAAAGTCGAATATCGAAGCCGCCCTCATGCGCTACGCGCGTATAGGCGACAAGGGCAATATCTGCGACCGAGAGCGCGCCGCCGGCAAACCAGTCGCGGCCCGTGAGGCGCTGCTCCATCACGCCGAGGGCATTGTTGCCGCGCACCAGAAGCGCCGGGTCGATCTCGGTGTCGGATTTCTTCAGATAGTGTTTCTGGAAACGGCGCACGGCGATGGCGGTTTCATGGGAATACTGTTCCCAGAAGAGCCAGCTGAGCGCTTCGGCGCGGGCGAAGGCATCGCTTGGGAGAAGGCTTGAGCCTTCAGCGAGATAGAGCATGATGGCGTTGGACTGGGGCAGCGTGCGGCCATCGGGCCAGCGCGCCAAGGGCACCTGGCCGGCGGGGTTCATGGCGAGAAATTGCGGCGTGCGCGTTTCGCCCTTCACCACGTCCACATCCACCCATGTGTAGGGGATGCCGAGGAGGTCAGCGGTCCATCTGGGCTTGAGGCAGTTGCCGGAGACGGGGTCTCCGTAAAGCGTAAACCCGCCATAGTGTGAGGCAGACATCAGGCCGTTTCCTGCTCGCTCATTGCCCCGTCTAACCCGCCCTCGGAGAAGTGCGCGCGCAGGGATTCGCGCAGCGTCTCGCGGCCGGTGATCTGGCCATCGGCGGTGACTTCCATGAAATAGGGATCTGTCACGCGACCTTCCTGACGGGCGGCGGCGGCGAGGCGTTCTTCGGCATCTTCACCGGTGAACACGCCGAGCTGGGTCACATCTTCCGTCCACGATCCATCGGCCTTCAGCCAGACGGTGCGGCCGGTGGCGGTTTCCCAGGCGGTGACGGATTTGGGGACTTCAGGCTTGAGCTTTGGGCGGACGGAGGTCATGCGGCGGACTCCTTGAAATCTGGCCGGCGGGCATCGGCGCCAAACCAGGCGAAACCCGACGCTTCAGTGACGATGGAGGCGATGCGGCCCTGCTCTGCGGGGAGGCCCGCAACCTCACCGATGATGAGGAGCGCGGGGCCGCGGATGCCTTCTTCTTCCACGAGGAAGGGCAGTTCGGCGAGCGTGCCGAAGACACGCAGTTCATCGGCGCGCGTGCCATTCTCGATTACGGCGACGGGCGTTTCCGGGGCGCGGCCCGCAGCGACAAGTTTCTCGGCGATGACAGGCGCGGTATCAACGCCCATGAAGACAACGACCGTCTGGGCCGGGCGCGCGAGGGCGGGCCAGTCAAGATCTGGTACGCCACCTTCCTTGGCATGGCCGGTGACGAAGGTGAGCGTCTGGGCATGGTCGCGGTGGGTGAGCGGGACGCCGGCCGAGGCCGCGCAGCCGAGCGCCGAGGAAATGCCGGGCACGACGTGAACTTCGATGCCTTCAGCGCGGACGGCTTCCAGCTCTTCCCCGCCCCGGCCGAAGATGAACGGGTCGCCGCCCTTGAGGCGCACGACGCGCAGGCCTTCCTGCGCCGAGGCGACAAGGCGGGCATGGATTTCGGTCTGCGGGACGGAATGATCGCCCTTTGATTTGCCGACCGGCACGCGGGTAGCATCGCGGCGGATGAGGGAGATGATCTCCGGGCTGACGAGGCGGTCGTAATAGACGACGTCCGCTTCCTGAATGAGGCGGAGGGCCTTGAGGGTCAGAAGCTCCGGATCGCCGGGACCAGCGCCGACAATGTGCACCACGCCGCGCGCGCGGCCGGTGAGGCGGGCCTGCTGGCGCAGGAGGGCTTCGGCGCGCTCAAGGTCTCCGGCATAGGCGGCCTCGGCGGCGGGGCCGGCAAAGGCGCGCTCCCAATAGCGGCGGCGGGCGGTTTTCTCTGGAATTGCTTCGGCCACAAAGCCGCGCAGCGAGCGGGCGAGCGCGGCGAGATCGCCGACGCGCTGGGGCAGCAGGGCTTCGAGCTTGGCGCGGATGGATTTGGCGAGCACAGGCGCAGCCCCGCCCGAGCCGATGGCGGCGACAATCTCGCCGCGATCAAGAATGGAGGGGACGGTGAAATCGCAGTCTTCGGGCTGATCGACGACATTGACGGGAATGTTGCGGGCGCGGACGGCGGCGAGGGCGCGGGCGCGGTGGCCTGCATCTTCTTCGGCGATAATGACGAGGCGGGCGCCGTCCAGCGCGCGGGCCATGTCAGCCCGTGCCACGGTCTCTGCGCGGCGGGCGAATTCTGCGGCGAGCGCCACGTCCTCAAAGCCGCCCACAAGCACGGCATCTGCGCCGGAATCGTTAAACAGGCGCAGCTTTCGCGCGGCCTCTTCACCGCCGCCAAAGACGACGATCCGGGCACCTTCGAGGTTAAAGAAGGCCGGGAACTGGCGCATGGGCGCAACTTTCTTATTAGAGACACTACAGGGACGCATATACAAAACCTCCTTGACGCCTCAGGCGCAACGGGCAACCCCTACAGCGATCATTTAGAGAAACTATCCATGTCTGACTCCTCCGATCGCCTGCCCCCGCTCAACGCCCTGCGCGCCTTCGAGGCGGCTGCACGCCGCCTGTCGTTCACCCAGGCGGCCGAGGAGCTGAATGTCACACCCGGCGCAATTTCGCAGCAGATCCGCCAGCTGGAGGACTTTGCCGGGACGCCGCTGTTCAAGCGTACGGGGCGTTCCGTTCTGCTGACCGACGCCGCGCAGGCGAGCCTGCCGCTGGTGCGCGAGGCGTTTGAGCGGATCGCCGAGGCGGGCCGCGTGATGCAGGCCCCTGCCCGCAAGGGGCGGGTGATGATCTCGTCAGCGCCCTCGTTTGCCGCAAAATGGCTGGCGCCGCGCCTGGAGCGGTTTCAGCAGCAGAATGAAGGCATCGAGGCCTGGATTTCGGCCGACATGTCGCTGACCGATTTCAACACCGCGGACGCCGACATCGCCATCCGCTATGGGCGGGGCAATTATGACGGGCTGAAATCGGAAAAGCTGATGGATGAGACGGTACTGCCCGTCTGCGCGCCGCGCCTGCTGGAAGGGCCGAACGCCATCCTGAAGCCCGAAGACCTGCGCCATCATACGCTGCTGCATGATGAAAGCTCGGAAAACGACCCCTCCTGCCCGGACTGGACAAGCTGGCTGCGCGCACATGGCGTGACCGGCGTGGAGGGCAGCCGGGGGCCGCGCTTCAATCAGGGCATCCTGGTCATCGAGTCGGCCGCGGCCGGGCGGGGTGTCGCGCTGGCCAAGCAGGCGATTGCGGCTGCCGATCTGGAAGCCGGGCGCCTCGTGGCGCCGTTTGCCAATGGATCGATCCCGATTGATTTTGGTTATTGGCTCGTCTGGCCGAAGGGGCGTCACCTCTCGCCGGAAGTGCGCGCCTTCATCAAATGGATCAAGGACGAAGCGGCCAGCAGCGAAGTGGTCGGCGTTTAGACCCGCAGCCTAGAGGGCAGCGTCCAGCAACAGGAAAGCAGCAAGGCGCGGGCTGGCATTGCGGCTGGTGCTCTGGGTCTGCTCAAGCGCAGCCAGGGCATCGGCGCGCTCGAAGCGGACGAACTGTTTGGCCATGTCCATCAGGCGCGGATCGCCGCGCAGGCGCTGGACGACGCGGTCAAACTGCTTGCCGCCCTGCTCGATGGTCGCCGCGTGGCGATCCTTCTCGCCGCGCTGGGCAGCCTCGGCGATACGGCGCTTGGCCTTGGGCTTGAGCGCATCGGACAGCGGGATGCCGGAATTCTGAAGGCGCTCAACCACCGCTTCGGCAATGGACTCGCGGTCGGCCTGAGGCGGCGCCTGATCCTTGCTGATGTCGGAGATGATCTCGCGCCAGGGCGCGGGGCCACTGCCGTTTGCGCCATTGGCCCCGTTGGTGGCGCGGGGCTGGGGTTCGGGCTGGGGCGCGGCATAATCGGAGGCGCGGCGGCGCGGAGTTTCCGGCGCGCTGTCATCATGGCGGCGGCGCAGGCTGGCCGCAGGCGGATGATCGGGCTCGCGCTCACGCGATGGCGGCGTGGGACGGCCGAGGACGACGGGTCCGTCTTCGAGGATGTCATGATCCTCATGGCCACGCGCAGCGGCGATCATCGCTTCGGCGCTGGCTTCGAAAAGGTCGTCGTCCAGGCTCTGCTTTGGCGCAGATGCCGGCGGCGACATCGCGCCATTTCCGTAGGCGGAGGGCCGGGACTGGCTGTGGCCGTTCTGGTAAGGCTGGGCCGGTGAGGCGGTGTGGGCCTGATAGGGCTGGGGCTGCTGGGGCGCGGAGATGGGCGTGCGCGCGGCGGGCGGCGTCAGGGGCGCAGACGCTGCGGCCGAGCCTGCGGGCATGTAAGGCCCGGCCAGACGGTCGAGCGCTTCGCTTTCAAGGCGGGCGGCGAGGCCGGCAGCGCGCAGGGCGTAAGCGGCCTGCTCGCCGGTTTCGCGCAGCCTGCCGAGCGAGCGCGCGGCTTCTTCGGCTGCGGCGCGGGTGGAGGCGTTGATTTCGGCATTGGCCTGGCGGGCGCCATCAATGGCAGACGAGACCGCGTTCTTCAGCGCGTCGCCTGTGGTGGCGGCAGCGGCGGCGGCCACTTCGCTGGCACGGACGGCGGCGTCCACCGTGCGGCGGGAGTGTTCGAGTTTGTCTTCCACCCGGCTGATCGAGAAGGTCAGCGCCTCGGTGCGCCCGGACGCGTCGCGGGCGAGGTCGTCGAGAGATTCCATCCGCCGGCTGAGCTCTTCGCCGGTTTCGTGCATGGCGATCAGGCGCTGCTCCAGCGCGGCGTCGGCCCGGCCCACTTCTTCGCTGGCCGTGCGGGCGGCGGTAATCATCAGCTGAGCCTGGCGCGGGATGGCGTCGCTCATCGCGGTAACCTGGGCGCGCAGATCGCGGGCGAGGGTTTCGAGGGCGTGACGCTCCTCCCCCAGACGTTCGGCCAGATCGCGCGCGTTATCCGCGGCGGCGTAGGAGACAGACTCAAGGCGCAGCCGCTCGTCGCCGATCTCGCCGGCCATGGCTTTCATGGCCGAGAGGGCGTGGGCCATCGCATGGTCGATTTCCGAAGCGGACTGTTTCATCTGCTCGGCAAAGGTGATGCCTTCGCTGCCCGCTTCACGGGCCGGGGACATCAGACGGGAAGCGGCTTCCAGCACCAGCGCATTGGCAGCCGCAGACCGGCGGCTGGCGCGCGCCATATAGCCGGCCGCGACAATCAGGAGGGCGGGGATCAGCGCCGCGATGCCGACGGCAACGAGGAGGGCGGGATGATACTGGCTGAGAAACGCGATCCCGCCGAGACCGATCAGGGCCGCTGCGAGGCCCGCGAGCCAGAGAAATGCCGATACAAAAGCGAGAGTGACCATCCAGCCGCCGCCATGTTGCGCTGTTTCAAAATTCTGCGAGGCCTCGTGCCGGACGAGGTCATCCCGGCCATACCGGCGCGCAGAAGGGGCTTCCGTCATGGGATGTGTATAACGCGCCTTGCAGTTTCCTGCGAGTGCTGATTCGCACGCGGGGTGAGGGCTAGTGCCCTGTTTTTTCGAGTCAGGCCACGCTCGAGAGGGTTACCGATGCGTCACGCTGCTCATCGGGAGCCGATTCAGGGCTCGACGGGGCAAACTCCATCCCGATCAGAGCGAAGATTGCGGCCAGCACCAGATTGCGGACGAGAATCAGAAATTCGGTCATGATCGTAAAATCCAGAGGCCCCGAGGGCCGGTTTGTCCCTTAAGCTGCCCTTTAGCAGAAACAGACCGTCCCGGCAATCTGGCCGGATTGAAAGAATTTTCCACTGCCCGCCGGTTAACGCCGTGCTAACCGCACCGCCGCAGGCTTCCGGTCGCCTACAGGAGCCCCCGATGCCCGCCGACAGCCCCCTTCCCGTTCTCGATCTTGATCACCTGTCCGCGATGACCGGGGGCGATACGGAATTGTCGCTGGAAGTGCTCGGTATCTTCCGGGAACAGGCGCAGCTCTGGTCGCGGATGCTCGATCCGCGCAGCGAGGCCCGGCAATGGGCCGACGCAGCGCACACGCTGAAGGGGGCAAGCCTCGGCATTGGCGCGCTGAAACTGGCGGCCGCCTGCGAGAAGGCGGAAAAAGCCGGACGGTCAGAGGCCCCGCCCAGCCCGGCGCATGCCTCGGTGCTGCTTGGAGACGTCAAGGACGCGCTGGGCGAGACGCTGGAAGCGGCTGCCCGCGCGGCTTACGAGCTTGCCTCGCCGGGAACGCGCAGCGCGTCATAGCTTTCAAATTCATAGGCGATGCACCGGTCTATCAGGGCACGCCAGACAGGCTCGGCAATCGCCAGCGACAGGCCGTGTTTGGGGCATTCGGCCTTCACCTTGGCGACGACATCCTCGATCCGCGCGCGGTCATGCACGGCAGCGCGCGGGCCCTTGATGCGGGCGGCGGCATTCATGAAGGATTGCCGCTCGGCGAGGATCTCAACCAGCAGCCGGTCGATCCGGTCGATCTCATAGCGCACGTCGGCCATCGTCTCGGCGGTGTCAGACGTGTGCTTGCGCGCGTCGGAAGTATAGGTCGTCATGCGGCCTCTCAGCTCTTTCGCCCTGCCCTATATGGGCATTGGCCGTCCCGCAAGGGAACGGGGCGCTGCGCCGCAGCCTCGAGAGGGCTTTTCAGCCCTTGAGCTTCGGCAGCCCGGTATCGGCACGCAGCCGCGCGATCATGCCGGGCACATTGCGCCCGGCGATATAGCCCCACGGCGTCTGGAAGGCGGCGCTGCCAATGGCGGAGAGATGCGGCTTCAGGCGGACCTTGTCCTTGAACAGCGTCATCAGGACGGCGAAATTATTGTGGGCAAAGCCGGCCTCCGCAAAGGACAGCTCGGGGCCTTGTGTGAACTCCTGCCGGAAACGGTCGTCCAGTTCGGCCACTTCTGCCTTTAACGCTTCCGACTTCACCCTGTCGCGAAAGGCGGCAATCTCGGCCGGATCGTCGTTCATGGCGGTCTGGTAGAGCCACTCCTCGATCCAGGCCCGGGCTTTCAAAGCGAGGAATGACGCATTGGGCGCGCCGGCCATCGCGCTTTCGGCGGCCGCGTGCATCTCATCGACACTGCCATGCCATTTGGGCGCGAGGAAATTCATCCGCGCCAGCTCGGCGAGCACATTGGCCTCGCCACTGGCACGCAGATCGCCGGTGATGGCCTCAAACTCGCCCGGCCGCGCGCCGGTAAGCATCATCGCGCGAAACCGGAAACCGTGAAGCGCGCTGTCGCCGGGCGTGGTCTCGGCCGCGGCATCGAGCAGGTCTTCAGAGACCGCCGCCATCTCGGCCATGTCCATCACCTGATCGTCACTCGTGCGGTCAGCGGTGGCAAAGCCGCGCAGCCGGTGGGCCCAGACATAGTGGAGCCCGCCGGCCAGCGCATACATCGACGGATGGCTGGTCAAGTCCGGAAGCGGCGCGCCGATCTGCGAGACCTGGCCCAGCCCATCGGCAAAATGCAGCCGGTCAGCCGGCGCAAGGCCGGCATAGAGGGCGCCGAGCCCCTCCCCGTCGCCCGCTTCGAGCAGGGCAAGGCCCGGCATCACATGGCGGTTGCCTTCGGTGAGATCAAACCCGGCTTTCTTTTTCCCGAACAGCCCGAGCACGCGTCAGCTACCTGGCTGAAGCTTGTCCTGCGTCTTCGTGTCGAAGTCGCTGGCATCGTGACGCTCCAGAAGCTGGCTCTCGGGCTTGCCGAAAGTGCGGTTGACCATCCGGCCACGCTTGACGGCGGGGCGGTCGGCGATCTGCGTCGTCCAGCGCTGGACGTTCTTGTAGCTATCGACCTCCAGGAATTCGCCGGCCTCATAGAGGACGCCCTGCGCGAGGGCGCCGTACCATGGCCAGATGGCCATGTCGGCAATCGTGTATTCGTCGCCGGCCATGTATTCGTGGATTGCGAGGTGGCGGTCGAGCACGTCCATCTGGCGCTTGGTTTCCATCGCATAGCGGTCGATGGCGTATTGGATCTTCACCGGGGCGTAGGCGTAGAAGTGGCCAAAGCCGCCACCGAGGAAAGGCGCCGAGCCCATCTGCCAGAACAGCCAGCTGAGCGCTTCGGCGCGCTTGGGCTGGGATTTGGGCAGGAAGGCGCCGAACTTCTCGGCGAGGTACATCAGGATGGCGCCGGACTCGAACACGCGCACGCCGGAATCGACCGACCGGTCGAGCAGCGCGGGGATTTTCGAGTTGGGGTTGATGTCGACGAAGCCGGAGGTGAACTGATCCCCCTGCCCGATATTGATCAGCCAGGCATCATATTCTGCGCCCGAATAGCCCAGCGCCAGAAGCTCCTCCAGCATGACCGTGACTTTGACCCCGTTGGGCGTGCCCAGCGAATAGAGCTGCAGGGGATGCTTGCCGACGGGCAGCGCTTTTTCCTGCGTCGGGCCCGCAATGGGCCGGTTGATGTTGGCGAAGCGCCCGCCCGCATCCTTGTTCCAGGTCCAGACCTTGGGCGGGATGTAATCAGAATCTGACATGAGCGTTTCCTTCGAGGTGAGAGCCATTTTGCCGTCTTAAGGTTTGACTTAAACCGCATTTTACAAGGCGCAAAGCGTCCGGCCGGAAAACCACCCTTGCGCAGAGCGCTTGCTTGAATTATCCGGGCAGTCTTTCTCGTAACAATCGGAGTTTCTTGATGTCTGTTTCCAGCGCCTCTTCCTCCAGTCTGATCGCCTTCGATGAAGCGCGCGCGGAAGCCTATGACACCCAGTTCCAGATGGGCCGGCCTTTCATGGACAATCTGCATCTGGTGACGCGCATTGTGATGGCCGGCCTGCCCGCGGACGCGCGCATCCTCTGCGCCGGGGCGGGCACGGGCGCTGAAGCGCTTTATCTCGCCAGCGTATTTCCCGGCTGGCAGTTCACGCTGCTTGATCCGTCAGAGGCGATGCTGAAGGTGGCGCGCCGGCGGACGGACGCGGCGGGCGTCACAGATCGGTGCACCTTCCATGTGGGCTATATGGAGAGCCTGAACGCCCCTGCCCCGTTTGACGCGGCCACTTCATTTCTGGTGTCGCATTTCATTACGGATACGGACGAACGCCAGCGTTATTTCAACGAGATTTCCGCGCGCCTGAAACCGGGCGCAGTGTTCGTGAACGCCGACATTGCGGCCGACATGACAGCGGCAACCTTCCCGGACCTGATGGAAGCCTGGCTCGGCTTTTACGCGCTGTCGGGAATGCCCGAAGAAGGCCGCAAGACGTTTCCGGAAATGTTCGGGCGCGATGTGGCCGCGCACCCGCCCCAGAAAGTGGAAGAGCTGATCAAAGCAGCCCGCTTCGATCAGCCCGTTCCGTTCTTTCAGTCTCTGATGATCCGGGGATGGTTCACCCGGAAGCAGAGTTAGACTTCGAGCAGCATCCGCTCAGGATCTTCCAGCGCTTCCTTGACACGAACGAGGAAGGTAACCGCTTCCTTGCCGTCAACGATGCGGTGGTCATAGCTCAGCGCAAGATACATCATCGGCTTGATGACGATCTGGCCGTTACGGACGATCGGCTTGTCCTCTATACGGTGCATACCGAGCACGCCGGACTGCGGCGGATTGAGGATCGGGGTCGACATCAGCGAGCCATAGATGCCGCCGTTCGAGATGGTGAAGGTGCCGCCCTGCATGTCGCCGATGGTGAGATCGCCGTCACGGGCTTTCTTGCCCAGCGCCGCGATGGCTTTCTCGATGCCGGCCAGCGAGAGATCGTCTGCGTCGCGCACGACGGGCACAACAAGGCCCTTCTCGGTGCCGACGGCCACGCCGATGTCATAATAGTTCTTGTAGATGACGTCCTGGCCATCGATCTCGGCGTTGACGGCAGGAACTTCCTTCAGCGCGTTGACGCACGCCTTCACGAAGAAGCTCATGAAGCCGAGCTTGATGCCGTGCTTGGCGACGAAGGCGTCCTGGTGCTGCTTGCGCAGATCCATGATCGCCGACATGTCGACATCGTTGAACGTGGTCAGCATCGCGGCCGTGTCCTGAGCTTCCTTCAGGCGGCGGGCGATGGTCTGACGCAGACGCGTCATCCGTACACGTTCTTCACGGGGGCCGGTTTCGCGCGGTGGTTTTGCGGCGGTGTCGGGCATGGTCGAGGCGCTTGCTTTCGGTTGGTTGACGTAGGCCAAGGCATCCGCCTTGGTGGCGCGGCCATCGCGGCCGGTGCCGGGAATATCAGACGCGCTGACGCCGGCTTCGGTGGAAATGCGGCGGACCGATGGGGAAACGGGGCGATCGCCGGTGGCTGCTGGCTGGGCGGCGGCTTTGGGCGCTTCGGCTTTCGCGGGCGCTTCGGCAGCTTTTGCAGGGGCCGCGCCCGAGGCGCCAATCCGTGCAATGACGGAACCGGGGGTCACGGAATCGCCTTCCTTGACCAGCCATTCGAGGATCACGCCGTCTGCGGGGGCTGGAACTTCCAGCGCCACCTTGTCGGTTTCGATCTCGGCGATGGTCTCGTCTTTCTTGACGCTCTCGCCGACCTTCTTGGCGAAGTTGGCGATCGTGCCTTCGGCAACGCTTTCGCCCATCACGGGGACTTTTACGTCCGTGGACGCACCGCCGCCGGACGAGGCCGCCGGCTTGGCTTCGGCCGCTTTGGGTTCCGCTTTCGGCTCTGCCTTGGCTTCAGCCTTCGGGGCTTCCTTGGCGGGTGCAGGCTTGGCCGCGCCATTGGCGTTCAGGCGGCCGAGCAGCGCGCCGATGTCCACAGTGTCGCCTTCCTTGGCCACGATTTCCGACAGGACGCCGTCTTCAGAGGCCGAAACCTCGACGGAAACCTTGTCGGTTTCAAGTTCGACGAGGACTTCGTCCTTCTTCACCGCGTCGCCGGCCGATTTCAGCCATTGGCCGACGGTGGCTTCGGTAACGCTTTCGCCGAGTGTGGGAACAACAATGTCTGTCATGTGTCGTGTCCGTCTCTTCTTATGGATTATCAGGGAGAAACGATCCGGTCATCGACCGGGTCGGGCGAGAGGGCTGTCTTGAGAAGGTTGGCCTGTTCGGCCTGGTGCTTGGACAGGAGGCCCGTTGCGGTCGCCGCCGAGGGCGGACGGCCGGCATATTTCGGGCGCGGCTGTTTGTAGCCTGCCTGAGCCGCGCACCATTCGATCTCGTCACGGATGAAGGTCCAGCCGCCCATATTGCGGGGCTCTTCCTGGCACCAGACAAGCTCTGCCTGCGGGAAGCGCTTCAGCTCGGTGATCAGCGACTTGCGTGGCACCGGGTAGAACTGCTCGACGCGCAGGAGGTAAACATCGTCCTGGCCGGAGGCTTCGCGCGCTTCGAAGAGGTCGTAATAGACCTTGCCCGAACACAGCACGACGCGGCGGACCTTGTTGTCCTTGGCGAGCTTCACCTTGCCTTCGCGGCCGGGCGTTTCGGCGTCGTCCCAGAGGATGCGGTGGAAGGTCGACTTGGTGTTCATGTCGTCCAGTGTCGAGGTGGCCAGCTTGTGGCGCAGCAGCGATTTGGGCGTCATGATGACCAACGGTTTGCGGAACTCGCGATGGATCTGGCGGCGCAGGGCGTGGAAATAGTTTGCCGGCGTCGTCAGGTTGCACACCTGCATGTTGTCTTCCGCGCACATCTGCAGGAAGCGCTCAAGGCGGGCGGAGGAATGCTCCGGGCCCTGACCTTCATAGCCATGCGGCAGAAGCATCACGAGGCCCGACATGCGCAGCCATTTACGCTCGGCCGAGGAAATGAACTGGTCATAATAGACCTGCGCGCCGTTGGCGAAGTCGCCGAACTGGGCTTCCCAGCAGGTGAGCGTATTTGGATCGGTCAGCGAGTAGCCATATTCATAACCGAGCACGGCTTCCTCGGAGAGGAGCGAGTCGATCACTTCATAAGGCGCCTGGCCTTCGCGGATCTGGTTGAGCAGCGTGATCCGGTCGCCGGTCGTCTGGTCGACGATATGGCTGTGGCGCTGCACGAACGTGCCGCGCCCGGAATCCTGGCCGGAGAGGCGCACCGGGAAACCTTCATCCACAAGGCTGGCGAAGGCGAGATGTTCTGCGCCGCCCCAGTCGATTTCCTTGCCGGTTTCGTAGCTTTCGCGGCGGCGGGCGAGCACGCGCTCCACCGTCTTGTGCGCGTCCACGTTTTCAGGAATGGCGGTGATCGCGTCACCGAGTTCCTTCAAACGCGTTTTGGAAACGCCGGTCTTGCCGCGCCGGTCATCGTCCAGCGGCAGGCCGAAGCCCGACCATTGGCCTTCCAGCCAATCGGCCTTGTTGGTTTTCAGTGTCTTGCCCGCATCGAAGGCGCGGTCGAGGAAGTCCTCGAACTCCTTCACCTGTGTTTCGACCTCAGCGGCCGTCAGCAGGCCCTCGGCGACGAGGCGCTGCGCATAGATTTCGCGCGTAGACGGACGTTCCTTGATGACGCGGTACATGACCGGCTGGGTCATCGTCGGATCATCGCCCTCATTGTGGCCGAAGCGGCGGTAGCAGAACATGTCGATGACGACATCTTTTGCAAACTTCTGGCGGTATTCGGTGGCGACCTTGGCGGCATAGACAACCGCTTCAGGGTCATCGCCGTTCACATGGAAGATCGGCGCCTGCACCATGAGCGCCACATCCGAGGGATACGGCGAGGAGCGCGAATACATCGGGCTGGTAGTGAAGCCGATCTGGTTGTTGACGATGAAGTGGATGGTTCCGCCTGTGCGGTAGCCCTGAAGGCCCGACAGCGCGAAACATTCCGCCACGACGCCCTGCCCCGCAAAGGCCGCGTCCCCGTGCAAAAGCAGCGGCATCTTATGGGAGCGGTCGAGCTTGCCGGTCTCGCGCGATTCCATGAACTGCTTGGCGCGCGTGCGGCCGAGCACAACCGGGTTCACCGCTTCAAGGTGAGACGGGTTCGGGTTCATGGTGAGGTGGACGACATTGCCGTCAAACTCACGGTCCGACGAGGCGCCGAGGTGGTATTTCACGTCGCCCGAGCCGAATTCGCCGGCCCCTTGCGTCGAGCCGCCCTGGAATTCGTGGAAGATCTTTTCGTAGCCCTTGCCCATGACGGCCGCGAGCATGTTGAGACGGCCGCGGTGGGGCATGCCGACGATGATCTCGTTCACGCCGAGGGCGCCGCCGCGCTTGATGATCTGTTCCAGCGCGGGAACAGCCGCCTCGCCGCCATCCAGACCGAAACGTTTCGTGCCGGGGTAGCGCTTGTGGAGGAAGCGTTCGAAGGCTTCAGCTTCGATCAGCTTGCGCAGGATTGCGATCTTGCCTTCGCGGGTGAAGGCAACGCCCTTGTCGGGGCCTTCGATCCGCTCCTGAAGCCAGGATTTTTCTTCAGGATCAGAAATGTGCATGAACTCGATGCCGAGCGTCGAGCAATAGGTGCGGCGCAGGATGTCCAGCATCTGCGCCGGCGTGGCACGATCGAGGCCGAGATAGCCGTCGATATAGATGCTGCGGTCCATGTCCGCCGGGCCAAAGCCATAGCTGGCCGGATCAAGCTCGGGCTGGTCGCCAAAGCCGGAGAGGCCGAGCGGGTCGAGCTGGGCGGCCAGGTGACCGCGCATCCGGTAAGCGCGGATCATCATCAGCGCGCGAATGGAATCGGTGACCGCGCGGCCAAGATCTTCCGCCGCAATGCCGGGGGCACCCGACTTTATCTTTTTCTCGATCTTGGGTTCGAGCAGGGCCCAGTCGCCGTCAAAAGCGGCAATCTGCTCGCTTGAGGCCGGACGGGGCCAGTCTTTACGCTTCCAGCTTGCGCCGTCTGCATTCTGCTTGGCGCTAGCCGGTTCATCGCCGAGTTCGGCAAAGAAGGCGCGCCAGCTTTCGGGCACAGAATTGGGGTTCTTGGCGTAAGCCGCCTGCATCTGTTCCAGCCACTGGGCAGAAGCCCCGTAGAGAAACGCAGTATCCAGCATTGCCGCATTGCCCGTGCTGCGGGGGCCATTCACCGGGCTGCCATCGTCGGCCATCTAAGGTCCATCCTTCCAGAGTTGCCGCCCCCGGCGACTGATATAGGGACGGACGATACCCCCTGCCCCTACGTGAAGCAGGTTATGTTGCAACGCCCGCCCCCGAATCGCCGGGAGCGGGCGCCGCCTATCTCAACTATAGGGTCTTTCTAACCCTTTAGCACCTCGACAAGTGTCGTACCGAGACGTGCCGGGCTGGGGCTGACGCGGATGCCCGCGGCCTCCATGGCGGCAATCTTCGACTCGGCATCCCCCTTGCCACCGGAAACGATCGCGCCAGCATGGCCCATCGTCCGGCCAGGAGGCGCTGTGCGGCCTGCAATGAAACCTGCCATCGGTTTCTTGCGGCCTTTTTTGGCTTCGTCCATCAGGAACTGAGCGGCTTCTTCTTCGGCAGAGCCGCCGATTTCGCCGATCATGATGATCGATTGGGTTTCGTCGTCAGCCAGGAACATTTCCAGGATGTCGATGAATTCGGTGCCCTTAACCGGGTCGCCGCCGATACCGACAGCGGTGGTCTGGCCGAGGCCCGCATTCGTGGTCTGGAACACGGCTTCATAGGTCAGCGTGCCCGAGCGCGAGACGATACCGACCGAGCCCTTTTTGAAGATGGAGCCCGGCATGATGCCGATCTTGCAGGCGTTGGCCGTGATGATGCCGGGGCAGTTCGGGCCGATGAGGCGCGATTTGGACTTGGCCAGCTTCGCCTTGACGCGAACCATGTCCATGACCGGCACGCCTTCGGTGATGCAGACGATCAGCGGGATTTCCGCATCGATTGCTTCCTCGATGGCAGCCGCTGCGCCAGCAGGTGGAACATAGACCACAGACGCGGTGGCGCCGGTCTTTTCCTTGCCTTCGGCGACAGACGCAAAGATGGGGAGTTCCTGGCCGTTATCGGCCTTCCACATCTCGCCACCCTTCTTGGGGTGAATGCCGCCCACCATCTGGGTGCCGTAATAAGCCAGCGCCTGATTGGTGTGGAACGAGCCGGTGTTACCGGTCATGCCTTGCGTCAGGACTTTCGTGTTCTTGTCGATCAGAATGGACATGGAACTATCCCCGCACCGCTTTAACAATTTTCTGGGCTGCATCGTCGAGATCGTCGGCCGGAATGACGTTCAGGCCGCTCTCGCGGATGATCTTCTTGCCGAGGTCGACGTTGGTGCCTTCGAGGCGGACAACGAGCGGAACGGCAAGATTGGTTTCTTTCACGGCTGCGATCACGCCTTCGGCGATGACATCGCACTTCATGATGCCGCCGAAGATGTTCACGAGGATACCCTTCACGTTAGGGTCCTTCATGATGATCTTGAAGGCAGCTGCCACCTTCTCCTTGCCGGCGCCGCCGCCAACGTCACAGAAGTTGGCTGGCTCTTCGCCATAGAGCTTGATGATGTCCATGGTTGCCATGGCAAGGCCTGCGCCGTTGACCATGCAGCCGATGGTGCCGTCGAGGGCGATGTAAGCAAGGTCCCATTCAGCCGCTTCGAGTTCCTTGGCGTCCTGTTCGGTCTCGTCCTTGAGGGCGGCGACGTCAGGGTGGCGGAACAGCGCGTTGCCGTCGAACGACACTTTCGCGTCGAGGACGCGCAGATGGCCGTCCTTCATCACGATCAACGGGTTCACTTCCAGCATCGCCATGTCTTTCTCGACAAAGGCTTTGTAGAGGATCGGGTAGAGCTTGAGACCGTCTTCAGCGGCCGAACCTGAAAGGTTCAGGGCCGAGTTGATCTTGGCCGCATCAGCGGGCGTGACGCCGGCCATCGGGTCGATCTGAACGGTGAGGATCTTCTCGGGCGTGTCATGGGCGACCGCTTCGATGTCCATGCCGCCTTCGGTGGAGACCACGAAGGCCACGTTCGAGGTGGCGCGGTCGACGAGGATCGAGAGGTAGAGTTCTTTCTCGATGTCGGCGCCGTCTTCGATGTAGAGGCGGTTGACCTGTTTGCCGGCGGCAGAGGTCTGCGCGGTGACGAGGTGGTTGCCCAGCATCGCTTCAGCGTGCTTTTTCACGTCTTCCTTGTTGAAGGCGAGGCGAACGCCGCCTTTTTCACCGGCTTCTTTTTCGATGAATTTGCCCTTGCCGCGGCCACCTGCGTGGATCTGGCTTTTCACGACCCAGAGCGGGCCTGGGAGGGTGTCGATTGCCTTCTGCACATCGGCGAGCGAGAGCACAGGCACGCCTTCTGCCACAGGCGCCCCGAAGGATTTGAGCAGCGCCTTGGCCTGATATTCATGGATGTTCATGGAGTGGTTTCCCTGTCCGGCCTTACAGCCCGCCAGCATGCCTGCCGGTGCCGGTGCCGTTTCCGTTCCTCGTTGACGGGGCCGCTATATACACGCCTGAAGGTATGCTGCAACAGGCTGAGTACAAGGTTGGATACTTAGCTTTACTCGCCTTCCGTGGGGTCACGCGGCATGATTTCGACACTCGCCAGCGGGCTGGGGAGGATCGATCCGCGCTCGCCCGAGGGGGGAGACTCCGCCGCGGCGCGCTGGCGAACCCGCACGATCATGTAGACCGTGAGCAGCCCCAACATCACGCCCGCAAAGCCGAAGAGGCCCACGGCGCCCGCCATCCGCATGGCAACGCCGGAAATGAGGGGCCCTATGATCGAGCCAGCGGCCCAGACAAATAACAGCCCGGACATCACCTGCGGCACCTGGCCCGGCGGGGTGCGGTCGATCGCGTGGGAAACGCAAACGCCATAAAAACAGAGTGCCCCTGCTCCCCAGATTCCGATCAGCACAAGAACGCCGGCCTCTCCGATCACGCTGCCGAACACGGCGATCAGGATGGCGGCGGCGCCCGATACCGCCGTCAGCCCGGCGATTACCAGGCGGCGATCAATCGCATCAGAAATCCGGCCCGCTGGCCATTGCACGATCAGCCCGCCGATCCAGGCAATGGCGATGGCAATGGCGGCGGCCGCTGTGCCCCCGCCCGCCAGCTCGAATTTCTCGAAATAGACCGGCAGAAGCGCCAGCGTGCCGGTGTTCACGAGCCCTGCCCCGACCACACCGATCACGGCGGCGGGTGCCAGCGTGAACAGCTGGCTGAGCGGCATGGATTTGCGGTCTGGCGGTGGAGGTTCTTTCAGGGTGGTGAGGCAGGTGGGCACCAGCGCGAGGGCGAGGAAGACGCCGGCCCAGACATAGGAGCGGCTGTCGAGCGGGGAGAGCCCGGCCAGAAAGAACGGCCCGACGATCAGCGAGAGCTTGGCAGCGGTATGGTAGACCCCCATCACATTGCCGCGAGACCGGGCGGGCACCGCCTCGCCCAGCCAGCTTTCGATACTGGTGAACATGTAGGCAAAGCTGATGCCCTGCAAAACGCGAATCAGCGCCCAGAACGGCGCTTCCTGGATCAGCGACAGGGAGAGGATGCCTGCGGCGCTGACCCCGGCCCCGGCCGCAAAGAGGCGGATATTGCCGACGAGCGCGAGCGCGCGCGGCGAGGTCCACGCGCCCAGCATGAAGCCGGCCGCGTTCATGGCGGCGACAAAGCCGATCAGGGAGGCATCGACGCCGAGACGCTCAAGACCAAGCGGCGTCAGGATGCCGGTCAGCCCGCCTGCCAGCTGCAGGATCATGACCGACAGGATCAGCGCAAGAACAGAGCGTGTGTCAGTCATCGCCTCGCCTTGGCGGGCGTCTCATGCGCCCTGCCTGAATTACTGCGCGGCAGAGCCCCGGAACGGCACTGCCACTTCACTCACGGTGTCGCCGGTGTCGCTCTTGATGGCAAGACGCACCGTTCCGCTATTCCAGTCGATGTCGATGGCGCCGAAATTCTGAGGCGCGTAGCCGGCCCCGATCTGCGCCCGGTCCATTTCCGAACTTGTTTCGGCAAAGGACGCATTCATCGAAGAGGCGGTCAGCTCATACGCCGGATAGGGCAGCGCGGCGTCGTCCTTGTAGAGGAAGGCCGTGTGCCGGTCGCCGGAGACGAAGACCACGCCTTCGGCTTCGGTTTCCGCAACCAGGCTGTAGAGGCGCTCCTGCTCGGCGGGGAGGCGGGACCAGGCCTCAAAGCCGTGGCCATCGGTTGGCAGGATCTGGATCGAGGAGACGATCAGGCGCAGATCGGCCGGGTCCTGCAGCTGGTTCTCCAGCCAGGTCCACTGGTCATTGCCCAGCATGTCCTGCCCTTCCGATACAGACGGAACGTAGCGTTCCTTTCCCTTCTTGCCCCATTCATCGGTTGGCGTCAGGGGCGAGCGGAAGAAACGGGTGTCGAGCATGATGATCTGCACGCGCTGACCCTCGGGGCCGAAGCTGCGCGCGTAATACGTGCCCGGCCATGCGCCGGCGTCTTCATTCTCCAGGCCCCAGAACCGCTCGTGAATGCGCTCGGCCAGGCGGCGGAAGGGAAACTCACGGCCCGCATCATTGGCGCCGTAATCATGATCGTCCCAGGCCACCATCATCGGATGTTTTGCGCGGACGGCCTGAAACTCTTCGCGGGCGGCAAGTTCGGTGAAGCTTTCGCGCAATTCGTCCAGCGTGGCCTGATTGTTGACGTAGGCGCGCCCGTTCATGTCGCCATAAACATTGTCCCCGATCATCAGGAAGAGGTCAGCGTCATCTGCGGCGATGGTGGACATGGCCGTGGCGTTTTCGGTCTCTTCATTGAAGCAGGAGGCGACGAGAATGCGGGTGAGCACGTCCTGATCGCCCGGCAGGGATACGCCTCTCGGCGCGCGCGGGAAGAAGTCTTCCGGCAGGGTGCGGTAGTAAAGCTCCAGCGCGGCCTCGGCGCTCGCCGGTGAGAGCAGTTCGGAGGGCAGCAGCGTCATCTCGCCGGCGGGCGCGCTGGTCATCGGTTCCGGCGCCGGGGTTTGACATGACGCGAGCGCCAGAATGACCGGAATGACCGAAAGTGTCCTGATCTGTCTCATATTGTCCTCCTGCTGACCCGAAGGAGAACTGTAGCGGCCGTTCGTGACAGGTTTAAAGCACCAATTGGCTCAAACCTGAAAGAACAGGTGCCACATCAGCCTGCCGGGAAGGAAGCTGAACAATCCGGCAATCAGAATACCGCCCATGAACATACCCGTCATGTGTTTGCGGTGCGCGGCAATCTTACGCCGCCGGGCCGCCGCGAGCCCCATCGGAAGGACAATCATCGTCCACGCCGACAGCGCATGGATGAAGCTGAAGCTGCCCGGATTGATGGACTGGAGAAAGAAGGAACTGATCGCCGTCACCGCCATGCTGACAACCCAGACATAGCCAAGCGTGCGGTGCATCGCCCGGCCCTTCACGCCCGCGAGCAAGACGCAGCCGATGGCAAAGGTCAGCAGCGCGCCGGCCACATGCGCCTGCAGGACGAACGGCGATTGCAGTAGCGGGGTCAGATCCACCCGGAAGCGGACGGGCCCTTCATTCGCCAGGGCCATATGGCTCAGCCCGGCATAGACCCCGAGCGCAATCCCGGCGGCGATCTTGTTGGGATGCTGGCGGCGCAGGCGCGTCAGGCGCCCTGCGGGCGTGGAGGTTTGAACGATGGGGGCGGCGGCACTGGCGGTCATCTGAAAGGTCTCCTGGGAAACAATCGGGGAATGGAAGGCTGGATGGCCCCAATCTGCCGCCGGGCTCGCCGCCCGCCACAGCACCTACGTCTCCGGACTGGAATCCTTCGTGAAATGCAGTCACAACGGCTCACGAAGCGCGAAATGCGAGGGGGTTTTCGTTTGCGTATCGCCATCGACTGGAAGCGCCGCGCCCGCGAACTGGCCATCTTCTGCGTGATCGGCGCGTTTCTGACGGTCATTCGGCCCTACAATGCGACCGGCGACCTGCCCCTCTGGATCACCTACCTGTTCTGGACCGGGCTGATCGTTCTGGGCAGCTATACCGCCGATCTGACACTCGCCGGACTGCGCCGATACCGGCCGGAATTTCCGTTGCTGGCGATGCTGTTCATCGTGTCCCTCACAACAACCCTTGCTGTTTCACTGGCGATCATAGGAATTGAGCGGCTCGCTTATGGGCGTTTCATACCTCTTCCCTATCTGCCTCGCCTGCTCGGTCTGGTATGGGTCATTGCGGCCGCGATGACGGCGGTCGGCTATATGCTGGAACGATCTGTCCTGGCGCCGCCGCCGGAGCCTGTGGAAGGCGCCAGCCCGGCTGAAACCTTCCTCTCCCGCCTGCCCGTCAAATACCGGACCGCAGAGCTCTACGCGGTCTCCGCCGAGGATCATTATCTGCGCATCCATACAAGCTTTGGCGAGGAGCTGATCCTGATGCGCCTGGCCGATGCGATGCGGGAGCTCGCCGAGGCCGATGGCCTGCAAGTGCACAGGTCCTGGTGGGTGGCGAAAGGCGCCGTGCGCGATACCGTCCGGCAAAACGGAAAGCTGAGCCTGGTTCTGGCGTCCGGCAAGAAGGCGCCCGTTTCGCGCACGTTCCTGCCCGCGGTAAAGGCCGCTGGATTGGCCGTCTGACCGCCTGATCCCGAGCTTTACATCGTCACGCCGGTGACCGGCGCGCCGGAAAGCAGGAGCTGCTTCACAAACTCGACATGGCTGCGAAGGCGGTAAAGGTCATCGGTATAGGAAAGAGGCACGTCCAGCTTTCCCACCTCGATCTGCAGCTTCTCAAGCTGCTTGCCCACCCCGGCGCGCGCCTCACCCGCCGGCAGCGCGCGGCCCTGAGCTTCAAGCTCCCGCAGATCCTTGTACCAGACATAGATCTTGCGGCGCACCCGCCAGCGATAGATCGGCGGCGCCACCCGGATCAATGGGATGGCAAGCGTCAACAAGGGAATAAGCAGAACCCAGGCCCTGTCGAGGAAATTGGCAACGCCAAACGGAAAGTACTGCCGGAGGAAGGACGGGCCATCCTGATAATAGCGGGCGACCTGTTTGCTGACCGGCAGGTCGATGTCGGACATGTTGGGAAACTCACCGCCTTCGCTGAAGACGCTGGGTTCTGAATGGATCAGAACGGCAGTATCGAGCAGCAGCGCTTCGATAGCGGGATGGATGTCCCCATGGACGGTGAGCTGGGCGATGGCGGCCACAAGCGGGACATCCTGAGACGGCACATCAGCGCCGACATCAACAACGCCCCGGATCAGGGTGACTGCGGAGAGCGCTTCTTCTCGCCGCGCCAGCGCGCCGGCGCGGTCGAACGGGAGCAGCCTCACCTCATCTGATTGCATCAATGCCTGAATATAGGCGGCGCCGGGCGCCGCAGCGAACGCGGCCGCATCAATCTCGCCCGCGAACAGGGCGGCCTGGGAATCCGTACTGCCAAGGGCCTGGCGGGCAGTCTCCGGCCAGACGCCGCCATACTGCTGCTGCAGGGTCTGGGCGAGCGCGCGGGTGCCCGAGCCCTCGACGCCGATCGACAGGCGCGCCTCCCGCAAATCCCCGAAACTTTCAGCCGGATTATCGGCGCGCACAAACACCCAGAACGGCTCTTCAAATATGCCCCCCGCCGAGCGCAGGATGGCCGCGTCCTCCTGCGTGGCGAGCCCGCCCTGGACGATGGCTACATCGACTTCGCCGGCCTCAAGCAGGCGGAGATTGTCGATGGAGCCCGCTGTGTCGACCAGCTCAACCTCGATCCCCTGCTCCTCGAGCAGGCGTTCATACCGCTGCGCATACGCGTGATAGGCCCCGCCGGGAGAACCGGCCGCAAACCGGATCGACCTGGGCGGCGCCGGGTCCATCACCGACAAGGCCCAGATGAAGCCGATCAGCGCCACAACGATCAACGGGCCATAGATTTTCCAGAAGTCTCTGCCTGGCATTCTTAGTGTCCCGCTCATGCTGCCGCCCCATTTTCAGCAGGCGCCATTAGAACCGGCAAATGCGCGAGTGCAACCGCCCGAGGCGAAAGACCGCCAGCTTCAGGCCTTGTGATAAGGCGTGCCCGCCAGAATGGTCATCGCCCGGTAAAGCTGCTCGGCCAGCATGGCGCGCACCAGCCGGTGGGGCCATGTCTGCACACCGAAGGCCAGCGTCTGGGGCGCGGCGGCGCGCACGTCCGGCGCGTAGCCTTCTGCGCCCCCGATCAGAAAGCAGGTATCGCGCTCGCCATCATCGCGCCAGCGCGAGAGGCGGGAGGCAAAGGCTTCCGAAGTGAGGTTTTCCCCGCCTTCATCCAGGCGGATGATGCGGGCGCCTTCAGGAATGCGGGCGAGAAGCCGGGCGCCTTCGGCGTCCATGCCGCCGCCACTGGCAATCTCGGCTTCTTCAGGGCCCTTGAAACCAAGACCGCGCGCCATTGCGGACGCGCGGCGGATATAATCATCGGTGAGGTCGCGTTCCGGCCCGTCCTTGAGACGGCCGACAGCAAGGATCTGGAGGCGCACGGCCTCAGGTCGCGCTGGTGCGGTGGGCCGATTTGTCGGAAACCCAGATCTTTTCCAGATTGTAGAATTCACGCACTTCCGGGCGGAACAGATGGACGATCACATCGCCTGCATCGATCAGCACCCAATCGGCATTGGGCATGCCTTCCACACTCGGGCTGCGTCCGGTGATCTTTTTCACTTCCTGCGCAACGCTTGAGGCCAGCGCCGCCACATGGCGGCCCGAGCGGCCTGACGCGATGATCATGAAATCGGCGAGCGAGGATTTGCCCTGCAGCTCAATCAGGATGAGATCCTCAGCTTTGTCGTCTTCAAGAGCGATGCAGAGCGCATCGGCAACCGATCTGATCTCTTCGATCGTGACGCTTTTGGGGGGCTGAGCCCGAGAAGTGGCGGATGACAGGACGTGGGTTCCTTTAACTATTGGTACCTGAAACTATCACGTAAGGGCGATTTCAACCAGTAAAAAGCCCACTGGCATGAATCAGCACATTCCCTTGCAGCCGCGCGGGCACCTGTCTGTTCAGCAGGGATACAGGGAATTTAATATATATTGCCGGAAAATCGCCGTATCTGTCAGCCATGTAATCGGAAAATGCCGATCCAGAATGCAGGAACCCGTCTTATGCGTGCCCCTCTCCTCCTCCTCCCCCTGATTGCCCTTCTGCCTCTGACAAATTGCGCCGTGGCCGCAGTTGGGGCGGTGGGCGCCGCTGGCTTTGCTGCCTCAAAGGATCAGACGATGGGCCAGACCATCGATGACACGGCCGCCTCCAACGACGTCAAAAGCCGCCTTCTCTCGGAAAGCTCCAGCCGTTTCGGTGAGGTTGATGTCGAGGTCGCCGGCGGGCTCGTGCTGCTGACGGGCCGGGTCTATTCGGCCGAAGACCGCACCCGCGCCGAAGGCGTCGCCTGGACCTCTATGTATACCCAGGATGTCGCCAACGAACTCAAGATCGAACAGCCGGGCGGTTTCTTTGCCAATGTCTCTGATGAAGTGATCAGCGGACGGGTCCGCTCTCGCCTGATCGGCTCGAGCGCGGTCAAAAGCATCAACTACAATGTCGAGACCTATAACGGTGTTGTTTATCTGATGGGGATTGCCCGCAACGCCGAGGAACTGCGCAAGGCGGCAGAAGAAGCCAGCGTGGTCGGCGGGGTAAAACAGGTGGTTTCCTATGTGCGCGTCATGGATGAAGTCCAGCGCCCGGCCGCGCCGACAACGCAGATGCCCGTTTCTCCCTCTTATCAATCGCAGCCTGACACGTCATATGACAGCCAGGCGCTGCCGGAACTCCGCGGCGTAAGCTATTAAGCCGGAAGCTGGCGGGGGGCAGATACCCTCCGCCTTTTCTTCCGGGAACGCCGGAAGGAACTGACGCGTGACGCTTCGCATTGCCATCCAGATGGACCCGCTTGAGCGGGTCAATATCGACGGAGATACATCCTTTGCTCTGGCCGAGGTGGCGCAGGCGCGCGGCGCTGACATTTTCGTCTATGGCCCGGGCGACCTTTCCTTCCGCGAAGGCCGGGTGACGGCCTGGGCGCGGCCGGCAAAGGTTCAGCGGGTGCGCGAGACGCCGGGTATCTTCGGCCCGCATCAGCGGCTGGACATTGCCAGGGATGTGGACGTGGTGCTGATGCGCCAGGATCCGCCTTTCGACATGGCCTACATCACCGCCTGCCACCTCCTGGAAAGCGTGACCAACCAGACGCTGGTGGTGAATGACCCGGCCGGGGTGCGGTCCAGCCCGGAGAAGATTTTCCCGCTGATGTTTCCGGAGATCATGCCGCCGACACTGGTGACGCGCGACCGGCAGGTGATCGATGCCTTCCGCGAGGAATACCGGGACATCATCGTCAAGCCGCTGCACGGACATGGCGGCGCAGGTGTTTTCCGGCTGAAGCATGACGATTCCAATCTCGACTCGCTGCTGGAGCTGTTCTTTGCCCGTTCGCCCGAGCCGCTGATGGTGCAGGCTTTCCTGCCGGCCGTCTCGGAAGGCGACAAACGCATCATCCTGATTGATGGCGAGCCTGTCGGCGCGATCAACCGGCGGCCCAAAGCCGGACAGGTCCGGTCAAATCTGGTCGTGGGCGGGACAGCCGAAGCCACCGAGCTATCCGGGGCTGACAAGAACATCTGCGAGGCCATCGGACCCGAGCTGCGCCGCCGGGGCCTGACGCTGACCGGTATCGATGTGATCGGCGGGCGTCTTACCGAGGTCAATGTAACCTCACCGACCGGCGTTCAGGCGCTTAAACGTCTCTCGGGCATTGATGCCGCTGCCAAATTCTGGGACGTTGTGCAGGCAAAGCTTGCGGCGGCGTGATCCGTGCGCCATTTTCGGGGAATGATTATGAAACCGCTGACTGTCGCGCTTCTCTTTTCCCTGGCTGCCACCGGCGCTGCCTGCTCGGACACGGTGAAACCCACCGCCGAAGCGGCGCCGCCTGCGGCCGCTGAAGGGGACGCCCTCTCTGTCGACACCTCCACGGCAACGTCCGAAACGGAAATGAGCGGCACGCTGAACCTGAATATCGGCGCCCCTCAGGAAGGCGCGCCGCGTCTGCTCGGCTCAGGCGGCCTGGGCGGCTCTGAGCAAAGCGGCGTCGTGCTTGGCTCTGGTGGCCTCGGCGGCGGCAATTTCGGCGAGAGCCTCGATCTCGGGATCAATCTCGACGAACTGGAAGAACCTGCCACGCCCCTGGACGCGCCGGCTGAAGCATCCGACGAAGACGAGATCATACGCCTTCCGGACTGACCGGCATCAGCCCGCGAAGCTTTCCGCTTCCATCCATTCCCTGCAAGCACTGACGGCCTCCGGCAACAGGTCCGGGCGCTCGATATAGTAATGATCGGCACCCTTGATGTCGCGATAGGCTTTGCGGTCATGAGAGACCGCCTCGTAGAGGCGCGTTGCGTGGCTCGGCGTGCAGGCAAGGTCGGCGGTGTTATTGATCACCAGAACCGGACAGGAAATGCGCGCGGCATTGCCGAGGCCATCCGCGTTGGTGGTGTCAAAACCCCATTGAGACAGCCAGGACCGCAGCGTGGTGAAACGGGCAAGGCCCACCGGGCCATCATTGGCAATGCGGGGGTCGCCCAGATAGCAGGTATAGGGGCGCCGGTCTGACAGCTCCTGCGCCGGATCGGTCCAGCAGACATTTGCCATCGTGCCGTGCACCGTGAAGGCGCGTTCCATATTGTGTTCGCCCCTGGCGCGCAGGTCTTCCAGCGTTTCGCGCACCCAGGACGTGATCCGGCGATTGCGGTCCAGCTGGGCAGCGCGGAAGCGGGAAACGAAAGCGGGCGTATAGGGCGGCTGATCCGGATTGGCGGGATCGTAGATGTTGAGGGAGGCGTCGCGGTCAAACGGACGGGTTTCATCCAGGATCGACGGGTCCATCCATTCTGTCAGCGTGACGGCGCGGCTGACATGAGCGGCCAGCAGCATGATACCGTCGGCGGGCGGAAGGTCTTTCTTCGTCAGGTCATAGGGGTCGCCTGCCGGGGTTTCGGTGATGGTCGTTTTCTCGGCCTGATCCTGATAGAAAAGCGAGAGCGAGCCCCCGCCCGACCAGCCGCCGAGCACGACCTTGTCATACCCCAGGCGCGTGCGCGCATGGGCGATGCAGGCGCCCAGATCGGCGATGCATTTTTCCATGATCAGCGCCGTGTCGTTGCCCCGGTAGCGCGTGTTGCAATAAATAACGTGGTGGCCGGCATGGGCGAGCGCGCTCACAAGCGGCAGGAACGCGCCCCCGCCAATCGGGTGGGAAAAGATGATGACGCTGCGCGCCGATGTACCCTCGCGGAATATCCGCATGCACTCGACGACGACCTTTTCCCCTGCCCCGCCATAGACATCCTTGAAGCCGGAAGTTTCCGAATGCAGGACGATATATGGTTCGCGGACCAGTCTTTGCTGGTTTGACACGCGCGTGTTCCTCCTTGCCCCAATTGGACTTGCAGCACATTATACCTTCAGAGCGCCGGGGCAACGGCGCCGTAGGGACAAGGCCGGAAGGCCGAGGGAGAACAAATCGATGATCAAAGTGAACGGCATCCATCACATAGCCATCATGGCGGCAGATATTCGCGAGCATGTGGCGTTCTTTTCAGATGTTCTGGGCTGCAAGCTTTCAGCGATCTTCGACATGCACGGCGTGCCCGGCGGGGTTCATGCCTTTCTCCACATGGATGACCATTCCTATTTCTCGATTGTTGAGTTGCCACAGGTGAAGGACATTCCGATCGAGCTTGGCGTCACCCATGCCGGAACCGGCGCAGCGCCATCCGCCCCCGGAACAATGCAGCATCTCGCCTTTCGCGTGGATACGCCCGAAGAATTGCTCGCCATCCGTGACCGCATCCGGAAGAAGGGTGTGAACGTGATTGGCCCGCTGGATCATGCGATGTGCCAATCCATCTATTTTGCCGGCCCCGACCAGCTGACCCTGGAAGTGGCGTGTTCGGATGAAGCAATCAATCCGGAAGCCTGGATTGATCCGGCCGTGATTGCGCGCCTCGGCATTTCTGATGAAGATCTGGCACGCTATAAGAGCCCGGACGCGTATGCTGGCGAAGGCGGCAGGGTGGCCCAGCCGCCATATGATCCGGCCAAGCCGCATCAGGCCTATCCCGAGCCGATGTACAAAGCGATGCTGGCGGCGCCGGATGAGGCGATAACCAAGTCCGCGAAGTTTGAGCCCCCGGTCAAGATCGCGAGCTAGGCGCCTCGGCTCAGGTCTTTCAGGCGGTAAACAAGATCGAGCGCTTCGCGCGGCGTGAGGCTGTCGGGATCAGCGGCGGCAAGCGCTTCAATCACGGCAGAGCTCTCCGGCGAAAACTCCGGGGCCGGATCTTCGGCCACCATCGCGAACAGCGGAAGGTTTTCCGAGGCCGAGGGACCGGCTTCCAGTTTCTTGAGGATCTGCCCCGCGCGCGCTACCGCCGCGCGGGGAAGACCGGCCAGCTTTGCCACCTGCACGCCATAGGAGCGGTCCGCCGGACCGGGCTGGACTTCGTGCAGGAAGATCAGGTCCTGCTTCCATTCGCGGGCTTTCAGCGAGGCGTTTGAGGCGGCGGGCATCCGCGCAGCCAGGTCGGTCAACTCATGATAGTGAGTGGCGAAGATGGCGCGACATCTGTTCGTATCGTGAAGATGTTCGGCCGCCGCCCAAGCGATGGCGAGACCATCCCAGGTGGCTGTGCCGCGACCCACTTCATCGAGGATCACAAAGCTTTCCGGCGTTGCCTGATTGAGGATGGCGGCGGTCTCCACCATCTCGACCATGAATGTGGAGCGTCCGCGCGCCAGATCGTCCGACGCACCGACGCGGGAAAAGACCCGGTCAGAAAGACCAAGCCGCAGCGAGGCGGCCGGAACAAAGGCGCCTGCCTGAGCGAGGATCACGGCCAGCGCTGACTGGCGCAGATAAGTAGACTTACCCGCCATGTTCGGGCCGGTGACGAGGAGGAAACGCGCGCCTTCATTTCCCTCCGCATCGAGATGAAGGTCATTGGCGGTAAACCCCTTCCCTTCCTTGCGCAGCGCCGCTTCGACGACCGGGTGGCGCAGGCCTTTGGCTTCAAACACCGGACGTGGATCAAGCGCAGGCCGCACCGCGCCGGTCTCTGCCGCCCAGACGGCATGACTTGCGGCGACGTCCAGCTCCGCCAAAGCGGCCGCGATTACGGCCAGCGGCCCGGTCAACTCCTCCACTTTTGCGCAGAAGGCTTCGAAGATGGCGATTTCGCGGGCTTTGGCTTCGTCCTCTGCCCGCCCGATTCGGCCGGCAAGATCAGCGAGCTCGTGCGTGGAGAACCGCACGGCGCCGGCCATGGTCTGGCGATGGATAAAGTCGGCCGAGAGCGGCGCGCGCAGCATCGGGTCTGCCTTGGCGGCGGGCACTTCGATGAAATAGCCCAGCACATTGTTGAACTTGACCTTGAGGGCGTTGATGCCGGTCTGGTCTGCATATTTTGCCTGAAGCTCTGCGATGACGCGGCGGCTGCCATCCCTCAGCGCACGGACCTCGTCAAGGGCGACATCCCACCCCTGCGCAATGAACCCGCCATCGCGGGCAAGCATTGGAGGCGCTTCGGTCAACGCGCGGGCGAGATCTTCCGCGAACGCGCGCACGGACGGCGCGCCGGATAGGCCGAGCGTTTCGGCAACCTCAGCAAGGCGTGGGGGCAGCCCCCGCCCGAGCACGCCGGCGGCTTCTGCGCCCGACAAAACCGCTTTGGAAAGCGCCGCCATGTCGCGCGGGCCACCCCGGCCAAGGTTGAGGCGCATGACTGCGCGCTCAAGGTCAGGCGCGGATTTCAGCCGCACACGCACATCTTCCAGCTGACCCGCATCGCCCAGAAGATGGGATACGGCATCATAGCGTGAAGTGATTTCCGACACGCTGCGCGAGGGACGGGCCAGGCGCGCGGCCAGGAGGCGGGCACCGGGCGCGGTGACTGTCCGGTCAATCACCGCAAGCAGTGTGCCATCCCGGCCACCGCTGATGCTGCGGTCTATCTCCAGGCTGGCGCGGGTTGCCGGATCGATCAAAAGGATGCCGCCGGTATCGGGGCGGCGCGGCGCGCGCAGACGGATCGGCGCGCCCGCCTGGGTAAGCTTTACATAATCAAGCAACAATCCGGCGGCGGCGAACTCGACCCGGCTGAAATCGCCCAGTGAATCGAGCGCGGCCAACCCAAAGACTTCCTTCAGCAGGGCTTCGCCGGATTTAGCGGTGGCCGCGCGGCCGGGACGCTCGGTGATTGGGGCGCTGAGGAAGCCCCGCGCCTCAAGAATGAGGGGGCGGTCTGCGTCGTCGGCTGAGATGACCAGTTCGCTGAGGGGCCAGGCGAGGAGCGCCTCGCCCAGGCGCGCGGCCGGAATGGCGGTGAGATCAAAGGCGCCGGTCGAGACATCGCAGACCGCGAGCGCCGCCTCCCCCGCACCCGAAAAAGCGATGGCCGCGAGCGCCTGCCCTTGGCGGGCCGGCAGCAGCGCGTCTTCGGTGAGGGTGCCGGGCGTCACGATCCGCACCACGCCGCGCTGGACGATCGACTTCGATCCGCGCTTCTTGGCCTCGGCGGGCGTTTCCATCTGCTCGCAGACAGCGACGCGGCACCCCCCTTTGATCAGGCGGGCGAGATACCCCTCTGCTGCATGATAGGGCACCCCTGCCATCGGAATGGGCTTGCCGTCATGCTCGCCGCGGGAAGTGAGGGTAATGTCGAGGATGCTGGCTGCCTCTACGGCATCCTGGAAGAACAGCTCGTAGAAATCGCCCATGCGAAAGAACAGCAGAGCGCCGGGATGCTCTGCTTTGATCGACAGATACTGCGCCATGAAGGGCGTAGGTTCTGTGGTGGCGGAAGGGCGGGCTGTGTCTGGCATGGGGCGGCAAGCTAGCCGGGTCCGCGCAGATTCGCAAAGCAGTGCGGCACCTGCGCACCCATTTCACTGTTGGCACGGCCCTCGGCGCGGCCTAGACGGGACGAAGAGCGACATCAATGACAAAAACAACCGTCCGAGCGAACCCGAAATGACCACGCAGCGTCCGAGCTTCACCGATCAGGAAGCCCTTGATTTCCACTCCCACCCGACCGCCGGGAAAATCTCCATGGTGCCCACAAAGCCCATGGGCACGCAGCGCGACCTGTCGCTGGCCTACAGCCCCGGTGTTGCTATCCCGGTGCTGGCGATCGCGGAAAACCCGGACAAGGCGTATGACTATACCTCCAAGGGCAACCTTGTGGCGGTCATCTCCAACGGCACCGCCATCCTGGGGCTCGGCAATCTGGGGCCGATGGCCTCCAAGCCGGTGATGGAAGGAAAGTCGGTTCTTTTCAAACGCTTCGCGGACATCGACAGCTTCGATGTGGAAGTTGACACGACCGATGTCGAAGACTTCATCCGCACCGTGCGCAATATCGGCGCGACCTGGGGCGGCATCAATCTGGAGGACATCTCCTCCCCTGCCTGCTTCATCATCGAGAGCCGCCTGCGCGACGAACTCGACATTCCGGTCTTCCATGACGACCAGCATGGCACCGCGATCATCGCCGCTGCCGGCCTGATCAATGCCTGCCACATCACCGGGCGCCAATTGAAAGACACCAAGGTCGCCATTTCGGGCGCCGGGGCTGCCGGTCTCTCGGTGGCTGGCCTCATCCGCCATCTGGGCGTGAAGGCAGAGAATATCCTGATCTGCGACACCGCCGGCGTGGTCTATGAAGGCCGCACCGAGAAGATGGACCAGTTCAAGTCCGCCTTCGCTGTCAAGACGGCCAAGCGCACGCTGACAGAAGCGATGGACGGGGCCGACGTGTTCCTCGGACTTTCGGTCAAGGGCGCGGTGACCAAAGAGATGGTCAAGTCGATGGCCAAGAACCCGATCATCTTTGCGATGGCAAACCCGGACCCGGAAATCACCCCCGAAGAGATCAAATCGGTCCGCAGCGATGCGATCATCGCCACGGGCCGGTCTGACTATCCAAACCAGGTGAACAATGTTCTGGGCTTTCCTTACATCTTCCGCGGCGCGCTCGACGTGCGCGCCCGCGGTATCAATGAGGAAATGAAGGTTGCCTGCGCCCGCGCGCTGGCCGAACTTGCCCGCGAAGATGTGCCCGATGAAGTGGCCGCCGCCTATCACGGCGCCCGGCCGAGCTTTGGCCGGGAATATATCATTCCAAGTCCGTTTGACCCGCGCCTGATCAGCTTCGTTCCACCCTTTGTCGCGCAGGCGGCCATGGATACCGGCGTGGCCCGCAAGCCGATTGCGGATATGGACAACTACCGCCGCTCGCTGATCCGCCGGGCGGACCCGTCGGCCGCCTTCCTTCAAGGCTTGCAGGCACGGGCCCGCGAGACCCAGCGCCGCATCGTGTTTGCTGAAGGTGAAGAACCCGCCGTCGTGCGCGCCGCCTACAGCTTCAAGAACCAAGGCCTTGGCCATCCGATCCTGATTGGCCGCGAGGCCCAGGTGGAGCGCGCGATGGAGCAGATGGGCATTCCGCTCGGCTCGCTCGATATCATCAATGCGCGCCTTTCCGACAAGAACCCGGTCTATGTCGACTTCCTGTATGAGCGCCTGCAGCGCCGCGGCTATCTCAAGCGCGACGTTCAGCGCCTGGTGAATCAGGACAGGAACATCTTCGGCAGCTGTATGCTTAAGAATGGCGACGCGGACGGCATGGTCACGGGCGTCACACGCAATTACGACGCCGCCCTGAAAGACGCGATGCTGGTGCTCGACCCGATTGCGGGCCAGGCCCTGATCGGCATGTCGATGGTGATCAATCTCGGCAAGACGATCTTCATTGCCGATACCAGCGTACATGAACTGCCCGACGGGCCGACCCTGGCAAACATCGCCCTGGAAGCGGCCCGCGCGGTGCGCGCCCTTGGCTTCACCCCGCGCGTGGCTTTCCTGTCCTACTCCACCTTCGGCAATCCGATGGGCGAGCGGGGCGACCGGGTGCGCGAAGCTGTGGCGATCCTTGATCAGCGCACGGACATTGATTTCGAGTATGAAGGCGACATCAATGCTGATGTGGCGATGAACCCGAACCACCGGATGGTGTATCCGTTCTCGCGCCTCAGCGGCCCGGCGAACGTGTTGGTCATGCCGGCGATCCATTCGGCCTCGATTGCGACCAATCTGTTGGAAGCGATGAGCCGGGCAACCGTCATCGGACCGATGCTGTTTGGCCTGGAAAAGCCGGTGCAGATTTCTTCACTCGGCGCCACTGTGGGCGACATCGTGGACCTTGCCACGATTGCAGCCTACGACACCGACAACGTCTAAGGCCTTCCGCCAGAAAGATCACACCCCGGCTGCGTCCAGCGCGGCCGGGGTTTTCTGTCTGGCCATTCGCGCCCATTCCAGCAGTGAGAGCACCACGGCAACCCCGCCGAGCCAGAAAGTGACGATGAACACGGTATAATAGCCGTGCAGTTCGATCAGTTCGCCCAGCCAGGGCCGCCCGAGCGTGCCGATCAGCATGGTCAGCGAGCCGAGCAGCGCATACTGCACGGCGGCAAAGCGCGGGTTCACGACCGATGTGAGGTAAGCGACGACCGCAACGCTGGCAAAACCGCCGGCCAGGTTTTCCCCGCCGATGGCGAGCATCAGCCGTGCCATGCGGGCACCTGCCTCCGCGCCCTGCCCTTCCGGAGAGATGGCCGCTGCCCAGCCGGCAAACATCCGGATCGGATCTGCCAGCCGCGTCCATTCGAGGAAGGCATCGATGGCCAGGCCGCCGCGCGCAAGGTCTGCAAACAGAAGGTTGGTGGCCGCCGCCAGCACGGCGCCGATCACCAGAACCGGCATGCGCCCGATCAGGCTGATAATGATAACGCCGATGGCCGCGCCGGCCATGGTCATCAGCACGCCGAAGAATTTTGAGGCCACCGCGACATCCGCCATTGTGTGGCCGATCGCTCCATAGTCGGTACCGAGATAAAACGGGTAGGCGAACGCGCCCCAGACGGCATCTGCAAACCGGTAGGTGAGCGCCAGCAAGAGGACGAGCAGCGCGCCCCACCCCAAACGGCCGATCATTTCCATCAGCGGATCGAAGATCGCCCGGAACAGCGAATGCACCGCACGCACCGCGCGGCTATCCCCTGCCTTGTCGGGCACGGCAATGCCCGGCACGCGGCCGTGGCGCCACAAAAGGAAAGCAGCCAGCGTGGCCGGCACCATGACCGTCAGGATAACAATGACAGGCCCCTGCTCCCGCACAAAGGCGCTTCCGCTGGGCGGGGGCACCTGCGTGAGCGAGGCAAAGACGTGCCAGCCGATCATCGTGATGGCAAGCGCCCAGCCAGCGGCGACAGCGATCGTGAAGATGCGCAGGGGTTTTTCGGGGACGGTCGCCTGAAAGCTTTCGCGCGCTTCGGCAGGCTTGCCTGACAGCTCTGGCTCCGGCGCGATAAATGTGCCGGAAATTGCCAGCACCATCATCAGTGCAATCAACCCGTAGACCATCTGCCAGCCGATATATTCAGCCAGCAGCAACGCCATGAAACCGGTGATGAAGGTCGAAGCGCGATAGCCGAACTGATAGAGCGCAGCCATCAGATCCTTGTCTTCCTCGCTCCGCGCGACCTCAATGCGCCAGGCATCGAGCACCGTATCATGGGTGGCTGAAAGCAGCGCGACGCCGAGCGCGACGAGGGCAATGAGGCCAATCTGGCTGGCCGGATTGGAGAAGGGCAGGATGAGCAGCAGGATCGCAATCGGCACCTGAAGCGAGATCAGCCAGGTGCGCCGGGGGCCTAGGAAAGGCTTGGGATGGCGGGCAACCTGAAAGGCCGGTGACCAAAGATATTTGAAGGCGTAGCCGAGCGTGATGAGGGACAGGGTGCCGATGGTTGAGGGCGTTACGCCCTCAACGGTCAGCCAGGCATTCAGTGTGCCGAGCACCGCCCCGAAGGGCAGACCGGCGGCCAGAGAGAGCAGCAGCATCGCCGCCATGCGCCGGTCGTTCAGCGCACGCAGCGCCCGGATGAAACGCGGCGTCTTTTTGGCCTCTGCCGCACCAACCGTATCCGTCATGCGGCGCCCGCCACAGCGCCGGACCGGCCGGTCCAGCGCAGCGCCAGCCGGCGCAGGGCCTCGGCGTCCAACGGCTTTGCTGCGACGCCGTCTGCGCCTGCGGCGCGTGCCCGGCGTTCGATGTCCGGATTGATCTCTGCCGAGACTGCAATGATGGGCGGCGAAAACCCGCCAGCCCGCAACCGGCGCATCGCTTCAAACCCGTCCATGACCGGCATTCGCAGATCCATCAGCACAAGGTTCGGCTCCATTCTGGCGGCAGCCTCAAGCGCTTCGCTGCCCGTTGCGGCAACTGTTACGGTAAATCCGGCCGATTCCAAGGCGCGGCGCGCAATCAGCGCGTTTACGGGATTGTCATCGGCAATCAGCACGCGGCCCGCGCCCGCCGCCAGTTCCTGCTCGTCGGCGGCATCCCCACCGGAGCGGGCTAGCTGGATACGCTCGGCCACCGAACTCATACGCAGCGGCCGGACGAGCCAACCGACACAGCCCAGTGCCCGGAACCGGGCAATGGCGCCCCGATCTTCGGGCCGCAGAACAACCAGTGATGTCGCCTGGCGCGCCATCGCCGCAACCGCGCCCTCGGGCAGGTCTGCCCCCACCAGCAGGACGTCTATTCCGTCAGGTATCTGTCCGCTCGCCACATCCATCTGCAGGACAGACGCGCCCATAGCCTGGAGGCCGGCCGAGAGGGAGAGCGCCGTTGCGGGCGGCAGCCCCGCGAGACCGACGCGGCCGCCTATGAACGCCACCGCGTCCGCCGGCGGAGCGCCAGATTGCTGCAGTGGCAGGAACACGCTGAATGAGGCCCCTTCCCCGAGCGCTGAGACGACATCAATCCGCCCGCCGAGCAGATCGGTCAGACGCTTGACGATGGCTAGGCCGAGACCAACGCCGCCATCGCGGTAAGCATCCCCGGCGCCAGTCTGGCGAAACGCTTCGAACAGGCGCGCCTGGTCATCGGGCGCAATGCCCGGCCCGGTATCGCGAATATGAAAAGCGAGGCCGCCTGTAACGACTTCAGCATCGATAAGGACAGCGCCGCGCGGGGTGAACTTCAGCGCATTACCGACAAGATTGAACAGGATCTGCCTTATACGGCCGGCGTCTCCCAGAAATCCCGGCATCGGCGACGGCAGGGAACGTACCGCCAGATCAAGCCCGGCCGCATGCGCGCGGGGACTGAGAAGTTCGACTACTTCCCCGCACAGCCGGACGGGGCAGAAATTCTCGGCCTCGACTTCGACGGCAGAGGCGTCCAACCGGGCATAATCGAGAACGTTATTGAGCAGGTCCAACAGGCGCCCGCCTGACAGGCGGATCGTCTCGGCATATTCGCGCTGAGCCGGCGAAAGCTCTGTTTCCAGCAACAGCGAAACCGTACCGAGAATACCGTTCAGAGGCGTGCGTATTTCATGACTCGCCGTGGCGAGAAATGTCTGTTCGGGCGTTTCTGCGCCATCGGGGCGTTCGGGGTCATGGGTCATGGGTCAAGAGTCTAGCTGAAAGCCTTAAGAAGAGGCTTAACTGCTCCCGCCGGCCCAAGGATATAATGGACTATCGCGCAAGTGCGCCCTCAAAAGCCAAGGTTGCTACCCGGCAGACCATCCCCTGCGCCCTCTCTCCCAACTTGGAAAAGGCAACATGGGAAATCAAACAAATAAAGAACACGGTTAACCCGCCATCGCAGGGTTCTCAACCGCGCCGAGCGCAGCGCGCAGCACGTCCAGTCCCGCGCCTTTCTTTACTCCCTGCTCCGACAGAATACGCCGCCACTGGCGGGCGCCAGGCTGGCCAGCAAAAAGTCCGAGCATATGCCGCGTCATGGCATGCAGATTCGAGCCTTCGGCCAGGCGCGCCGCAATATAGGGTTCATAGGCGCGCACCGCGTCTCCCGCCGCGATCATTGCCCCTTCCCCAAACAGATCGGAATCCACCTGCCCCAGAAGGCCCGGTGTCTGATACGCCGCCCGTCCAAGCATCACGCCGTCGAACACACCGATATGATCCCGGCACTGATCAATTGTCGCGATGCCGCCATTAAGAATAATCGTCAGATCCGGCCGCGCCGTCTTGAGTTCCGCCACCAGCCCATAGTCCAGCGGAGGAACCTCCCGGTTTTCCTTGGGGCTCAGCCCCTTCAACCAGGCTTTGCGCGCATGCACGGTGAATACAGAACACCCCGCCACCGAAACTTTTTCAATGAAGGTGAACAGCGTCTCGCGTGCCGGCAGGTCATCAATCGCGATCCGGTTCTTGACCGTTACCGGGATGGACACCGCCGCCCGCATTGCGGCCACGCAGTCTGCGACCAGGTCAGGCTCGGCCATCAGGCAGGCCCCGAAGGCGCCCGACTGGACCCGCTCTGACGGGCAGCCACAATTGAGGTTCACCTCATCATACCCGTACCCTTCGGCAATCCGCGCCGCCTCCGCCAGCTTGCCGGGCTCAGACCCGCCCAGCTGCAGGACGAGGGGATGCTCCACATCGCTGAAACCGATGAGCCGCTGACGGTCGCCATGGATCACGGCATCGGCCGTTACCATCTCGGTCCACAAAAGCGCGCGCTTGGTCAAAGTGCGGTGAAACGCGCGGCAATGCCGGTCAGTCCAGTCCATCATCGGAGCGACAGAAAATCTATAGTCTTGTTTTTTAGACATTTTTTGAGTACAATCAAGGGACTAAAGAGAGAACGTGTGCAGTTTGTGTGCACCAATTTGCACACGTTTGTACCTGATTTAACCCCTCTGTGCACACGGAGCGCACACAAATGTCGACGATTTACAGGATGCCGAAGGGGCAGTGGCGGGCCCAGGTGCGACGCAAGGGGCGCTATGTCTCCCAGTGCTTCGTTCGCCGGAAGGACGCCGAAGAGTGGGCGCTCAAGATGGAGCGGCGGGTCGACCGGGGCGAAAGCGTCTCGAAGAACATCCCGGATGACCTCTCGACGTTCGCCCAGCTGATCGACCTGCACATCGCAGACATGCTGGAGGTCGGCAAGGCGCTGCGCCGGTCGAAGACCTACTCCCTCGACAAGCTCAAAGGCAAACTCGGCCATGTCCGGCTTGAAGTGCTCGACCGTGAACGGATCATCCAGTTCGCGCGTGATCGCCGCACCGAAGGCGCAGGACCACCCACGATCTCGGCCGACATCTCCTATATCAAGACCGTGCTCCTGCACGCGTCCGCCGTTCACGGCCTGCCGGTGAGCCCCGACCAGGTTGACCTCGCACGGGTCGCCCTGAAACGCCTCGGCCTCGTCGGCAAGGCGCAGGAGCGTGACCGCCGCCCGACACAGGAAGAGCTCGACCAACTCCTCGCCTACTTCGAAGGCAATTCCCGGCAGAAGTCGCCGATGGCACGTCTTGTCACCTTTGCAGTGGCAACCGCCATGCGTCAGTCCGAGATATGCTCGATCGAATGGCCCGATGTCGACGAGCGCCGCCGGACCGTCACTGTCCGTGACCGAAAGGACCCCCGGCAAAAGGATGGCAATGACCAACGCGTCCCGCTCGTAGATCTCACGGGCTATGACGCCTGGGACATCCTGATGGCGCAACGCCGGAGCACGACGAATAAGGGCCGCGTCTTCCCTTATAACCCCCGCTCAATCGGGACCGCGTTCCGGAGGGCCTGCGTGGAACTTGGGATTGAAGACCTCCATTTCCACGATCTGCGCCATGAGGGCACCAGCCGCCTCTTCGAAGCCGGTCTCCAGATCGAGCAGGTTGCGCTCGTCACGGGCCATAAGGACTGGAAGATGCTGAAGCGCTACACCCACCTCTCCCCCGACACGATCGTGCGGATGGCCAAAGACAGGAAGATCATATGATGCAGCGCGCTCACAAGGTTTCAGACAGCCGCGCTCCCTGTACGCCCACAGCCCGTAGCACCAGCGCAGATTCAGCGTCGTCAGCCATCTTGAGGAAGGCTTTAAGGCGTTTGAGCTTTCCGTGGCCATCTATTGCAAAACGCGACTCGTAGATGTCGACATCAAACTCTCCGGCGAAAAACTCAGCGAAGATTCTGTTGGAAAAATCGAGCACATAACCGGCCCCACCTTTGCGTTCAAACGCACTGGCAATGAGTTGCATCTCAAGAGGCTTGATCGAGCTCATCTGGCTTTCTCAGAGTGCATATACTTTTGTCACAGCTTCCAGTGCATCATTCTTAGTCATATTTTCAACATTGAACGTGGCCGGATCGACATCTTCGTCTTGCATGGCGGCAGCGAATTTTTTGAGATCGTCCTTGACGGTATCGGGAAGGGCAACGGGTTCCTGTGTAAGCAGCTGGGCAAGGCGGAACACGTCGTTTCGATGCTTCTTGATATTGTTGCTGTCGATCGTCTCCCCCTCCGCCTTGCGGGCTGTGAGGTCAAGCCATGCCCGCGCCTTGAAGGGTATCAGTAGTGCCGCGCCAAGAATCGACACGCCATCGACTACTTCCCGTCCCTCCCTAACGAGTTCGTAGTAGTTGTCATCGAGCAAAAGAGCGGACAAACTTACCAGAGCATCTTCGACCGCCAACCTCACATAGCGATCCGTGTCCGGCAGGTCGATCGCAGCTGCGGGCCGCGCAAATAGTTCTATCATAGCCGGGAAGCCTTCTGTTTCAGGCTTGGAGAAGCGATAGAATTTCTTCTCACCCTCATGCATGGCGAACTGGGTGTACTTGCCCTTCGCGAGGAAGTCGGCAAATGCCTTCGCGAAATCTGCGTTGATGATCTCGACACAGATGATGATATCCAGATCCTTGGTGGCGCGGAATTGCAGACCCGCATCTGCAAACAGCAAGTCGCACGCTGCACCGCCTATCAAGGCATACTGATCGCCGTGATCAGCGAAGAAGGCTTTGAACGTATCAATCCCGACTACCATCGCACACGCTCCAGGACTTCTTCGGCCGCCTGCGCGACACGCTCATCAGGGTGGTCCCAGAACTGGGCGTACAGGGACAGGGGATCCACACATCCGTCCTTGCCAAAAATACTGGGGTCATAGTGCCATGTTTCGATGAAAGCCTCTGCGGCATCGATCTCGTTGACGTCCTCGATGCCGTGCTGACGGAAAAACGCCTGCCAACCGGTGGCGAGAATTGCATAGGTAGGTTTCTCAGGAGGCGACAGGTTAGTGAGTTCGGCAAGAGCCGCCTCCCCTGCCCGAAGCATCTCAGGCTCACTTCTCTTGAACCGGACTCCATGTTTGCCGCGCGCAGGCGTCCGCAGCAAGGTGCGGCTGAGATCCAGCAATGTCCGACGGTCGGCGTTGAAACAGAGAAGTTTCTCCCGGCCGCGGCGCTCGACTTTTGCAAGATTTGTTTGCGCGAGCTTGTCGAACGCTCGTCCAATTGACATCGGGGCGAACCCAAGCGGCTCCGCCAGTTGAGTTGGAGTTACCGGCGCGTCTTCACAGGACAGGATATGCTGGAACAGCACAAGCTGCGCAGCGGGCGTCAGATGCTCGCCTCGCTTTTTCTGTGGAGCCCGGAAATGCTCCCGCAGATCCATCGCCAACTGGGGGATGTACAGCTGGTTTCCAGGAACGATGAAGGCGACGCCCTGCGCAATCAGCCGGCTGCGCAGGGTCGCGTTCATTGTCCCGGCAGCGTAGACGATTACGCCCGCGAATGTTTCGGATACCCGAGCGACATGCTTCACGATATCGGCCGGTCCCAGAATTGACTCGTCGCCGGCCCACATGACCAGGCAATCCTGTCGGGCAACTGATATCCGATAGAACCGGTAGCGTTTGCTGATGAAGAGCGGCAGGCTCGCTTCGCTCTTCCATGCCTCCAGTTTGACAGCGACGTGAAGCGTACCCGTCAGGTAAGTACTGAGCGCAGCGACAAAAGGCTCTTCGATGATCGAGGACTTTAACATGATTTTGAACACTAACATTGATACTGTTATTATTCAAATAATTTGTTATTGCCTTGTTTTATATATTTTTTCCTCAATTTCACCGCTGAGAGAATTCGTTACGCTCGTCACGGGCCATAAGGACTGGAAGATGCTGAAGCGCTACACTCACCTCTCCCCCGACACGATCGTCCGCATGGCCCGGGACCCGAGATGAGCGTGAGGCTATGTCCATAAATTTGATGACATCCTGATCCCGCCTGTCCTCATATTTATAGACAAGCGCGGGCTTTGAGAGGGCTCATTCAAACCTTGAAGAGAATAAGCCCTCTATTCTCATCAAATAATGATGAGATTGGCCTGCGGAACGCGCCCTCAACATTGTAAACCAATATTCAGAAAATACATTTACAAAGTAAATTCCGTCGGCTAGAACAATTGCGGAACAGGAGAGTTCGCGATGCGTGATGGCATCTACAGATCACTCCCGATGCCGCGCCGCTGGAAGGTCGTCTTCAAGATGTGCGAGCGGGAAGCTGAGCGAAAGCGTTATGCGCCAGAGGCGGCGAAGCGCGCCATTGAAACCGATTTTCGTCAAGGTTTGAGTGGCGGCTATCTTCGTCGCCTTGAGGCCGCTGTCGGGGATGCCCTGCGGCAGCTTCCGGGAATGCGGATACTCCCAAAGCAGTCAGATCTTGGAGGCTCCAACAATGCGCTCGAGCGTGAGCTTCTGGCGAACTCGACCATTTTGATCACCATACCAAGCGCTGCAAGCGCCCGGGAAATAGTGCTGCAAGCCCTGAGCCTAACGGTCGATCACAAGCGAAATGCGCAACTGCGAGAACTGAGTCGACATGCTTTCGAAAACGGAGCGAACGGACGCGCCGCAGCCGCGTCCCTGAGATCAGCACTCGCCGCAATTGATCCTCCGGTGACTGCACAACGAATCTTGGAGCAAGCTCCCGCTCTAAAGGGGCCTTTACGGCCCAGTGTTGAGCTGGACGAGGCATTGGATGGTTAGCGATTATGCCATTGAGCGCCCGGACGCGCACGTTTACGTCTGCTCCGATGGAGAGGCCGCGCCGGAGCATTCCGCGCTTTGCGTCCTGGGCAGACATCTGAAACTGGAGCCTAGAGCCCTTGGAACTTTTTTAATGCGCAGCATTCCTGCTCGTGCTGAAGATCTCCTCGTGCTGGCTGGCGCGGTCGCTTACATTGATCGCCTAGGAAAGCGGCATCATTCGAAGTGCTGGGAACGCGATTTATTTCTCTCCTTACCTGTGCGGGATTTCGATTTTTGGGACGCATCCGATCTGCGCGATGAATTGAAGTCGCTTCTGGAAATGCTGACGGGCGATTCCTGGTATCTAGAGTTTCGACCGGGGCGCGCTCCCTTGCCGGTAGATCGTCAGGGGAGCCTTTCTTTGACCGACACGCCCCCTGTTGTGATTCCCTACAGCAACGGCCTTGATTCATTCGCCGTCGCACGACTACACGCGCAACCCAGACAGCATATTATTCGCGTTTCTACGGGGCGTGTCGGGGATACTGAAAAGAAAGTGAGCCATGCACGCACCGCCTCCACGCGATGGGTCTCGATGCCAATCTCGCTACCGGGCGCTGGCGTGAGGCTGCCTGAGCAAAGCTATCGTTCACGTGGATTTCTATTCGGCGCAGTGGCGGCGACGGCAGCGGGGATAATGAAAGGTGCTGAGATCGTGGTTCCCGAAAGTGGTCAAGGCACGTTTGGCCCAGCCCTGACTGTCATCGGCCACGAACACCCTGATGTGAGAATGAGCCCGATTTTTACGAGCGCCTTGGGCCGGTTCGTAAGTCGCATCTTTGAAAGTCCGATCAGGTTCGTGCACCCCCGCGTTTGGTCAACAAAAGGGGAAACTCTGGCGGCGCTTCAGATCGCGCAACTCAGCGAGGGCTGGGAGGTGACAGTTTCTTGCAGCCGCAGTTCTCGACGGAAAATACAGGGCAGCGTCGCGAAGCATTGCGGCGTGTGCGCAAATTGCCTACTTCGCCGCCAGTCGCTTCAAGTGGCGGGCTTAGTTTCATCTTCGCAAGAGCCATACATTTGGCCGGATCTTGGTCAGTCACCTCCATGGACGTCCCGTGATCATCCTGTGCCGGGGAAGAGCGTAGTCCAACAGGCAATCAGTGCCATTTTGGCGATGAGGGACTTCGCAATGATCAGTCCGGAATCTCCTCTGGTCTTACGAGAGGCGGCGGCAATAGCTGAAGCCCTTGGGGAGCCTCGGGAATCTACACTCCACGGCATGCACCATGTGATGGCCAAACACCGTGAGGAGTGGAGCGCTCTACTCAGCACCTTCCCGCCTACCTCCTTGTTTCGAGCACTCGGGGCCGTGGCATGACCCAAGGCTTAAGTTCCGTTGATCCCAAAGAGCTGGGCGAGCGGCTCCGGAGGGCACGGACGCGCGCGGATGTGACTCAGGAGCAAGCAGCTCAGATAATCGGCCTGTCGCGCCCAACGCTGGTCGCGATTGAAAAAGGGCAGCGACGCCCTCAGCCAGAAGAACTCGTAGCACTCGCCGCCGCCTACAATGTCGGCGTGGCTGAACTCCTTAGGCGCACGGCTGTGCACGTCGACTTTGTACCGCGTTTTCGTGCTTCGCTACGTGGGAAAGATGGAGCCAAGCTTGAGGCAGCGGCGCGTTTGAACGATCTCACTGCAGCCGAAGTCGAGCTTGAAAACTTAGTCGGTCCGATGCGACGCTCGCCTCTGCCGCCAGAGCGGCCACTGATGTCGGGTGATGTTCGCGATCAGGCTGAGGATGCCGCTATGGAATTGCGGATGCGCCACGGTCTTGGCTATGCTCCGATTCAGGACATTGTGTCTCTTCTTGAGCAAGAGTTTGGCATCCGGGTCTTCCTAGACAAGCTGGATTATGGAGTCTCGGGACTCTACGCATACGATTCTCAAATTGGGCCGTGTATTCTTTTCAACTCAGAACATCCCCCTACGCGCCGCGCGATGACGGGCGCGCACGAACTTGGGCACTTTATCGGCACGAGGAACCAGCCCGACATCGTCTATGAAGGAGAGCCTGAGGATCCGCGCGAAGAGGTCTACGCCAATGCCTTTGCCGCGGCATTTTTGATGCCAGCTCAAGCCGTCCGCAGGATGTATCAGGAATATCAGGAGGTCAGCGGCAAGTTTACACCGCGCCACCTCATTCTCATGGCACATCGCTGGAATGTTTCAGAAGAAGCAATGTGCCTTCGCCTTGAGGGATTAAAGCTCCTCAAGCGCGGAACTTGGCACAGCTTGAAGGACAGAAAGTTTGGCGGAGACCTTGTTCGCGAGGTTATCGGTGAGCAGAAATCCAGGGAGCTGGTACCACCTCGGCTCTGGCTCCTCGCTGCTGAAGCTTTTGAGAAAGAGCTGCTGACGGAAGGCCAACTCGCGCGGCTCCTCCGCGTCGACCGCGTTCGGCTTCGCGAAATTGCTGACAGTTATGGCGTGGAGGGAGAGAATGGCCTCGACGCCCTCGACGCTGACTGACGAGCACCGCGAACTTGCAATAGACGCCAGCGTACTGATCAATCTTCTCGGTACAGGCGAGGCAGAAGCTGTACTCTTGGCTTTGGCTCGGCCGATCATTATTGCCTCGGAAGTTTATAGAGAAGTGAAGCGCGATCCGTTCACGGGAACGGACGCAACAGGCATTGTTTCGGCATTAGAAACGCGCGGCTTGGTTACTCGATTCGACCTCGACGCAGAGGGTACGGCCCACATGCTAGATTTGGTCAGCGCCCCCGGGTCGGATGCTCTAGACGACGGCGAGGCAGCGACAATCGCGCTTGGCGCAAGGCGCCGATGCTGCGTTGTGATTGATGAAATGCGCGGGCGTCGGATCGCAAATGGCGTTCCAATTGAAGCGGGGGTCCTGGGCACTTTGGACATTCTCGCCTGCAGAAGCGTCCAGAAAGCTCTAGGCGAGACGCGGTTTCACGCCGCCATACTGAGCGCCGCGCGTGCCGCCAGAATGCGATTTCCCGTAGAGTATGGCGCGTGGGTCGAGACACTGCTCGGAGAAGATGAAGCGCGCAGCCTACCGGGGTTGCGGGCGTATTACCGCACGCGTCGATAGCTCTGTTCGTGGGCCGCTCCACACCGATTGCAAGCCAATCAACGGGGCACAAAGCTTCAGTCCGCACTCGTCGCTAAATCGAACCCTACTGCTAGATTTCTATCATGCCCAGAAACTTGAATTTTCACGGGCTGGATACAGGCGCTTGCGTATCCATCAACGCCGACTGCCGAAGTGCGCCTGGAGGCGCAATTCCCCTTTTTGGATATGGCGCCAGCCGCACCTGCATTAAATACTACAGATTGGGTAAAATGCGGCGTCTCGATACGGTGCAAATGGCGCTGAAAAACTGTTGTGCAGACAAGGCGTAAGGCAAGGCCGGGCGCCAGCTCTTTTAACTTGCCCTATCGGGTTCGCCCCTCTAGCCCTTGCCGATCATTGCACCGATTTGCCTCCGTTTGTGGCGCCGGTCCTCACCATATGGCTGGACGCGGGCGCTATGCCGCCCCGCATTGTCAGATGGCTTATTACAGCGATATTGCCGGCCGAATAGGAATGGATGTTTTAGCGGCAGAAATTTCGTGCACACGGAGGACTTGGCATCCTCCTCCAACGGGCAGCCCGGACGCTTACATAAGAAGTAGCTATCAGCGCAATCTAGTATGCTGCCCTTAGAGAACCCAATCCGTCTTGTATTGCACATCCACTTCGCGGCTCATCTCGACTGCCGACTTACTTGCAATCGCGGATGATTGGCGCAGAAGGTTGGGACCGATTTGTCAGTGTGGGGCGATTGCCCGGGAGGGGGTAGTGCTACTTAAGGTCAATAGGATAAGAAACCTCGGGGTATTCTCAGACTTCTCTTGGGATGCCGGGCTACCCGCGTTCGAGCGCTTCAATGTGGTGTATGGAGAGAACGGGACCGGCAAGACAACGCTCTCCCGACTGTTCGACTGTCTCAAGACAGGGCTGCATGAAGATTACCCTGCTTTAGAATTCAAGATATCCTCGGAGACAGGCGATTTCACGCATGGTGCCGCGGCCGCAAGGAAGGTGCGCGTATTTAATGCCGACTACGTGCAGCTGAACATTGGCCAGCTCGACGGAAATTTGAAACCAATCCTTGTAGTTGGAGAGGAGAACAAAGCGCTCAGCGAAGCACTGAAACAGAATGAGCGGGAGCTTGCGACACGGAAAGACCTGATCGCCGAAGCTGAGTCGCGCATAGCGCAACATGAGACAGCGCGAGGGAAACTGTTCACCTCAGTTGCAGCCACGATCAGCGAGGCGACAAGCGGCACCCTCCAACGCAGCTACAGAAAGAACAACGCAGAAGCCGCTTTTAAGATCCTTGGCGTCAGTAAGGAGCCGACTGAAACGGAGCTTACTGCCCACCGTGCTACCTTACGTCAGGAAGCGATGGACAGGATCGAAGCCGAACTAACGAAAACCATGATGTTTAGCGGGAACGATCACTCTTTCGATCAGGCTGCCAGGGCGATCGAATCGGCCGCCTCATCATTGTGCGGAAGAACCGTCATCAGCGACGCCATAGCGCGCCTGCAAGATTCCCCTGAGATCGCGAAGTGGGTCGAACAGGGCCATGCGCTTCACAAAGCGCTCGGAAGCCAAACCTGCCAGTTCTGCGAGCAGGATCTACCTGCGGACCGCTGGCGGAAGCTCGAAGCCCACTTCAATAACGAGGATCAGGCGCTGAAGTCAGAAATAGAGCGCACCATTGACGAAATTGATCAATTGAAAAAGTTCTTACAATCCACATCGCTGCCGGACAAATTCGCACTTTATGGTGACTTCAGACACCAGTATGACGAGGCCAAGGAAACTCTGACTACTGAAGTTATGGCGGCCAGCGCCGCGCTTGACCAGATCACAGCCAAGCTGGCCGAGAAGCTCGGCGCGCGAACTGCTTCAATTCCGTTCGACATTCGACTGGACTTTGGCGGACTTGCCAATGCCTTTTCTGCCGTTTCAGCGCTGCTGGATAATCACAACAAAAAGACCGAGCTGTTCACGGGCGCGAAGGACGCCGCGAAGAAGGCCATCGAAGCCTATTACCTCATCGGGATAAAGGCGCAAGTAGCCATATTCGATGCGAAGATTGTTGATGAAATGGCACTCATTACACAGAATAAAGATGGAGATGAGGGCGCCGGTATGGCCGCACTTGCCACGCTTGAAGCTGCAATAAACGAAAAGAAGATGCAAATCTCGAGTGCCCACAAGGCAGGGGAAGACCTCACCAAGCTTCTGCAGACCTTCCTCGGGCGAAATGAACTTACCTTCGAGTCCAGTGACCTCGGCTACCGCGTGAAAAGAAATGGTAAAGACGCCAAGCGCCTCAGTGAGGGCGAGAGAACCGCCATTGCGTTCATCTATTTCATCGTTCAGCTGAAGGATCAGGACTTCGATTTGGCCGAGGGTGTCGTTGTCATTGATGACCCAGTTTCCAGCCTCGACTCTAGTTCAGTTTATCAGGCCTTCGCGTTTCTAAAAAGCGCCGTGCGAGACGCAAAGCAGGTATTCCTGCTGACCCACAATTTTTCGTTTCTTCGGCTGGTCATCAATTGGTTGCAGCACGATCCTGCGGCAAAGAAAAAGAACAAGATGTACATGCTAGTTTGCCGAAATGGCGCTACTGGACGCCATTCTACAATGGGCCCTCTTGATCAGGCCCTGATCGATCACCCAACCGAATATCACTTCCTCTTCAAGACACTCACTAACTTTAATGGTGATGGCACTATTGCTGATTGTTATCACATCCCCAATGTTACACGCAAAGTATTGGAGACGTTCCTCGACTTTTTTGCTCCGGGGAAGAACTCTCTTTACTCGAAACTTTCTCAGGTCGACTTCGATGAAAACAAGAAGACGGCCATTTACAAATACGCGAATGACAACTCTCACTTCACTGGCCAGGGCTTCGAGCCGGGACTCGTTCAGGAGAGTCAGAAGAACGTCACTTACCTTTTGGAAATGATCAAAACGCTTGCTCCTCAGCACTATGCAGGAATGGTCGCGGCAACCTCATGAAAGCAATCATCTCGCCTCCCCCGTGCCGGGCATTTCTATGACCTACAATTTCATAAATCTGGCATGGGCCGATTTCGAGGATCTTGCGCGAGACCTTCTTGGAGCGGAATTTGGAATGCGATTTGAGTCATTCGGACCCGGCCCCGACGGTGGTATGGACGGCCGGCATGCCAAGGGCTTGAGCAAGACAGTACTCCAAGCCAAGCATTACGAAGGATCACCGGCGAGTGCACTTACCGCCGCAATGAAGCGTGAGCGGGGTTCGATCGAACGACTGGCACCATCAAGATACTTACTGGCCACTTCTCGATCACTCTCGCCTAAGAACAAGGCGCAACTGGCGACCATCTTAGGTCCCTTACTTCACGCACAAGATGACATCTTCTCGGCAGAGGATATCAATGGTCTCCTCCGCAAATTCCCAGAGGTCGAGAAAGCCCATATCAAGCTTTGGCTGTCCAGTGCCGCCGTCCTTGAACGGGTAACCCGTGCAGCGGCTCACGCATTCACAGCGATGAACAATGCTGAGATTGCCGCGAAAGTACGCGTCTACGCCCCGAACGCCAGCTTCAAAGCCGCTCGCGATACGTTGGAAGGACAGCATGTCCTAATCATATCGGGGCCGCCAGGCGTAGGCAAAACGACGCTCGCCGAGATGTTGTCCTATGCATATGCGGGCGAAGACTGGGAACTTGTGCCGATCAGAAGCCTTGTGGATGGGTTTGAAGCAATCGTCGATGCAAAGAAGCAGATCTTTTACTTTGACGATTTCCTTGGGACCATCGCCCTCGACAGAAATGCACTAGCTTCAAAAGATTCTGATTTGGCGCGCTTCATGAAGCGCATACGGCATTCGCCAAACGCTCGTTTCATCCTAACGACCCGGGCGTATATCTTTGAAGAGGCGCGGCGGGTATCTGAGCATCTTGCCGATGAGAGGCTCAATATCAGCAAATACATTTTGGATATTGGCGTTTACACGAGGCGCATCAGGGCACGCATCCTCTACAACCACCTTCTAGTGGCGGACACGCCGGCGGCACACATCAGGGCTCTCGTTGGGAGCGGCAAGATCGCGAAGATTGTGGATCATGCGAACTATAACCCTCGCGTTATAGAATGGATGACCGATGGGGTGCACTTGGCATCGATCCAGCCCGAGGGCTACGCCGACGCTTTTCTTGCTGCCTTGGCGAACCCATCGCAGCTTTGGGACACCGCCTTCCGAACGCACATACCGGAGAAGTGCAGGCACCTCTTGTTCGCAATATTCTTCGGGTCTCAGTACGGAGAGGAAATCGCTGATTTGCGCGTTGCCTATCAGGCGCTCCACCCGCATCTTTGCGCACACTTCGGGCATGCTCACGACGCCAAAGACTTCGAAGAGTCGCTGCGGATTCTGGAGGGAAGCTTCATAAAAATTGAGAGCGGAACCGTTTCATTTGTGAATCCATCGGTTAGAGACTATCTGGCCGCGTATCTGAACGATATAGTGATGCTTAGGGAGTTCGCCTTACCTTCAAGACAAGGCAAGTGGGCCCGCTTGGTTTGGGAGCATGGCGTCAGTCTTTCCGCCGAGAAGGCAGAACTCGCAAACTTTGCGAGCGCGTTTCACTGCGTGGCATCGGCCCTCCTTCACATTCCGACTTGGAAAAAATCAACGCGCTATCCGCATTCGTTTAGCGCAGCCGACCTTTCCAACTGCGATCGTATCGAACTGCTACTGAAGTGGTGGGAAGCATCAGAATTGGGGGATTTCGCGGACTTAGCGCTAGCTCTTGCCCGCAATCCCGTTGATGGCTTCAGCTCACACCGCGACGGCCGTGATTTGGTCGAACTCATCCAAAATCTACGCTGTTTCTACGACGGATTTCCGTATCTGGATGATCTGCTGACCGCACTGGAGCAAGGAGTCATTTCGATCCTGCAATCCGGGATGGAGCTTGATGACTTGGAGATTATCGCTCGTTGCGTAACCGATGCGACTTACGAGTTCAGTGGTGATGTAATAGCAGTAGCGAAAGCGGCGATACTGAGGGAATTCGATGAAAACGAACGGGCGACGTCTGAAACGGATTCGGAATACACTCTGGCGGATCGTGTAAAGACGCTGGAAAACCTGGCTGCGATTGGCGGGGTGTCACAAGCAATGCTCACGTCAGCCGTGAAAACGGTCAACAATCGGATAGCCGCGATTGTCGATGAAACTGAAACAGCTGAAGAGCCGACGTTTACGGGCACGGCAATGGCTACTGCCGACAAGTTCGATGATCAACAGTTGGCAGATCTGTTTTTGCCGCTGCTCAATCTGCCCGCAAAGCATCCTCCCACCGATTGAAAATAAAAGTTGCCGAAAATTGCTTTCGGCCGGCATACTTCTGTAGTGCCTATTTGGGCATCCCAGCTGAAATTGACGAAGACTTGTTGGAACAGCTCTTCCTTTTCGGGTGGCTCTTCGACGCTTTCCTATTCGTCAGAGGGATAGCTTCCGCTTCCCCGCTTTAGCCGAACCCCTGCCCCACCGGCCTTGCTTGCGCCCGATTCCAAAAAAATAACCCCCGCCTCCTCCAACGCGCGCCGAACAGCTTCCACATTGGCAGGTGTGCTGGAGGCTGGGCCACGCTCGCTCTCCATTCGGCGCACCGTCGGCACTGAGAGCTTTGCGGCTTCCGCCAGCTTCGGCTGAGTCCAGTCAAGCAGGGCACGGGCAGCACGAATCTGGGCAGCAGTTAAATCTGTCATTTTCTTTTTGAGATCATATTTACTTAAAACGATCACGAGTGTAGTGTCCGTGATACCAAACGACTCATCTCTACCATAAAGGTAAACCCATGTCCCGACGCTCCCCAGGCGACGAGAATGCGGCCCCCTGCGCCCAATGCGGGCTTTCACGCCGGGAGCTGATGGCCGGTTCGGCCTCACTGGCACTTTCAGCGGGCATTCCGGGTGCCGCCGATCCGGTTATCCCAGTCTGCCAGAAGTGGCTGCGGTTGAACGCGAAGCAAGACGCGTTGACACTGCGATGGCAGAAACTCGAAAGCTTCGTTGGCCGCGAATACAACTGGTTCAGGCTTTCCGAGGCAGAGCGCCAGCTCGTGCCGGAAGCTGCGGAGATGGCCGCCATCGACCAGAGTGTCGATGCCCTGTTCAACACCCGGCAGGATATCCTTTCGCGGCTGCCGGATATCAAGGCAACGAGCCTTTATGGCGTTTCTCTGAAACTGAGTGTCGCGACGGCCTCGGTCCTCCCTGACGAGAACACTGAGGCCCACGCCCTTCTCCAGAGCACTCTGAATGACCTGAGCTCGCTAATGGAAGCGAGCGGCAGTCTGCAGAAATGAGGCGGCGCGCGCGCTTCAGACGGTCCTGGCAACGTGGCCACGAACGGATAGATGAAGCATGCGTCGCGAACGTTGAGGCCGTCATCTGGATCATGGAGCCTGTCCGGCGCGAAGTTCTTCTGCTGCACAGGATTGAGCGCATGAGCTATGCCGAAATCGGAAAGCGGCTTTCCTTATCCCGGGCGGAAGTGAAGACGCACATCGCAGGGGCGGTCGCGGAACTTGTTATCGGGCTTGCTAGAAAGCAAAGAGAAGACTGCCTAGCTGCAGAGTGCCCACCGAAAAGACAAGATTGAGTTGCGAGCAACAAAGACGCCGCCGAAATGCAACAAACGCGCTTTCAAATTTCTGCACCTAGATGCAATACCATGCATACGGAAGCATGCACACCATCCGCTCACGGATATACATAAATGCTTGTTTATAAACAATATTTCTGAGCATCCATCATCGGCGCGACAGAAAATCTATAGTTTTGTTTCGTTGGCATTTTCTATTGCTTATCAAGATGATGGCGGACGACGTCGAGCGTGTCATGTACGCAAATTTGCCCAGCTTTCTAGCTGATCTGTTCTCATACGCTCAATTGGCAGACGCACATAGGATGCTGAGCGCGAGCATCCTTGACGGTCATTGCTGTTTGACGCTTGTGGCGCAGTTTGTGCACACCCAATCCCATTTAGGATTGATGACGAAAATCGCCGGCCGCAGAAATGACGTTCGGGATTGATCCATGCCGAAACGCTTTGACCTGCAAGCGGCAATATTATCGAGGGTCTGCTCTAATGGGTTTTTGGCGTGAACTTGAGGTGTTTGGGAACGCTGTTGCCCTGGAAGAAGGCCAGCACAGCGTTACCTACCGCGAGCCCGCCACCCTGTGTGATCGATTTTCTGATAAGCTTCCGGCATTCCGGCAGCTTGTCGCAATTCAGGCCTGCAACCGGGTCGATGCAATTGTTGCCTACCTTGCTTGCCTGAGATCCGGCCACCCCGTCATCCTTCTGAACGACGAATCGATTTCCGATGGGCGTATTCTTTCAATTTACCAACCGGACTGGCTCGTAAGTTACAGGGATGGAGATTGGAGGCTCGATCAACGCGGCCAGTCGCCTCCATCGGCATTTACGGATGAATTGGCGGTCCTTTTATCGACTTCGGGAACGACCGGCGCCCCCAAACTGGTAAAGCTTTCCCATGAGAACCTTGACGCGAATGCCCGCGCGATCCTTTAATACCTTGATATTCACGCAGAAGATCGGGCGATCACAACCCTCAATTTCTTCTATTCATTATGTAATGGCGGTCCTCAATTCACATCTGGCGGCAGGCGCACGGATTGTTCTGACGGACGCTTCCGTAACCGAGGACGATTTCTGGGATCTTTTCAGTGCGCGGGCCTGCACGAGCCTCGCTTTTGTGCCGTATCATTTTGAACTTCTGGAGCGCACCGGGTTTGCGGACATGGCGCTGCCTGCATGCAACAATTTGGGACACTTCCTGAAAAAAATTGGAACCGGTTTTCGAGTTCCGCGTAATACAAGACGTAGCACTTGTTGCTATGCCATCTATCTTGTACCTTTTTAGCCGGTGCGGCGAACCTGCGCCGGCTATTTTTTACTTAAACTTTCCTTCAGAACACCATGATCGCGAACAATATTTCGCGCAAACTGGCCGTGGCCAGGAATCGGCAACGCGTTATTAACTATTGCGGCCGATTGTCGTTCAAGTTGCAAAATGCAAATATAAAAAAGATCGGGCAAAGCCCGCGCACAAGATGGATTTCATAGGAAAACCAACAGTGGCTGCTCGCCTCATCTCTTTACCCGGTAACACACCAGAAGTTCCTGAACCGATGTCCTATCCGCGCGAATGCGCGGCTGAGACATTCAGGCAGAACTTCGAAGCGATACTCAGCGAGCCGGTTCCCGAGCGCTTCGGCGTTTTAATCCGCAGGCTGAGAGAGCAGGAGATGCAGCGGTCAGCCCTGATCGCATCGGAGCATTGCCTTGACAGACCCTGATCCCGCCACCGGACAGGAATCCAGCGCCAGCTTCATCGACCAGCTGGAAGCCATGATACCTCAAATGCGGGCGTTCGCCCGCAGCCTCTGCCGTAACGCTGACCTCGCAGACGATCTTGTGCAAGACGCATGTCTGCGCGCCTGGGGCGCTCGCAACCGGTTTATTCCGGGCGCGCCGATGCGGCCCTGGCTGTTCAAGATCATCCGTAATCTTCATACCGGTCATAACCGCAAGGCATGGCGGTCGGAATCGCTTGATCCTGATGATGCTGAGAACGCCCTTGTAACAGCGGGCAGCCAGGAATGGTCCTCTGATTTCCGCGTGATGGAAAGCGCTCTGCGGCATCTGCCTGAAAAGCAGCGCGAAGCCCTCGTCACCGTTCTTGCGGCCGGCTTCAGCTATGAAGAAGCCGCCTGCCTGCTGGGATGCAGTGAGGGCACCGTCAAAAGCCGCGTCAGCCGCGGGCGCGAAGCGCTTGCAGGTCTGATGGACCAGCCCAGCCTCCCGCCTTCCCTGCCTTTGACCGCCTCGCAGATCGAAACGCTCCCGGTCGTGGGGGACATTCCGCCACAGAACTCCGGCAGCGACCTGCCCTTATGGCCAAACGGGCACACCAGAGCGGCCTGATCTGAGGCGTCCGGCTCCACCGGACGCCTTCGCGGCCGTCCCTGTGCAGATGGCCCGCCATTTCGCCAGCCGGCAATCACTCAAAAAATAATGGAACGCAATTCCCGGAACGGCGTAGTCCGAAGGGAGGATTTTTCCATGATTGCCCGAACGCGCCCTGCAAGACCGGCCCAAGCCGGCTCCGTACCCAGATCAGGCCCCAGATCAGGAAAGATCGTCATCGGGGCGGATGACCGTCGATTCTCCATTTCGTTGCAGAGACTCTCCCCCAAGGGCGCGCAGCTGAGGCAAACCTTTCCCTTCCCGGTGCCCGATACCTTTTCCCTTGTCATCTTCAATCCGTTCACAAACTGCGATGACGAGCACGCCTGCGAGAAAGTCTGGCAGCGCGGCGACCTCGTGAGTGCCAGGTTCCTTTAACCGGGCGGCCACGTCCCGCCCTTCCAGATTTCGAACAGTAAAGTTGCCGCCGCCATGACCCGCTCTTCACCTGCCCTTCCCCTTGCAGCCCAGGAAGTGGAGCGGGAGCGTGTCGACTTCCTGCATACGCTCGGCATCCTCGATACTCCACCCGATGCGCGGATTGATGCGATCACACGGGAAGCGGCGGACTATTTCAAAGTCCCGATGGCACTGGTCACCCTGATCGATTCAGACAGCCAGTGGATCAAGTCAAACACCGGCCTGATCGATTTTCAGGGGCCGCGCGCAATTGCCTTCTGCCATCATACGATCCAGCGTTTGCGTCTGCTCGTGGTGGAAAACGCGCTGGCCGATCCGAGGTTCTGCGACAATCCGATGGTGCGCAATCCGCCACATATCCGCTTCTATGCCGGCGCGCCCCTTGTTGTCGGGGGCCGCTACCGTCTCGGCAGCTTCTGTCTGCTCGATGACATTCCCCGCACGCTGGACACTGAAGGCCGCAGCCGCCTCTGGCAATTTGCGACCACCGCATCCCAACTGATCGAAGAGATTTATATGTCCCGACCGGCGCCGGAGCATACCCATATGCCCTTTCCCAGCCGCCGTTACTCATGACCGATCGCGCCCTGTTTGAGGCGTTCATCAACGCGTCGCCCTATCCGGTATTCGCGAAAGACGCATCGCATCGCTGGGTCTATGGCAACAGCGCCTTTGAAATGATCGCCGGAGAAATGAACTTCGTCGGCGAAAAGGACAGCCTTCTGGTTCATCCCGTCTGTATCGACCGTATACGGGAGGTCGAGCGCAAGGTGCTTGCGGGCGAGGACAGTCTGGACGAGGAAACGCTGATCACCGGCGCCGTCCTGCTTACCATCCGACGGCCGCTCCGGCTGCCTTCGGGTGAGACCCTCATCGCCGGCATCATCATCAGCATTATTCACGCGCCGGATGTGGCATCTTCCGGCTCCAAGGCGTCCCTGCGCCGCCATGAACTGGCCATAGCGGATGTCCGCAAGGTCGATACCGAACGCACCCGCTGGCTGGAGCAGCGCCTGGAACTCGTCGAGCAGGCTGAGACCGCCGCCACGAAAGCCGCCCGCACTGACCCGGCAACAGGCCTGCGAAACCGCATGGGGTTCGACCTTGATCTGGCAACCGTGGCCGAGGAACCCCTCCCCCCGGACAAGATCCTCTGCCTCGCCTTTCTCGATCTCGACCGCTTCAAATTCATCAATGACAGCTTCGGCCACAAGGCCGGCGATACGGTGCTCAAATCCGTCGCCAAAAGGCTGATCACCTGGCCGGGTGTGCGCAGCCTGGCACGGATGGGCGGAGATGAATTTGCCATCCTGTTCGATCACCCAAGGGTCGCGCCCCATGTACTGGTCGAAAACATCAGCCTCATGCGGCAACGCATCTTCCGCGCCGTTCGCGTCGGGGACAAGCTCATCCAGGTCTCGGGGTCTGTCGGCCTCTCGGTCCATGGTCTTGATGCGGATGATCTGGAATCCCTGAAGCTGAATGCCGATACCGCCCTGATCGAGGCCAAGCATCTCGGCCGCGAACAGGTAAAGCTGTTCGATGCCGGCCTCGCTCTGCGGACCTATCGCCGCCACACACTGGAGCGCGACCTGCGCCAGGCCATTGCCCGCAACCAGATCGTGCCTGCCTTTCAGCCCATCGTGAATGCAAAGACGCGCGCGATCGAAGGCGTCGAAGTTCTCGCCCGCTGGAACCACCCCCAGCTTGGCCCCATCCCGGCTCAGGAATTCATCACCATTGCAACCGAGTGCGGCCTCATCTCCGCGCTCGATCTGAGCATCGTGCGCCGCGCCTGCGGGCCTGTCAGAAACTGGCTGTCCGATAACCGCCTGCGCTTTGTCTCCTTCAACGCTTCCTCCCTGGAAATCGTGCGTCCCGGCTATGCCGCCGAAATCCTCAGCCTTATCCGCCGGTGCGGGGTCCAGGCCGAAAAGGTCTGCATTGAACTCGTGGAATCGGCCATCATTCACGACATCGACCGCGCCCGCGCCAACATCTGTATCCTGAAGGATCGCGGCGTGAAAATCGCGCTCGACGACTATGGCACAGGCTATTCAAACCTGCGCGCCCTGCTCGACCTTCCCATCGACCGTATCAAGATTGACCGCTCGATCATTGGCGACATCGGGGATGACGAGCGCGCCATGAAGCTCGTGCTCTCGGTCGTCCAGCTGGCAAAACTGTTCAACGCCGAACTGATCGCCGAAGGCATCGAGGATGAGACGCAGGCCACCTATCTTGAAGGCATGAATTGCGAATTCCTGCAGGGCTTCCATTTCAGCCCCGCCGTGGACGCCCAGCAATTCGACCTGCTCCTGACCCGTCAGACGTCCCGCGCCGCCTGACGCCGCCTCAATGCCCCGGCTTGAGGTGGGCTGACTTGATCTTCTTGGCCAGCGACCATTTGTGCACCTCGGTCGGGCCGTCATAAATCCGGAACGCGCGCACTTCGCGGAACAGCTGTTCCACGATCGTGTCACGCGAAACGCCCATCCCGCCCATTACCTGCACGCAGCGGTCGGCCACCCGGAACAGCGCTTCGGAAACGGATACTTTCGCCATCGAGCTTTCGACATTCCCATTCTCGCCCGCGTCCAGCGCGTCGGCGCACCAGTCGATCATCAGTTCGGCCTGCTTCAGCTCGATCTGGTTTTCCGCCAGCATGAAGCCGACGCCCTCATGATCGATCAGCAGCTTGCCGAACGCCTTGCGCGTGCAGGCATAGTCCGTCGCAATCTCCTGCGCCCGCGTCGCCACGCCGTGCCAGCGCATGCAGTGGGAAAGCCGCGCCGGCGCCAGCCGGATCTGCGCATAGCGGAACCCCTCGCCGGGCTTGCCCAGCATGTCCGCCTGCGGAACACGCAAATTTTCGATCATCACCTGCGCATGGCCGCCGGGCATTGAGCTGTCGATGGTGTCGAGCAGGCGTTCGATGCGGATCGCCGGGCTGGGCAGGTCCACCAGGAACATGCACGCCCCCTCCTCCGCCTTGGCCATCACGATGCCGACCGAAGCGCCGTCCGCGCCGGTGATGAAGGTCTTGCGGCCATTGATCACCCAATGGTCGCCGTCCTTTACCGCGGTCGTCTTCATCATCGAGGGGTCAGAGCCTGCCCCATCCTCGCCGGCCGGCTCGGTCATGAAGAAGGCCGAGCGCGCTTCGCCCGAAACCAGTGGCTCCAGAAAGCGCGCCCGCTGCGCGTCGGTGGCCACTTTACCCAGCAGGAACATGTTCCCCTCGTCCGGCGCGCCGGTATTGCACGCGACTGGCCCAAGGGGGGACAGCCCCGTCTTCTTCAGCACATGCGCCGTGCCCCGCTGGGTGAGGTGCGTATGGTCGGGCAGGATATGCGGCGTCATCACGCCCGCTGCCCGCGCCTTCTCGCGCAGCTCCTTCACCAGCTCCGGCGAGGGCCCATGTTCTTCCAGCCGCGGATCACGCTCATAGCCTGCCACCACCTCGCGCACGAATTTCTCGACACGTTCGCCAATCTCGATCGCCAGAGCCTGATCGGGGTAAGACATGTGGGGCGCTCCTTAAAACCAATAAACCTGCTGTTTCCTATGACACCGCCGGGGGCAGCGTGCAGCCTCGCGCTTTGTCGCGGCCAGATTGGGAGACAGTTCGGGGGATAAAGACGCCCCGTCTCCACGGGTCCAGCCCTGCCGTTACGGCAGATCCCGGCTTTCGAATCCGCCGGAGTATCGGCTGGGCTCAATCTTGGCCGCATGATCGAAAGCCGCGTTCCCCTCGCAAAGTCCAAGACCGCCCGCGCCCCGCGCGGCGCCTGGAAGCTCCTGCGCGGCTTGTTCCTTATGCTGATGGCTGCCCATTGGAGCGCCCAGCATCTGGCGCCCGGCAAGCTGAAGACCGGCGCCCTGCGCGCCCTTGCCCGCCATATCGGCGCGCTCGAACATGGCCTGCGCTGTCTTCTGATCCTGATGCGGGCGACGCCCGCGCGCCCGGCAACCCTGCCAGCGGGCCTTCTTGCGCGCCGCGCGGCCCCGCCGCGCCCGCGCCGCAAGGCTGCGCGCTTCGCCCTCGGCCTTGCCCAGCTCGCCAATGGCTTTGCCCGCTATGGCCACGATACCTCCGCCCTGGCATCAATCCGAAAGGCGCCGCCCCCGCGCCCTGCCCCGCCGCCGCGCGGCCCCACGGCCTCTGCTCCAATGGCCGATCCGGCCGAAGCCCTGCGGACACGTCTGGAGGCGATGCGCGCCGTCTTTTCCGATCCTCAGACGCATGCCGCAAAGCTCGCGGCGCGCCTGCGCGCAAAAGGCCTGCGCCTGCGCGGCCTCAAATCCCTCATTCCGGCCGCCGCGCTCTGGCTGCTGACAAGCTACCGCGCCGCCCCGGCTGTTCACGCCCGGCTACTGCCGGCCCCAAACACATCCTGACACGGGCCTGCATAGCTGAAATCTGACGTTTTACCGGCCACGGACCCCCGTGCTCCGGCCAAAACCGCTGGCCTCACAGATCACCAATCCGGTCTTGCGAGTGCATCACGCGTTTGAGTGCTTCGCGCGCCGCTTCCAGGTCTTGCATCCGCGCCGCCAGCGCCGCCTTGCGGGCGCCAAGCTCGGCAATCATCCGCTCCACCGCGCCGTGCCGGCGCGCCAGGCTGGAGCCATCAAAGTCGTCGCCCGTTTGGTCGAGCGCTTTGAGGTTCTCGCCGATCTGCACAATCTCCTGCTCGATGCGGCGGACATCCTGCTGAAGGAGCCACATCTCCTGCTCGGCTTTCTGCCGCTTGATCCCCACAAGCGTCTTCAGCTGCGCGGCCTGTTTCCGGGGCAGCGCGCTCATGTCATGCCTCTCAGCCGGTCGACGAACTGGATGGCGGCGGCCACGGCGGCAAAGTGTTCAGCCTGGATCTCCTGGTCGACCTCGACCATTGAGTAGATAGACCGCGTGGCTGGCGGGTCGCTGTAGATCGGCACATTGTTCTCGATTGCCAGCTCCCGGATCTTCATCGCCAGATGATCAGTGCCCTTGGCCACGCATACCGGCGCCAGCTTGCTGTCAGGGTCCCATTTCAACGCCACGGCATAGTGGGTCGGGTTCACCATCACCACGGTGGCAGACTTCACATTCTGCAACATCTGCCCGCGCGAAATCTTGGTCGCCTTCTCACGCCGCTGCTGGCGCATATGCGGGTCGCCCTCGCTCTGCTTCATTTCCTTCTTCATGTCCTCGCGCGTCATCCGCAGCTTGTGGGAATGAATGCGCCATTGCAGCGGCAGGTCCAGCGCGGCCAGTACGAACTGGAAGGCAAAGAAATAGAGGATCAGCCGAAGCGTCTGATTGAACGTGAACTGATAGAAATCCGCCGTATCAACAGACGACGACCCATAATAGTCCCGCGTGAACTGAATCAGGAACAGCGTGCCCAGCCCGGCGGCAAACAGCATCTTCACCGTATCCTTGAGAAAGTCGGTGAGACCCTTGGTGCCATACTTGTTCTTGATATTGTCGACCGGATTGATCTTCTTCATGTCCGGCATGATCTTCTTTGCGGAGAAGGCAATCGACTGCTGGATGATCAGCGCCACCAATACGAGGGCCGCCATCACCAGCAGCAGCGGCGAAAGCGCAAGCAGCGTCGTCGCAATCCAGGCCCACGTCGCCCCGCCATCGCCCTCGAAGATGTCGGCAGCAAAGGCGTCGCCATGATAAAGTATCCGCGAGAAGTCATCGAACAGTTTCGGGCCGACCACCGCATCAAGGATCAGCGCCGCAATCAGGATGCCCAGAATCAGCGCGAACGCATTAGCTTCCTTGGACTGGGGAACATCGCCGTCCTTGCGGGCATCCCGCAGCCGCTGCTCGGAGGCATCAAATTCCTTTTCACCACTGTCCTGGTCTTGTTCGGCCATGCGTCTACCTCACAGCCAACCGATAACCTGAAGCGCCCGGTCTTTCCAGATGATCAGCATCCCGGAGACCGAAATCGCCAGCAGCATCACCCCCGCCCCCACCATGAAGGGCGCGCCGACAAACGCCACCATCAGCGATGGCAGTGCCTTGTTTATGAAGCCCAGACAGATGTTGTAGAGCAGGTTGGCCGCCACAAACGGCCAGGCCAGCATCAGGGCAAAGCCCATCGCCGAATAAAAGCTGTCAAAGATCATCGGCCAGCTTACCTGCCCCACCTCGCCCAGGGGGATTTCGGTGTACAGCCGCATCAATCCGTCCACGACGGCCACATGATAGTTGGCGGTCAGCAAGATCGTCGTACCCGCCAGAGACAGCATGTTGGACGTTACCGTCTGCGCCTCATGTTCCAGGGCAACCCCCAGGAACTGCGCCAGGCCAATCGACTGGGCGATCACCGTTCCGGCAATCGTCAGCATCCAGACCGACAGGCGCAGCAACGCGCCCAGACCGAAGCCGATCACCACCTCACTGCCCAGCAGCAGAACCAGGTCGCCGATCCCCGGCGCGGACGGCGCCGCCACCACCCCGGTCGAAGCGATCGCGGCAGCCATGCCGAGCAGTACGAACAGGCGGGTGCGTGAGGAGATCACCTGATCCCCGATCCCCGGCATCATGAAGACGACAAAGGAGAGCCGGGCAATCACGGTCATGAACATGACCATCCACGGGCTCGCCTGCCCCAGATATGGGGCGATCAGTTCCATCAGGCCACGCCGATGATGTAGGGCTTGCTCTTGGAGTTGATCTCTTCATAGGCGACGACAGCGTTGCGGATGCCCTTGCTGGCCAGCACGGTCTGCAGGAACCGCCGCCGGCGCGACGAGGTTGCCACAGCCGCGATGATGCCCTTCTGGGCCGTCTCATTGAGTTTCGCCTGAACCGAATTGATCAGCTCTCCGAATATTTCCGGCGGCAGAGCAATATCCGATCCGCCGCTTTCATTGGTCACTTCATACTCGGTGAACTTCTGCTCCCAACTGGTCGACAGCTGGATCAGCGGCAGGCGGCCCTGATCGTCCTGCAGCCGGTCTACGATCTGGAATGCCAGACGCTGACGCACCAGTTCGATCACCCGCGGAAGCGGCAATGCCTGCGGCTTGGCCTCGGCCACGGTCTCGATGATCAGGAAGAGATTGCGGATCGGAACCCGCTCGGTCAGCAGCATGCGCAGGACGGACAGCAGAAGCTCCGGTGTCACCTTGCCAGGAATGTACTCATCTAGGAAGCGCTTGTTGGCGCTGGCGCGGTCAACGTCGGAAATCGCCGCCAGTGCGTCTAGCGTCTCCATCATCACCATCCGGGTGAAGACCAGCGAGAAGTTTGACTGGATGACTTCTAGCATATGCGTCGCAAGCACTTCGATGGGCTCAACCACGGGCACAGCGGCCGCAGCCAGTTCCTGCTTCTTGGCCGACGGCAGCCAGCGGGCGGCTGCCTTGTAGACCGGCTCGCGCACTTTCTCGCCTGCCAGATGGGGCAGCTGGTTCTCCTCGATCAGGGCCAGAACCTGACCCGGACGCAGGATACCGGAATCCACCCGCACGCCCTGAATCCGCATGCGGTATTCATTCTTCTTCAGCGTCGGGTTGTCCGTCATACGGATCGGCGGCAGCACGAACCCATACTCTTCGGCGATATAACGGCGGATCTTGTCGATCCGGCTCTCAAACCCGTTCTCCCCGACCAGCACCATATTGACGAGATCAGGCGCCACTTCGAGATGGATTTCGTCCGCATAGATCGAGTCGCCGATCTTGGGCGCCTTGGGCGCCGCGTCTTCGGGCTTGGTCTCCTCTGAGGCGGCTTTCTCGTCGGCAGCTTTCTTGGTGAAGTAAGCCACGGCAGCAAAGCCCGCAGCGCCCGCAATGAAGGGAAGGAACGGCAGGCCCGGCAGCAACGCGAAGATGGCGAGAATACCCGCCACGATGTAGAGCGCGGTCGAATTGCCCGCGAGCTGAAGGCCGAGCGCCCGGTCGATGGCGCCTTCTTCGCGGCCCTTGGACAGAAGAAGCGCGGCGGCAACAGACACGATCACAGCCGGGATCTGGGAGACGAGACCGTCTCCCACCGTCAGGATGGAATAATTGTTCAGCGCTTCAACCACGCTCAGCTGGTGCGCAACCACGCCAAAGCCAATCCCGGCAATCAGGTTCAGCGCCGTGATCAGAAGGCCGGCGATCGCGTCGCCCTTCACGAATTTCGAGGCACCATCCAGCGAGCCGAGGAAACCGGCTTCTTCCTGTTCCCGCTGCCGGCGCAGCTTGGCTTCTTCATGTGTGATCGCGCCCACCGCCAGATCAGAGTCGATGGCGAGCTGCTTGCCCGGCATCGCGTCCAGGGCGAAGCGCGCGCCGACTTCGGCCATCCGGCCGGCGCCTTTCGTGATGACCATGAAGTTCACGATCACCAGAACGCCAAACACGACAAGACCGACGAAGAGATTGCCGCCCATGATGAACATGGCGAAGCCCTCGATCACCCCGCCGGCAGCGTCCGTGCCGGTATGCCCTTCCCCGATGATCAGCTTGGTGGAGGAAACGTTCAGCGCCAGGCGCAGCACAAGCGAGGCCAGAAGGATCGACGGGAAGGACGAGAAATCCAGCGGCTTCTCCACGAAGATCACGGTGGTGAAGATCAGGATCGAGAGCGCAAAGGAAAGGGTCAGCCCGACATCCAGCACCCAGGCCGGCATAGGCAGCACCATCACAAGGATAATGGCCATAAGGCCGATGGCCAGAAGCGCCGTCGGCTTGGTGAAGTTCAAAAGGCTCTGCATCGGCATGAGGGGTCGTTACCCGGCTATGATCGGCAAAACCCAGTTATTGAACAGGTCGAGAATGACCTTGGTCATGTAACCGAGCGAAAGGAAGAAAACGATGATGACCGCAAGGATCTTCGGGATAAAAGTAAGCGTCATTTCCTGAATGGAGGTGAGCGCCTGAATGAGGCCGATGACAAAGCCGACAACCAGCGTGACCGCCAGGATCGGAAGACCCATCATTGCAGCGCCCCATATATGGGCGCGCAAAACCTCAAAGATCTCCCCCTCAGACATTCCGCCCCCTGCCAGCGATCAGACCGGCATCCGCAGCAGTTCCTGATAAGCTTCCACCACCTTGTCGCGGATCGTCACTACGGCATCGAGCATAAGCTCAGCATTTGTCAGCGCTTCGACCATCGCATGAGGATCAGCGCCTGAAACCGCCGTCTGCATCGCCGTCTGTTCGGCCTCCTGCATCGTCGTGCGGAAGTCGGAAATGGTTTCGGCAAACTTGCTGCCAGCCGCTTCCGGCGCATCACCGGCCGGCTTGGCTGTGTCGGTCGGGCGCGGGGTGCTGAGCGCGGTATACGGATTGAACCCAAGAGTTGACATCTACTGCCCTCCTCAGCGGCGCAGAATATCCAGCAGGGAGCGGTACATCGACCGCGCCTGCTGGAAGGAATTGAGATTGGCCTCATACGACCGGTTGGCTTCCCGCATGTCAGCCATTTCAGTCACGATGGAGACGTTCGACAGGGTCACATACCCTTCCCCATCCGCCATCGGGTGTTCGGGGTTGTAGTCACGCTTGGCTTCCGCCTCGTCCAGCTGGACCCGCGACGCCATAAACTGCTCCCCGCTGCTCAGCTGGGATTGCTCGACCATCAACAGCTTGCGCTTGTATCCCGGCGTATCGGCGTTGGAGATATTCTCCGCTGTCACGCCCATGCGGCGGGACTGGAGCTCCATGCCCGCGACCGCCTGCTGCTGAGTTGCCTTAAGGGGATTCATGCTTCAGCCCTCCTTCAGCGAGGCTTGCCCAGCGCGGTGCGCAGGAGATCAATGGATTTTGAGTAAACGGTGAGCGCCATATTGTGCTGGCCCATCGCCTCGGCGGAATTGAACACTTCACGTTCCAGGCTGACATTGTTGCCATTCGGATCAGCCGGTGCGCCGGATGTGCCCACCTTGAAGCCGGACATCATGTCGTCCACGCCGCCCGCCTGCATGGTCCGGGAGAGGAACGCTTCGAAGCTCTCTATCTCGCCAGCCTTGAACCCTGGCGCGTCGGCGTTGGCCACATTCGTCGCGCTGACCTTCTGGCTTTCAGCAGCGTGCCGCGCCATCGCGCCGTAAACCTGAAAAAGCTGCAGATCAGAAATCATGGGACAATTCACCAAGGTTAACCCTTTGGGAAAATGTTCGCATTAACTAAAGAACAGGTTAACAGAAATGCGGAGTTTGTTTACTTGCAGGCATCCATGGCATCCCCGTCACACAGGCTCTATCGCCTCTGGGGCACCGTCACCGACGTTGCCGCAGGCATGCTCGGCATCGCCGGCGTGAGCGAGCTTGCCGGGGTGGGCAATGAAATTGTCATCGAGAAACAAGGCCAAAAGATCCATGGAGAGATACTGAGCGTCTCCGGCGACAGCGTCACAGCGCTGCTTTATTCGCCCAGTGACATCATCCGGATCGGCGATGTCGTGCACATCGAGCAGGAAGCCCGGATCGAACCGGGCGATCACTGGCTGGGCCAGATCATTAACTATCGGGGCGAAGTGGCCACCGAAATGCCCGCCGGCGCCGGTCTCACGGCAAAAGGCGTCAGCCGCGCATTGCGGGCGCCCGCCCTGCCAGCCCATTTGCGCCATCGGCTTGGGCCACGCCTGGCCACGGGCTGGATGGTCACCGATACGCTGCTTCCGATCTGTCGCGGACAACGTCTCGGCCTGTTTGCCGGCTCGGGCGTCGGCAAATCTACCTTCCTTGGCTCACTCGCTGGGGGCCTTGAAGCCGACCGGGTGGTGATCGCCCTGATCGGCGAGCGTTCCCGCGAGGTGGGCGAATTTGTCAATGTGAACCTGCCTGAAACCGTCCGCCACAAGACGGTTGTGGTCTCGGCCACAGCGAGCGAGTCGCCCGGCGCCAAGAAGCGCGCGGCCTATTGCGCCATGGCGACGGCCGAGCATTTCCGCGATCAAGGCCACAGCGTCCTTTTCCTTTTCGACTCCATCACACGCTTTGCCGAAGCCCACCGAGAAGTGGCGCTGCTGGCGGGGGAAACCCCTGCCCTCAACGCCTTCCCGCCCTCGACCGTGCGGGTGATCGCCGAACTCGCCGAGCGCGCGGGGCCCGGCACGGGCGCAAAGGGCGACATCACGGGCATCTTTTCAGTTCTGGTGGCCGGCTCCGACCTTGAAGAACCTGTTGCCGACATGATCCGAGGTATTCTGGATGGACACATCATCCTTTCCCGGAACATCGCGGAACGGGGCCGGTATCCAGCCATTGATGTTCTTAAAAGCGTCTCCCGCGCCCTTCCGGCGGCGGCCAACGACTGGGAAAATGATCTGCTGCGCGACTATCGCCGAATGATCGCCCTCTATGATGAAGTGGCCCCGATGCTGCGCGCCAGCCTGTTTGAGTTTGGGCGGGACAAGGACGCAGACCGCGCCATTGCGCTCTACCCGGCGCTCGATGCCTTTGTCTCGGCACGGAATGCTCTGGGTATCGACGCGGCTTTCTCGGCCATGTCGGAGATACTGAATGCGGGAACGTTTCCTGCCCCCGGCGCGCCACCGGCAGAGACGCCCCAGCCTGCCGCCGGGCAGCCGGTCACCCGGCCGCCGCCGCGCCCGCGCAGCTAGGCTGGATCAGAGGAAGCTGGAGAGAAAGAGATTCTGGCTGGCGCCGCTGCCATAGCCATAGCTGCTGTCACCGCCACCCAGAAGGATCAGCGCCGCAGAGGCAGGCGAATAGGCCGCCGCCCCTTCCGAGATCGACTTCATGGCATGATAGCGGACAATCATCTTGTCGACCGCTTCAGGCGAGGAGATTTCTGACAGCTTGGAAACGCCGAGCGCCTTTTTGAGGCCGTCCTTGATCATTTCAGCCTGCCGCTCGACAGGAAGGTTTGACATGTCCGACGGCAGATTGAGCGCCGATCTCACGACCGTATAGGCCGGAATATCAGCCATCAGACGATACGCGATCGAATCCTCGTTCGCGCCGCTGCCGACAATCGTGTTTATTTCGGATTTGTAGTTCAGAGAGAGGCGCATGGAATCGTCCACATCGCCAACCGCGATCTCGAACGAGTTTGACTCAAAGCGGACCGCCATCGCGGCAATGTCATCCACGTCAAGCGAGATGGTATCGTTGACCGGCTTCAGCGCATTTGCGAGCGCCGTGTATTTCGGGTTGTTGAGTCGGGCGAGAAAGGTGCTTTCAGGATCGGAGACCTCTTCAAGCGTCTTCTTGATAAAGCCTTTCTTCCATTCCTCGCCGGCGAGGTCGAATGCGGTCATGGTTACGCGGACCAGCCGCGAGTCCTTGAGAAAATCCTCCACAGAAATGGGCTGGGCGAACTTCTCGATCATATAGTCCCGGTCGTTCCGGACCTGCGGGGAGTTCGTGTAACTCTCCAGCTGCTTGTCATAGGTTGCCTGGAGGAATTTCCATCCTCCGATCCCTGACAAAGGAACGACCGGCTGAAAGGCCATGTCAGGCGACCTTGCTTTCCGGAGGGGTCGCCCCGCGCATCGCAAGGAGTTCTTCTTCGATCGAAAGGATCTGGCGCAGATGGCAGAGGGCAGAATAATAGTTTCCGCGGCTGACCATCGAACGCAGCGTCGGAATGAGGTCTGCATCAACGGGCTTGAAGATGTCGAGCAGCTGAATACAGGCCTCATCAAGCGCAGGCAGCGTGTCGTTCTCTTTCAGGTCACCGGTGATCAGCAGCTGGATCGCATAATAGACCCGCTTGACCGGCGTGTTGACCTCTTTGGGATGCATCGCATCGCGCAGACGCAGTACGCGCGCATCGCCTTCGACAACACGAATACGGGCAGGCTTGTCACCATTTTCCAGCGTCGCGCCATTGATGATGAAGCGTTCGCCGGGCGCAATTTTGAGTACCAGTCCAGACATCAGATAACCTCCTGCTCTACTGATGCAGCCGAGCCATCCAGGCCGGCCATGATCGTGCGGTTCACCTCAATGATGTCTTCAAGTCCTTCCGTGCCGGAAAGGATCTTCATGCTGGTGCGCCGTACAAATTCGGAAAGGGAGATGAGGCCCGCTTTGGTCTCATCTGGAAGCGCGTTTTCCGCGCTGAGAAGATCTGTCGCGATGATGGTCCAGAGCTGCAGATTGCGATAAATCGCATCGCCCCAGGCGCCCGTATTGGCGCCGCCATCGTCATGTACGCTTTGGAGATCCCGCGTGATCTGTTCGAACACTGCGTATTCAAGTGCCCGGCCGGTCGCAGTCCTCTGCGTAACCTGGCCATAGGCCTTATATGCCAAAGCCTGCACGTTCGATCCCCTCCTGGGTATCTGATGAATTGACCCGGACGCCGAAACGTCCGGGGCAATCGGTTTAATTCAGCGCTCCAGGCGCCAGAGCGCCTGGAGCTATAAGGTCCGTTAGCGGAAGAGCGACAGCAGAGCCTGAGGCGCCTGGTTCGCAATCGACAGCGCCTGAACGCCGAGCTGTTGCTGAACCTGCAGAGCCTGCAGTTTTGCCGAAGCCGCTTCCATGTCGGTGTCGGTGAGGCCACCGATACCGGTTGTCAGAGAGTCAACCAGCGTCTGAACGAATTCAGACTGGCCAGCGATGCGGTTCTGCGAAGAACCGAAAGCAGCGGCCGCGTCGATCGCTTTGTTCATCAGGCCTTCAATGGCCGTCAGGGCGGAGGTTGCCCCTGCATTGGTCGTGACATCAATGCTGGCGAGCGCGCCCAGGCCGCCGGCGTTAACGCCAGCTGTACCGTCGGCTGCTGCAGCACCGGTGATGTCCAGATCATCGCCCGAAAGGTTGGTGATCGAGATGTCCGAACCGCTGAAGGAGACGGTGTAGTTGTCGTCACCCGTGGCCGAGAGGAAGTTGCTGATCTGCGTCGACAGAGCTTCGGCAACGTCTTCCGAGCTGGTGGCCGAGTCAGCCACAAATTCGAAGCTGCGTGTGCCGAGCGAGTTGGCACCGGCCGAGTCGTCAAGCGTGACGCGGTAGCTGTAGCCATCGCCAACCGAAGCAATTGCGATCGTTTGCGTGGCGCCGTTTGCAACGGTTTCAGCCGTGCCAGCGTTCGTGCCACCATTGTCGATGATCGTGGTGCTCGTGTCAGCCGTGGCACCGAACACAGCGTTGGAGCCGCCACCGGAAACCGAGAGGTCCTGACGATCAACGCTGATATAAGAGGCCGAAACGGTGCCGTTCGAGGCGCGGTCAAGCGACGCCAGAACGTTCACAGCGTCCGTGGACGAACCATCCAGAAGGTTGAGACCGTTGAACTGGGCAGCCGAAACATAACCCTCGATCAGGCCGATCTTCTCTTCGATGTCCGTTTGATACTTCGCGCGGTCAACGTTCTCGCCTTGCGCCTGAACGATCAGAGTCTTGATCTCTTCCAGGGTGGTGACAACTTTTTCCGACGCCGAACGGGCGACGCCAACCGTGGACGAACCCAGGTTGAGAGAGTCGGAGATCGCCTTGAAGCTTGCAACATCGCTCGACATCACAGTCGAGACGGCCCAGACAGCGGCGTTGTCCTTGGCGTTGGAAACTTTCTTGCCGGTCGAGATTTCGCTCTGAACGGTTTCAAGGTTACGGTTGATATTGCGCAGGGTCTCGAGCGCAACCATCGAGCTGTTGTTAGTCAGGATGCTAGACATCTATCTATCCATTCTTGTGTCGCCGCTATTTTTGACTGCGGCTGTTTGTTGAAACGCGTCGTCCTGACGTTGGAGCCGAAGCCCCGAACTTTCGTAGTTCCACACCTCACTCATAGGACGGAGCAATAAATGTACGGTTAATAGGCTCACACCCTTTTGAGATATTGTCCTGTGGCGTTGGAAAAGGCGATCTGGCTTCCGCCCTGCCGATAGGATCCGACAAATGCATCGCCCGCCGGCCCCTCGAATCTTGCAATCAGACTGCGAACGCCGTTGCGGACGGCATTCAGCAGAATCGCGTTTTCCTCAGACAGCTGAATGACATCAAGAATAAGCTGCCGCGTAGGCGCTGACACGGCAATGGGTGTTCGCGCGCCAAAAATATTTTCGAACGCCTCAAGCGCTGCGAGTTTTTCGCCGCTCAATTCTGCCGCTTCCCTTACCCGGCCCGCCATGAGGAATTCCCTCTCCGCGATCAGGATGTCTTCAAGGTCCAGGGCGGTCGACTGAATTTTCTCTTCCGGGATCATGGAGCGCTTTTCACGGCGGCTTGAGCGGCCGGCTGGCTCGCCGCAACATCGTCAACCCGGCGCGCAAAGCCCAGCGGATGCGTTTCGGCCAGATCCTCGGCAATCGATTCCACCACATATCTGGAAAACGCTGACGCCGCCTCCCCGCCACCCAGCGTGAGGGATTTTTCAAGCCCCGCATGGCTCAGCATCTCCGCCCACAGCATTTGTTCGAATCGCTTTCCGATCTCGGAGCGGTCCTCGCCGGCAGCCCCAGCGCCCTTCCCTTCCCCGGCCGGAATTGCGGAAGGCACTGATATGCCGGGCGTAATGGATGAAATCATGGTCCGCTCCGAAATTTATTCCGCCTGGGGAGCATCAGCCCCCATCGCAGTTAACGCATATTTTACGGGGGTTGGTTGTAGTTAGGTTAATACAGGACATAGGTGGAAGGCAGGATGACTTTCTCCGTTGATGTGGACTTCTGGCCCTTTCAGGCCGGTCCACCGCAGGATGCGATAGCTCGCCAGGGTGCGGGAGAGGGCCGCGGCAAGGATTTTGCCAGCAGCCTTTTTGGCGTTGCGCCAGAAGCCGCAGCCAGCGTGGACCTCATGCTCGGCCCGAGTGACAGCACAATACTCGCCTCGCTGAACCTGCTGCAGGCCGCCGCCCCCTCCCCGGAAGTGGCTCCCGCGGAAGACGTGCCGGCCACCCCAGAAATTGATGGGCAAATCCCGGCGCCCGATCTTCGCCCGGCACTTGATGCAAGCACCGGGGAAGACCTTCCACCGGATAATCCGGCCGCCACCGCAGAAGATGTGCCCACGCAGACAGAGCCAGCCTTTCCTGATCCGGTAGACACGGCGCTCGCGGGCATTGAACCTCCCGCGCTATCGCCCGACGAGACCGCCGAATCCGAGCCGCCGCAGGACGAAAAGACCGTTCCACGCGCCGAGGCTTCTTTGGTCATGGGCCCGCCGGTTGCTGCACCGGCAGGGAGTATGGCAAAGACCGAAACCCTCCTGGCCGCGACAGCTGCCGGGGCCCAGCCCACTGGCAAGATGCCTCTGCCTGATACCGGCCAGCCCGCCGCGCCATCCCGGCGCGCGGTCAATGCAGCGGCCGAGGCCGCGGCTCAGACAGACATGCCAGCAGACCTGCTGGCCACGGCTTCCGATGAACCCGTCCCTGCGATCGGCGCAATGAGCTTTGAGGCCAGCAACAGCGACAGCGGCGGTACCGGAACCAATTCTCAGACCGGCTCGACGATCACGTCCCCGGCCCTTTCAGGCGCGATCGGCCAGACAAGCGCCAGCCCCCAAGCGCCGGCTAACCCCGCCGCCGCTCAGCTGACACCCACCCACGCCGTCCTCATGGCAACGCCGGCGCAGCTGCCGGAAATCGTCGCGCGGGCGACGCATGACGGAAAGGACGACAGCGTTGTTGTTCAGCTCGATCCACCGGAACTCGGCCGCGTCTCCATTGATTTCAAGTTCGATGCTCAGGGCCTTCAGCATGTGACCATCACGGCGGAGAGCCCCGAAGCGATGCGTCAGCTCCGCCAGATGCATTTCGAACTCGTGCAGGCGCTCGAACGCAATGGCCTCTCCGGCCAGAATATGAGCTTCCAGCATCAAAACCCTCAGCAGAATGAGGGTTGGGGCCAGCAGGCCAAGCTGACAGGCGCACGATTTGACACCCCTGCCCTGACGGGCGGCGGCCTTGTGATCGCTGCCGACAATGGACCCAATCGCCAGACCGCCTCAAATGGCCGGCTGGACATCCGGCTTTAGGAGTAACTGATGACCACTGTAACCAATAATACGGGCACGACCCCTCAGACGACTCCCCAGACCACCAGCACAGGTATCGGCAGCGAATATAACAGCTTCATCAAACTGTTGACCGCGCAGGTGCGAAATCAGGACCCGATGTCTCCGATGGACTCCACGCAGTTCGTCGAACAGCTTGCGACCTTCTCAAGCCTTGAACAGCTGGTGAACTCCAACACCGCACTCTCCAGCATTGCCTCGATGATCGGTGATCTGAACGGGCTGATGGCCAGCCAGTGGCTGGGCGAAGACGTAACATTTGCCTCTTCCTTCATGCCCTATACCGGCAGCGAGGCCACTTTCTCTTATGAAGCGCCTGAAGGCGCCACCAAGAGCACGCTGACCGTCAAGGATTCAGAGGGCAACGCTGTCTGGACAGAAACCCTGGATGCTGACGAAACCGTCTTCAGCTGGGATGGCCAGCTGACGAATGGCGGAACGGCGACCAAAGATGAAATGTACGAGTTTGTGATCGACTATTACGAGGACAATAGCTTCAAGGGCACGGCAGTCCCTAACGTCATCACCAAGGTGACGGACATTGTCAGCGATGGCGGAACACTACGCCTCGGCACGGCATCTGGTTTGACGGTTGATCTGGCCCAAGCCAGAAGGCTCTGATCCCGGCTAACGAGGATTGCCCGCCACCCCTGAGGAGATCAGAGATCCTGGCGGGCAATATCGAGGATCAGGATATTCTTGATCCCCATATCCGGAAACTTCTTTTGAAGCGCGCCGAGGATCAGGGAACGGAGCGTTTCATAGTTCTCGATGCTCGTCATCGATTGGAACGTCTTGCCGTCGCCGCTGATCTCGATGAGCGTCGTCATCACGACATCGCGGATCACCGGTTCCTGCGAGAACAGCTTGTCGGACATGGCAGCGTCGGACTCAATATTGATATTGAGGATAACAAGACTTGCGACGCGCTCATTCTGGATGATGGGCACAACAAATTCGCGGCTGAACTTGAAATAGGCTGACCCCGAGCTGCTGCTGGATGCGCCATGATCATCCTTCTTGGCCTTTTTTTCACCGCCATGCGCGTCTTTGTCTTTCTCTTTTGGCGCATGGTCGCCGCCGGCTTCCTTTTCTCCGTGCGCCTCCCCTTCCACTTTTGAGGCAGCGGATGCCTCACCGCTGCCCCCGCGGAGCATGTGTCCAACCACGCCGCCTATAACGACGCAGATAACGGCAACGAGGGCAGTGACGAGGTTTTTCATCATGGAAGGGCTCTAGAACGGAACTACGCGGTCAATAATCTTGGTGCCGATTTTTCGGTCGGTGGCCGATGACGCGTCACCATTGCTGACATAGGCCAGCTTGGCATCTGCGATCTTGTCATAGGTCACAGCGTTCATGCGGGTGATGTCCTGCGCCCGGATAACGCCTGAAACCGTCAGATAGCGGACTTCATTGCTAACCCGCGTCTGCTGGTAGCCGTGAATAATCAGGTTCCCGTTTGGCTCCACACCGATAACGCGCGCAGCGAGCGTGAAGGTTACCTTTTCAGCGCGGTTTACAGCGCCTGAACCGTTCTGACTGGAGTTGCGGGACACATCGACGCCCGGCGACAGGCTGGCGCCGCCCGGAAGGACACCATTTGCCCATTCCGGAAGACCGAACAACGCTTCGACGTTCATATCATCGCTGGAGTCCCGGTTGCGGGAGAGCGAGCTTTGAAGGCTTGCCTGGTCGTTCATCTCGACCACCACGGTCAGCAGGTCACCGACCTCCTTGGCCCGCCGCATACTGAGGAGCGCCGTAGGCGCCGTTTCCCAGAGCGAAGCGTTCTGGATGTTCGGATCGACGGGCTCGGGCACTGCGCCCGGGTAACCGGCATAAGGCACAGGCGGATCGAAATCCGGCACAGGCTGGGAAGAACTGGCGCACGCTGCAGCAGCGAGCGCGACGAGGGGCATTGAGAAGAAGGTTTTCATTGTGCGAGGACCCATCCGCTTTCCTGGACAATTCCCTGAACCATCTGACGAGACTCAAGGTTCAGAACGGTAACCGGCTCGTTGAGAGAGGCTTCTCCCATGGCGCGGCCGGTGGTGGAGATTTCGAGGCCGCCGTGAATGTATTTCACGGTGACAATCTGATTGCGTGTGACGAGACGCGCCGGGCGCGTATTGTCCATCGTGACCGGTTGACCGGCATAAATGGTGCGTTTGGCTTCTCGTCCGATGACGGGCTCCTCCATGGAGGCAACGTCGCCGGTCTCCGCCGACGCGTTAACCGGCGTCACGATATCCCCTGCCCGGATCACTTCCGAAGCAATCATGGAAGAGGCATCCGTAAGAGCGACGAACGCGGTGAAACCGAGGGCAAACAAGACGCTCATGGGTCTACCTCAACCGCGTGGTGACCGAGAGCATCTCATCGGACGCCGTGATCACTTTGGAATTAAGTTCATAGCCGCGCTGAGCTTCGATCAGGTCGGCAATCTCCTTGACGACATCAACAGCCGAGTCCTCGATATAACCTTGGCGAAGAAAGCCCATCCCTTCCGTTCCCGGAATGAGCCGGTTTGCGGGGCCGGAGGCTTCCGTTTCGCGGAACATGTTGTCGCCCATGGCCTCAAGACCCTTCTCGTTCACGAACCGGACGAGAGAGATGCTGCCGATGGCCTGGCCTTCGGTTTCATTGTCAAAATAGGCGACAACTTCGCCGTCCCTGCTGATCGAGATACGCCGGGCATCTTCCGGAATGACGATCCCGTCTGCCAGCGGGAAGCCATCGGATGTGACGATCTCCCCATCCGGGCTGCGGCTGAGCTTGCCATCTCGGGTGAAAGCGGGCTCGCCCGAAGGCAGCGTTACTTCCAGAAACCCGTTGCCATCGATGGCGATGTCGAGTTCGGCCTGTGTCTCGCGCAATGTCCCCTGTGTGAGGTCCATCGATACGGTTGTGGGGCGCACACCTGATCCGAGCTGAATTCCCGAAGGAACCACCGTGCCCACCTGAGACGTAATCGTCCCAGGCGTCAGATATTGCTGGTACATGAGATCCGAAAACTCGGCCGTCCTCGGACGATAAGCGGTCGTACTCATGTTGGCGATGTTGTTCGAGATGACTTCCACCCGCATTTGCTGGGCTGCCATACCGGACGCGGCAATCTGCAATGACTTCATAGGCGTCTCCTACACCTGGTAAAACGGTTCAACGTTCCCGCACAGCTGTGATCAGCTGGCTGATGCGCTGGTCCTCCTTTTCAAGAAGTGCCTGACCCGCCTCATACGCGCGCTGCACTTCAATCATCCGGGACACTTCCAGCACCGGTGACACATTCGATTGTTCAAGCGCGCCCTGGACCAGTTTTGCGTCCTGGGTCGGCGCCACGCCGCCTTCGGCAGCAAAATAGGTGTTGGAATCCCTGGTAAGCTGGCCGTCGGCGAGCATGATGCCAACCTGATCAATGATCTGTCCGTTGCCGGAGATTGTGCCGTCCTCGCCAAAACTCACATCTGTCGCATCGTCGGGAATGGTGATGGGATTTCCGCCCGCGCTGAGAACCGGATTGCCTTGCATGTCGACAAGCTGTCCTGCGCCTGAAAGCTGGAAATGCCCGGCGCGTGTGAGGCGTTCGCCCTGCGGCGTTTCCACCATGAAGAAACCTTCGCCCTGGATCGCCAGATCAAACCGGCCACCCGTAAAGTTCAGGCCACCTTGCTCAAGCTGAAAGGCATGCCCGCCCAGACCGCCCATCGAGAGCGACTGATCCGGCGAGTCTCCGGTGGAGACGAGGAACTCCGTGAAGATGGCCCGATCAGATTTGTAGCCGGTCGTGCTGGAATTTGCGAGATTGTTCGCGACGACCTGCATTTCCTGCATCAGGCCCTGCTGGCGGGCGAGTGTCGTGTAAATGGGGCTCGACATCAGTTGCTCCCTCCCTCGAGAGAATCCAGTGCCATCCGTGTCGTCATCAGGCGGTCTGGAACACCGGCGATACTGGTCGGTGATGGTTCAGCCACGCCGCTGGCTGCGGCCTGCTTCAAGCCAAGAACACGGTCTGCCCGTGCTTTACTTGCCTCGTCTGTTATAGCCCCCGCTGCCTGATAGACGGCGTTGGGCACGATCCAGCGCTGGCTGGCCGCGTCCTGCTCAATCAGTGCAAGGATCGTCGCATCATCAAGCTTGAGGCGGGAGGTGAAGAGTTGAAGCTGCGCGGCGTCATTCGCGTCAATAGCGCTGAGGGCGGCCACCAATCCGATCTGGATGTTCGACGGATTGGCGTCGGCTAGCTGGAAAACGGCAGGATAATCCTTGAGACGATAAGCAAGGGTCGCGCGCTGTTCGGCAACGGCCTCACCAGGCTGCGTTTTCCGGGAAAGCTCGTCGGCGAGTGATGCGAAACCAAGACGCACCGCCTTCAGGGTCGCGGCCTCATAGAGCGCTTTACGCTGCTCATGATGATCGAGAAGACCGGCCTCGATCGACAGCGCTTCAATGGCTGCCAGATTGTGAAGCGGGTCGTCACTTGCTAGATCGCGCTGCAGGCCGGTCACGAAATAAATCCGGATTTCGCTTTGGGCCGCTTCGCTCTGCATGTTGTCGCGCCCGGCCATGTCCATCATGGTCAGATAGCGGGACTCGGCGCTGAGCTCATCGAGCACAAACTTCATGCTCGCGCGAATATCTTCGTCACGCTGAGACTGTTCGATCTTGAACAACATGCCATCGAGCAGCAATGCTTTGACGGGCGCATCGATGACGCGGTGATGTCTTATCAGTGCAAAGAGGGCTTCCTCCTGGAACCGGCCTTGCAGAAGGAAAGTGCGGATCAGGATCTCTGCCTGCGTGTTCCCCTGCCCCATTTCCAGGATGGCATTGGCAAACTGGAGCTGAGCGGAATCGCGCAGTTCCGCCTCGCCGAAGGACGCCAGCATCTTCTGAGACAGAAACCGCCCATCAGTGCGGTCCAGAGCTGGAACAGCGATTGCGGTAACACTCGTGCGCAACTGCAATGGCAGTTCGCGGAAGGCATTGAATCTCTTATCAATATAAGCTGCGCCGGTACCTTGCCCATCAATCAGCAGAGCGATCCCGAGCCACAGCTCGGCCTTCTCATGGCACTGCGCGAGTGCCTGAAAGTACGTCAGATCCGGACGGATACGGCCGTCGAGCAATTGCGCAACATGATACAGCGCCTGCTCATTCGGCTTGGTTGGATCGCTGAGATTCATCACCGCCTCAGACGCCATGTCGAGCGCAATGTATGCCTTCGCCAACCGAGGGTCGTCTGTCGCCGAAACACCGTCCGCCATCAGCTGGGTGCGGTAGTTCAGGATGTCCGAATAGCTTGCGATGGCTTCGAACTCTGAAAAGTCGAGCGGGTAAGGCGCATTGCAATCCATCGGGCCAGATAACGCCCAGACGTCGGACGGTGCTGTTGGCGCTGCATCCACGCCGCGCTCCACGGTCTCTACTTCGGCAGACGGCTCCATCGGTTCGGCAGCGGCGCCCGATCCTGATGGCGCGAGAAGGCCCTCATCGATGGCATCGCGAACAAACTGGTTGAGCTCGGTCGACAGCTCCTGCTTTCGCGCGTCTGGCCCCGCCGTCTCTGCCTCCGGTTTGGCGGCAAGGACGGGCGGAGCCAGGAGCGCGCCACAAAGGAGAAGCCAGAGGTAACGCCTCATGCTGCCTGCTTGAGCCCCCTAACCGCTTGCTCGACCTCATCAAAGGACGGACGGACCCGCGCCGGCGCCTGACGGCGGGCAACCTCAACACAGATGTTGACCGGGTTCTTGTGCAGGTTCGAGACGAGCACCTGCCCGATCATCGAATAGAAGAGATGTTCTTCCGACCGGATTGTCTTCACGCGTGCCGCAAACGGGCCGACAACGCCGTAAGCCAGAAACACGCCAAGGAATGTTCCGACAAGCGCGCCGCCGATCATACCGCCAAGCACTTCAGGTGGTTTGTCGATGGATGCCATGGTTTTGATAACACCCAGAACGGCCGCCACGATCCCGAGGGCCGGCAAAGCGTCAGCCATCTGCTGAAGCGCATGAGATCCATGCAGCTTCTCTTCGAGAAGGCTCTCAAGGTGTTTGTCGAGCAGTTCTTCGACCTGGTGGACGTTGTCGAAGTTCATGATCATTGAGCGGATCGTGTCGCAGATCATCTCAATCGCCTCGTGATCCTTCAGGATACGGGGATATTTCATGAAAACCGAAGACTCGTTCGGCGCCTCAATGTGCGGTTCGATGTCGACCGGGTTCTGTTTCAGGATGTGCAGCAGCTCATGCATGAGCAGCAGGAGATCCTGATAGTCGTTTTTCTTCCACTTCGGCCCGGTAAATGCAGCGGCAACGTCGCCCCCGGTATGTTTGACCGTGCCGAAATCGTTTGAAGCGAGGAACGCGCCGGTTGCGGCCCCGCCAATCATCATCATCTCAAAGGGAAGTGAATGTAGGATAATACCTAACTTGCCTCCGGCGAGCATATAGCCGCCAAAGACCATCACCATGGTAACTACCAGGCCAAGTATCGCGTTCAACTGCCTATCTCCGTGTACCTATAAACCGCGCCACTCTTTTATAGCGGTGGCTGCGGGTGACCTTTCATTGCTACATCTTCGCGACTTCCTGCGTGAAGGGTTCGAGCACGGGTTGTTTCAGCTTCAGCGCTCGCTGACGCTTCCACACGCCCATTTCACATTGCCCAATCTCTATTTGTCCGTTGACGGTCTCTGCATTCAGACGAACCGATCCGGGATCAGTGTCTGGCAGCGGAATGAGATCGCCTACTTTCAGGCGCGAACATTCGCCGATCGTCATTGATATTTTGTCAAGAACCGCCTCGACTCTTATCGAAGAGCTCATCACGCTGTCGCGAAGCTGTCTCGATGTGCTTGGGCGCTTGTTCTCGGCGGCCCGCCGTTCGGCCTCGTGGGCGCAGCCCATCAGATAGTCCAGATCAAAGACCAGCCAGATCTGGCATTGAAGCGCTTCGGGCATGACCGAATAGGCAATGACAAGATACCGGCTATCGGTTTCGAAATTGCCAGCCGCCTGCATCGGGTCGGAAAGCGGAGAAGCGAGCGTGTCTGCCTGATGGCCCTCCAGGGCCTCAGCCGTGGCGCGCCAGAGTGAAACGGCCGGCGCCTCGAACATCAATTTCAGGAAAAGCGCGGACGCTTCCTTCGCGCTTTCGAAATCCTGGCTGAGACGCTTTGCAACAATACGCGCCGCCCCTGCCCCATCGGTCGCAATGGCACACAGGCCGGGAGAAACTCTTGAGTTGAAGTAGAATGTCGTCCTGAGATCGAGCGCTTCGGTCGCCGCTGTCCCAGAGTAAACCCGGCGCATTTCCGGCTCCTGCGGGACACCGCCATCCAGAGATTGGGCGGCCCAGCTGGTAACTGAGCGATGAATCGCATCCCAGAAATCATGGTAGCGCAGTATCGTCGGGGGTAACCCCGAGCCTGCCCCCATCTTTTTTCTGAGCACCGATGTCATACCCCAGCCTTCCGGGATTAATAAGATTCCAACGACTCTTAGTGCTGCCGAATTGGTTGAGGAATGGTTAGCGGAATGGGCCGATCCTTACCGCCATCCTACGCTCTTAATTGAGCATGCGATGGTAAAAGCCTACCAGCAGAAGCAGAACTGGTGGTTGAAATGGCGACGGACTCCTCAGTACAGGGACCGACCATTATTAAGCGTAAGAAGGTCTACAAGGCGGACGGCCATCATGGCGGCGCCTGGAAGGTCGCTTATGCTGACTTTGTGACCGCCATGATGGCGTTCTTTCTTCTTATGTGGCTGCTCAACGCGACCACTGAGGAGCAACGCAAGGGTATTGCCGACTATTTTAACCCGACCATTCCGATCAGCCGCATATCCGGTGGCGGTTCAGACGGCCTCAACGGGTCCTCGATCTTCTCTGAAGATACCTATGCGAAGATGGGTACTGGCGCCAACCGCAAGGAAACCGTCGAAAATCCAGCTTATGGTGACGGCAAGACCAAAGACGCCCAGGATCAGACCGAAGACGTGGACACTCTGGCCAAACAGGCAGAGGAAAAGCAAATCGCCGATGAGCTTCAAGGTTTGAAGGAGTCTCTCAGCGCTGAAAGCCGCCAGCTATCCGAGCATCTGATGATCAAGATGTCTCCGGAAGGCATCGTACTGGAGATCACGGATTCTGAAAGCACCCCCCTCTTCCCTCTCGGGCGGAGCGAGCCTTCCGAAACGATGGTTCAACTGATCGATGTCGTGGCCGAGTCGTTTGCCGAATTTGACAATGATATCAAGATTGTTGGCCACACCGACAGTCACCGCTACCGCAATGGTGCCATCTACGACAACTGGAATCTGTCCGCAGACCGGGCCAACGCTGCCCGCCGCCTTCTGTCGCGCGCCGATATTCCGTCAGACCGGATCCGGGAAGTGTCCGGCAAAGCCGACACCGACCCGCTGGTGAAAGACGACCCGCAGGCCGCCCAGAACCGTCGCATATCCATCACCATACTGACGGATTAAGCCCGCCGCCGAATTAACCGGTTACCGGAAGATTAAGAAACTCGGCTAACAAGAGTTATCGGCTTATTTACGAGTTGCCTCCAATTTGCGTTATTATCTGACGCAGGAGCAACCAGATATGAGCATCTCATCCTCCCTGAACGCGGGGGTTATGGGGCTGAGTGTCAATGGCACACGCCTCGCCACCATTTCCGACAACATCGCAAACTCCGGCACCTATGGCTACAAACGTAGTGCCGTGGACTTCTCCAGCATGGTGCTGCAGCAGAAAACATCTGCCTATGCTGCCGGCGGCGTCCGCGTTGATACGTACAAAGATATTGCTGCCACCGGATCACTGATTCGTACCGGTAGCGCGACCGATGTTGCGATCTCAGGACGCGGCCTCCTTCCGGTGACCGACCTGGATGGCACCACAAACCTTGCCTCCAACCGGAACATGATGCTCACCCCTACGGGCTCATTCTTTGCCGATGAAAATGGATACCTGCGCACGCAGAGCGGCCTCTTCCTTCTCGGCTGGGCTGCCGACTCGTCGGGCGGGGTCGGCAATGTCAGCCGTAATAGCGGCGCAAACCTGGTGCCCGTGAACATCTCGACCTCGCAATTCAATGCGACCCCCACCTCAAGCATCGATCTCGGCATCAACATCCCTGCTGACGCCACGACCGCCGGCGGACCAGGCGATCCCTACATGCTGCCGGTTGAGTATTTCGACAACCTTGGCCGCGCCCAGACCGTAACCTTCCAGTTCACGCCGACAGTCCCCGCAGCGGGATCAAGCAACGAATGGAATGTCGAAATCTTCGACAGCGCGGGCGATCCGCTGACATCCGTTGGTGATCTGGCGCTTACGTTCAACGATTCGCCCACTGCAGGTGGCCGTATCGCCTCTGCAACCGCGGCCAACGGCGCAACTTACGATCCGGCAACGGGCCGCGTGTCCCTCACCCTCGATCATGGCCCCGTGGAAGTCTTCATTGGCCGGCCGAATGACAGCGCTGGCATCACTCAGCTGGCTGCCTCCTTTGCGCCGACGGCCGTGACGAAAAACGGCTCCCCGATCGGCGACCTTCAATCGATCGAAATCGACGAGCAGGGCTTCCTCCAGGCGATCTATGACAAAGGCTTCCGGCGGACACTCTATCAGATCCCGGTGGGTGACGTGCCCAACATGAACGGTCTCCGGGCGCTGGATTCCCAAGCCTACTCGGTCTCCAATTCGAGCGGAAACCTCTACCTCTGGGACGCAGGCAGCGGCCCTGTGGGTGGCATTTCCGGCTACTCGCTGATGGAATCGACCACGGACATCGCGTCGGAACTGACCGATCTGATCGAAACCCAGCGCGCGTATTCCTCGAACGCCAAGATCGTGCAGACGGTCGACGAGATGCTCCAGGAAACCACGAACCTGAAACGCTGACGGCGATGACGGGGAGACCTGCCTAAGTGAGCATCTCAGCCGCCATCCTCGCAGCACGGTCCGGCCTTCAGGTTACCAGCCAGAAGGCCGAGATCGTCGCGACCAACGTCGCCAACGCCAGCACGCCGGGCTATGTCCGGCGCTCGCTGGTGGTGGGCGAGCTCGTCAACGGGTCCCAGACGGCCGGTGTTATGGCGAACGGTGTCGCCCGCGCCGGGGACGATGCCATCAAGGCTCAGCGCCGTGAGCTGACCAGCGATGTCGCGCAGGCAACCGTACTCGCCTCAACCTGGCAGACAATCTCCCAACGCGTGGGCAACACCTCATCCGGCGGTGGGTTGTTCCGCAGTTTCTCGAACTTCGAAACCGCCCTCTCCGCAGCGGTCACCTCTCCGGAATCGACCGCAAACGGATCAGCGCTGCTTGATGCAGCAAAGTCTGTGGCGCGGGAACTCAACAGCTTGTCTGAATACGGCGCGCAGGCCCGCGCCGAAGCCGATAGCGAAATTGCGCAAGGGGTTGAAACGGTCAATACGGCCCTGAAACAGGTTCAGGACCTCAACAAGCGTATCGCCAGCATCGACCGCACGTCGGAGCAAGCCGCAACCCTGATGGACGAGCGCCAACGGGTTCTCGATACCATCGCCGAGTTTCTCCCGATCCAGACCGTGCAACGCGATGCCGGAACGATTGATGTGCTCACCACGCAAGGGGTTTACCTGATCAATGGCAGCACCGCGCGCCAGATCGAATTTACCCCCTCCTCCGCCTTCACGTCCGGCCAGACACTGGCCAACGGCGACCTGTCGGGCATTTCGGTTGACGGCATCGACCTGACAACCGGCTCAACCTCGTTCGGCGCGGTCTCCGGCGGATTGTTCGGCGCCCTGTTCACGCTGCGTGATCAGGACGTGCCCGCGTTCATGGACCAGTTGGACATGGTTGCGAACGACATCATCACCCGCCTCTCCGATGACGCCATAGACCCGACCAAAACCCCCGGTGAGCAAGGCCTGTTCGTAGACCCAGACGCCGCAGGCCTGTCCGGGCTTGCCTCGCGCATTTCCGTTAACGCCGCCGTTGATCCGGCGCAGGGCGGCGACATCTGGCGCCTTCGCGACGGTCTCGGCGCAACCGCCTCCGGCCCGCCCGGCAACTCGGCGACGCTCTCGGCAATCTATGACGCTTTCACTCAGGTGAAATCCCTCAACGCAAACGGAATCCAGGGCGCCTTTTCCGCCAGTGATCTTGCCGCGCAGCTTTCCTCTGTTGTCGGACAGAAGCGCGTCTACCAGGACTCCGTGCTCGCCTCCACGCAGGCTCAGCACGTTACACTTGTTGAAGCCGAACAATCTCTGACCGGCGTTGATGTCGATGTGGAAATGGAATCTCTTCTGCTCATTGAGCAGGCCTATGCCGCCAATGCGCGGGTGATCCAGGTTGCCCGCGACATGATCGGCATCCTGATGGAGCTCTGATACTCATGCGCATCATCCCCCCCAACAGCATCGTTTCGGCCTCCTTCAGCCAGAATATTGCCGACATGCGCGCGCGCGCAACGATCGTCTCTCAGGAGTCGGTCACCGGCCAGTATGCGGACCTGACCAAACATCTTGGCGGCCGCATCGGCGACGCGATGATAAGTGACAAGGCGCTGTTGGATATAGAACATCAGCGCGGCCTGCTGGGTGTTCGTGAAGGCCGCCTGGATCTCACGCAGCAAAGCCTTGCCGGCGTACAAGAGCGCATTTCAGGTCTTGAGGTGCAGATGCTCACAGCCTTGGGCGTCGGCGACGTTCCGGGAAAAGACCTTGTGTCGCGAGACGCAAAAGCGGCGCTCTCGGACGTTTTCTCGGCGCTCAACAGCCGGCATGGCGACCGTTTCCTCTTCTCGGGCGATGAGACCGCAACGCAGCCCTTCAGTAATACCGACCAGCTACTCGCCGACATTCGCCAGATTGCTTCCACGGCAATCGATGCGGCAGATTTTGAAGTTCAGCTCGACGATTATTTCCAGTCGCCCACCGGGGGATGGCAGACCTCCATATATGGCGGCACATCGCTGACCAGCGACCAAGACAGCGTGACGGCAACAGACCCGGCAATTGTCGAGATTATTTCCGGCCTCGCCGTCATGGCGATAAGCGGCAGCGCGGACAATCTCACCCTGCTCACGGACTTCCCGGAAATCGTCCGCGAAAGCGCCGAACGGATTGGCACGGGAACATCCGCGCTCGTGAATTTGCGCGCCGATGTCGGCATCATCCAGGAGCGCGTCGCGAAGGCCAAGGAAGCGCTGGACACAGAGGAAACCATCCTCAACAGCGTCCATAACAACATCGTCGGACGCGATCAGTATGACGCGGCCTCCGAACTCAAACAACTCGAGGCAAGTCTGGAAGCAGCCTATGTGCTGACTTCCCGCCTGTCGAACCTTAGCCTCCTGAATTTTCTGAGGTAATCCGATGAAATGGTCTCCCTGGCTGATTGCCGCCCTCGCTCTTGCCCCGCTGGTCTTCTCCCTTCCCGCCGATGCCCAGGCACGCATACGGGATGTGGTGGATGTTCAGGGGGTCCGCGAGAACGATCTTGTCGGCTACGGCATCGTCGTCGGCCTCAACGGCACCGGAGACACGGTACGAAATTCACCGTTCACGGAAGATTCCCTGACCCACCTGCTGGAACGGCTCGGCGTCAACGTTCAGGGCGAACAGATCAAGCCGAAGAATGTCGCCGCGGTCCTCGTAACAGCCTCCCTGCCCCCCTTCTCCCGCAAGGGGTCCAGCATTGATGTCAACATCGCTTCCATTGGCGACGCCACGAGCCTTGAGGGCGGCACGCTGATCCTCACGCCGCTCAAAGCGGGTGACAATGAAATCTACGCCGTGGCGCAAGGCTCGATCATCGTCAGCGGGATCGATGTAAAAGCCCAGGGCGCCCGCGAAACGAGGGGCTCTCCCACAACCGGCTCGGTGCCCAACGGCGCCAAGGTCGAGCGTGAAGTGAATTACGACTTCAATCGCAATGAACTCATATCGCTGGCCCTGCGGTCTCCCGACTTCACCACAGCGGCGCGGATCGAAGACACGATCAACGCCGCGCTGGGGGTTCCCCTGGCCTCAATGCGCGACCCCGGCACAATCGAGCTCGACCTGCGCGGCATTTCCGAATCCCCGGCCCGCCTCCTGGCAAGCATCGAAAACCTTTCCGTTGAAGTGGCCTCCCCTGCCCGGATCGTCATTGATGAAAAGTCCGGCACCATTGTTCTGGGTGAAGACGTTACGATTTCCAGGGTCGCCATCGCGCAGGGCAATATCGCCATCAAGGTGCGCGAGACGCCCGTTGCCTCTCAGCCCAATCCCTTCGCCCGCGGGGAATCCATGGTTCTGCCGCGCTCGGAGATTACCATCACCCAGACGGGCAACAGCAACATCGCCATGCTTGACCCGAATGTGACCCTCTCTCAGCTGATTGCGGGCCTGAATGCCCTTGGCGTGTCACCGCAGGAAATGGCCGACATCATCCGCTCGATGAAAGCGGCAGGCGCCATTCATGCGGACCTTGTGATCCGCTAGAAGCTGGCGCTGAATAGCAAAAAGCCGGACCTAACGGGTCCGGCCTTTTTTGTGTTCTGTCACCAAGGACACTACTTCGCGCCAGCCTTCGTAATCGTGATCACACCGCGCCGGCGCATATCCATCAGCGTCGTCAGAAACTCCCGCTGGATCGTCTCTGCCTCGCTGGGCGCCACGGCGCCGATCTCTTTGAGGTCTTCCCGGTACTGATCTGCCATGCGGGAAGAGATGTTCCCCAGCAGGTATTCGGAAACCGCATCATTGGCGCCGCGGAACGAGGCAAGCAACCGCAGGACAACCTGCTGGTCGAGCTCCTTGAATACCACCGGCACCGCGTTGCGAGGCAAGAGATCGGGAAGCCCCTCAACCGTGAACAGCCCCTTCTGGATCAGAGGAAGCTTTTCTTCATAACGCTGTTTCAGGAAGCCAACGAGATTCTCCCGCTTGTCGGTCGGGATGAGGCTCAAAACCTCCCCGATCATCTCAAGATGGCTCTCATCCCCGGCGTCCCCGGTCTCTTCGCCTGGCGCGTTCAGGAACTCCATTTCCAGCATTCGCTCAATCACCGAATCGATGCCGGGATCGAGCTTGGGCGCCTCAACCATCTGACCGAGTGTGGGCCCGAGCTTTTCGTCCTTCAGATGACAGATGATGTTGGAGGCAATGGACGCGTCAAGCTTGCGCAGGATCAGCGCAATGATGTTGGGCGTCAGGCGGTTGAGGTAAGCGGCAACCAGTTTCCCGTCCCGCGTGCTGAGGCGGGTCCATACGTCACCCGTTTCGGCAATCTGGGCGGCTTGAAGCACCGGCTCCTCTTCGCCGAAAATTGCCTTCATACGGCTGGAATCGACCACCCCCTGGATGACTTCGCGGGCGCGTGACCGCCCGCCCCGCAGCGCGCCGGATGTCTTGCGCAACTGCGTGAGAAAATCGATGACGACAGCGATCAGGTCTTCCCTGGAAAGATACGTCACGGTCTCCAGAGACGAGGCCACGCGCGCCAGAGCCACATCGTCAAGTTTGTTGACAATCGGTTTGGCGGCGCTGTCACCGAGCAGCGCAATGATGACGGCCGCCCGCTGCGCCTGCGTCAATGCCGGCCCGGCCGTCTCTGACTTGTTAGCGGGCGTTTCTGCGCGCCGGTTAAGCCGCGTAACTGTGCTCATGTTGCGTAACCCCTGAGCACCGCCTCGGTGATCTTAAGCCAACCATCGGCCAATACGAAGAACCCCAGCTTGAAGGGCAAGGAAACAACCGTTGGCGGCACCATCATCATACCCACCGCCATCAGGACGGAGGCCACGACAAGATCAATCACCATGAAGGGTAAAAAGATCACAAAGCCGATCTGGAATGCGTGCTTGATCTCGCTCAGCATGAAGGCCGTTGCCAGCAGGGAAAAAGCCGGGTCCTCCCCTTCCACAACCGGCCGATTGACCGCGTCCCCAAGCGTCAGAAGCGCTTCAGGGTCGGTCCGCTGCATCATGAAGGCACGGAAGGGGTCTGTTGAAAGCGCCCAGGCTTGCTGCTCGTCCAGCACGCCGTCCATATAGGGCGAGATGCCGTTCTCCCACGCTGACATGAAAACCGGCTCCATGACGAAGAAGGTCAGAAACATGGCCAGTGCCATGATCATCATGTTGGGCGGTGCCTGCTGAACGCCGATCGCCTGGCGCATGAAAGAGAACACGATCACCATAAATGGCAGACACGTGACCATCATCGCAATGCCGGGCACCAGGCTCAGCACCGTAACAAGCAGAACCAGCTGGACAACCGAACTTGAAAGCTGTCCGTCACCGGACGGGTTCAGCAACCCGTCCAGCGCAGCGGGCGCCTCCTGTGCGTGTCCGGAAAAGGCCAGGCAGGCGGCAAAAGCAGCCAGAAACAGGATACGATAGAAGGCTGCCGCCCTGATCATTCCGGCTCAATGGCCTTTTCAATGATTTCAACGATCTTCACGGCAATCTGGCCGTCATCGGTCTCAACCAGCTCACCCTTCGCGATCAGCTTGTCATCAATGAAAAGATCCACCGGATCGTCCACCTTTGAAGACAGCGCGATCACGGAATCAGGCTGAAGCTCCAGAATTTCCTGCACGCTGAGACGCTTCTGACCAATCGAGACCGTAACCGTTACCGGTACACTGTAGATCGAGCGGCGGTAGGAATTGCGCCCTGACGGATCGCGGCGGTCCTGACCGTCGAACTCCGTCATCGCCTTTTCGGGGGTAGCCATCATTTGTACTCCGTATTCTTTTTATGTGTTGATCCAAGATCATTCAGGCAGGCGTCCAACAGACTCTCGAAGTCAAAACTGACCCCGCCAGTGCGCCAGGAAACTTCCGCGCGGCCAGTCCCCTGCCCGTCTTGCGCGATAACGTTGCACCGCCCCTCCAGAGAGGGCGTGCGGCTGATCATCTCCTCCAGCTGCGCTGCCAGCCCCGGCTCGGCGCGAATATCGACAACCGGCACCGCAACGGGAATAAGCCCCGGCAGGTGCCGGCCAATTTCCTCAGCCAGAAACCGCCGGGATAGTTCGGGAAAAAGCTGACCGGCGATCGCTTGCACCGTTTCCACCGTCTGCTGACGGGATTCGGCATCAATCCGCTCCATCGCCTTTGCCAGGCTCGAGATCGTCGCCTGCAGCGCAGCAGTCTCCTGCGGAATGGGCCGCACCACGGCAGGTTCAGCTTTGGCCTGCGCCGGCGCAGGCGCGGGCGTTTCCGCCTCTTCAGGCCGCGAAGGCGCCTGCAGATCATCCCGCGTCATCGCGCGAAGCCAATCAGCGGGCCGCGGCCCGGTCACCGCATCAAACCGTGGCAGGTGGGAGAATACGGCGTCACTCATTCACGGCGACCTTGCGATTGTCAAAAGCCGTGGCGATCTGATCGGTCTGCCCCGACTGCTGATCTTCCGTAAGCCATTGCTGGAGCAGCGCGGCTGTCTCTTCCTGCCGGTCGGTGGCATAATCCTTGAGATAGGCGAACGGGTCGCTTTCCACATCGGCGCCGCTGGCAACGGCCCGCCCGGCACCCTCTGCGCCCGCCCCTGCCCCAAGATCCTCCGGAGACAGAGCATCCTTCGATTTCTGCACAAGCATCGGGCGTACAACGCCGACCCCCAGCACGATCACCACCAGCCCCAACAGCAAAGCCTGCAATCCGGACCAGAAATAGCGCTCCATCAGCTGCTCAACCATGCCCGGCACTTCGATGAGATCATCGACAGGCACCGCCTGGAACGGCATCAGTTCAATCGAAATCGTATCGCCCCGAGCGGTATCAATCCCTGCCGCCGAAGCAATCAGCTGTTCGAAATCCGCCGCCATCTGCTGGGTCAGCGTGGCCACATCGGCCGCCGCCGGATCAATTCCCAGCGCCTGCTCATTCAGCAACACCGCAATGGTGATCCGCTGAACCTCACCGGGAAGCGTTTCGACTTCGGTGCGCGTTTCATTGATTTCATAGGAGACCGTTTCGGTCGAGTTCTTGTTGGTGGAGGTGTTTCCGCCCCCGCCTTCGCCGCCTTGTGGCAGGTTGCTGGCGACGGTCATGCCCCCGCCTGCCCCGGCGCTTGCACCGGTGGAATCATTGGTCGTCCGGTTACGGATGACCCTTGAATTGGGGTCAAATGTCACTGCCGAGGTGACCTGCCGCTGCCGGCTGACATCCACGGTCGCCGAAACCCGCGCATTGCCCACGCCAACCCGCGGCTCCAGCAGGCTGAGGATTTTCTGTTCCAGCAGGCTCGCCTGCGTCGCGGCGGCCACTGCGGGTTCTTCGGTCCGGTTGGCTTTCGGCCCCGCCAGAATGCCCTTCACCGGGTCGATCACGGCCACATCCTCGGCGCGCAGGCCCGCAACGGCCAGCGCCACCATATACTGGATGGCTTCTGCCTGGCCCGCCGTCATGTCACGCGCGGTCGTCAGGGTTACCGAAGCGGTCTGATTGGGCTGCGACCGCGAGAAACCAGACCGCAGATTCGCGCCGATATGCACCCGCGCCGAAGACACGCCGGGAATAGCCAGGATCGTCCGCGTCAGCTCGCCTTCCTTGGCCCGCCAATAGGCCGCGTTATACATTTCCGACGTAACCGAAAACCCGTTCACCTCGTCCAGCAGTTCATAGCCCTGCACCGACGGGCGCGGCAGCCCCTGCTGGGCCAGTGTGAAGCGGATCGCGTCCCGCTTTCCCTGCGGCACAAAGATCGCTTCGCCCTTGATTTCATAGGGAGTTCCAGACTGTTCCAGCTCCTTGATGATGTCGCCGGCATGGGCCGGTTCAAGGCCGGAATAGAGCAACGTCATGGGATCACGCGTCGCCCCCTGAACCAGGAAGCTCATTGCGGCAATCATGCCCGCCACCGCGGCGGCCAGCATCAGCTGCCGCGAAACAGGCAGGGCTTTGAGAGTATCAAGAAATTTCATAAATGCGGTCGCCCCAGGCTGCATACGAGTCAGCTGTAATGATTAATATTTGGCGCGAAATCGTTAAGGTTATCTTTACCCCGGATCAGTCATTAGGAACGTGCCTCACGAGATCCAATGGGGGCTAGATGGCTAAGAAACCCGACACGAACGAATCGGGACAGACAGAATCCGGGAAGAAGTCCGGCGGTGGTATCGCCGGGCTGCTGATAGTTGCTGCCGCCTCTTTGGCGAGCTCCTTCGGCTTGTTCTACTTCCTGACTCCGCCTGCCCAAACGCCTGCTGCGGCATGTCCGCCAGCGGGTTCGGAAACGGCTGCGCCGGCGGTAGCGCCCCTGGCGCAGGATCAGGTCTATATCGAGATGAAGGAAATCCTCATCACGATCGGCAGCGCGCCGGCCGACCGCTATCTGAAGCTCAATATTTCAATCGTCACCGGCAAGGACAACGCGGCCAAGGTCAAACAGGCCGAGCCGATGCTGATCGATGCATTCAACAACTACCTTCGCTCGATCGAACTCAAGGATCTGGAAGAGCCCGGCTTCTACCCGCACCTGCGCGAACAGCTGGCGCGCCGCTCCGAACTCGTCGTTGGCAGCGCCGCTTCAAACGGCGTGCTGATTACAGAATTCCTGTTGAGGTAGCGCCATGGACATCTCCGCCCTCATCAACACCATTCAGCCGACGGACGTGGCAATCTTCCTCGTATCGTTTGCGGCCTGCGTATACTGCTTCGTGCTGTCAAAACGTCTGCGAGCCCTCCAGGACACCAAAGACGGGCTTGGCGCCACAATCACGGCGATGACCAATTCGGTTTCGGCCATGTCCCAGGCAACCCATGACACGCGCACCCGCGTAGAGAGCATGGCTACACGCCTCGCGCATCTCATCAGCGATGGCGAGAAGATGTGCAAACGTCTGGAAGACACCATCATGACCATGGAGCGCTCGCAGACCGGCGTAACCAACCAGGTGCATGCCGCCCAGACCGAGCTCAATGTGATGATGCGCGATGTTCTCGACCAGTCCCGCGCCCGCATCGTTGAGATGACAACCCTGATGCGCCAGATGCGCGCTGTTACCGAAGCAAGTCAGGCAGACATTCCTGCCCCCCCTCCCCGTGCAAAATCGGCCTGATCGAAAAGAGTTATGCCCATGCACAACCGCTCAAACGTCCTCCTCACACTCGGTGTTCTCTTCACGATCGGTGGCGCAACCCGCTTCCTCCCGGACGCGCTGGCATTTGCCGAACAGGCGCCCGCCACCGAAGCAAAAATCAGCAGCGCGGTTGCCAGTACCGAGACCACGCCCAAACCCGAACCGGCCGTCGCCAGCTCCAGCAATCTCACCCAGGTATGCTTCTCCTCGGAATCGGCCTCCCTTCTGGAAGAAGATCAGTGGCTGTTTGAATCTGAACGCGACGAAGTGAAGAAGAAGCAGCTTGAGCTTCAGGACTGGGAAAACCAGCTGGAACAGCAGACTGCCGAGCTGAAACTTCTGCAGGAGACGCTGGAATCGCGCTGGCAACAGATGCAGGCAAGCTCGGACGAGGATATTGCGCACCTTGCCAGCATGTACAGCGCCATGAAGGCCGATCAGGCTGCGCAGATCTTCAACCAGATGGATGCCGGCTTCGCCGCAGGCTTCCTCCGGCTGATGGTGTCCGATCAGGCCGGCCTTATCCTGGCAAACATGGAAGCGGAAAAAGCCTATCTCGTCAGCATCCGGCTTGCGACGATGAATGACGATGTCCGCCCCGATGGTTCGGCTGCAAACTGACGCGCAGAAGCGCCGCGCCTGCCTATCATTTGTGACAGCTATCTCCCGCCTAGAGCGCGCTTAAGCTCTGCGGTGACGCCACGTCGCGTCTGTTGAGGCAATGCGCCCTGAGATATGTTGGCACAAACTCCTGGGGAGGAGAGCATGAGCGACCCTAAAACCTATCTCGGCTGGAAGGTGGATTACACAACACCGCCCGGCGAAGCCGCTCTGATCGCGCCGGATTCCATCACCTGGCAGGTCTTCAAGAACCCCGTTGCGCTCGCAATCGGCGGCGTCTGCGCCGTTCTGCTGGAATTTGCCGATGCCCGTATCCGCTCCGGCGTGTGGGATCATTCAGTCTTCAAGACAGATCCTATCGGCCGCTCCAAGCGCACCGGCACGGCCGCCATGGTCGGCACTTATGGCCCCGCCAGTGCCGCCCGCCGCGTCATCCAGGGCGTCACCAACATGCATGCGCGCGTGAAAGGCGAAACGCCCTCCGGGGAATCCTACCGCGCCCTCGATCCGGAACTCCTCGACTGGGTCAGTGCAACGGCCGCTTACGGGTTCCTGATGGCCTACCACCGCTTTGTCCGGCCCCTGACCGAGGACGAGATGAACCGGTTCTTTGCAGAAGGCGAAGCGGTTGCGCGTCTTTATGGTGTTCAGGAACCACTGCGCTCGGTCGAACACTTCAACTGCATGATGGCCCGCCTCCTGCCCCGCTTTGAACCCCACCCCATCAACACCGAGTTTCTGGGCATCATGAAATCCGGGCGCGCCGCGCCGGGCGTGCCCAAAGGTCTGCAGAGCGCGCTTGTCCATGCCGCCGTCGACATACTTCCCAAACAGGTCCGCGAACGCCTCAAACTCGGCGCGGAATACGATCTTTCGCCGCTTGGTAGACTGACTGTGAAAAGCATGGCTGCCATCGCCGAGCGTACACCCGATCTGAACGGCCCGCCGGCGCAGGCGTCAGAGCGCATCGGCCTGCCACGCAGCTTTGTCTGGAAATCTGAAACTCAACGCCGCCGCCTTGTTGAGGCCGCACGCACTGCATCCATGGCCAAGGAGGCCCCCGCATGAACCTCTCCTTCACCCGCGAAGAAGAAGCCTTCCGCCAGGAAGTTCGCACCTTTCTGGACGCGCACCTGACCGACGACCTGCGCGCCTACGCAAAGCGCATGACCAGCGTCTATTCGACCAAGCCCATCGGCATGAAGTGGCAGCAAATTCTGGTGAAGCAGGGCTGGGCCTGCCCCTCCTGGCCCGTCGAATATGGCGGCACGGGCTGGACCCCGGCGCAGCGCTACATCTTTGATGTTGAAATGGCCCGCGCGGGCGCCCCGCCGCTCTCACCCATGGGCATCGGCATGTGCGGCCCCGCCCTCATCGGCCACGGCTCAAAGGAACAGAAGGATTACTACCTGCCCCGCATTCTCTCAGGCGAGGATTTCTGGTGCCAGGGCTATTCAGAGCCCCATGCCGGCTCAGACCTCGCCGCGCTGACCATGTCAGCGGTTGATGATGGCGATGCCTTCATCTGCAATGGCTCCAAAATCTGGACCACCCACGCCCATGAAGCAAACATGATGTTCTGCCTCGTGCGCACCGACAATTCCGGCAAGCTGCAACAGGGCATCACCTTCGTCCTGATCGACATGACCGCGCCCGGCGTCAAAGTGGACCCGATCATCATGCTCTCGGGCGAGCATATCCAGAATGCCGTCTTCTTCACCGATGTGCGCGTGCCCAAGGCGAATGTGGTCGGCAAGATCAATGAAGGCTGGACGGTCGCCAAATACCTGCTCGAATTCGAGCGTGGCGGATCCTCTTATGGCCCCCGCCTGCTCGCCCGCGTGCGCGCCATCCGCGCCACTGCCGCCGAAGAGGGTCTGCTGGATGCTGGCTTTGCCCGCAAACTCTCCCTCGCCGAGGCAGAGATCATGGCCCTCGAGGCAGCAGAACTTCAACAGATGGCAGACCTCGCAAAAGGCGGCACGCCCGGCCTCAAGGCCTCGATGATGAAAATCCGCGGCACCGAGCTCAGCCAGCACCTGACCGAGCTGGCAATTGAACTGGCCGGTGTCTATGTCGCGCCCTTCCAGCCGCAGCACACCTCCCCCGGCGGGCCGGTTCCTGTCCCGGAGTGTCTCAATCTGTCCCGGAATGTCCCGGTGGTGGGGCCTGAAAGTGCCGTCACCGCCTCGGCCAAGTACCTCAATGACCGGGCCGGATCGATCTATGCCGGCTCCAACGAAATCCAGCGCGGCATCCTTTCCAAGGGGCAGCTAGGTCTCTGATTTTACTCAGAAACCCCCGCCCGTCTTGAACCCGCCACCGCCCTTCCTTCCCCGGCCCGAAGGGAAGGAGCGGCCGCCGCTGCGCGATGGCCGGGATGTCCGTTTCGGCGGCCCCGGAAATATCGGCCCGGACCCGTACCCACCCCCGCCCCGCGTGGTTTCGCGGATCACTTCCTCAAGAACTTCGCCCAGGACGCCGCCGATCATACCCCCCAACACATCGGGAAGGCCAATCGTCTGGCTACGCCCCTGTCCCCCGAAATCAGGATGGGCTTCCGAAGGGGCCTCCGCCCGCCGCACCGACCGGCTGAGGCGCTGCAACGCGCCGCGCACGTCTAACTTGTCCCGCATCAGATCGGAGACCACTTCATCAAAAGCGGATTTGAAAACAACGGCATAAGGACTATCAAACCGCGCCTGCTTGAACTGCCTGCGCAACGCTTCGGCCCGCCCCAACTCGTCGCGCAGGGCTGCGGGACGCGCCGTCATCCGGCCGGCTTCCAGCTCCAATGACATCTCCTCGGTCCGCAGACGCACCAGCCTGTCCACAATCCGGTCGTCATCCAGCTCTGCCGTCTCCGCGGCCAGCAGACGAAGGTCTGGAAAGCTGGCCTTACGCAGCTCTGTCTCCAATAGTCGCCGCGCCTCGACCGCCGGACCTGCTTCTTGCCGCAACGCCGCTTCGTGACGCTCCGCCATTTCCCGGTGCCGCGCTTCGGCCGCTTCCATCTCCAGATCGCATGCGCCCATCGCCGCCTTGATCCGATCCGACTCCGTTTTCAGCAAACCGGTCCCGGCGTCTTCCATGGCGCGCGCTTCTGCCTCGACGAGCTTTGCTTCCGCCTCATCTGCGAGCCGCGCCATATAGGCGGCATGCTCGGCAATCCGTTCGGGCAATTCGGTCAGCCGCTGATAATTCAGGAAAGCCTGATCATACCTGCACAGCTTCGCCACCCAGCCATCCAGCATGCGGATTACCGGCGGCGCCTTGTATTCCGGCGAGCGGAACTTCCGCTTCCACAGATAGCTGAACAGCGTGTCATCCCGGTAGGGCTTTCCCTTCTCTTCCCGGTCAGCCCGCGCAATCTCCAGCTTCTGGGCGGCGCGCAAGGTCATGGCGCGGGCTTCTTCGGCGGCCCCTGTCAGGTTTGCATATTCAGCACCTTGCCGGAGGGTGGCTTCCGCTTCCGAAACGCGCGCTTCATATGCGGCAATAGCGGCATCATAGGCCGCAGCCAGCTCGGCGCGCGCCTCCTCCTTGGCCTGTACATCAGCGGCCGCAGTCTCCAAGGCCCTGCGTTCGGTTTCGACAAAAGCCGCGTGCCGCTCGGCAATGTCGCCAGCCGTCACGCCGATCCGTCCAAACGTCTCTGCCGCCTCCCCGGCATTCATGAGACCAAGACGTAGATCGGCGAGCGCAGCATACGCCTCAGCCTGCTCTCGCTGGATGGCGGTCTGGCGCGCTTCGCCGGTATCTGCCGCAGACAAGGCCTCGGCAAGCGATTGTCGCGTGCGGGCAACCAGCCTGTCGAGTTCAGCCAGCGCGTCGCGCCCGTTGAAATTTCCGCTCATCGGTTCACCACTCCAGAATCGCGCCGCCCGGCGTTTCGACTGTGTATTGGGGTGAAAGATAGCCTTGCGCCTTCCGTCCGATGACGGAATTCTGAATGATCTGGTCATCGCTCTTATCGTCAGCGACGGACTGAAAGACAGCCTCGCTGACGCGTTGGCCCCAGCGCGTCACCCGGTCCGAGCGCCTGTCTTCCTCGCTGGTGACGGGCACCTCCACCAGCTTGCCTGACGGGTCCACGGCCTCCACAATCAGATAATAGTTCCGCCCGCCTGGGACATCCTCGGGAATCCGGAACACGCCCGAACGCGCCTCTCCAGGCCCATACACGACCCGAACATCGTAAACCGCCGTCAGATCGCGCAGGAGCCGTTCCAGCCCCGCCTGGGCGCCCCGCGCAGCGGTAATGTTTTCAGCTGCAATGGCACGCTCCCCTTCCGCTTTCAGCGCGTCTGCCTGCAACCGTGTCGGCGCCTCAAGGGCGAGAGCTATAATCTCACCATGCAGCCGTCCGATCTCGGACGGCAGCGTTTGGGCAAGCTCGATCTGTGCGGCTGCGGCCCGTTCGCGTTCGGGCACGGCGACGCCCAGATGCCAGGCTGCCGCGATCGATCCGATGGCGATGACGGCCAGGATCAGCGGCGCCATCCATCGGCCGCGGGCTATATAAATTCTGGCCAGGCTGACGGAGATCGACGGCCTGGGCGGTTCATAAACGAAGCGCCGTTCTTCAAGCGCCTTGACCCCTTCCTTCAGGATCTGTTCGGGCACATCGATACCCTGCGCCGCATAAATATCCTTCAACCGCCCCAGCAGCGCCTCTTCCCGCGCGCCCGCATCAAGCTCGCTGAGCACCAGCTGCTCGCGGTGGCGCAGCGTGTCGACGATATCCATCGCAAGGAGGATGTCGTCGAGCTTGTTGCTGGCATGAGCTGTTGGCGCGCCGGGCGATGTCACGGCTTGGGAAGCAGCGCGAGCGTTGCGCCCTCCTCAACCAGCTTGGTCAGGCGGCGCTTGCCATCTTCCACGGCTTCGCGGATTTCCTTGGAGTTCTCAGTCGAGAGCTTGCGCATTTCGGCGATGATCGTCTGCGCACGCTCCTGATAGGAGACGACACTTTCCACCAGCATCTTGACCGATGCGGCAGAAACAGTTGGCCCATAACCTGCCCGCACGGCGGCCTCCTGAACCTGCCCGCCAATGTCGGCGAGCACTTCCAGGCTCTGATCCACACCCTTCTTCATCGCTTCCAGCGTCTGCGTGGACTCGTGCAGACCATGCATACCGGTGAAGCTTGCTGTCAGCGCCGTCAGCACGATCTCGTTGGTCGAGAAAAAGCTGACCGACTGGGCATAGACGCGCTCCTTGGCATTTGTCGTCTGGACGAGACGCGCCATGATCACTTCAGACGTATTGTAGCCGATGGTGATGTTGTCGGAGAGGTCCTTGGAAACCTGATACCGCTTCTCTTCGGCCTGCAGCAGGCGGAGTTGTTCGTCCCGCGCCAGCTCCAGCCGCGCCCGCTCTGCAGGGTCCTCTCCGGCATAGGCGCCAAGAGCCGAGACGGCTTCCCCAACGCGTGCCTTGGCCGCGTCGAGTTCCGCCTCAGCCGCCTTGAGCACTTCCAGTGCGAGCACTTCGGACTGCTTCATTGCACCGCGGAAATCGAGATAGGCCTCCAGGATCTTCCGCTCCCGGTCGATCTGATTGGCTGACTCATCCTGAACCTCGAGATAGAGATCCTTGATCTTGTCAAAGCGGCTGGCGATGTCGCCCCGCGTCATTTTCATCCAGACATTCGAGGCGCGCTCCATCGTCGAAATCTTGCCATCGGCATACTGATCGACAAGGGATTTGGCGTCATCACGGATCGAATTGAAGGCGGTCGTGATACCTTCATAGCGCTCGCCGACGGTGATCCCCGCGACCTGCTCGCGCACCACATCATTGAACAGGCTCGCCTGATCCAGCGTGCGGGCAATCGCTGCCACCTTCTCCGGCTCAAGATCGGCGATTTGCTCCAGCAGCGCGACAATCGGCGCCGCGCCGCTCTTTGAGCTGTCCGGCACCAGCCCGAGCTGTTTCAGCCCGCCCATTGCCTTGTCGAGATATTGAAGTGCCGAGGGGCTTGTCGCCTGGGCCATCTTGCTCATGCCTCCGATATTTCCCGCGGAACTGCGGACTTGCCGGAAAGGTAGCAAAGCAGCCCGTCTTCGCAACAAGTATTTATCGAAAAACGGCAAATATCGATTATTGAATCCCGCCTCGGACGCCCTATCAGTATGCCTTCGTTAAAAGGTTTCAGCCCTGTAAGCGGCGGCCTGCATCACTTGTGCGCCGGCTCTGGCAAGGGCCTCAGGTGAGGTGGCAGCGAAGCGATATAGGCCGCCCTTCGGATCGCCTCCAGTGGCTCTGTCTGCGTCTTGAACATCTCGTAGGCTTCATTCATCCGCTCACAAGCCATAAATCCGGAGGATGGCAGGGCATTATGGAGATGCTCCAGCAGGGCTTCGGGTGTTTCTTCATCAAACCAGACAGGCGGATTCTCTGGATCGAGCGCAGAAACATAGTCGGCAAGATGCAACGCGTGGTCCTGTTCGGGTCCGTCCACACAATCCCGCATCAGTTCGTGGAGCGGGGTCTCTGCCGCGTCGGCCGGAAACATCAGCACGACAACCCGGTAGATGGTCTTCGCAGGCCGTCCCCCATTGATGAAGGCCGCGCTGGCATACCCATCCGCCAGTCCCGATGCGGAAACACGCACCTCGGTGAGGCTCCGGTAAACACCGCCCATCGGGAGGGCGACAATCGTGCGTTTGTCGGTGAGCCCCGGCAACGTGAAGCCGCCATCTGTATCCGTCATGACCGGCGCCAGCGCCCCAACTTCTGGATATCGAACCTGCGCGCCTTGAACGGGCTGGCCCTGCCGGGCGTCGATCACGATGCCCCACGCGTCCGGCGCCAACACATGCTCGCGCTGGGTGATGCAGGCCGAGAGACACAGACAGGCGATCATCGCCGCTGAAGACTTCATTGCGAACAGCGGCATCTACCCCCCCTCACGGTTCCCTGACCGCAAGGTTAGCGCCTTGTCCGCACGTGGCAAGACAAACGCAAAGCCCCCGTCACGCCATCAGCGCTGCCGGAGCTTGAAATGGAGAAAGCGTCAGGAATGGTGGGCGGTACAAGGTTCGAACTTGTGACCCCTACGATGTCAACGTAGTGCTCTACCGCTGAGCTAACCGCCCTTTTGGCCAAGACCCCGTACGGGCCAAGCCTGAAGAAGAGGCGTAATGAACAATCCGGGCTGGCGCGTCAAGCGGGGTTTCGCGCAGGCACTGCGGTCTCAATTGTTGGCATGGGCTTCGAGCCAGGCTTTTAGACGCTCCATGTTGGCCGAATCCTGCTTTCGGACCAGTGCCGAGCGAATATCTGCAAGGCGCACGCCCTCCAGATGTTGCCTGTAAATGCGTTCGGCAGCCCAAAACGCCGCCGCGATGCCGCACGCCTTCATACACTCTTCCGCCTTTGCCGCGCAGGGGCCGCGCTGGCGAATTTCGGTGCAGCGGAAGGCCGGCTCGCCACCATCTACCGCGTCGGCAATCTGAAGCAGGTTGATCTCTTCCGGCGCGCGAGCCAGGCGATAGCCGCCCGAAGCGCCGCGCGCTGAGGTGACAATCCCCGCCCGCGCCAGCGCCTGCATATGCTTGGCAAGATAAGCGGGCGGCACGTCATGAAAGGCCGCTATTGCCGCAGCTGGCAGGCCTGCTCCGTCTGGCAGAGCCGACAACAGCAAGCAGGCATGGGCCGCCCACTCTACCCCTTCTCCCATCCTCATCGGTGAATCCTCCTGCGATTATCATTGCGGATATTTCTCATCCGGTATATATCGGATATATAATGTCCGAATAAAGGAAACCCTTCATGGTCCCGCATGCAATTGTCATTGGCGCAGGTCTCGCCGGCCTGATTGCCGCACATGATCTCGCCGCCGCCGGCACCTCTGTAACCTTGCTTGAATCCACCGCACACTTCGGCGGCCGCGCCCAGACAAAGCGAGAGGGTGGCTTCGCGCTGAACCAGGGCCCTCACGCGCTCTATCTGGCCGGCAGCTTCCGGCAAGCACTGGACCGGATTGGTGTCCCCTATGCGGGCGAGCCCCGCGAGATCACCCGCAAAGCATTGCGCGGCGGGAAGCTGCATACACTTCCCTTCAGCGCAGCGTCGCTGATGCGAACCAGCCTTTTCGACATGGCCGACAAAGCAAGCTTTCCAAAGTTGATGGACCAGATACGCACTGCCGGGACGCCACCCGGCTCATTCGCGCAGTGGGCTGATTCGCTGCGCCTGCGCCCGAATGTGCGCGAGGCGCTTTCGGCATTGCTGCGCCTGTCGAGCTACGCACACGCCGAACAGGAGCTTCCCGCTGCGGCGGGCCTTGCACAGGTTCGCCTGGCGCTCACGGACACACTTTATGTCAACGATGGCTGGCAGAGTCTCGTCGACGGCCTTCTTGAAAAAGCCGCCGCCGCAGGCGCCACCATCCGGGCCTCTTCACCCGTCACAAGGCTGGAACGATCCGGCGAGGTTTGGGCCGTGACCCTGGCAAACGGCGAGACGCTCTCTGCCGAGGGCATCATTCTCGCCTGCGCGCCGGACTCTGCCGCTCAACTTACGGGCCAGCCGGGCCGATATGCCAATCTGCGAAGCTGCCGTGCGAATACCCTGGATCTTGCCCTGAGCCACCGCCCTCAAGACGCGCATGATTTCGTACTCGGCATCGACAAGCCCCTGTACGCTTCCATCCACTCTGCAACGGCGCGGCTTGCTCCACCCGGCGGCGTCCTGGTCCATTTCGCGCGTTACCTCGCTCCAGACGAGGCGCCGGGCGCCGATGCCATCACCGAACTTGAAGCCCTCGCAGATATAGCCGTGCCAGGCTGGCGGGAGATCATTGTGCGTCGCCAGCGCTTGATTGCCATGCCGGTCGTTCACGCCTTGCCGACCCTCGCGGTGCCGCGGCCGGATATTACAATACCTGACATGCCAGGGGTCTACCTGGCCGGTGACTGGGTGGGCGAGGAAGGCATGTTGTCTGATACAGCCGCCGCCAGCGCTGCTAATGCGGCGCGCAACCTGCTCTCATATCTGGGTTAGGTTAGGCTGCCATAACCTTGTCTACCTCTTCCACGATTTCGCGGAGGTGGAAGGGCTTGGAGAGAACCTTGGCGCCTGCCGGTGTCGGCGAGCCAGAGGAGAGGGCAACGGCGGCAAAGCCGGTGATGAAAACGATCTTCATCGCCGGATCGAGTTCCGCGCCACGGCGCGCAAGCTCGATCCCGTCGAGGCCCGGCATCACGATGTCGGTGAGCAGCAGATCGAACACTTCACGTTCAAGCGCCTGGAGCGCTGTTTCGCCGTCCGCATAGTCCTGAATATCGTGCCCTGCCCTGCGCAGCGCCGAAGCCAGGAAGGTGCGCATCGAATCATCATCTTCAGCGAGCAGGATTTTGGTCACGCAGGGTCCCCTGTGATGTGATTCATACATTTAACACATTAAGCCTACCGATGGTAAATCGGCGGTGAACACGAAGGCTTGCAAGACTGGCACCACACGCCGACACTGAAAAGCCTTGACCTTGCGAACGATTTTCAAACCATTGCGCAGATGCCCGATACGTCGCCCATCCTAACGATTGATGAAGGACCGCCCATCGAGCCGCCTGAGCTCGATGCCCCCTTCCTGTTGTCCGAGCCTCAAATTGACGCCGCCCCGATCGTTTTTGCAAGTCCGCATTCGGGCAACCACTATCCTGAAGAAATGGTCTCTGCGCTTTGCGTCCCCTTGATGGATGTCCGCAGAACGGAAGACGCCTTCGTGGACGAGCTGTTTTCAAACGCCCCTCACCATGGCGGAACCCTGCTCGCAGCGCGGTTTGGGCGGTCAGTCGTTGACCTCAACCGCGATCCCCACGAACTCGATCCCGCCATGTTTCATGACGGCCCACCTCGGGCCTGCGCCCTGCCCACGCCGCGCGTTGAAGCAGGTCTTGGCTGCTTGCCCAGGGTCGGCGCGCGGGGCGAAGCGATTTACAGCCGGCTCCTGTACAAGGCGGAGGGAGAACGACGCCTGTCGGGTATCCATGATGTCTATCATGGCCAGCTATCGGGCCTGCTCGACGCGCAGCGAACCCGGCATGGCCGGGCATTGCTCGTGGATTGCCACTCGATGCCATCGGTACAGCCTGGCCGGCGCAATTTGACCGACATTGTCCTGGGCGATCGCTTCGGATCAAGCAGTGATGCCCGCTTGGTAAACCGTCTGGAGCGGGTTTTCCGCAATCACGGGCTGACTGTGGCGCGCAACGCACCCTATGCCGGGGGATATACCACCCGGCGCTATGGCCGCCCGAAACGCGGCATTCATGCCATTCAGATCGAAATCAATCGCGGCCTCTATATGGACGAGCAGGCAATTACCCGCGCTGGCGGCTTTTCGGCCCTTCGCCCGATCATGGACGCCGTCATCGTCGAGATGATTGCCGCCATCCGTGAGCTAACCGAGCGATAGCAACTCCCTGACCGGAAAGAAAAAAGGCCGCGCCCTCAGGCGCGGCCAAAGTCAAAGGGAGGAAACGCCAGAGGCGTCTGCACCGAAGTGCAAGGTCAGATTATGTTGCGATGCACAAACGACCAAGAACCTATTCGCCGCACCCCTGCCACCCCCTCTTTTCTGCCCAATGTTCGGGCAGTTTCGGCGTCCCGGCACGGCATTTGCGTAGAAACTGCGCGAATATCCTGTTTTGGGACTGATTGGTGGTCCCGCCAGAATGGAGAGGGATCATGGCTGACGAAACTGACCTGCACGTTGGCAAGCGCCTGCGCCGCCGCCGCCGCCTGCTTGGCATGACACAGCAGGATCTGGCGTCCCAGGTGGGCGTGCGCTTCCAGCAAATCCAGAAATACGAGTGTGGCGCAAACCGCATCACCGCCTCGCGCCTGTATGATCTGGCTCGGGCAATGAATGTGTCCGTCCAGTACTTCTATGATGGCATGGTTGTGCCCGGCACCGTGCCAAACGCGGCCAATGACGCCGAACAGATGGAAGGCGACATCCTCTCCCAGAAGGAAACCCTGGAGCTGGTGCGTGCGTACTACCGCCTGAGCGAGCGCCCGCGCCGCCGCCTGCTGGAGCTTGCCAAAGCCCTGGAGCAGGACACTTCCAGCACCGGCGCTGCTTGACCTGATCTCATGGGCGGGGCATCGCCTCGCCCATGACCTCTATCCGAAATATCGCAGACGACATCGCCCTCGCCCGCCGGCTCGCTGATGCCGCATGGGCCGCCATCCGCCCGCATTTCCGGAATCTGGACGCCGTCGATCATAAATCCGGCACGGAAAAATCCGGCTTCGACCCCGTGACTGAAGCAGACCGCGCCGCCGAACTGGCGATGCGCGCTCTCATTTCCACGCAGCGCCCGGATGACGGCGTCACGGGCGAGGAATTCCCGGAAACCGCCTCAACCAGCGGCTGGCGCTGGTATTTTGACCCAATCGACGGCACGCGCGCCTTCGTCGCCGGCCTGCCTGTCTGGACCACGCTCATTGCCCTCGTGAACCCCGAGGGCGTTCCGGTGATCGGCGTTATCGACCAGCCTGTGGTGGGCGAGCGCTATCTCGGCTGGCCCGGCGGCGCAGAGATGCAAACTCCAGAGGGCACGTTCCCGATCAGAGTTTCAGGCAATCCCGACCTGCGCACCGCCACCATCGCGACAACCGATCCCTTCATCTTCACCCCGCCCGAACAGGGCGCATGGAACCATCTGCGCGCCACCGCGCGGATCGCCCGCTACGGGCTTGATGCCTATGCCTACGCCCGCATTGCCGGGGGCACGCTGGATCTGGTCGCCGAGTCGGGCCTCAAGGCCTGGGATGTGGCCGCGCTTATCCCTGTTGTTCGTGGCGCGGGCGGCCTTGCTACAAACTGGCGAGGCGAACCACCAGCGCTCGGCGGGCAGATCGTCTGCGCCGCCAGCCAGGGCATTCTCGCTCAGGCGCTGCTCGCCCTGCGCCGCGCGGCAGACTGAGCGGCCTTACGGCCCCTCGACCGTATAACCCTCGTCGCGCAGCATCTTGATGACACTGTCTTCACCGGCCAGGTGGCCCGCGCCAACGGCAATCAGGATCGTGCCCGGCTGATCCAGCATGGCAGTAATCTGCGGCACCCAGCGTTCGTTCCGGTCGGTCATCATCACATCATAGATCGGCTGAGACCCCAGCATTTCCGGATTGGCCATCATCAGGCCGAGGCCGGTCACGTCCCCGTCAGCCCACTCATCCACCAGCAGGTCCAGCGCGCCTGCGCCTTCCCCGATGCCGTCCACCGTCGCCATCAGGAAGTCGACCTGCTCGCAATGGCTGAGGCCGGCCAAGCCGCCCAGCTGCTGCTGGACCGTTTCCAGATACGCAAAGTCAGCGCCCTGGGCCACGGCAGCGCGCTCAATCACCTGCTCCACGCCGGCTTCGGGATCAAACCCCTCATCCAGCATCTGCTTCACGGAGATGTTGACCGCGGCCATCCACGGCCGGTGCGGCAGTAACGCCTCGATGGGAAGCCCCACACTTTCAAGCGCCCCTTCAAGTTCCGCCGTCTCAGCGTCCGAGAGGAGGCTCGTCAGCTGCGTCCCATCGGTAAAAAACCCCTGGGTCGTGTAGAACTTCATCAACTCGCGCTGGGCTTCAGGGCTCGTTGTATCTGCCTCGAAAACCACAGTGTCCGCGCCGGCGATTGCCGCCTCGATCTCTGGCGTCTGCCACTCAAGTTCCGGGCGCAGAAGGTGGACCGTTCCCAGAAAATTGATGGTCGTATCGTCATCGCGCAGCGTCCAGAGCGCGGGCGCCCCGTCGCCACGGCTGGCGCGCGCAGCTTCCAGCGCCGCTGCCTCAAGCCCCGGCCGAACGGTGCGCATCTCTGCCCGCCGCGCAGCATCGCAGGCCTCCCCTGCCACAGCCGGGCTAGCCTCAGCGGGCGCCTCATCAATGTTTGACGGCTGGCACCCCACCAGAAAAATCAGGGCGCAGCTGGCCAGGAGAGTATCGGCAAAGGGCAGCTTCATCGTCAGCGGAGCCTTTCTGGGCAGGTCATGCAATTGCTGAAGACACCATAGAGAGCGCCGCCCCAGCCCGTCTATGCCCGGCATCAGGCAATCGCGGTTGCGCCGCCCTCAAGCTTCGCATAAATACCCCCTGCGCGGCACCCATAGCTCAGCTGGATAGAGCGTTGCCCTCCGAAGGCAAAGGTCAGAGGTTCAAATCCTCTTGGGTGCACCATGGTCCCAAAGCCCGGAAACTCGACTGAGCCAGGCGCGCCTGTTGGCGAATGTTCATCCCCAGATACCTATATTGCGACCACTGACCTGCTTAAAATCGCAGGTGGGGCGCTCATGGGGCGTAGATCAGGAGAAGTTCATGGCTGAATATTCCCGAAAGCTCGCGCATGCATTGCCGCTAGCCTTTATGCTCTCCTGCAGTTCGGCCGTTGCGCAATATGCGCCGGTTGACACAACGCCCCAGGGTCAAACAGCGACAGGCGTGATCGCGAATAAATTATCGGGCGATATTGCCGGCGGAGAAAGCGGATCAAATACCATTTCTAGCCGTTGCTTTGCGGATTCGGGCCCCGGCCCCGAGCGGCGCGCTATGGAAGCGGAGTATGCCGAACGCCTCAACGTGGCTGGCAAAGCCGACGCCGATGCCTGGCGCGAACAACATGGGCGCGACTATCGCGCACGGCTTGTTGCGGAAGGAAAATGTCCCGCGGGCGTAATAGATCAAAAATAAGCTTGGCGCCCGCGAGGAGCACCAAGCCATGAGCATTGATCGCACGTCCCCGGTTATTCTTGCTGAACAACCAGCGCCTTGCCTGCCCATTCTACCGGATCGACCCCTGTCACTTTCTGAGTGACGCGTCCCTGCGCAGTCAGAAACGTCACCTCCACAGTCACGGACTCGGCGTCCTTCAGGCCGAAATGTACGGGAACAGCGCTCTGCGCGTTATAGCCGCCTCCGGTGTGAACCAGGCGGGTCGCAAGAATGTCGCCGGCCGCGTCATACAGGCGAACTTCCGCACCCGGAACAACGCGAAGTCCCGCAGAATTCAGCACCATGACATTCAGTCCCGTCCCGGCACCGAGTTCGTTCCGGAACACGAAATGTCCGCCCTCCGGTCCGTAGCCATCCGTCAGCGAAAGATCGAGCGCGCCATCAAGATCATAGTCTACCCATATCACACCATGATCGCCGGCATTGATCGGGTGATCGAGTGGCAGGATATTGGAGAAGCCCCCCTGCCCGTCATTCAGGTACAGATAGTTGACAGGTACCTGCTCGCCGAACGGCCCCTCATATCCCACGACGAACAGGTCGAGAAATCCGTCATTGTTGAAGTCGCCCCAATCGCCGCCGACCGCATGGTCGGGGTCTGCAACTCCTGAGGCTTCGGTGACATCCTCGAACCCGCCTTCGCCGGTGTTCCGGTAGAGCTTGTTGGCGCCATAATTGATGAAATAGATGTCCAGCCGGCCATCATTGTCGAAATCTCCGACCGCGCAGCCAACGCCGCCTTCCTGCTTCGTGCGCCCGGTAGTGATTATACCGGCTTCAGAAGCCACATCGGTGAAGCCGGAAATGTCATTTTTCCAGACGGCGTCTTCAGCGCCGGACTGGTTGGCAAGGAAGAGATCAAGCCGCCCATCCAGATTATAATCGAACCAGCAAGCTCCGACCGTTGGACGCTCATCGCTTGGGCCCTCGCCCACAAATACTTCCGCAAACACACCTCCGGTGTTTTCGAACAGCTTGTTCGTACCCGCACGGTTGGCCGAATAAACATCCAGATCACCATCATTGTCATAGTCGATCCAGTTGGTCTGGCGCGCTGACCGGCCCGGAATGGTAAGGCCAAGCTCTGCGGACACATCCACAAAACCCGTCCCGGCATCGTTCCGGAAAACACGGCTCAGTTCTTCTGGAGACGTTGCGCCCGCGAGCAGGTCAGGATAGCCGTCCTCGTCATAATCACCCCAGCTCAAGCCCCGGAATTCCGGGCCCGAAACAGGCAATCCCAGCGCCTCACCCACGCTTGTGAACACCCCATCATCCTGCCTGTAAAGCCGCACAGCGCCGCCCTTCAGCGACACGGCCAGATCAAGCTGGCCATCCCGGTCAAAGTCCGCCCACACATTCGAGAGCGATCCGGCCACACCAAAAAGCTCGGGCTGGACTGATACAAAAGACAGCGCCGGGGATACCGTCTCCGCCGCTTCCGGCGCCACAGGTACATCCACCACCGGCGCGTTGCCGGGCGCCAGTTGCGGAGTTTCCGGCGCCGCCGCGCAGGCTGCCGCTATAAGCGGCAGAACCGCAGGCAAGTATTTCAGATAGTGTTTCATCTCGGTATATCCGTATTGGGACTATCGGTTGAGCGGAGTGCGCTCTGCCAGGTTGGCTTCCACCTGCTCGCGTTGCAGCCAGAGTTCGCGGTACTTTTCCTCTGACAGCATGTTGAGCTGATCGCTGTAGTGGCTCGTGCCGGGCTGCCGGGAGTTCCCATAGCTCATGAGGCCATAAGCCTTTACCGGCGTGGAAAACTCGATCATCGCCACCCAGGTCTCGCCATGGTTAGGCGTGCGCACGCCGTCTGCATTCGGGTCCGACCAGGTAATCACATGGAACGCGCCCAGGTTCCCGTATCCGCCGAGCCCCGGCACATCCACATCTTCAAGGATGAAGCGCGACACATCTCCATAGACCGGATCGATCTGACCATACTTCTCCTTGGTCGAGGCGATGGCCTGACGAAGAAGCTCGACAGAGGCCGCCGGATCTTTCAAGCCGGAGGGCGTATTGATCGGATCATCTGCCGACCAGGGCACGGCAAATCCGGACTGACCGGTCATGCGCGGGCCAGCAAACAGCTTGCCCCATTCCTCAAACAGGACCCCGGCGCGATTTTCGCTGGAGAATGTGCGATCCCATTCGGACAGCACTTTCACCGCTGCCTGCATATCCGAATCTGGATCACTCGCCGCCGCAGCCAGCAGATCGGGCAGCACCCGGTCTGCCATCAGCGCATTGGCGGAGAGCTTCAACGTTACAAGTTCGTCCAGCGTCAGGTCTTCCGCTTCTGTCATCATGCGGATCGACTCCTGCGCCCGCATGGAAAGCGGTGTGCGCGGCGCAAAGTAGGCTGGGTAGTCCTCAGGCTTGTAAGCGACCGGATAGGTCGCCTCCCAAGGCGGGTCATTGGAGTTCTGAATGAAGCCGGTTTCCGGATCTGTTACCCGCGGCAGATCTTCAAACGAATGAATGTCGGTCCACAGATATTCAGACGTGTCTCCGGGCACGAGCCCCTGCCAGAAGGCAATATCGCCTGAAGGGCGTTTGGGCGCGATGCCATTGAAAATATACTCGATATGCCCGTCCCGGTCGGCATAGGAAATATTGAACGTCGGCACCTGCAGACGGCTCATGGCAGACTGGAATTCTTCATGGCTGTCGGACGTGACCATGTCGAAATACTGCTCCAGCATTCCACCGCGATCGAGCCCTGCAACCCGCAGCGCGATGGTCTTGCCATCTGCCTTTTCAAACACGGGCCCGTGTACGGTCGACCGCACAGACACCGGCACGTCCAGCAGGGTGCCGTCATCCTGGCGCAGCTTGTAGGACGTCTCACGGACATCAAAAGGCAAAACTTCGCCGTCAAAGAGGTAGCCATTGTCCTTCAGCGTCAGCTCATAGGTCGTTGCGCCCACCATGCCGTTCACGGTGTTGGAAATACCCATCTGCTGATTGAAAGCAAACCGGATCACCGGCAGGCCGATCTGTGTGGCGCCATAGATTTCAAAGTCCGGGCCGTTGAGGTGCGCCTCATAATAAATGAAATAGCCCGTGCCCCAGGGCAGGTGCGGGTTCTGCAACAGCATCGTATTGCCGGATGCCGTTTTCGAACCGGAAATCGCCCATGTATTCGACCCCTGTTCGGAGAGGTCAGGCGGATCGCCCTCCCCTGCCACGCGGCCGGGAGACGCCACATAGACAAAATTCATCAGGCGGTGCGCATGCGCGACAACATCCACGCCGCTGACGGGCAGCACGACGCGCAGCTCCGGATCAATGGCCTCGGGATTGGCCGCAGCATAGGCATTCATGCCCTCCGCAAACGCATCAAGCTTGGCGCGGAACTCTGGCGAGTAGGCATCATACCAAAGCTGAGCCCTGCCCGGCACATCATTCTTGACCAGCCATTTGGTGGTCTCTTCATACTCCGCGCCCCAATACTCGGCACCCTTGCCACGCGCTTCTCCATAGAGCCGGAGCACCGTGTTGGCGTGGCTGGCGACCTGAGCCCAGCCATATCCATAGAAAACTGATTCCGCATCCGGACCATAAATGTGGGGAACGCCATACGTGTCCCAAAGGATTTCGGCTTCCGCCGCCGGCGGCGCTGCCTCTTCGGGCGGCGCGAGCGCCATACCTGCGTCACTGGCGCATGCCGCAAGCCCGACCTGGGCCGCGACAAGAAATGCCGCCGCAAACAGCCTGATATGTCTCATCCCTTAAATCCTCTCATTTATTCTTGTCATGACTGTCGTAAAAAGATTGGCCCGGAAGCACCTCGCCACCGGGCCAGCCCTGTCAGATCACCACTTATATATACCGCGCACGAACCATGATCCGCCCGTGAAACCAAATGGCGCAAACGTGTTGTACATGTTCGAGCCGTTGGTGGCGCCCGGAGGATTGATTTCCTGCGGGTACTCGTTGAACACGTTGTTCGCGCCAGCGAAGACACTGAGCGCCTCACTGATTTCATATCCAATCTCAATGTCCGTGATCCAGGCGGGATCGACATCATAGTCGGCGGACGGATTGGTCGCATTCAGAACGGTATACGTGCCAAATCGGGTCGTCCGGGCGTTTGCAGAGAACTTTCCAAACACCCAATCAAGACCAAGCGTGATCTTGGAGTCCGGTATGGAGTCAGTCAGCGCGCCCTGCTTGCTGCGGTCAAAAATCTCGATATCCCCAAGGGCCGAAAGCGCCGCCGGATTATCGATGATGCCCGTGATCTCGGTTGTGTTCTTGTTATACCCGGCCTTGACCGCGAAATCGCCGAGGGAGTCAGTCGGAATCGTGTAGGTGGCCACAACATCGATACCTTCCGTGCGTGTATCGATGGCATTGGTGTAATACTGGCCGCTGATCTCGGCGGGCAGCCCGTTAGCTGTCAGAATCGACTGGATCTGGTCACCGATCGTGGTGACGCCGTCCGCCGACAGACGGTTGTCGAGCGGCGAGAAGGTGGTTGTCACTGCGATCCGGTCATCCACATCGATCCGGTAGGCATCAATGGTGACAGCCAGGTTGCTCAACGGCGTCAGGGTGAGGCCGATGCTGGCATTCGTGGATGTTTCCGGAACCAGCGGCGATGACCCAAGAGCGATAGCTGCGGCCGAGTCGACCGGCAGGTTTTTCAGGAGCAGCAGCTCATTCTCACCATCGCCATCCAGATCGCGGAACTGACTGGTGGTGGAGGAATAGGCCTGCTGGGCCGGTGTCGGCGCACGGAAGCCTGTATTGTAGGATGCCCGCGCCGCTACCCAGTCGGTGAACTCGTAACGCCCGTTGACCTTGTAGATCAGCTCCTCGCCCGCATCATCATCAAAGCTTTCAAATCGCGCGGCGCCGGAAATGAACAGCTTGTCGGTCGCGCTCCAGCCCAGCTCGCCATAGGCTGACAGGTTGTTGCGCTCCACAGAGCCTGCGTCATCCGGACGGAAGCCGGGCGTTGCCTGGGAACCCGGCGTCTGCACCTGCCCCTCAAACGGCTGACCGGGAGGACGCACATAGCTGCCCGCCGCCCAGCTGGCTTCGTCGCCCTGCTCGATCTCGTATTTCTCCAGGCGATGCTGGAAACCAAACGACACCTGCAGCTCACCGGCATCGGTCAGATCATAGGCCCGCGTCGCATCAAACGAGTTGACCCATTCGGACGAAATCAGGCGGCCCACTTCAAAATGCGTCGGGCTCGCCGGCCCGAGGCTGGCATTCAGGCCATTGTCGTTTTCCCAATCGGTGATGTCGGTGCCGAAGTTGCTGGAGAGGTCCCATCCCCATTCGTCAAAGCTGCCGCGGATACCCCCTGCAACCTCAAGGTCATCTTCATAGATGGTCAGGCGCGGACTGAAACCGTTGGGATAAACTTCCGGCAGCGATGCAAGGTTATTAGGGGCACGGAACGACCAGTCGAGCACGGACGTGCGCGCGCCATAGGTGCCGAAGGCGTAGAGTTCGACGCCCTTGGTTTCATAACCGAGAGTGGCCCCGAATGTGTGCGACGTCTGCGGGAAGGCCCCGTAATTCGTGGTGACAAGGCGGTCTATGCTCGCCTCCCGCGGATCGCGCGAACCGTCGGGAAGCAGCGGATAGAGGTTCACAGAGTCGGCAATCGGCACTGCGCGGTTGGACGCATTCCGGTCCATATAGCTGTAGGACAAATGCGCAAACCCGCTGTCCCCGATCGCGTAGCCCTGGTTGACCGAGCCGGTAAGGAATTCGCCGTCGGAGCGGTCCATATTCTCGCCGAAGCTGACAGATGCCTCGCCGCCTTCGGGCGCATCTTTGAGAATGATGTTGATCACGCCGGCAATGGCGTCAGAGCCATACTGCGCCGCGGCGCCATCGCGCAGCACTTCAATCCGCGCAATCGCCGAGGACGGGATCATGTTCAGGTCGACACCCGCCGCACCATTATAGAGCGAGGAGACCGAGTTGATGAGCGCGGTCTTGTGCCGGCGCTTGCCGTTGACGAGCACCAGCGTGTGGTCCGGGTTCAGGCCGCGTAAGCCGCCCGTAGCGATCACGGTGGCTGTGCCGCCGCCTGCACGGGTGGGCAGGTTGAAGGAGGGAACGAGATACCGCAGGGACTCAAACACCCCGGTCGGGCTCCCCTGCTGGATGTCTTCAGCCGAGAACACATCGATAGGCGTCGGGCTGTCGATCACCGAGCGCGGCGCGCCGCGCACACCGGTCACGATAACCGTTTCCTGAATGCTGGGAGACTCTTCTTCTGCCGGGCTAGTCGCGGGGGCTGGAGCTGGCTGGGGCGCGGCTGTTGTCGCCTGAGCCAGCACTAAAGGGCCCGCTGGTCCCCGGCCCTCCTCAACCCATGTCCGTTTCAGCGTCAGCGCGCCATTCTTATGCGATTGCGCTGTCAGCCCGGTCCCGGACAGAAGGCTGTTGAGCGCCTGCTCCGGCGCCAGAACGCCCTGCACCCGCGCAGAAGTCTTGCCTTCGACAAGCTCCTCAGGCGCCACGATGACAAGGTGAGACTGTTCTGAATACTTCACCAGCGCCTTGGCGAGGGACTGGGACTCGATTTCAAAGGTCGCCGGCGAGCTGGCGATAACCTGGGCAGACCCCGTCGCGAACTGAAGCGCGGTCATTGAGACCGCCCCCGCGAGACTTGCCCGGAGAATTGGATGAAGCGTCTTGCGCATGACTTGTAACCCCGAAGTGACTGCCTGGTTGAAACGGCCAGACTTCCCCGCTGCGTGGGTGCCCTGGAAGCGGCCCACATAAATGAGGACGAGCGCGCGCCACGAATTATCCAAAATAAATGACATCCTGCGTCGATTGTTTCTCACCTACCCCCATGGATGCGTATGTATTGGGCAGCATTGATCCAACTTTTGAGCGCTGCCGGGTTTGGCCACACGCCGCGCCACCCTCATCCCGGAAAATCTAGGGACGGCTCAAACGGACCCGGTCCGGCTCAGAATAATCTGCATACAGATCATATGTGACCTCAAGGCCGAGAATGAACTGATCGATTTTTTCGACACTGAAAGCCGCCGTCATCCGCAGGTCTGCGATGCCCTCCCCCTCAAAAACAATCTGTCGGGGGCTGTATCTGTTGGCATCGGCGACAATCTCGCCCAGGCTGGCATTCTCGTAAGTCAGCCAGCCCCGGCGCCAGGGCGCGGCCTCGGCTGGTTCTATCTCACCGATGGTTTTTTCGCCGGACCCGATGCGTGCCACCACTTCATCGCCCGCGCGCAATACGTCTTTCGCGATCCCTTCCCGCGCGGCCTCGGCCTTGCGGGGATTGTCCGCCTGAAGAACTTCGACCACGCCTTCAACTACAGCGATCCGGACGGTCTCCGGGCCTTGGCGCACATCGAACCGTGTGCCCACCACGCGGATCAGCCGATCTCCGGCCTCTACATAGAAAGGCCGGGCCGGATCGGGCGCTACGTCGAAGAATGCCTCGCCCTCATAGAGTTTCACGATCCGCATTTTGTCGGTGAATGTGGGCTCGATGCGTGAGCGCGCGCCGAGGGTCACGACGCTGCCATCGGCCAGCTGGACATCCCGAATCTCCGCAATGGTTGTTTCATAACCCGGCACCATTGCGGGCGACGCGTCTTGAAACGTCCGCCCTGCGCCGAAGACGGTGATGCCGCCACCAACCAGAGCGATCATCATGACGAACGCAGCAACCCGCTGGCTGGACCGGCGGGGCACCTTGGCCGCAATTACACCCGGCGCCGCGCGGGTTCCCTCAAAAAGCCCTACCTCACCGAGTTCCGGAATGAGCACCAGATCGCTCATCAGCTTCTCGTAACGGCGGAACGCATGGACATGCGCCGCGTCTGCCGCGAGCCAGGCGTCAAACTCCGCAATCTTGTCGGGCTTTGCATCGCCCGAATGCAGATACACCGCCCAGCTGCGGGCTGCCGCGTCGATCCGGTCCCCCTTACCGTTGTCCTGCTTCACGTCAGATTGCCCAATCCTGGCCGGTTGTCTTCGTTTAACGTTTCAACGCGGATGCAAGCGAAGCGAGTGCCGCCTCCATCTGCCGGTAGACATCTCCATACGACCAGCCCGTCTCCGCAACAATCTGCTGGTAGGTATATCCGTGATGCCTGTGAAGACTGAGCACCACTTTCTGCTTGTGGGGCAACGTGTCGATGGCACGCTTCACGATCTCCAGGCGCTCCATGTCAATCAGGGCCCGCTCGGGCGAAATGTCGTTATGGGGAGCGTTGATCAGCTCCGCCTGGATCGTGCGCGCATAAGCCATGTGGCGTCCATTCCGGCGCTTGTGGTCAAGAATGATGTTTCGCGCCGTCACCAGCAGCAGGGCGCGCGGATTGCGTACCTGTTCGGGGTCTCCCAGCTCGGCAAAGCGCGCAAACGCGGCCTGCGCGACATCTTCAGGTTCCGGCGGTCCCGAACCGAATGCCCGGCGCAGCTGACGGCAAAGGTCTTTCCAATAGCTGCGGTAAAGTTCTTCAAAGGCCAGCGTATTTGACCGGCCGGCCATCGGCGGGCCAGGCGGCCCGCTCTGATCCAGGGGAAAGGATCTCAATGGTGTATCGCTCACGTCCAGCTCGTCCCTGCTCAATCCGTCCCGAAAGTTGCGGCCCTTACCTTCCGGCACAAGGCAACACCCTAAATATACCCTTTGAACCTGCCTTCTGCGCACTAAGGAGGCAACCGGTAATCCAATTGCCTGCATTCCCGCTCAAGCGTGCGGGGGCAAATCGCCTTGCGGGCCATTGGCCCCACCACCTTTCCCTCTTAGGATCGCACCAGATAAACCGGGAAGGAAACATCATGGACCTGGGTCTCAAGGGAAAGAACGCCATCATCCTCGGCGGCACACGCGGTATCGGGCGCGCGATCGCCGACACGCTCGCGAAAGAAGGTACAAATGTCGCCGTCTGCGCGCGCAATACCGATCAGGTTGCCGCCGCCGTGGCAGACCTCAAAGCACTCGGCGTAAATGCCACCGGCGCATCCGTGGATGTCACCGATGGCCCGGCCCTCAAGAAATGGATCGCCGATGCAGCCGGCACGCTGGGCGGCCTGGACATCCTAATCTCCAATGCCGGCGCCATGGCGCAGGGCAATGACGTCGCCGCCTGGGAGCAGAACTTCCAGCTCGACGTGCTCGCCGCCGTCAACGCATTTGAGGCAGCCCAGCCCCTCCTCGGCAAGGCCGCCGCGACCAACGGCGACGCCGCTTTCGTCATTATTTCATCGATCTCCGCAGCGCAGGCAGACCGGGGCGACTCCTATGGCCCCATAAAGGCAGCGCTGATCCATATGGCCAAGGGTCTCGCCCGTCAGCACGCCAAAGCCGGCATTCGCGTCAACGTCGTCTCTCCTGGCATGGTGTTCTTCGAGGGCGGCGTCTGGCACACGGTCAAGACGAATGCGCCGGACTTCTTTGAGCAGGCCAATGCGCGCAATCCCACGGGCCGCTGCGCCACACCGCAGGAGATTGCCAATGCCGCCGTCTTCCTCGCCAGCCCGGCCTCAAGCTACACGACCGGGGCAAATCTCATCGTTGACGGCGCTGTCTCCAACCGCGTGAACTTCTGACCGGAAGAAAAGGCGCCTGAACCGCGCGCCCCGGAACTCGTTTCCAGCACGCGCGGCTCAGGCGGCCATTCAGTTGCCCGCCAAATGCGACCGGCGTTTGAACGTCAGCGTTGTTTCTTCAACCGGCCGGCCGGACATGTCTTCCGGCGTGGAATACACCCTTACCGTCATGGCCTCTTCATCAAGCCCGACATGCATGAAGCCCCAGAGCGCGCCCCTGGAAAACGGATTGGCGAGTCCGGGATTGGCGGCCAGCTGATTTGCCATGAATTTCGGGTGCAAGGGGCGATATTTCGAGCCCGCGCCCGAAACCAGCGCCGGCAGCGCAGGCGCGCCCGAAACGCCTTCACTGCAGCAATCATCCGTATACACTTCCATCATGTGATCATCACCGGATACATACGCGTCCGCATATTTGCAGATTGAGTTCATGTAGAGCGCCCGCAGCGAATGGGCCTTCTCATACTTGCTGCCCCCGCCCGACCAGACGGCATGATGGCCGATGACAATCTTCCAGTGCGCGTCAGACGCCCGGAGCGACTCCTCCAGCCATTGCACCATCTGCTTCTCGCCTTCGGTCGCCGGTTTGACGAAATCGTCCCAGGTTTCCATTTCCCCGGTGCGGATCTCGCGCCCTTCTGTATCCAGATGGTCGGTGTGAACCTCGGTGCTGGCCAGAAGCATTTCGGTATCGATGACGAATATCTCGACGAAGCCCTCCATACCGGCCGGCACGGCGCGATAGAAAAAGTCCGGCATCGTGAAATTCGGATGTTGCTGAAGATATGCCATCTGCGCGACGGTCGCCTCGCGCGACACACGCCAGTCATGATTGCCCATCATCGCATAGATCGTGAAATCCTCGACGCCCTCCCCCAGCTTGCCATAGGGGCGATCCAGCATGTCGTAAAAACGGCGGGCATCGGAAATACCGTCCGCGCCCAGCGTCGCGCCATCGGGATAGATATTGTCGCCGACCATCGTGGCAAAATCACATCCAAGCGTGCGACAGACCTCATCGGCCGCAAACGCCACCGGATACATGCCACTCGCATCGGTATACCCGCCAAGCGCCGATTCAAACACCCACGGCGTCGGCCGGAAACCCGTCATATCGGGATTGCGTTCCAGCCAGTCTTCCGCCTGCGCCGCAAGATAGTCACTCAATGTCCGGTGGGGCACCTCATCTTCATCAAGGCGCTCATAGGATGGGATATATCCGGTATCGCCCACAACGGCGAAGCTGGCACTGCGCCCCTCGGCATGGGCAGGCCCGGAATGCGCGCAGCCCGTCAGGCTCAACGCGGCAAGCGCCATCAGCAAGTTTCTGACCATATGTTTCATCCCATCGGTTAAGCCGGGCAATTCACCCGCATGGAAAGCAAATGGCCCCGGCGCGCTGCCGGGGCCATTGTCTCTGGTATCAGAAGTTGGCCTTGAAGCCGAACTTCGCCGTCCAGCTGTATTCTTCATACTGAAGAAGCCGGTCGCGGCCAGGTCCGGTCTGATAAGCCGTATAGGTGGCGTCGTTCAGGTTCACGAGCTCGGCAAACACCTGGAAGTTCTCGGTGAAGCGATACTTCGCAGAGGCATCTATCTGGAAGTGTGGCTCCACATAACGATCCCCCTCCGCGTCGCTGCCCAGCTCATCAAGATAAGACGACCGGCCGGCGCCGGAAAGACGCAGGCTCACCGGGCCTTTGTCATAGCCGATCACGATATTGTAGGTGTGCTCAGAGGATGTCGGCAGCGGAATGGCGCGCAGGCCGTCTTCGGTCTGCACTTCTGCTTCGGTGTCTGTGTAGGTGTAGTTCACGTTCGCAATCAGGCCGTCGAAGGGCGCGGGAAGCATGGTGAAGGCCTGGCCGTAGGAAAGCTCGATACCGCGAACTTCAGCCGACTCTCCGTTCAGCGGGATAACCGCTTCGTTATAGTCGATGCCATTGAACGTACCGGGATCATCAAACACGACATCGACGATGTAATCGTCAATCTTCTTGTAGAAGACACCGCCCTGGATCACCGCCTCAGGCGAGAAATAGTATTCCAGTGTCGCATCGAAGTTGGTTGCGCGGTAAGGATCAAGCTCGGGGTTGCCGAACTCGCCTTCCCGCTCACCCTCATCATTCTCTTCGATGATGAAGCGCGGTGCAAACTTGCCGAAGCTCGGACGGATGATCGACTGGAACGCGCCGAAACGGGCAACGATCTTGTCGGTCACGTCATAGCGAACGTTCACGCTTGGCAGCACATCCGTATAGTCGTTGCTGTAGGAAACCGGCGTGATGAAAAGCGTGTCTTCTTCGAGCGTCACGCCGCCAAATTCGCCGCCTTCTTCAATCAGCTCAGCCCGGCTGCCGCTGGTATTGGTCTTCGTCTGCTCGACGCGGACGCCGCCGATTACCCGCAGGGGCCCGGTCTGGTACTTGCCCATCAGGTAGCCGGCGAGGATTTCCTCATCGGCTTCATAGCTTTCGACCGTGGACGCAAATTCGGACTCCAGCGCGTCGCGCTCGAACGGGCCGATATTCGCCGGAACCGTCAGGGCACGGACGCGCGACAGGCTCGGGACAACACCAATGTCGACCAGCCCGTAGGTCGCAGAACCGGCAACGTCTGCCAGCGTCAGATCACCGTCATAGCCGTCAAAAATGTCAAACTCGAAGTCGAGTGACTTGTCACGTTGACGGAATTTTGCGCCGGACTTGACCTCAAACGTGCCATTGTTCAGGGCAAATTCGCGGGCCACGTCAAACTTGAAAGAGGCTTCGGTGTCCTTGGCGTCTTCGCTCGTCGTGCGCTCAAGCGCATCGAACTCGTAGGCGGTCGGATCATTAAACCCGCCGGCGCCGAAATCGACATTGAACATCGGCAGCTTCATGTCCGAATAATCAAATGTCAGCCCCAGGGCGCCGTCACCTTCAAAATCCTGGCGGAAGATGATCGGGTCAATCGAGCCGTTTTCGGTCTGGTCGGCTTCGGAATAGGCCGCATCATAGGTCAGCGTCCAGGGACCGGTGATCGTCTTGCCGCCGGCAGAGATGGTCCGCACGGTCTGGATTTCGCGGCGGTCCTTCAGGTCGCGCTCAACGGTGATCTCTTCATCCGCAGAGTCGAACGAGGCCGAGGTATCGGTGCCGGAGCTTGCTTCGCCCAGGCCGAATACGAGGCGGGTGCGCAGTTCGGTATCGTCAAACTTCGAATAAAGACCGCGGACGTACAGATCCGTATTATCGCTGGCCCGGAAATCGAGCCCGAGCGTGAAGCCATACCGCTCGCGGCGAACGTCATAGTCCCGGTACTCGACATCCTCGGCATAAACGAGGCCATCATCGGTCTCCGACCAGCCATCCATTTCGACGTTGTCGGTCGAGAACTCGCGATCATAATAGCTGAAACCACCCGACAGGCCGAGATTGTCGCCGATCAGCTTGATGAAGTCGACCGAGCCTTTCGGCGATGTCTTCTCGTTGAGATCATTGTACGATCCTTCATAAGAGATCGAGAAGAGGTCTTTCTTCCGGTCAAAAGCGCTGGTCGTGTTGATCTCGACCGATCCACCGATCGTGTCGGCGTCCATATCCGGGGTCAGCGACTTCTTGATCTCGATGGATTCGATCAATTCTGACGGGATGACATCCAGCGCGACCGCGCGCTCATCGCCGCCGGTTGCCAGAACGCGGTTGCCGTTGATCGAGGCGGAGTTGAGGTTCGGGTCGAGGCCGCGAACCGATACGAAGCGGCCTTCGCCCTGGTCGTTCAGAACGTTGATACCGGGGGCGCGGCGCAGCGCTTCGGCAACGTTCTGGTCCGGGAACTGACCAATAGCGTCACGGGTCAGCACGGTCTCGACCGTGTCGGAGGCGCGCTGGCGGGCAATCGAGCTCAAAAGGTTCGCCTGCTGGCCGATCACAAGGACCGTTTCCATGACGGCAGTGTCGCCGTCGCTTCCGCGCGGCGCCAGCGTAAAGGATTCCGTGGCCGTGTCGGCATCAGCAATCGTGATCACCCGCGATTGTTCTTCCGCACCCGGATAACGTACACGAAGTGTGTAGGTGCCTGCCGGCACGTTCACAAACCGGTAGGAGCCGTCCTGACCGACTTCGGCATTCTGGTTCAGTTCGACCAGGGACACTTCGGCGCCGCGCAGTGTGCGTGTGCCGGTGGAGTCGGCAACTTCACCTGAAATTGTGCCGGCGCTTGCCATGGGAACGGCAACGGCCGTCGCAAGCATGCTCGACGCGAGCAGGCGCGCCGTCAGGCCGCGGCCAAAGAGTGAGGACTGGAACATTGGGAAACCCTTCCGCTGGAATTTGAAGCGGCGGGTAACAGGGGAGTGTCTCAGACTTGCGACAGTTTTGCGTAGTTATTGTTGCAGGCTCAAAATAGATCAGCGGCCGTGTCTACACAGCCACGGAGATACAAAATAATGTATCTTTTTTAGAATATACTTAGTTCGTACGGACACCAAACATGACAGTTATCTGACAGTCCGGCCCTCACGCCTGGTCGCCAATATCCTTTGCCGGCGCGCTCTCGGCCGGCCCGGCTGATATGGGCTTTGGTCTGCGGACAAGACCCGCGATTCGCGCCCCGCCCCGGCGCACAAGGTCTGCCATCAGCGCACCGGCGCCAGGGTCCTCTTCGCCGATGACAATGCCGACCGTGCCCACGCCGCCGGCGTCATCAAGCGCGCAAACGACAATGTCCACGTCCCCGATTGTGACACGGTCTCCCAGCACCGGCTTTCCATCGAACGACCGGTCGAGGAACTGGCTGGCCGTGACCGCGTCGCTTGTATCGATCCCTTCCAGCCCATACTGGCGCACCAGATCGGACATCTTCGTCGCGCCCTTGACGCGAAACTGGATGTCGGATTCGACCGTCATTTCATCCCAGGGGCTGGCATAAATCTGGTCCAGCAGGCGCACACGCCGGGCAGAGGCGAAGAGATACACCTGGTCATTGGCCTGCAGCGGGCCGATCGTGTGGACCGAATAGGAAAGCCCGTCCCGGATCACCATCACCGGCCGCGCCCAGCGGGGCACGCGCTCGCCCTTGGCAATCGCGCTGTCGGGATGGATCTTGTAACCGACGAGCTCCATCTCGGTTGCCCCGCGCAGCTCCAGCTCCACCCGGTCCACCAGCCCCTGCTCGGAGGGCAGGCTCATCTTCAGCAGCTTTGCCGCAGGCTGGATGGTCCAGCCCTGCACCAGCAGCGACACCAGCACCATCACGAACACGACGTTGAAATAGAAACTGCCATTCTCGATGCCCGCCAGGCCTGGCAGGATCGCCAGCAGGATCGAAACTGCCCCGCGCAAACCAACCCAGCCCGTAAACAGGGTCTCCCGCGACCTGAAATCGAAGGGCAGCAAGCACAGCCATACCGCCAGCGGCCGGGCCACGAAGATAAGAACGCCCGCCAATATGAGCGCCGGAACGAGAATGCGCGGAAACTCGGACGGGGTGGCCAGAAGGCCCAGCGCCAGAAACATCCCGATCTGCGCAAGCCAGGTCATCCCCACCTGGAACCGCCGGAGCCGATGAGCAAATTTGACCTTCCGGTTACCCGCGACCACGCCGGCCACATAGGCTGCCAGAAACCCGCTGCCCCCCAGAAGCGCGCAGACCGAGAAGACAACCAGCGCCGCTGCCAGACCGGAAATCGGATACAGCCCCGGATCGACATTGACGAGCTTGTGCAGGAACCACGAGATTCCAAAGCCGCCGACGATGCCAAACAGGATGCCCAGGCCCATCTGCTGCACGAAGGTCATCAGCACTTCAAAGCCGAACAGCGCGTCGGTGCCCGCATCTGCCACAATCAGCTCGATCAGCAGGATGGTGAGAAAGATCGCCATCGGATCGTTCGCCCCGGACTCGATCTCCAGGGTGGAGCCGACCTTCTCCCTCAGCCTGATCCCCCCTGCCCTCAGCAGGAAGAAGACCGCCGCCGCATCCGTCGACGCCACGATCGAGCCCAGCAGGAACGCCTCCAGCCAGCCAACCCCGAACAGGAAGTGCGCCGCCACACCCGTCAGACCCGCTGTCAGGACCACCCCGAACGTCGCCAGACTCAGCGCCGGCGCTGCCGCCACCTTATAGCTGCGCATCGGCGTCTCGAACCCGCTGTCAAACAGGATGATCGCCAGCGCCAGTGACCCGATGAAGTAAGCGGCCGAGCCGCTGTCAAACTGGATGCCCAGAAGTCCGTCTTCGCCTGCCAACAGGCCGATCCCGAGGAATACGAGCAGCAACGGCGCGCCAAAGCGCTGTGATACGAGGCTCGTCAATGCAGCCAGGGCCACAAGGGCCGAGCCGATCAGGATGGCGATATTTACAGACTCGAACAGTGTCCGGACCTCCTCGTCTCTGTCGCGGTGGGAGAAAAAATGATATGTGACTGACAGGCCCGTAGCTAGGGTCTATGGCGCCAAGGCGCCAGAGGCGACGGGAAAATTCCGCTGCCGGGTTACGCTTTGCTTTTCGCATGTGCAAAAAGATCACGAAAACGTGAGAGATGCTTAGACGGAATCTTTGATCTCAATCGTTTAAGGAAGCGCACGGCGGGTTAACTGCAAACTGCACTGCGTTGACTTGATCGGTAAGGTTCTTCGTCTAGTTCGGAAAAAGATGTCTGAGAAATGGGTCTCCCGGTACGCACGCCTGTCTGGCGGAGCGGTGGTCGTGTTGATGATCGCTGGCTGCGCCTCGGTGCCGGACCGGCCGGTGGCTGAAGCCGCCCCTGCCGTTGGAGACGCCTTCCGGGCCGGCGCCAGTTCCGATCCTGTTTCCTCCGAATGGTGGGCCGGCTTCAGCGACCCCGTCCTCGCCAGCCTGGTTAACACAACCCTTCAAGCCTCCCCCGCCCTGCGGGGGGCAGACTTTTCGGTGGCTGAGGCCGAAGCGGCCCTGCGCCTGGCCCTGCTGGGCGCCAGCCCCACGGCCTCCACCCGCGCGGGCATCACGGCAGGCCGCCCCACCGGCACGTCCGCCGACCGTCTGAATGTCAGCGCAACCGGCACCCTGGCGGCCAGCTGGGAATTCGACGCGTTCGGCCGCATTGCCGCCCTGGTGGAAGCGGCCCGCTATGACGCAGCCACCGCCCGCGAGCTGCGGCGGGATATTGCCGTCACGCTCGCCTCCGAAACGGCCCTTGCCTACATCAACCTGCGCGGCGCCGAGGCGCGCCTCGAAGTCGGCCGCCGCAACGCGCAGACCCAGGTGGAAGGACTCGAACTCGTCCGCACCCTTTTTGACAATGGCCGCGCCACACAGCTCGATATCGAGCAGGCCGAAACCCTTTACCGCACCACATTGGCCAGCCTCCCGGTGTACGAAGCCGACCGCGAAGCAGCCATCAGCCGCCTTGCGGCGCTGACCGCAGCGCCGGCAAGCTCGGCAGACGCCCTCCTCCAGCAGCTCACGGCCTCGCCCGGCCTGATCCCGGCCCTTGAGGCCCCGATGACAGCAGGCACACCGGAAGATCTCCTGCGCCGCCGGCCCGACATTCGCGCAGCCGAAGCCCAGGTAGGCGCCGCCCTCGCCCTCGGGGAAGTGGCCCGCGCTGACCTCTTCCCGCGCATTACGCTGAATGCAAATCTTCTCGGCCTCGTCCGCAATACCGGGGTAGCCGTCAGCGATGAGAGCCTCGGCTTCGACTTTGGCCCCGCCATCACCTGGGCCGGTCCCGACCTGCGCGGCGTCTATGCTAATATTGACGCCACCGATGCGCGTACCGGCCAGATCATCGCAAATTATCAGTCAACAGTGCTCGATGCTTTGGCAGATGCTGAAACAGCGCTGACAGATCTGGCATCGGAAAACCGCCGTACTGCTGATCTGGAAGCGGCCCTTGCTTCGGCCCGCCGGGCGCTCGACCTTGCCCGCCTGAGATACCGGGAAGGGCTCGATAGCTACCTTAATGTCCTCGACGCGCAGCGCTCGCTGCTCGACGCGGAAGACCGCCTCGCGGTCAACCGGGCAGAAACCGCCCGGCGCGCCGTCCGCGCTTACAGAAGCCTGGGCGGTATCTGGACCGACGAAGAACTCGCCGCCTACCGGGCGGGATAGGAAAATCCGATGCTGACGCTTAGCCGACCTAACATATTCAAAGCCGCCGGCGTGGCGCTTGTGGCCGCAATCCTGATTGCGGCCCCTGCCCTGACCCAGCAGCGTGGCGGCGGCCCGGCCGGCGCCGGTCGCGCGCCCCCGCCCAGCAGCGTTTTTGCCGAACCTATCCGCGAACAGGTCTTCGCCAGCCGTGTCGAAGCAATCGGCACACTGGAACCCAATGAGATGGCAGCCCTGACCCTGACCGCGTCAGACCGCGTCACGGCCGTTTATTTCAATGACGGGGACCGCGTGAAGAAGGGCAAGACCCTCCTGTCTCTGGCCCAGCGCGAGCAGGTTGCCCTTGTCGAGTCCGCCGAAGCTGACCTTGCCCAGGCCGAGCAGGATCTGGCCCGCGTCGAACCGCTGGCAAAGCAAGGCGCCGTCTCGACATCTGAACTCGACATGGCCCGCCGGAATGTCAACGCTGCTGCGGCCCAGCTGCGCGCCGTTCAGTCGCGCCAGCGCGACCGCGTTCTGGTTGCCCCGTTCGACGGCGTTCTCGGCTTTCGCCGTGTCAGCGTCGGTTCGCTCGTCGGCCCCGGCGATGTCGTCGCCACCCTGATCGATGACAGCGTCATGCGCCTTGAATTTGCCGTGCCGTCCACTTTCCTGCGCGTGCTTCGCCCCGGCCTCGAAATTCAGGCATCCAGCGACGACCTGCCCGGCCAGGTTTTCAACGGCACTGTGGATTCCATCGACAACGCCATCGACCCCATCACCCGCTCCGTCCGTGTGCGCGCAAATGTTCCGAACCCGTCGGCGATCCTCAAGGCCGGCATGTATATGTCGGTCACTCTGGAAGCGGCCCCGCGCCGGGCGATGTCTGTCCCCGAAGTCGCGCTGCAGCCGCGTGGCCCAGAAACCTTTGTCTGGATTGCAGAGAAAGACGGCGCGCAAACCGTTGCCCGCCGCGTGAAGATCGAACCCGGCCTGCGCCATGAAGGCCGGGTTGAAGTGGTTTCCGGGCTCACTGCCGGCCAGATGGTAATCACGGAAGGCGCCCTGCGCGTCCGCGAAGGCGCCCCCGTCGTGATCGTGGATGAAGGCATTCTCCAGCCCCAACCCGCCGCGCGAAGTGGTTCTGTGGGTGGCCCAGCCGTGAACCTGGATTGAGCCGATGTTTCTGTCGGACACATCGGTAAAACGCCCGGTATTCGCTTCGGTCCTGTCGATTTTGCTGATCGTGTTCGGCCTGGTGGCGTTTTCGCGCCTGCCGCTGCGTGAATTTCCCGACATCGACCCGCCCGTGGTGTCGATCAGTGTGAACTATCCCGGTGCCTCGGCCTCCGTGGTCGAAACGCGCATTACCCAGATCATTGAAGAACGCATTGCCGGTATCGGCGGCGTCCGCTTCATCAACTCCCGCTCGCGCGATGGAAGCTCAGACATTTCCATCGAGTTCAACGTCAACCGCGACATCGACGCGGCCGCCAATGACGTGCGCGACCGTGTCTCCAGCGTCGCCGACCGCCTGCCCCCCGAGGCCGACGCGCCGGAAGTCGAAAAGGCCGACGCCGATGATGATGTCATTCTCTGGCTGAACTTCGCCAGTCAGGAGATGACGACACCGGAACTCACGGACTATGCCAACCGGTTCCTGGTTGACCGGTTTTCGGCGATTGATGGCGTTGCCCGTATCCAGATCGGCGGTTCGCGCGATTACGCAATGCGCGTCTGGCTCGACCGGCGCGCCATGGCGGCCCGCGGCCTCACGGCAGGCGATGTCGAACGCGCCCTGCGCGCCGAGAATGTCGAGGCCCCTGCCGGCACGCTTGAATCCGGCGCGGTGGCCTACACGCTCCGGATAGACCGCTCGTTCCAGGACGCAGACGACTTCGCCGGCCTCGTGATTGCCGAAGGCGAAGGCTATCTCGTCCGCCTTGGCGACATCGCCCGTGTCGAACGCGGCACCGTGGACGACCGGACGATGTTCCGCGGCAATGGCGAACCCATGGTTGGTCTCGGCATCGTCAAACAGTCGACTGCCAACACCGTTGACGTCGCCAAAGGGGCCAAGGCGCTCGCCGCAGAACTCAACACCACCCTGCCTGAGGGCATGCAACTTTATCTCTCCTTCGACAGCTCGGTCTTTATCGAAGCCTCGATCCGCGAAGTCTGGACCACCCTGGCCATCGCCGTTGTCCTGGTGACGCTGGTCATCTTCCTTTTCCTTGGCAGCTTCCGCACAACCATCATCCCGGCCATCACCGTGCCTGTTTCGGTCATCGCCACATTCATCGTCCTCTATGCCCTCGGCTTCACGCTGAACCTTCTCACCCTGCTCGCGCTCGTGCTCGCCATCGGCCTGCTCGTGGACGACGCCATCGTCGTGCTGGAAAACATCCACCGCCGCATGCAGGAAGAACACGAGTCGCCCCTCGTGGCCGCCTTCAACGGTGCCCGGCAGGTAGGCTTCGCGGTTATCGCGACCACCATGGTCCTTATGGCCGTGTTCATCCCCATCACGCTGATGGAGGGTAATACCGGCCGTCTGTTCACGGAATTTGCCGTGACAATCGCCGCCGCCGTTGCCTTCTCGAGTTTCGTCGCCCTTACCCTGTCACCGATGCTGGCATCGAAAATCCTCAAGCCGCATGCCGAGTCCCGCTCAGGCCCCCTCTCCGGCTTCATCCAGGGCATCGACAAGACGGTCGACAAGGTCCGGGGCGGCTATGGCCATGTCTTCGATTTCCTCGTCCGGCGCCCCCTTGCCATCGCCCTGGCCACCCTCGCCATCATGGTCGGCAGCTGGTTCATCTTCCAGGACCTCGACAGCGAATACGCTCCCCGCGAGGATCGTGGCGGCTTCTTCATGTCGATCCGTGGCCCGGAAGGCGCCTCGTTTGAATATATGGAGCGCTATCTCGACGAGATTGAGCGCCGCCTCATGCCTTACACAGAGTCCGGCGAGATCAGCCGCCTGCTCATCCGCGCGCCCGGCTGGGGTGGCGGTTACAATCAGGGCAACGTCGTCGCCGTTCTGTCGGACTGGGACGAACGCCGCCCGGCTGACGACATCATCAACGAAATCAACGGCAAGCTCTCTGACCTGCCCGGCATCCGCGGCTTTGCGATGATGCGCCAGGGCCTTGCGGGCGGCGGCGGCAAGCCGGTCCAGTTCGTCATCGGCGGACCGTCCTATGAAGAACTCGTCGTCTGGCGGGATGATTTCCTTGCCGCCCTCGAAGCCGACAATCCCGGCATCGTCGACATCGACTGGGATTACAAGGAAACCCAGCCGCAATACCGTATCCAGATCAATTACGAGCGCGCGGCCGACCTCGGCGTGACCGTCGCCGAAATTGGCTCGACGCTGGAAACCATGCTCGGCTCGCGCCGCGTCACCACCTATATCGACAATGGCGAAGAGTATGATGTCATCCTGGAAGGTATCCGCTCCGAGCAGAACACCCCCACCGATGTGCAGAACATCTATGTCCGCTCCACCCGGTCGGGTGAGCTGATCCCCCTCTCCAGCATCGTCACATTGCAGCCCTTCGCCGACAGCCCGACGCTCAACCGCTACAACCGCGTGCGCGCCATCACCATCGATGCCGACCTCGCCCCCGGCGTGACCCTGGGCACCGCGCTCGACGGCATGGAACGCATCGCCCGCGACGTGCTGCCCACCGAAGCCTCGATCGACTTCAAGGGCCAGTCCCTCGAATTCCGCTCCGCCGGGGCGTCGATCGCCTTCGTCTTCGTGATCGGCCTGCTGATCGTCTTCCTCGTGCTCGCCGCGCAGTTTGAAAGCTGGATACACCCGCTCGTCATCATGCTGTCGGTGCCCGCCACCCTGGCGGGCGGCCTCCTCGGCCTCTGGCTCACCGGGCAGACCCTCAACATCTATACCCAGATCGGCCTCATCATGCTGATCGGCATCGCGGCCAAGAACGGCATCCTGATCGTCGAATTTGCCAACCAGCTCCGCGATGAGGGCAAGGATTTCGATACCGCCCTCAAGGAAGCCGCCCTCGCCCGTCTGCGCCCGATCCTGATGACCGGCCTCACCACGGCGGCCGGCGCGCTGCCTCTGATCATCACCAGCGGCGCGGGCGCCGAAACCCGCATCGCCATCGGCGCGGTGATCCTCTTTGGCTCGCTCGCCGCGGTCACCGTCGCGCTGATCGTTGTGCCAACGGCGTACACCCTTCTGGCCCGCCGCACCGGCTCACCGGGGGATGTCACCCGCCGGCTCGAGGAAGAAACCGCGCAAGTCGCGCCCGCGCCGCATCCGGCAGAGTAAACACCGCCTGTCCGCCCCGGCCTCACGCCCGCCTTGCCTTTCCGGCACGGGCTTCGCATAGACATGCCCGTCCAGAATGTGCCGCGCGGCGCCATTAGGGGCTTGTGAACATCGCCTTGCGTAGAGTGCGTCTGCCATGAACCTTTTCTTCCGGTTCCTTCGAATCTTCCTGCCGGCTTTCTTCAGCCGCGTGCACACGAGTCTTATGGACCTGCACATCGTCCGCTCCGCCGTCTGGCTCGGCGACCAGGACCCGATGGGCCACATGACCAATTCGCGCTATTCCTCGTTCACCGATCTGGCGATCATGAACTATATGGGCCGCACCGGCGCCCTGAAGGCCTTCCGCAAGCGCGGCTGGCTGCCGGTCATCCAGTACGAATCCTTCGCCTATCTGCGCATGCTGCGCTATCCGCAGAAATTCGAAGTCCACACCCGCCTCATCGGCTGGGAAGATACGCGTCTCGTCTTCCAGCACACCTTCCTCTCCGGCGGCCGCGTCCATGCCGAAAGCACGATGATCGCCCGCCTCACCGGCCGCAAGAAGCTGCGCGTAACGGCAGACATGGCGATGGAAGCGCTCGGCGTCACGCTGGACAGCCCGCCGCTGGCGCCGCATGTTCAGGCCCTCCTTGAAGATCTGAGATCCGCCGCCACGTGACCGCCCCCCTGCCCCTCATCATCGATTGCGATCCCGGCATCGACGACGCCGTCATGCTGATGATGGCGCTCGGCTCGCCCCGCTTTGATGTCCGCGCAATTACCACCGTGGCGGGCAACGTCCCCCTGCGCCTCACCAGCCGCAATGCCCGCATGATGGGCGAGCTGATGGGCCGGCCCGACATCCCCGTCTTTGCCGGCTGCCCACGCCCGATGCTGCGCCCGCCCGTCACGGCCGAGGACTTCCACGGCGAAAGCGGCATCTACGGCATCGACGTGTTCGAACCAAAAGCCCCGCTCCAGCCATCCCACGCCGTCGACGCCCTCATCCGTCTGCTGAAAGCCGCCCCGCATAAGGGCATGACCCTCGTCGTCACCGGCCCGATGACCAATCTCGCCTGCGCCCTCGTCATGGCGCCGGAGATCGCCGCTCATATCCGCGAGATCGTCATCATGGGCGGCGCCGATACCGAAGGCGGCAACATCACCCCCTTCGCCGAGTTCAACATCTTCGCCGATCCCCACGCGGCCGCCATCGTGCTCGAAACCGGCCTCCCCGCCACCATCCTCAGCCTTGACGCCACCCACCAGGTCCGCGCGACGCAGGCCCGCATCGATCGCCTCGCCCAGATCCCCGGCCCCCGCGCCGCGATGATGGCCTCGCTGCTGACGGCCGCCAACAACCTCGAAACCCGCGCCCGCCCCGGCACCAAAGTCCCGATGCATGATCCCTCCACCATCGCCTGGCTGCTCGCCCCGGAAATGTTCGAGACGGTCAACGCCCGCGTCACGGTCACCACAAGACCCGGCAAGGAATTTGGCCGCACGAAAGTCCGCCCCATGAAGACGGGCCCCCATCGCTGGGTCACAAAAGCGAATGCCGATGCCTTCTTTGCACGGATCGAAGACATATTGAGGATCGCGCCATGATCACCGTCGTCGGCTCGGTCAATCTCGATTTTGTCGCCAGCGGAAAATCCCTCCCCCATGCGGGGGAAACCGTCACCGGCGCCCGCCTCGCGCGCCATCCCGGCGGCAAGGGCGCCAACCAGGCGCTCGCCGCCCGCCGCCTCGGCGCAGATGTGCGCCTCGTCGCGGCGGTCGGCAATGACGACATGGCCGAAGAGGCGCTCAAGCTGCTGCGCCATGGCGGCGTGGACCTCTCGGCCACGCAGTACATCAATGGAGAGACAACCGGCGTCGCCCTGATTGCGGTCTCCGCCGAAGGCGAAAACCAGATCATCGTCTGTCCCGGCGCCAATGATGCGCTTGATCCGGGCGATGTCGAAGGCGCCACCATCGAACATATGATGGGCGTGCTCGAAGTGCCTGCCGCCACGCTGCTGGCCGCCGCCGAGCGCGCCACCGGCTTTGTCGCGCTGAACCTCGCCCCGGCCATGAAAATCCCGGAAGCGCTGATCGCGCGCGCCTCCCTCCTCATCGTCAATGAAACCGAAGCCGCCTTCTATGGCCCCGCGCTGCACGGCCCCGGCCGCTACGTCGCCATTTCCCTCGGCGCAGCCGGCGCCCAGCTCTGGAAAGACGGCGAAATGATCGCCTCTGCCGCGCCCCCCGATGTAAAGGTCATCGACACGACCGGCGCCGGCGACACCTTCAGCGCCGCCCTCACGGTCAGCCTCATCAAGGGCAAATCCCCCGAAGACGCCCTCACCTACGCCGTCACCGCCGGCTCCCTCGCCTGCACCAAACCCGGCGCCCAACCCAGCCTGCCCCGCCGCGCCGAAGTCGAGGCGCTGCTGAAATCCTGATCATCCGCACAGGGATTAAGATCACTTACCCCTCTCCCTCTGGGAGAGGAGGGGCCCATCGCGCAGCGATGGGAGGTGAGGGCTCGGGCAACGAGGATAAGCGCGGCGCTATCCAACACACACCGCCCCCTCCAAAATAAAATCCCAGCCCAGCCTCCCCCTTCCCCCTACCCCCCGTGTCATCCCAGCCAAGGCCGCGCAGCGGCCGCAGAGCCGGGACCTTCGTGGGGGTGCGCGCAAGCTGAGAGAGGGTCCCGGATCACCGCTGCGCGGCGTCCGGGATGACACGGCAGAAGAAATACTTATCCGCCGGGGTCCCCCGCGCCGTCACATTAGGCGCATCCTCCTCACAGGAGCCGCGCCGGTACCGTTCGGTTTGTGAGGAGGTCGCCCCGGAGGATGGGAGCGGCTGGGTTTTACGGTCCAGCCTCTCTCCAGGGACGTTGATCCAGGCAAGCCGGACCAAAAAGCCGGTAGAGAATCCCCACTGGCCCGCCTTTCATCTGAGAGGTCACGAGAGTTGATGGTAAGTGGTCAAGGCCTGGCAGCGCCGAAGTCATCCCGAATCCTACTGCCCGAAACTCCGGCGGCAGTGCGCGGCGGGCGATAGCGCCCAAACCGCAACACGAAACACCTTTCAGGGCGCCGCGGCGCCCGCCGCGCACAGGCTCCACCTCGCGGAGCTACCCGAACTGCTCAGACCCCGGATGGCAACCGCCAGTCCGGATACCGCCGATTCTACTACACTCAAGGCTTGATGCCCCCACGAGCAAAGCGAAGGCGCAGGCGGGCTGAGACCGAAGGTCTCAGCAACACCGCCGAGCAAAAAACAAAAACCCTACCCCGCCCGGCCCATGCGGCGGCGTTGCACGCTGGAGGGAATATTCAGGCTCTCGCGATACTTTGCCACCGTGCGGCGGGCAATCTCGATGCCGAAACCGGTGAGGATGTCCACGATCTGGTCGTCCGACAGCACGTCTTCAGGTGCCTCGTCCTCGATCAGCTGCTTGATCCGGTGACGGACGGCTTCTGCCGAGTGGGCCTCGCCGCCGCCGGTGGCCGGAATGGAGGCCGAAAAGAAGTATTTGAACTCAAACAGGCCGCGCGGCGTGGCCATGTACTTGTTGGTCGTCACACGGCTGACGGTGGACTCATGCATCTCGATCGCATCAGCCACCTGTTTGAGGTTCAGCGGGCGCAGGTGCGCCACGCCATGGGCGTAAAACCCGTCCTGCTGGCGAACAATCTCGCTCGCCACCTTCAATATGGTGCGCGCCCGCTGATCCAGAGACTTGACCAGCCAGCTGGCAGACGCCGCGCATTCGGAGATGAATTCCTTCTCCTTCTCGCGCATCGGCAGAGCGGTCACCTCGGCATAATATGCCTTGTCCATCAGCACGCGCGGAAGGTTCTCGGAGTTGAGCTCCACAGCAAACATGCCATTGGGCAGTTCACGGACGAAAACATCCGGCGCCACGGCAACCGTGGTATCGCTGGAAAAACCCGCCCCCGGCTTGGGCGAAAGCTGGCGCAGCTCCAGCAGCATGTCCTGGATGTCGGCCTTGTCGACACCGCACACGTCCATCAGCGCCTTCATGTCGTGGCGGGCCACAAGATGCAGATTGTCCAGCATCGCCTGCATGGCCGGATCAAGCCGGCCGCGATCCTTCAGCTGGAGCGCGAGGCATTCGGGCACGGAGCGGGCCATCACGCCGGTCGGATCAAAGCCCTGGCAGACGGCGAGGACTGCCTCGACATTGGCAATGTCGGCGCCCAGCGCCTTGGCTACATCGTCCAGCGGCGCGCGCAGATAGCCGGTCTCGTCCATCTCGTCGATCAGGCGGGCGGCGATCAACCGGTCAGCCGCCGAAAGGCCGGCAAAGTTCAGCTGGGTATGGAGATGTTCGTGCAGCGTGATGTCGCCGGAAACATTGGCGGCATAGTCAAACTCCTCCGAGGACGAACCGCCCCCGGACGCGCCTGACCAGTCAGTGGTGGCGGAGGGGCCGCGCGCCTCGTCCGATCCGGTATCAGAGCCTGTGCCGGGCTCGAAGACGTCCTCACCGGGCGCGTCAAGCTGGTCGCGCGCTTCGCCAAGGCCGGAATTGTCGTCGAGGGTCAGCTGCTCGCGCTTCTTGGGGTCGGCGTCCTCGGCCGTGCCCGACGCCCCGCCCTCATCCTCGACCTTCACGAGCAGCGGATTGCGCTCAAGCTCAGCCTCGATGAATTCGGACAGTTCCTGGTTCGACAGCTGCAGAAGCTTGATCGCCTGCTGCAGCTGCGGCGTCATTACCAGGGACTGGCCCTGGCGCATGTCGAGTGATTGTTTCATGGCCATAAGCCGCGCCCCCTGAGATCAAGCGGCGAACTGCTCACCCAGATAGACCCTGCGGACGTCCTCATTCTTCAGCACGTCTTCCGGCGTGCCTGCAAACAGAACTTCCCCATCATACATGACATAGGCCCGGTCGACGATCTGAAGCGTCTCGCGCACCTGGTGATCTGTGATCAGAACACCCAGGCCGCGCTGTTTCAGATAGCGGACAAGTTCGGAAATGTCGGAGATGGCAAGCGGGTCGATACCGGTGAACGGTTCGTCCAGTAGCATAAAGCTTGGACGCGATGCGAGCGCGCGGGCGATCTCCACGCGCCGCCGTTCACCGCCCGAAAGGGAGGTGGCAGGCTGGTTACGCAGATGTTCGACATGCAACTCGCTGAGCAGGCCATCGACCTGTGCCATGCGCGCCGCCCGGTCTTTCTCGACCAGTTCGGCAACCGCCAGCACATTCTCCTCTACAGTCATCCCCCGGAAGATCGAGGCTTCCTGCGGCAGGTACCCCACGCCCAGACGGGCGCGCTGATACATTGGCAGGCGCGTGACATCTTCGCCATCGATGGAAATCGAGCCGGAATCGGCACCGATCAACCCCATGATCATGTAGAAACAGGTGGTCTTGCCGGCCCCGTTGGGTCCAAGCAGGCCGACAACTTCTCCCCGTGCAAGGGAGAGCGAAACATCGCGCACGACCTGACGTTTGCCAAAAGCCTTGGCAAGGTTGTGGACGACGAGGCCTTCGGCCGGTGCGCTCATGATCTGGTCATTCCCTTTACACGAGGCGGTATTGCCGCCCTGATTTACCCTACCCCACCATGCTTAAGATCGGCTTCAGGATTCTGTCGAAATTCACGGAGTCTCTTGAGACTTGCCTTCCGGATCGATCACCATCCGCGTGCGCCCGCCGCCGCCTTCCAGCCGCGTGCGGCGGTTGGTGACCTCCATGACGAGGCGCTGGCCCTCGGCCACATCCCGGTCGCGCATCAGGGCGACATTGCCGGTCATGACGATCGTGTCGGTGGCGAGTTCATAATTGCCACGGTCGCCCTTCGCCTTCAGCTCCGGTGTCACATAATAAACGTTGCCTTCGGCCAGGATGCTCTCCACCTGCCCGAAACTGCCCGCCACGCCCTGGGCGGGCTGGGCGGCGGTTTCGCCCTGCTGGGGGGCAAACTGGATGGTGACCGTGTCCGCCCGCAGGCGCGCGGTGCCCTGGCGGATGTCGACATTGCCCACCAGCAACACCTTGCGCTCGCGCTCAAGGCTCTCGGTGCGTTCCGAATTGATATAGATCGGGCCGCCATCCGACGAGATTTGCGCAAAGGCAGGCGCGCCCATCAGGAGGCCAAGGACAAGACCAGCGCCTGCTGCCTTAAGGAGTGCCATCTTCATCACCTTCACGCGTTCCTGCCGGTTGCCCGGAATTGCTTGGATAGATCACCGTCTGGACATTGCCCTTGAAGACGATGCGGTCGCCGCCATCAAGGATTTCATACGAGTCTGCCTTGATGTCGCCAAGAGGCCCCTGCCCTTCAAGCGGCGAAAGCCCCTCGACGCGGTCCTCGGCGACATGCACGCGGGCGCCCTGCGAATTGAACATATAACCCGCCGCGTCGGAAATCCGGACATCCTCGTAAAGCTCGAGAATTCCGAGATCCCGGTCATAAAAGCCCGATGGCGCCTGAACTTCGGTGCCCTTGGAATCGCGCAGGATCGGCCCGGTCAGGTCAACGGCCCCGTCACGGGTCCGACGGCGCTTGGCCGTGTCGGCCGTAATCGTGAAAATCTGGCCCGCCGCATCGCGCCCGGTAAAGCGTGGATTGACCATCGTGACCGCCTGGCTGTCATCCACCGGAGGCGGGCGCGATTCCTGGCCAATGGCACTGCGAACAATGTAACCGAGAAAAAGCCCGATGGAGACCGCTGCGGCCCCCACCAGGGCGTAGCGCAGATACTTCACCCGCTCCGACCGCCGCCGCGCCTGCGCCAGCGTCAGCTGTCGCCGGGGCGCCCAGAGCGAAATCGGATCATTGTGACGGGCTGCTTCCATGGAGGCGGGGAGAATCCGGATAAACTGCGATCAACCAGCAGTCTTAACCGTGAAGCTGCGCCTGCGAAAGCACGAGAAGGCAGGTATCGGACAGGCTTTGCTCAACTGTGAGCAAAAATGTCCTCGTCCGGCCAGCCGGCCAGATCGAGATCGGCCCGGATCGGCAGGAAATCGAAGCAGGCCTGCGCAAGTTCCAGGCGCCCTTCCCGCTCCAGCATGGCCTCCAGGCCCGCCTTGATCTGGTGGAGATACAGTACATCACTGGCCGCATACTGGATCTGGGCGTCGGTAAGCTTGTCCTGGCCCCAGTCAGAGCTCTGCTGCGCCTTGGACATATCCACGCCCGCCACTTCGCGCGCCACATCCTTCAGGCCGTGCCGGTCGGTGTAAGTGCGCGCCAGGCGCGAGGCGATCTTGGTGCACCAGATCGGCGCGCAGGTGATCCCCATCCAGCGCTTCATCATCACCACATCAAACCGGGCGAAGTGGAAAATCTTCAGCACCTTGGGATCGGTCAACAGCGCCTTGAGATTGGGGCAGTCATAGTCGCGGGTCAGCTGCACGAGATGCGCTGTGCCATCCCCGGAGGAAACCTGCACGAGCGTGAGATTGTCGCGCATGGCGTTCAGGCCCATCGCCTCGGTATCGACGGCGATCACGGGGCCAAGGCTCAGACCTTCGGGAAGGTCGCCCTTATGGAGGGTGATCTGGTTCATGGATCGGCCCTTAGCACGACCGGAATTAAGCACAAGTCAAAGGCGCCTAGCCCGCCGCTCGCTTGGCCGCCACAATCGCCGCATCCAGCGCGGACAGGAAGCGCGAGCGGTCGGCCTTGCTGAAGGGGGCTGGCCCACCTGCCCCGATACCGGCAACACCGACCCGCCGGTCCGCCATGATCGACCGTGTGGCCAGCGCCGTGCCGATGGAGTCGTCTGTAAACGGCTTGCCGGAGGGCCCCAGCACCCGCGCGCCGGCCTTCAGGCAACGGTCGGCCAGCGGAATATCCGCTGTCACGACAATCGAGGCGGCGCTTGCCTGCTCCGCAATCCAGTCATCGGCCGCGTCAAACCCGTCACTGACGATCTTGCGGGAGATCAGCGGATGCTCCGGAATACGGAAGTATGAGTTGGACACCACGCTCACCGGCACCTGATGGCGCAGCGCCACCATGTAGATCTCGTCCTTCACCGGACACGCATCGCCATCGACCAGGATTTGTACGCTCATGGCGTCTCCATCGCGCCAATCCATTCGCGGATCAAGGCGAGGCTTTCGGGATCACTCACGCTGCGGCCCAGTTCGGGCATCGCAACGCCCGGCTCGGTCGAGGCCATCCGGTAGAGGAGGATCGAGGCGTCCGGGTCTCCTGGTACGATCACCTGCTTCAACCCGCCTGACCCGCGCCCGGCGGCAACAGGATGTTTCAGGAGGCCAATCCGGGCCCCGGTCTGTTCGGTGGCTGGCAGCCAGAGACCGGAATTCGACGCCGACCCGTCTGCCTTATGACAATGCGCGCAGTTGATATCGAGCCAGGCCCGCGCCCGCGCGTCCAGCGGCTGGGAAACATCGAACGCATAGGGTTCGCCGGCGACGCCTTCGGGCAGGCCGTCCAGAATGCCCGCCTCAACCCAGCGAGTGAGCTGCCCCTCATGCGCCAGGTGGCGCGCCTTTGGCCCGATGGGTTCAATGGCGTCGCCCGCCTGATGGCAGGTCTTGCACTGGTTCTGGTTGGGCACCGCGTAGCGCAGTTGCAGGGTTTCTGCTGCCGGGCTCACCGTCTCGATGTCGATCCGCTTTCCGGCAGGCCTATAAACGGCCTCAGTCTGATCTTCATTCCAGACATAGGGATATGCCGCCCAGCCCTCAGTCTTGTGAATCAGAAGACGCGTCTCCACGCGGTATGCCCCTTCGTCGGGGACGCGCATGTCCGGAGCAAACGCAAACGTCTTCACAAGGACCGTGCCGACCGGAAAGCTGAACACATCTTCCGCGTTAAAGGAGGCCGATGCTCCCTTAGGCACGAAGACAAGCCGGTGCTTGGCGGCGTGGTCGGTGAACAGCGGATTGATCAGCTCATACGGCAGAACGCCTTGCGCAGGGACCGCGCCGGCAACATCCGAAAACAAGCCGTAATCGGAAAGCACCGGCGCGGGGCCTGCCGCCAGGATGACGTCAAGGTCTGGTCCGCGTGCGCCCTTCCCCCCGGCGGAACAACCCGCCAACAGGAAAAGCGCCGCAAGGAAGCCCTGCCATTTCATGCCTGGCCTGCCTCAGCGGTCGCCATGCGGCAGGACCACAGCTGCCGGTTCGGCCGCTGCCACGGCCACCGGGCGTTCCGGCGAAGGGGCCATGGCCGCCGGATCAATCGGATACCTGCCGAGGCCAAAGCTGATGAAACCAACCTCGGACGCCTCCTCGACAGCAATGTTCATAGCCTGCGGCTCGCCCTCGCCCCAGCGATCCACCCCGTCCCACACGATGGCGGGCAGCTGGCCGCCCAGCGCGGCCGCCAGCGGAGCAAGATCACCCTGCGGGTCGTCTCCGCCCGCGCCGTAATCATTGTCCCGCAACACCAGATCACGCGGCAGTGGATTATAGGTCTCGTCCGTGAACGGCTCGGAATACGACATGATCAGCACATGGGCCGAGCGGTTGTTGTCAAAGTTATTGTCGAACACATGCACATTCCGGTTGGCCATCACGATGACCCCGGTGCCCGAGGGCACGCTGGCAACGATATTGCCTGCCGGCGCAAAGTTGCGAGTGTTGTTCTCGATGATTTCATTGTCGAAGATGCGGGTGGAATTGCCGCCCGATACCGGAAGGTCTGGCAGGTCAAACACCAGAATGCCCCCGGTATTGTTGCGGGCAATGTTGCCATAGACGTCGGCATTCATCGAATTCTCGATCTCGATGCCCGCCACGTTATATTCGACCACGGAGTTACGCACGATGATGTTGTCTGACTGGCCAACATAGATGCCGGCGTCCGATGCCGCGCGCACGGTTACATTCTCAACCAGCACATTTTTCGATTCCACCGGATAAACGCCGTAGGCGCCATTGGCTTCGTCCGGACCACCCGTCCATTCAACTGTCAGATAGCGGTAGATGATCTGATCGGCGCCTTTGGACTTGATGCCATCGCCCTTGGTGTTGCGCACGCCGAAGTCCATCAGCAGCACATCATCGGAGGTTACGAGCAGGCCTTCGCCCGCGCCTTCCTGGCCGGTGAAGTCGAGGATCGTCTTCTCCTGCCCTGCCCCGCGCAATGTTACGCCATCGACATCCAGAGACAGGCCATCGGTCAGCTGGAAAACGCCTTCGGGCAACAGGATCGTCTCGCCCGGCTTGGCGGCGATCAGGGCCGCCTGAAGCGTCGCGCCAAAATCGCCCTCGGCCGAAAGCGGCGCGGGCACTTCGCCAGCGGGGGGCGGCGGTTCGGTTGTGGATGGCGAACAGGCGGCAAATGCCAGCACAGAAACGGCAGCGCCTAGGGCGCGCAGGCGAATGGACATATCTTCCCTCCCCGGAATTGTTATGACGCGAGTGTCAACTTCAATCCGGGGAAAAGCAAGAGCGGGCGCGGAGCTAGGTGCCCGCGCCCGTCTGATGCCGCGTCAGTGAACGCTGAGCGGGTTAAGGTCGTTGGCGTGGCAGGCGGCAAAGGCCGCGTCACGCCCTTCCACAATGGCGAGGCGCTGGCCGTCAGCGGAAAACACCATGAACAGGTCATCAGGGTCATCAATGTCCGCAAGCGCGTCGGGCGGGAGAAGTCCGCTCACCTCGCCGACATCCATCTGGCGGATATAGACGAGAGCTTCTTTCTCAAACAGGTCTGTCTCGATTTCGGTCGTCATCAGTCCACTCCTTTCCGCGCCCCGTCCGGGGGTCGCTGGCAGAGGGCTCGTTGGCCACCTTGCCATGCAGGAAAGGTGGGCCTGCATTGTGGCCGGTTCAAGCACCTTGATGCGGCATCATAGCGGCAAGCCTTTAAGGAGCGTTACCATCCGGCCGGTTGCCCGAAATGTGTCCAGCTTGCCCGCCAAACGGTCAGATTTGTCCCGAGGTGTCCTGATTTGTCCGGATGTGGCCCGCATTTGCCGGGATCTGTCTGGGTTTGCGGGGCGAAAAACAAAAGGCCGCCCTGTGGGGGCGGCCTCTTCGTTCACGTTTCCGTGTGCCGGAAAAGAGGGGTCCTGGTGGAGCCAAGGGGAGTCGAACCCCTGACCTCTTGCATGCCATGCAAGCGCTCTCCCAACTGAGCTATGGCCCCGGACCGGGAAGCGGATGCACTAGACGAGCGCACTGCCGCTTTCAAGCCCCTATTTCACCGATCGTCGTCTTCGTCGTCGGCAATTTCAAGATCGTCATCGCCGTCTTCATCGTCGTCGATTTCGAACTCTTCCTCGTCGTCATCTGCGATGATGACATCATCATCATCGTCCTCATCGACGCCGTCCTCGGAGAAGCCCGAAGGCACTTTGCCTTCCTCTTCTTCGTCATCGGCGCCTTCAAGAACGATATCGTCGTCCTCTGCGCCCAGTTCTTTGGCGTCTTCTTCATCTTCTTCGACTTCGTCATCAGCTTCGACAGCGTCGTCTTCGTCGTCATCCCGGATGACGGCGTCTTCCTCTTCCTCGTTGTCGTCTTCGTCTTCGTCCGCCGCTTTCACAGCTGCGCGGGCCGCTTTCGCCTTCACTTTCGTGATGGTCGTGCGGATCACTTCATCTTCGGGATCGAACTCGTTGCCACACTTCGGGCAGACGGCCGGGCGTTTGTTCAGATCGTAAAATCGAGACTCGCAGGAGGGACAGACCTGCTTGGTTCCGAGCTTGTCCTTGGACATGGGGCTTGCGCGCTCCTCTTGGGGCAAAAAGCCGATTGGAAGTTGGCGGCGCGCTTGCCATGAACGCCCCGCGCTGTCAAAGCCCCAATTGACATCTGCAACCCGCCTTCCCGACGAGACCTTTCCCCAATGGTATGGACCAGCCACCCGGTTAAACGCCTCGCCGGCGCCATTCGCGCGCCCGGAGACAAATCCTGCAGCCACCGCGCGCTCATCTTTGGTGGCCTCGCCGAGGGCGAAAGCCGCTTCAGCGGACTGCTGGAAGGCGACGATGTTCTGCGCACCGGACAGGCCATGGAAGCGATGGGCGCAACCGTCACCCGTACAGGTCCGGGCAGCTGGGACGTAACCGGGGTCGGCGCCAAAGGGCTCTCCTCACCCAAGGGCGTGCTGGACTTTGGAAACTCCGGAACCGGCTCGCGCCTGCTGATGGGCGTCATGGCCGGATATGACCTCACAGCGTCCCTGACCGGAGACGCCTCGCTCTGCTCGCGCCCGATGAACCGCGTGCTGAACCCGCTGCGGCAGATGGGCCTCAAAGATACAGCGGGCCCCGATGGCAAGCTGCCTTTCACGCTCACCGGCTCGAAAAGTCTCAAGGCCATCCGTTATGCCCCGCCCCAGGCGAGCGCGCAGGTGAAATCGGCCGTGCTGCTGGCCGGCCTTAATGCTGAGGGCGAAACAGTTGTCGCCGAAGCCAAAGCCACCCGCGACCATACCGAGCGGATGTTGCAGGGCTTTGGCGCGACACTTTCGTTCAGGATGGCACCCGGCGGCGTTCATGAGATCGCCCTGAAGGGTGGCCAGCGCCTGCGCGGGCTGGATGCAGAGATCCCCGGCGACCCGTCTTCAGCCGCCTTCCTGATCGCCGCAGGGCTCCTCTCGCCGCAAGGCGACGTGCTGGTGGAGGGCGTCATGTCCAACCCCACCCGTTCCGGCTTCTATGATGTGGCCGACCTGATGGGCGCCAGCCTTGGCGCTGACGAGCGCGGGGAAGCGGCCGGCGAGCGCCTGATCGACATTCATTCGGGCTATGCCGGCCTCAAGGGCATCCATGTACCCGAACGCCTGGTTGCTTCCATGATCGACGAATTCCCGATCCTGGCCGTGCTGGCCGCCTTTGCGACCGGGGAAACCCGCGTCACCGGCGCCGAAGAATTGCGCGTGAAGGAAAGTGACCGGATCGGCGCGGTTGTCGCGATGCTCCGCGTCAACGGCGTGGAGGTGGAAGAGACCGAAGATGGCTTCACCGTGCAGGGCTGTGGCGGCCGCGTGCCGGGCGGCGGCCTCGTCGAGACCCGCCATGACCACCGCATCGCCATGAGCGCGCTGGTGATGGGCACAGCCGCGCAGAAGCCCGTCAGCGTCGACGACATCTCCATGATCGACACGAGCTATCCGGAGTTCATGAGCCATATGGCGACCCTGGGCGCGGATATTCGGAGCTGACCCTGCCCCGAGGGAAAAATTGACGAACCCGATTCCCGCGACAGGATTGGCGCATGACCTCACTTCATTCTCAAATGACCCTCACCCGTGGCCCCGCCATGAAGAACCGCTTCATGCTCGCGCCGCTCACCAACATGCAGAGCCATGCCGATGGCACGCTCAGCGATGACGAGTTTCACTGGCTGGCGAAGCGCGCCGAAGGCGGCTTTGGCTTGACGATGACCTGCGCGGCGCATGTGCAAGCTGATGGCCAGGGCTTTCCCGGCCAGCTCGGCGTGTTTGATGACAAGCACCTCCCAGGCCTCACGCGGCTGGCAAAGGCGCTGAACAGCAACGACACCCATTCGGTCGTGCAGCTTCACCATGCGGGCATGCGCACGCCCCGAGAACTGATCAGCGGACGTGCGCCGCTGTGCCCCTCTGCTGACGAAGAAACCGGCGCGCGGGCGATGACGCTTGATGAAGTCAAACAGGTGGCCGACGACTTCGTCGCCGCAGCCAAGCGCAGCGAGAAGGCCGGCTTCCACGGCGTCGAGCTGCACGGCGCACACGGATACCTGCTCTGCCAGTTCATCAGCGCGGACATCAACAAGCGCGAAGACGAGTATGGCGGTGACTTTGATGGCCGCACCAGACTGCTGCGCGACATCATTGCGGGCGTGCGGGCAGAATGCGGGAAAGACTTCTCACTCGGCGTGCGCCTCTCACCGGAACGCTTCGGCATGGACATCGGCGAAATCCGCCGCCTCTCCAGCGACCTGATGACGGGCGGGGACATCGATTATCTCGACATGTCCCTGTGGGACACGTTCAAGGAACCGGAAGACCCGAGCTTCAAGGGCCGCCCCTTGGTCGAGTGGTTCACCGGCCTGCCGCGCGGCAATTGCCGCCTGGGCGCCGCCGGCAAGCTGACCACCGGCGAAAGCTGCCAGCGCGCCATGGACGCCGGGCTCGACTATGTCGTGATCGGGCGCGGCGCGATCCTGCACCATGACTTCCCGAAGAAGGTCGAAACAGACGCGGGTTTCACGCCGATTGCCCTGCCTGTTCCAGAAGCGCATCTGGTGGCCGAGGGCCTTGGCCCGGTGTTCGTGAATTACATGAAGACCTGGAAGGGCTTTGTGGCAGAAGCGGCCACGGCCTGAGCCATACTTGACTTGAGCCATACTTGACTTGAGGCGGGGGGTGGATCACTCCCCGGCCTCATGATCATCGCAATTGACGGCACGACAGCTTCTGGCAAGGGCACCATCGCGAAACGCCTCGCGGCTCATTATGGCCTGCCCCACATGGATACCGGCCGGCTTTACCGCGCCGTAGGCGTAGCCGCGATGAAACAAGGCGTTCCCTTGGACGAGGCCGGGCCCCTGTCTGACATCGCCCGGATGCTCGATCTGTCGGACTTTATCGAGCATGAACTGCGCTCAGCAGAAGCAGGCAAAGCCGCGAGCGTTGTTGCCGCCATCCCCTCCGTGCGCCAGGCCCTGTTCGAGCTGCAGCGTGCCTTTGCGACCCGCGAAGGCGGCGCCTTGCTGGATGGCCGCGACATCGGCACGGTCATTGCCCCGGACGCGGACGTGAAGCTGTGGGTGGATGCCGATGTGCCCCAGCGCGGCGAGCGGCGTTGGAAAGAGCTGATCGGGCATGGCGAGGACGTGACGCTGGATCAGGTGATTGAGCAGCTGAAAATCCGCGATGCACGTGATCAGGGGCGCACGGATGCCCCGGCCGCGATGGCAGACGATGCTATCTTGATCGATACCACTGATCTCACTATAGAGGCGGCTGTGGAAAGGGCGATGGCAGCTGTTGAGGCTGCCCTTGCCAAGGGAAAGACTGCCTGAGGGGCACCTGCAAGGGGAACGCCTCAATCCAAACAGGCGGTGCCCGCTTCAGATACTGAAAGACCACATGACGGGTCGAATGTGCGCAGGCGGCAATGGTGCTGGCCTGCCTTGAACCATTTGGCCCTCTCCGGAGACCCCATGACGAACGAAATGAACCCCTCCCCGGCCGATTTTGCCTCGATGTTCGAGTCCTCGGCTGCGGCATCTGCCATGCAGGAAGGCCAGGTTATCCCGGCAACCGTCCTGCGCATCGACAACGACGCCGTCGTCGTCGACATCGGCCTGAAGACCGAAGGCCGCATCCCGACCAAAGAATTCATGCTTGAAGACAAGCAGCCCGCCCCTGGCGACCTGATCGATGTTTACCTCGATCGGATCGAAAACGCGCTGGGCGAAGCCGTTCTCTCGCGCGACAAGGCCCGCCGCGAAGAGCGCTGGATCAAGCTTGAGAAGTCCTTCTCGAAAGGCGAGCCTGTCAAAGGCGCCATCTCCGGCCGCGTCAAAGGCGGCTTCACCGTCGACCTCGGCGGCGTCAATGCCTTCCTTCCCGGCAGCCAGGTCGACATCCGCCCCGTGCGCGACGTCGGTCCGCTCATGGGCGAAGTGCAGCCTTTCGCTGTCCTCAAGCTCGACCGCGTTCGCGGCAACATCGTTGTCTCGCGCCGCGCGATCCTCGAAGAGAGCCGCGCCGAACAGCGTGCCGAGATCGTCTCCGACATGGCTGAAGGCGACGTCCGCAAGGGCATCGTCAAGAACATCACCGATTACGGTGCGTTCGTTGACCTCGGCGGCATCGATGGCCTGCTGCACGTTACCGACATGTCCTACAAGCGCATCAACCACCCCTCGCAGGTGGTCGAAGTGGGTCAGGAAGTCGAAGTTCAGATCATCAAGATCAACCCGGAAACCCAGCGTATCTCGCTCGGCATGAAGCAGCTCGGCACCGATCCGTGGGACAACATTTCGTCCCGCTACCCGGTCAGCGCGCGCCTCAAGGGCACTGTCACCAACATCACCGATTACGGCGCCTTCGTGGAGCTGGAAGATGGTGTCGAAGGCCTGATCCACGTCTCCGAAATGAGCTGGACCAAGAAAAACGTGCATCCCGGCAAGATTCTGTCGACCTCGCAGGAAGTCGATGTGGAAGTGCTGGACGTGGACAGCGAAAAGCGCCGCATCTCGCTCGGCCTCAAGCAGACCATGGACAACCCATGGAGCGCTTTCCTTGCCGAAAATCCAGTCGGTACGGAAATCGAAGGCGAAGTCCGCGGGATCACCGAGTTCGGCCTGTTCGTTGGCCTTGGCCCGGATCTCGACGGTATGGTGCACATCAACGACATCGCCTGGGATAAATCCGGCGATCAGGCGATCGAAGCCTTCACCAAGGGCGACCGTGTCAAAGCGAAGGTTCTTGATGTCGACGTCGACAAAGAGCGCATCTCGCTGGGCATCAAGCAGCTTTCCGGTGACCCGATTGAATCGGCAGTCAGCAGCAGCGGCGAGTCTGCTGGTGGTGGCGGCGGTGGCCTCAAGCGCGGCGCGACCGTGACCTGCACCGTGACGGAAATCACCTCCGGCGGTATCGAAGTCGAATTCGGTACTCCGGCTGTGAAAAGCTTCATCCGCCGCTCCGACCTTTCGCGTGACCGGGCAGACCAACGCCCAGAGCGCTTTGCAGTCGGTGACAAGGTCGACGCCAAGATCATCACGGTGGACCGCGCAACACGCCGCGTTTCGCTCTCGATCAAGGCCCTTGAGATCGCAGAAGAAGCCGAAGCCGTCGCACAGTATGGTTCGGCAGATGCCGGCGCGTCTCTTGGCGACATCCTGGGCGCAGCCCTGGCATCGTCGAAAGGCAAGCCAAAGGCCGCTGCTGACACCGACTCGCTGGACGACCGTGGCCGTCTCGACGCCCCGCAAGGCGAAGCTGACGACCTCAAGACCCTCAAGGGTCTCGGCCCGGCATTCGAGAAAAAGCTGAACGAAGCCGGCGTCTTCCACTTCTGGCAGATCGCTGCGCTCTCCGACGAGCAGATCGCAGACCTCGAAGAGGAACTGGCTATCCAGGGCCGTTTCGAGCGCGATGGCTGGAAAGATCAGGCCGATTCACTGGCCTGATGGCCGTTCGATTGGGGGCCGGTCTGCGTGAAAGCGGACCGGCAACCTAAATTTCCCGAAATGTTTGCGGCGGGGGCCTAGCGCTCCCGCCGCAAATGCGTTTATTATCAACGCGATGCTGAAGTCCCAACTCATAGAGAAGCTCGCGGCTGAAAACGCGCACCTGCGTCACGAAGACGTTGAAAAGGTCGTGAACGTCATCCTTGGCGAGATCGGTGACGCGCTTACCCGCGGCGACCGGGTTGAACTGCGCGGCTTCGGCGCATTCTCGGTGCGCAAACGGGATGCCCGCAAGGGCCGTAATCCCCGCACGGGCGAGCCTGTGAAAGTGCCGGCGAAAGCCGTCCCCTTCTTCAAGGCGGGCAAGGAACTGCGCGCCCGCGTCAATGGCGGCAACGATCCCGAGGCGAGATAGGCCTCTCCCCTTTTCGCGCCCTTGTTGCAGCGCCTTGACGCTGATCTCAAACACCGCGATTTCTGTTGCATACGCTGGCGGCATCCCGCCAATCGGAAGGGGTAGATAATGTTTAAAGAATTCAAAGAGTTCGCCCTCAAGGGCAATCTTGTCGACCTCGCCGTCGGCTTCATCCTCGGCGGCGCCTTCGGCACGATCGTAACGTCGTTGGTGAACGACATCATGATGCCGCCGCTGGGCATGCTGATGGGCGGGGTAGATTTCGCCGATCTGTTCATTTCGTTGAACGGCACGGAGTATGTCTCCCTGGTGGCCGCCACGGAAGCCGGCGCCCCGGTGATCGCCTATGGCAAGTTCATCAATGCCGTGATTTCCTTCGTCATCATGGCGCTGGCCCTGTTCTTCGTGATCAAGGGCATGAACACGCTGAAGAAGAAGGAAGAAGCGGCGCCGCCTCCGGCCCCACCGCGCCAGGAAGTGCTTCTGGAAGAAATCCGCAACCTTCTGGCCAAGAACCAGTAGGCAAAGCTGCGGCACAGGGTTCGCAAAGTATTAAGCAGTCCGCTGCTACTTTGTGGATAGTAGAGTACCGCGTAGAGTGCGGAAGGGCGGCCTGTCGGGTCGCCCTTCTTGCTTTAAGCGGGGCTCGCCCGAAATGGGCATCAATTACAGCTGAAGCCCGAGCGCCCGCTCCAGAAGCTCATGAGCGCCTTCCTCGAAATGGAACGCCTGCCATCCGCGGGTTCTGGCGGACGCAACATTCTCTTCCATGTCATCGACGAGCAGCAGCGCCTCAGGCGCCACGCCAAGCTCTGTTTCAATGTGGGCGAAATAGGCGGTATCGGGTTTTGCGATGCCCATTCGCCCTGCCGCAAAAATGCGCTCCATCCGCCCGCCAAACCCCATGGCGTCTTCGATAAAAGCCGTGCGGTGAATTTCGTTATTGGTCGCCATCACGTGTCGCAGTCCGCGAGCCTTCAGGGGCTCGAAAAGCGCCAGTGTGCGGTCGTCGGGGATTGCGTCCTGTCTGAACCAATAGTCGAGTATCTCGGGCGCGCGGCCGGGGGCATCATTCAATTCAGCCCATTCGGTCACCAACTCGACCAGGCAAGCCTGCCCCACCATCGCCTTCTGAAAGCGACCGGAAAACAGAAAGCTGGAAAAGGATTGAAGCGGCAGCCCAAGATCCTGTTCGAAATTGCGCGACCAGGCGAAGACGCCCTTCTCAATATTACGATTGAGAACACCGTCGAAATCCCAGGCAATGACCTGCACGGCATCCAGGTCGAGATTATGCTGCATCAGTAAGTGTATTCCTCGATCCCGGTCAGCGTGATCGTATAGGCAGCGTCCGCAAGATCGCTTTCTTGGGTCTGGGTATGGATGGTGCCTTCAATCCAGACGGCCTGCGCGAGGTCCTGCATCTTGATTGCCTTGTCAGACATCACGAAAACGGTCTGGTTCGGCGGTGGCGGCGGCGCGTGGATACAGGCGCCGAAATACGGGACGAGCAGGAATTCCTTGATCTGCGCATCGGCGCCATACTCGAATGGTACGGTATAGCCAGGGATGCGGATCTTCTTGCCGTTGAGCTCCTTCACAGTGTTGAAGGTACCGATCTGCACGGCCGTATCCGCCGCTGAACCTTCGGCCACACCGGCGCCGGAATAAAGCATCGCCATCTGTGCCTGATACATCTGAGCGAGGCGTTCTTCCTCCCCTTCCGGCATCAGGTCTTCCCAGCCAATCCGCTCGACGCCGCGGGCTGCCAGTTCAGCATCGATGCGGGCCTGATCTGCCGCGCGCTTCTTGGCGGCCTCTGCACGCGCTGCAGCACGCTCGGCAGCGCTCTGACCAATCTTGTCCCCGACTTTCGGACCGTCTGCCTTGGCCTTGGCAGGCGCTTCCTCTGCCGGCTTGGCAGGCGCGGCTTCTGCCGTCCCGTTTGTTGAAGCGCCGCCACAGGCAGCGGCAAGACCAATGGCGAGGCTGGCGAGGGCAAAGCCCGGAAGGGATGTCGTTTTCATATCCCTTGTTTAAGGCGCCCTCGCGCACAGTTCCAGAGCACAATGCTGTTACAATCGGACGCTGAGCCCATCGGCCAATGACCGCCGCATGGCGGCAATTGCCGGAACCGCGCCGATCAGAAGCGATGCAAGCGTCACGGCGCCAAGCACGTAGAGATCAAGCAACCCCGGCCCGCCCGTTCCAAAGGCCACGCCGTACCGCGCCTGCAGCAGCGGCGCGACCACCGCAAACGCGCTGTGGACAATGACGATGCCAATCAACGCGCCCATGAAGCCGATGAGGCCCGACTCCAGCACAAGCAGGGAAAAGATATGACCAGGGCGCGCGCCCGTTGCCCGCAGGATCGACATTTCACGACGCCGCTCATTGAGGCTGGTCAGGATCGATGTGAGGATAGAGACGAGGCCGACGGCAATCACAAAGCCGGACACGGCCAGCAGCGCGCGCTCGGCAATGGAGGTCACGCCCCAAAGCTCTCGCAGCGCCTCGCCGGGGATGATCGCCATGAGGGGCTCACCGCGATTGGTATTTATCTGGCGGCGCGTTGTCAGGATTGTGCCCTTACGCTCCAGCCCGACGAAAATCGCTGTGACCGTTTTGGGGGTGAGATCAAAAGACCTGATCATGTCGGTCGGGATCGAGTCGGCAAGCGGGTTCTTGGCCCCCGTTTCCCAGCCGACATGGATCGCCGTGATCGCTTCGAGGGAGACATGGACGGTGCGGTCTACAGGCGTTCCCGTGGGCTTGAGGATGCCCGACACGCGGAATGGCCGGTTCTCATGGCCTGAGCCCAGATCCGCCGCGCCAAGTCCGTGGGTCAGAACCAATGGCGCATCCAGCGCGTACCCAAGATCGCGCGCAACATCGGCGCCGATCACGGCATCGAACAGGTCATCGAAGACCGCGCCTTCGGCAAGCTCCAATGCCTGCCCGCCGCCATACTTGTAATGGGCAAAATATTCCGGGGCTGTCCCCATCACGCGAAAGCCGCGATGGCTGTCGCCCAATGCAATCGGGACGGTCCACGCCACATCGGGGCGTTCGGCAATCTGGCGATAGGTTGGCCAGGAGACTTCCGCTGTCGCAGACCCCATCCGGAACACAGAGTAGAGAAGAAGGTTCACAGTTCCGGTCGGCGCCCCAACGATCAGGTCGGTTCCGGAAATGGTATTTTCAAAACCTTCCCGCGCACCGCTACGGGCTTTCTCCACGCCGAGAAACAACGCAACCGACAGCGCGACGGCGACAATCGTAAGGATCACTGAGCCCTTGCGGTTCAGAAGGCTTGCCCAGGCCAGCGAAAACAGGGCGGTCATGCCGGCGCCCCTGCCCGGTTTATTGCCGTGAGATCGGCAGCGCGCGTAAACAATCCGGCGAGGGATGCGTCATGACTGACGAACAGAAGCGTTGCGCCTGACCGCTCTACCTCTTCGGAGAGCAGGGTGATGAACCGGTCCCGCGCGTCGGCGTCGAGGGCTGAAGTCGGCTCGTCGGCGATGACGAGGCTCGGGCTGCCGATAAGGGCACGCGCGGCCGCCACGCGCTGTTGTTGCCCGACAGACAGGTCTGATACCCGGCGCTCCAGCAACTCTTTATCTTCCAGACCCAGCCGCGCCAACAACCTGCGGGCTTCCGCCTGCGGATCATTTCCGGCAGCCATCCGGCGCGCCGGGGAAAAGCGCAGCGGCAGCAGGACGTTTCCCGTTACCGACAGATACGGCACCAGATTGAACATCTGGAATATCACGCCCATCCGGTCAGCGCGCAGCCTGTCGCGGCGGCCAGCTTTGAGCACGTTCATATCTTCGCCCAACACGCAGATGCGCCCCGCCTGGGGCTGAAGAACGCCGGCGATCAGGCCGAGCAGCGTGGATTTCCCAGAGCCCGACGGTCCCCGCAGGAACACGCGCTCTCCGGCATCGACACGAAACGTATCCATGTCGAGCACCTGCGGGCCGCTCTTCCAGGCAAAGCGCAGCCCTTCGATATCAATAACCGGGTCAGCCATCTCAGCCGTTATTTCAGGGAAAGCTCTGGGGAGGAAGGCGTCAGCTCTGCGGCTTTCTGAACCGTATCGCCAACAAAGACGGCATTGATCGTTTCAAAACCCGGAAAGTCGGCAAACCCGGTAAAGCGGGCCGAGGACACATTGGCCGGATTGATGCAGGTCCAGGAAAACCCGACATGCGCGTCTGTGTGGCCGCTTGATGTATCGATCTCCGCCACCGGCGCGTTTGGCGTGCAATCGCCACCCGTCACGGTAATCAGTCCCGGAAGCGCCGATTTGATTTCATCCGTGAACACCCCGTCGGCCTCTGAGAGCCCGAAATTGGCCAGCGGAGACATCATGTCGGCGGTCAGCGTCCCACCTTCGAAGACAAAGGCCAGATCCGCAATGCCGTGAACATGAGCTGTGCCCCCAGCATGCTCTTCTTCATGATCATGGCCTTCTCCATCCTCGTGGTGGCCCGCCTCACCTTCCGGATGGTCATCACCGGACGGGGTTTGAACGTCACCAGAAGGTCCGTCTTCCGGCAGTGCTTCTCCGGTCTCGACCGCCGCAGTCTCGGCGGGCGGCGGCGCTCCCGGACCGCAGGCGGCAAGAACAGAAATTGCAGCTCCGGTGAGCAGCGGGGTCAGAAAGCGGGCGGATGAACTCATGGGTCAGCTCCTGGTAACGGGAAAGCGGCATACGAATGCCGGGAAAACCCAGCTGTGCCGCAAAATACTTCTGGCAAGCGCAAGAGTGAAACATTATAACACTTTTCGCAAGGTGCCTGAGCGCACAAGGCGCAGCCCTTCATCAACCCCTGCCCCCTCAAGACGGCAGCAAGACGGACATCCGCCGCCGAATGCCCCTTTCTCTTCAGGCGCCTATCCTGTTCGGGCTGATCGCGGCCCTCGTAACGTCGGCTGGTCTCGTAGCTGTCGCGATCCGCAGCGATTGGACCGCCCGCCAATCCGGGCTGTTCTCGCTGGCCGCTGGGGGCATGCTGATCTCGTTGACCTTGCTGCACATCGCGCCGGAAGCCATCCTGATGAGCGCGCGCGCACCGGCCTTTCTGCTGACAGGTTTTTTTGGAGGCTTGCTGCTGACGTCCGGCATCAATGCCCTGTTTCCGGAAAAGGCGGGTGGCCGGGCACGCGCACTGACGCCTCTCCTGGCAGTTGGCCTGCACTCTTTCCTTGATGGGGTGATCTACTCGGTAACCTTCGCCGCCAGCTTCGAATCCGGGGTCTATGCGTCCACCTCACTGATCCTGCATGAGTTTGCCGAAGGTGTGATTGCCTTTGCTATCCTCGCCCGCCATGGCTTCCGTGTCCGGGAGGCCTTGTTCTGGGCGTTTCTCGCTGCCGGGGCGACGACCCCGTTTGGCGCGTTGGTCAGCGGTCTCTTCCTGACCGGTCTCGGTCCGGAAATTGTTGCCGCGCTTTACGCGCTGTCGGCCGGCCTCCTGATTTATGTGGCCACCGGCCCCCTGATGCAGCCCTTGAAGGAAGAGCCTCCAATCCGGGGGGTTGCGGCCCTTGGGAGCGGCATCCTCATTGCCCTGATCCTGATGATCCTCCCAATCCATGGTCATGGGCATGAAGACCACGGCCACAGCGCGGATGACGGGCATTTCCATCCAGTGAACGACCCCTCGGGCATCCATCCCTGAGTTTATGGAACCGGCACGCGCCTTGCACCGTTACTCCTGAAACAGCGTTTCAGGACGCGGGAGCTGGGTATGGTAAACTTCGGAAGTTGGATAAGATCGGCCGGGATATGTCTGGTTATCCTGGCTACACCCCTAGGCGCCATGGCGCAGGAAGGTTGCGGCTTGAGCGACGTTTCGCGCTTCCAGACAGCCATATTGCAGCCAACCGAAGAAGCGACACCGGCGTATCTGCAAAACACAGCTGAAACCTTCATTTCCGATTGTCCCGATAGGTTCGAAGCGCGCGAAGCACACCTGATTGCCGCGCGCGGCGCGCTGGACGCGGGAGAGGCTTCGGATGCTGTTTCCCATTATGCCAGCGCCATTGCGCGGGGTGCGCGGCTGTCTCCGGCGCAGCGCCTTGATCAATCGGTTGCCTTGTTGGCGGCAGGCAACCAGCGAGAGGCGCTGGAGGTCCGCAATCTGGGTATCAGTGAATGGCTAGAGACCCTGACAGCGGAGGGCATGTCGGAGTTCGACATCCGGAAATCCCGAGGCGGCGTCATTCTGGCCGTTAGTTTCTCACAACAGGATCCCGAGGCAGGGGTGCGTGCTCTCTGGCTGGCGGTGCCTGATGGTCCCGGCCTGCCAGCTGCGGCGGTTCTGCGCGCAGATCCCATGCGCGCCTCGCTGCGCGCCTTACGAACCGGGCGAGAGCCTGCCGCATTGACGATTCTCGAGCAGAGAACCTGCCAGGATGCCCGCATACTCAAGGAAACGGCTCAACCCGCCGCAGTCGAGAGTTTTGACCGTGTTGCGAGTGAAGCGATGCGTAGCTATCTGCGCGAGCCCGAAGGCCTGACCAAAACAACCCCTGGCCAACCCCTCGCCAGCTGCCTGATGCCGGAACTTATGCTCCCCGCTCCCGCGCCTGCTTTCTAAAGCGGTAGTTCGGTCGTGTTTTTCAGGCACTCCATTGCAAAAGTGGCGCTGACATCGGCAAGGTCGACCCGCGCGATCAGCGCTTTGTAAACACGGTCATAGTCAGCGACGCTACCCACCTGAATTTTCAGCAGGTAATCCACGTCGCCCGCCATCCGATAGAACTCTATGACTTCCGGGACCGCGCTAACTGCAGCCGAAAAGCGCTGTAGCCAGGCGGCAGAATGATCTCGGGTGCGTATGGCAACGAAGACGGTTTGGGCCAAGCCAACCTTTTCCGGATCAATCAAAGCTACTCGCTTAGAGACAATCCCGGCCTCTTCCAGCCGCTTCACCCGGCGCCAGCAGGTGTTCACTGAAATGCTGGCGCCCGCCGAAATGGATTCGAGCGATGCGCTTCCGTCCGCTTGCAGTGCGCGAAGGATCAATCGATCCGTATCATCAATGTTTTCCATAAATAGATATTTATTCCGAAAATTATACTCTTCCAATAGTACTTTTTGATAATTTTCTAAGATGAAACTGCGTAAATGGCGTGAGACATTACTCGTATGCCTCAGCCCGCTTCCGCTATAACGCCGCCCGCCGTTTCGTCCCTCCCTTCGGCGCGCCAGTGCCAGGAGGCGCGGCTGAAGGCGCTCTCTGCCCTCATCGGACGCACGCCGATGCTGTCCATTCGGTTACGCTTCAGGGGCCGGGAGCGTGTTATCCACGCAAAGGCGGAGCATTATAATCTGACGGGCTCGATCAAGGATCGCATGGCGCTTTCGATCCTTGCGTGCGCCTATCGTTCGGGCGCCCTTCAGCCCGGAGACACGATTGCCGAAGCCACCAGCGGTAATGCCGGTATTGCCCTCACTGCGCTGGGCCGCGCGCTTGGCCATCCGGTTGAGATTTTCATGCCAGACTGGATGAGCGGTGAACGCAAGAACCTTCTGCGCAGCCTTGGGGCGAACCTGAACCTTCTATCGAGAGAGGCGGGCGGATTTCTGGGCGCCATCGCCGCGACCGAAACCCTTGCTGCCAGCAGGAAGGATGTATTTCTGCCCTGCCAGTTTTCCAATGGCGACAATTCCGCCGCGCACGCCCAGACCACTGCACGTGAACTGATCAATCAGCTGGCCACGCTTGATGCCCGACCGGATGCCTTTGTAGCCGGTGTTGGAACAGGTGGCACCGTCATGGGTGTCGGACGTGCGTTCAAATCGGCATTTCCGGACGTAAAGGTTCACCCCCTCGAGCCCCAGGAATCTCCCACTTTGTCGACCGGCTACAAGGTGGGCCAACATCGCATCCAGGGGATATCCGATGACTTTATCCCGGCCCTCGTAAAGCTGGAACAAGTCGACGAGGTTATTGCCGTTTCAGACGGGGACGCCATCCGGATGGCGCAAAGGCTCGCTCGTGAGCTCGGCCTGGGAGTTGGCATTTCTTCAGGCGCCAACCTGATCGGCGCGCTGATTGCCGCAGAGAGGCTGGGAGACACAGCTTGCGTAGCGACGGTCTTCTGCGACGATAACAAGAAGTATCTCTCCGGCGCACTGGCATGCGAAGAGCCGCATAAGGAGGGCCACCTCACGCCAGAGATTGAGTTGCTGGACTTCGAGGCGACGATCTGCGGCTAGACCAGCTTAGCGGCGGGCCGCGGCCACGCTGTGAGCCGCTTCTTCCTTCTCACGATCGGTAAAGCGCCGGGTGAACTGTGCCACACGCGGCGCAATTTCCGTCTCGAACCGTGAGCCGTTGAAGACGCCGTAGTGGCCGACGCCCGGCTGAATATAATCCGTTCGCATATCTTCTGGAATATTCGTACAGAGATCGTGCGCGGCTTGCGTCTGGCCGATACCGGAGATGTCGTCTTTTTCCCCCTCAACGGTCATCAGGGCTACATCGCGAATTGCCTCCGGCTTCACCAGCCGCGCGCCCCTGTAGCTGTAGATGCCCCGCGGGATATGGTGCTCCTGGAAGACCCGCTGAATGGTCTGAAGATAAAACTCCTCCGTCAGATCAAGGACGGAAAGATATTCATCATAGAACTCGCGGTGTCTTCCGGCATTGTCACCGTCGCCGCCAACCAGGTGGTTGAAGAACTTCCAGTGGGCATCGACATGCCGGTCCCAGTTCATGTTCATGAACGAGGAAAGCTGCACAAATCCGGGGTATACGCGGCGCAGCATGCCCGGATAGGGCGCAGGCACCGTGTAAATCATGTTCTGTTCGAACCATTCAAACGGGCGCTCTTCCGCCAGCTTGTTTGGAATGGTCGGCGAGCGGCGCGCATCAATCGGAGAGCCCATGAATGTCATGGTCGCCGGACGCGCCGGATCATCATCTTCTGCCATCATCGCGATCGCCGCCAACACAGGCGGACCGGGCTGGCAAACGGCCAGCACATGCACACCGCCGCCCAGATGTGTGAGCACCTTGCGAATATGATCAATGTAATCGTCAAGATCGAACCGGCCGAGCCAGACCGGCGCCATACGCGCGTCCGTCCAGTCAGTGATGTAGACATCGTGTGTTTCGAGAAATCCCTCGACGGTTCCGCGCAGAAGCGTTGCATAATGGCCCGACAATGGCGCCACAATCAGCATGCGCGGGAGCGGCGCTGCGCCCTTGCGGCGCGCTTCGGCAAGGCGACCCGCGTCTTTTTTGAAATGAACCAGACTACACCAGGGTGACCGCCAGGAGATCTGCGGTTCTACCGGCACATCAATGCTGTTTATACGGACCGAACCGATCCGCCATTCGGGTTTGCCGTAATAGCGGGTCGCGCTCTCGAACACGTCCGCCATCGCCGCGAGCGACTTGCCGTAGCTGGTCTGCCCCATCGGGTTAAACGGCGAATTCAGGGCGGCGAGCCCGGCGCGCGCGGCAAGCCGCATTGGCGCCATCGCAACCCGGTTCAGTTCGACAAGGGAATAGAGCATCGTCTTTCAGACCCTTTATGTTGCAGTGCAGCGTACCCCTCTATAATCGGTCCGGCAAATGTTTTCGCCAGCGGGGCGCACGCCACAGGGAAGCTTGAGGGTTAACCGAAAGTCTTGAGAACCCCTGAAACTTCAGCGCCCTCACCCGCACAGAGTTAATATCCTCCGGTTAGCAATTCTCCCATGGGGAGAAACCCGCCCGGAGCAATGCTGATGTTTCTGACCTGCCAGCCCAATCCGCACGATGCAGGACGCATGACTCGGGCTCTGATTTTCGAGAACACGCCCGGCACGCGCTTCGCCATTGACGCCGAAACGCTGCACCGCAACCCGGAACTGCTTAAGCCATTTGGCCGATGGCTCCACATCCGTCTTCGCGTTCTCGACGCCCTGGCATATCTGGTTTGCCTTGCTGGCGTGATCGCTGCCCTGGTCGTTGGGTGGTGGATGGCAGGCGCAGGCCTGATAATCTGCGTGATGATGCTTTCGGTAAACCGGAAGACCGCGGGACGGATTGCGAAATCAGCGGCGCAACGCTCCTCCGAAAGCTTCCGGAAGCTGCACGAGATGGGCTGCTTGTGGCTGGTTATGGCCTAAAGGCCGAACAACCCCAGCACTGCGGCGGCAACGGCCGCCACCGTGAACATCAGAGATAACATCACCGAGCTGCCCCGCTGCTCTTTCCGGCGCGTGCGCACACCTTGCGGGTTTTTCCCTTCTTTGGGCGCGAGCATCAGGCGGGTCGAGAAGAACCCAAATGACGAAATAAGCGCAAGAGTGCCCGCCACCCAACTGGTTGCCACCAGAAAAAGCGCGCCCGAAGTCAGCATCAATCCGGCGATTGGCGTTGCGGTGCGATAGAGCAGTTCCCTGACATGAGAATCCGCCCGCGCTCCGGTCAGTTTGTCAAAGCTGCAATTGGGTGATGCAATTGAAGCCACCCAGGACGCGCCGATCGCCATGGCGCAGGTTATGAGGGCTATACCATTGGATAGGATCTGGATGTTCTGGAGCATGCTCCCTTATCGCGGGATTCGCAGGAATGACATGTAGATTTTTGACAATTTCCTGTAGCTCTCCACTCGCCCCTAACGCGATCACGTTGGCGGCAGGCCACCGGATGTGACAGCTTGGCCGATACCGGATGTATACGGAGAGCAGGCGAACAAAGATGGCTTACAGATTGAAACCGGGCCGTGAGACCGTTGAAGCCGGCACCCGAAGGATCGCAGGCGAAGAATTTGCACGCATAGCGGACATTCTCGCCGACTCAGAGCTCCCTCTCGCCAATCAGGTTCATGAGGTGCGCAAAAGCACCAAGCGGATTCGCTCCGTGATCCGGCTTGTCGCGCCTGTGTTCCCCGCCGCCAAAGCAGAGAATACAATCCTCAAGGATTGCGCCCGCAGCCTGTCATCGGCCCGCGACACAGGCGCAATTCACGACAGCCTCGGGCGGCTGAAGCTCCCGGCGGAAACAAGAGAGGCTACGAACGCTGCATTGGTTGCCAACCCAACCGCTTCGGGCAGCGCAGCCGGGTCGGTAAAACTGCTGAAGGTCTTCGGGCGGGACATCCGTGCAGCGGCCAAACGCGCTGCCTTTTGGAACATTGCCTCAGAGGGTTTCGACGCCGTCCGTCCCGGTGTTCAGCGCAGCTATAAAAGGCTGCGCAAAGACTTCGCTGCAGCAATCAGCACACGCGATGAAGAGGCGACCCACAATTGGCGGAAAAGCGCCAAGTCTCACTGGCACCAAACGTTGTTGCTCGGCCAGATCTGCCCGGAAGCCATGGACGCACACGCCAAGCTGGCGAGCCGGCTTTCCGAATGCCTTGGCGACTGGCGCGACAGTGGCCTGCTGATTGCGGCGCTGGAGGCGCTACCGCCAGACGCGCTGCACAAGGACGCTCTGAAAGACGTCAAGCGGGCCGCGCTTCGCGACCAGAAACGGCTCTTGAAGAAAGCTGAGCGCATTTCCGGCCTCCTGACGGCCGAAAAACCCAAGGCATTGATCGCCAGATGGGCCGTATATTGGTCACTCAGTGATGCCTGAGATTCGAGCCGTCGCGATACTGTCACGCAGTAGCGATAAAGAAGGCGCCGAATCGTCCTTTCCTTGCTTACAGGAGCCATCATGTCCTTCTTCCGGCCCACGCTCGCAACCCTCCTCACCCTAAGTGCTGCGGCCTGCGCCACTGCGCCGGCTCCGATCATTGACGGTCAGCAATTCGTGATGGCGAGTGTGGAAACAACCCCGGCCGGTGCCCAGGGAGACGCCGCTGACGATCCAGCGGTTTGGCTGCATCCGGCCGATCCCGAGAAGTCCCTGATCCTCGGGACGAACAAACAGGTCGGCCTCGTTGTATATGCCCTGGATGGATCAGAAGTGCAGAACCTGCCGATCGGTCTGGTCAACAATATAGACGTCCGTCAGTCAGCGGATCGTTCATACGATGTCGCGATTGCCAGCAATGATCAGGTGAACGCCATTTCTGTGTTTATGATCGACCGCCAAACCGCGGCCGTCAGCCATACAGGCGACATACCGACCGGCATGATAGAGCCTTACGGTATCTGCCAGGGCCGCGAGAATGGCCGCGATCTTGCGGGTGTGACTTATAAGGACGGTACTCTGCAGATCTGGGAGATGTCCGCTGCCCCAGAGGGCGTTGCCGGCGACCTGCTGAAAACTGTCAAACTTGAAACCCAGCTTGAAGGGTGCGTGTTTGATGAAGCAAACGGTCTGATGTTCGTAGGCGAAGAGAACCGTGGACTTTGGACGGTTGCTTATAGAGAAGACGCGCCCACTCCCGCGCTGATCGACACCATTGATGGCCCCAATGGCCTTGTTGCGGATGTGGAAGGCGTCTCCATCTGGAAAGGCGCCAATGGTGCGGGCTGGGTTGTCGCGTCCGCGCAGGAAGACGACCGCTTCGTGGTATATGAGCGTCAGGCGCCGCATGCCCCGCGCGGCAGCTTCTCCATTATTGCCAATGAAACCGTAGGGATCGACGAAGTTAGCCACACGGATGGTATTGATGTTTTCTCGGGCGCGCTTCCCGGCTTTCCACGCGGCGTCCTTGTTGTGCAGGATGATGGTAATCCGCGGTCGGGTCAGGACCAGAACTTCAAGATTGTGAACTGGGCGGATGTTGAAGCGGCACTTGGCCTTACTGAGCTGAATGCCGAATAAGGTCCGTTAGCCAACGCTCATCGCAAGCAACCGGCTGATCTGGGCACGAGGCAGCCCACTGTCGTCATGGTAAGCGTTGATCGCCGACTGAAGGCTCGCCAGATCACGTTTGCTTGTGGCAACGGGTTTGTCGAGCACGCCTTCGCGCACCAATGCCGCGCACACATGAGACGATGCGATCCAGGCGTCCCATCCTGCGAAGCGCAGGAAGTATTGACCCGTTGCCCCGCCCAACCGGGAGCCGCGCTTGTTGAGGACGTCTAGAAGTCCGGCCTGATCCTCACCGGGCCAGCCGGCAAGAAAACGACCAAAACCACCCTGATTGTTCTCGAACTCCGCAACAAACTTTGCGTTCTCAAGGGTGGCTCTGATCTTCTGCCCATTGCGGACAATGCGTTCATCCGTAACAAGATGGTCCATCATCTCGTCGCCGAAAAAGGCAAGCTTGGCTGGGTCAAACCCCTCAAAGGCTGTTTCGAACCCTTCCCATTTAGCCTCGATGACTTTCCAGTTGAAGCCCGCATTGAAGACACACCGGGTCATGATAGAAAGCAGCCTGTCTCCCGGTACTTTCTCGAGACGCTTCACCGAATGGGCGTTCACCGATTTTGCAAGCGCCGCCTCTTCCCCACCATGATGGCTGGCGGCCATCTTGAGTATGGGAGCGAAGCGGCGCTTCATGGTTCTTCCTCAGCCGAGCGCGGTCTCATATACCGCCGCATAATCATCCGCGCTCATCGGACGTGGATTTCCTGCATGGGCAAGATCCACCAGGGCATACTCAACAATTCCTGGACCGTCCGACGCAGAAAGGCCCATGGCGCTGAGTGTCTTGGGAATGCCGATCGCATCGTTGAGGTCCTGAATGGCATCGGCGAGATCGGCGTTTGCCTTGAGCCCCATCGCCTCGCGCAGCCGGGCATACTTTTCGTCGGCAGCACCATTGTGAAAGCGCAGGATGTGCGGAAGGAAAACTGCGTTCAGCGTCCCATGGTGCAGCTTCTTGTCATGCAAGCGCCCGGCCGCATGGCTGAGCGCATGAACGCCGCCAAGGCCCTTCACGAAGGCAAGCGCGCCCTCATAGCTGGCCATCATCATATGCCAACGCGCCTCCTCGTCTGATCCATCCCTCACGGCCCGCTTCAACATATCCATGCCAAATGCCCGGCGAGCGCCATCGTAACCGATCCCCTCCGCAGGCGGATTGATGGCAGGCGTGAGGATCGCCTCGATACAGTGGGTCAGGGCATCCATACCCGTTGCCGCCGTGAGGCCCGCTGGGAGACCGATCGTCAGATCAGGGTCACAAAGCGCAACCAGCGGAATAAGGTTGGGCGACGCAAAGGTTTCCTTGCGCCCATTTTCCATAATGATGACCATACCGATGGAGACTTCCGAACCCGTACCGGCGGTTGTGGGAATCGCAATCAGCGGCGGGATCTTGCCGACCAGCTTGGACCCACCGATGATGGCAGCATAGGTTTCCAGGGGCTCGTCATGGCTGGCCATCAGACCGATTGCCTTCGCATGATCCATGGACGAGCCCCCGCCCACCGCGATAATCCCGTCTGCGCCGGACTCCTTGTAGAGTGCGGTCGCCACCTTCGTCTGTGCTTCCGTTGGATTGGGAACCGTCTCCGCGAAGACGCCCGCCGGCGCTACACCGAGTGCGTCCTCCACCTTCGCCAGGATACCTGAAGCCTTGATGCCAGCATCGGTCACAATGAACGGGCGCGTTATGCCGCGCGCCTTTGCGAGTTTGGCAAGCTGCTTCAGCGCACCCGAATCGAAGACGCACTGAGTAAGAAAATTCATGACCGGCATTGAGCACTCCAGCGGAAAGGGACTGAAGACATGTTCCCCGCTCACTTGCCCCAAGGCAAGCCTTTCCCAAGGTCAGCGTGACGCAGTCCGGCGGGCTTAGGGTCGCACAGACCATCAATATCCGCCTCCGGAAATTTTATCTCAATACGGACGAGTACCTAAATGAGCGCTTGTGCCGCGCGTCCCGCAGCCGCGCGGCAAACTGATCAATTTCACCTTTTATTTCCACGCATTAGCAGTTCCCTATCCTTCAAATTAACCGCGGATTTCTACCATGAAAAATCTCCTGATGGCCGCCCTGATGACCGGCTCAACATTCATCGGACTAGCCGGCACGGCCGCAGCGGAAGACAATCCCTGGATGGTCCGCGCACGCGTCATCGGCGTCATGCCGGACGAGGCTGGCGCCTTGTCAGTCGGGGGCTCCCGGCTTCAGGGCGGCGTCGACATCGGCGATCAGTATGTGCCCGAACTCGACATCACCTACTTCTTTAACAGGAACATTGCCGCCGAGCTTATTCTCGGTGTTACGCCCCACGACGTGAAGGCAACCAAGGTCACTGTACCCGGCGCGCTGACCGATGCCACAATAGACCTTGGCGATGTCTGGCTTTTGCCGCCGACCCTGACCCTGCAGTATCACTTCCAGAACGGTACCCGTTTCAAGCCGTATGTCGGCGCCGGCATCAACGCGACATTCTTCTTCAACGAGGAGGAAGGCCCGGTTGCGGACGGCATCGATTACGATCCAAGCTTTGGCCCTGCCCTACAGGTCGGTTTTGATTATGATCTGGACGGCGAAGAAGGCGGCTGGGCGCTCAATGCCGACATCAAGAAGATCTGGATCAACACGGATGTAACGGTGGATTTCTCCACGGCTCTGGGCGCGGCCGTAAACGCTGACGTCGATATTGATCCGCTCGTTGTGGGCATTGGTCTCGGCTACAAATTCTGATCTGGCCACGGTCAGAACAGGCAATACCCGCCTCTCAACCCAACCCCCGGTGGCTATTGCCTGCCGAGAACGCCGCGCCCCCGTTCGGGACGCGGCGTTTTTCCTGCGCCGGAATCTGCACGTGCCTCTTGCACCCCTGCCCCACGCCGTTACTCGTCATATCCATGACACTTCTGACCGTGACGGACCTTAAGGTCGATTTCGAAACGCCCGATGGCACAGTGAACGCTGTGAAGGGAGTTTCTTTCAATGTTTCCCCTGGAGAGTGTGTAGGCATTGTTGGCGAAAGCGGCTCTGGAAAGAGCCAGTCAGCCCTTGCCGCCATGGGCCTTCTGGCAGGCAATGGCAAAGCCACCGGCAGCATAAACTTCAGCGGCACGGAAATGCTCACGGCATCCATTCCAGAGCTTCGCAGCATCCGCGGCGCCGAAATGTCGATGATATTTCAGGACCCGCTGACAAGCCTGACACCGCACATGACAGTCGGCGCCCAGATGCGGGAGATACTGGCCCTTCACAAAGGCTTGAAGGGCGCAGAAGCCAACCAACGCTGCGTCGAGTGGCTGGAACATGTTCGTATTCCCGAAGCCGCGCGGCGGATGGAACAGTTCCCACACGAGTTGTCGGGCGGCATGCGTCAGCGCGTGATGATCGCTATTGCCATGCTCTGCGGCCCAAAAGTGTTGATCGCGGACGAGCCGACCACTGCGCTGGATGTGACCGTACAGGCGCAGGTTCTTGAGCTCATGGATGAACTCAAGCGGGAAACAGACACCGGCATTGTTCTAATCACGCACAATATGGGTGTCGTCGCTCGCATGTGTGATCGTGTGATTGTTATGCGATATGGCGAGATTGTCGAAGAAGGCACCACCGACCAGATCTTTTATGCGCCCAAGCACGATTATACAAAGATGCTGCTGGCCGCCGTACCTCGTCTTGATCAACCCGACCCGCCCGGCCGGCCGGCCCTATGCCCGGCTCCCGCAGATGGAATAGAGCCGGTTCTCCGCGTTGAGGAGATGAAGGTTCATTTTCCGATACAGATAAAAGGAGGCCTGTTCGGCAAGACCAAGCCCCTCAAAGCGGTCAACGGGGTGAGCTTTGACCTGAGGCCCGGCGAAACACTCGGCGTGGTCGGAGAATCAGGATGCGGAAAGTCTACTCTGGCGCGCGGCGTCCTGAGGCTGATCCCGCCAACAGCAGGCAAGGTCGCCTGGCTGGGCCGGGATATTGCCAAAGCCAGCCGCAGCGAAATGAACGGCCTGCGCGATGATCTGCAGATCGTGTTCCAGGACCCGCTGGCCAGCCTTGACCCAAGAATGACCATTGGGGCGTCTGTTGCCGAACCGCTGCTCGTCCACGATCCCGGCCTCTCCCGCAGTGAGCGCGAAGCCAAAGTGCGGGAAATCCTGCCACGCGTCGGGCTCGATCCAAATCTGATCAACCGGTATCCGCACGAGCTTTCAGGCGGCCAGAACCAGCGTGTCGGGATCGCCCGCGCCATGATCCTGAAGCCGAAACTGGTTATCTGCGATGAGGCGGTTTCGGCGCTCGACGTGTCGGTCCAGGCACAGGTAGTCGACCTTCTCATCGAGCTTCAGAAAGAGTTCGGCCTCGCGATGATATTCATCAGCCACGACCTCGCCGTCGTGCGCCAGATCAGCCACCGGGTGATGGTGCTGTATCTTGGCCGGATCGTCGAACTGGCCGGGCGCACCGCCATCTATGAAGATGCCCGCCACCCCTACACCCAGGGCCTGATTGCCGCCGTTCCCAACGCGGACCCGAAAGGCGAGCGCAGCCGGGAACGCGTGCGCCTGACTGGCGACCTCCCCAGCCCGCTGGACAGCCGGGCGGCGCTGCGCTTCCTGAAGTCAAAGCTCAAGGATGATGAAGATGCCGAGCAGTATCAGCCCCAGCTTGTCGAGGTCGGCCCCGACCATTGGGTGGCGGAACATGACCCTGGGAGTGGAACGGCAGGATTGCTTGTAAATTGAACCCCGCCCGCATAGGGTGCGCCCGCTTCTGACCGGACCCTTCCCATGCCTGATACATTGCCTCCCGAACTGCCCGTAACCCTGTCCGACATACAGGCCGCCGCCAAGGTGCTGGAGGGGCAAATTGAGCGCACAGAGCTCGCCCACTCCAAAACACTGTCGGCAATTACGGGCGCTGAAGTTTGGGTCAAGCTGGAGAACCGGCAGTACACCGCCGCCTTCAAGGAACGCGGCGCGCTGAACAAGCTCTCCAAGCTTTCCGACAATGAGAAGAAATATGGCGTGATTGCCGCTTCGGCCGGCAACCATGCGCAAGGCGTTGCCTATCACGCCCGTCGCCTTGGTATTCCCGCGACCATCGTGATGCCGCAGACCACCCCTTTCAACAAGGTTGAGCATACCCGCGATCACGGCGCCCGTGTTCTGTTGGAAGGCATGACATTCGATGAGGCCAAGGCCCATGCCTATGCCGTCTGCGAGCGTGAAGGCCTGACATTCGTACATCCTTTCGATGATGCAGACATCATCGCTGGCCAGGGCACTATCGCGCTTGAGATGCTGGCGGACAATCCGGGGCTCGATACGCTGGTTGTGCCAATCGGTGGCGGCGGCCTGATTTCAGGCATAGCCATTGCGGCGAAAGCGCTGAAGCCGGAAATCCGCATCATTGGCGTGCAGACGGCAATGTATCCGGCCATGCACGCCGCCATGCGCGGCAAACCCGCAAAAACGGGCGGTGCAACGATCGCAGAAGGCATTGCCGTGCGCGATGTTGGGGACATCACCCGGCAGATCTGCGAGCGCATGGTGGATGATGTGGTCCTCGTTGAGGAGGAACACCTCGAACGCGCCATTACGCTCTTTGTAGAGGTCGAAAAGACGATTGCAGAAGGCGCCGGGGCCGCGGGCCTTGCCGCTCTCCTCGCCCACCCTTCCCGTTTCTATGGACGCAAGGTTGGCCTCGTACTCTGCGGCGGCAATATCGATACGCGCCTGCTGGCCTCTGTTTTGACGCGGGCACTGGTCCGCGAGAACCGACTGGCCCGTATCCGCATCGTCGGAGATGACCGGCCGGGCCTGCTCGCGCTGGTTTCCAAGATCATCGGAGACAATGGCGCCAATATCATGGAAGTCGCCCACAACCGGATTGCGCTGGATGTGCCGGCGAAAGGCGCCGAGTTCGACATCCTGATGGAGACCCGTGACAGCCAGCACACACAGGAAGTCATCGACGCGCTGGCTCAGGCTGGCTACCCGCCGCGCGCCATCTAGGAACGGCGCGTTACACGTGACTATCACGCTGAACGCGCCTAGAGAGCACGCGACAGTTTTGCCCCTTCAGGAGGTTGCTCCATGTTTCGCGCCCTACTTGCCGCCGCAGCCGTCAGCCTTTCGCTGGCAGCGTGCGCCCCTCAATCCAGCAGCGCGGATAGTTCCGCCGAGGACTCTGCCATGACCTCCCCTGTCGACGACTACCTGCCCTGGGACCCGGATGCAAAAGGCATCCAGACCACTGACAGCGGTGTCCAGTACATCATCGTGAAAGAGGGCCCTAAAGACGGAAAGAAGCCTGTACCGTCTGACCGGGTGCGCGTTCATTATGACGGCCGCCTGCCTTCAGGCGAGAAATTCGATTCCTCGATTGACCGGGGTGACCCGTCTGAATTCCGTCTCAATCAGGTGATCCCCGGCTGGACCATCGGCCTTCAGGAAATGAGCGTGGGTGACGAGTATGTCTTCTACATCCCCAACAAGCTTGCTTACGGCAATCAGGCTCGCGGCGTCATCAAGGCGGGGGACGATCTGGTATTCTATGTTTCTCTTCTTGAAATCGTCGAACCCAAGAAATCCGATGCAGCTGCCTGGGCCAAATACTACCCATGGGATGCTGACCTTCCGGAAGTGAAAACGACCGAGTCCGGATTACAATACATTGTGCTCAAAAGCGGCGATGCGGAGGGAGAACCTCCTGTTGGCGGCCAACTCGTCGTTGTCCACTATGAAGGCCGCCTCGCAGAAACAGGAGAGCTTTTTGACTCCTCCTACCAACGCGGGGACCCGGAGGTTTTTCCTTCAAACGCCCTCATCAGCGGCTGGGTAGAGGCCCTGGCCATGATGAAACCCGGCGATCACTGGATGCTCTACATTCCGTCTGAACTCGGGTATGGCGAAGAAGGCACTCCCGGCGGACCGATCCCTCCCAACACGGCACTGCAGTTCGAAGTTGAGCTGCTTGATGTAATGCGCTGAGCGAGGAGGGCTTCAATGGCAGTCACCGCAGACATTCTCGCCGCTATCGCCCTTGCCGCCGGCAAGGAAATCATGCGCGTTTATCGCACGGACTTCAGCGTCAGCCACAAGGACGATCATTCCGTACTGACCGAAGCCGATGGCCTTGCCGAAGCAATCATACTGAAAGGCCTCGCCGAGGCGGAGCCCAGCCTCCAGGTCATCGCCGAAGAGGCGGTCGCGGGCGGACACATGCCCGAACACGGCGCCCGCTTCGCACTGGTTGACCCGCTGGACGGGACCAAGGAATTCGTCGCAAAGAATGGCGAGTTCACGGTGAATATTGCAATCATCGAACATGGCCGTCCGGTCATGGGCGTCGTTTATGTTCCTGCCCAGAACCGTCTTTTTGTCGCCGAAGGCCCTGGCAAAGCCTGGCATGCAAATGCTGCACCCGACGGGCCGGTTCCCGGCGATCGCACGACGCTCAAGGTACGCCCTGCCCCGGCTGCCGGACTAACCGCCGTTGCCTCCAAGTCGCACCGTAGTCCCGAGACGGATGAATGGCTGTCGCAGTATCCGGTTGCCGAAATCAAAGGGGCTGGCTCTGCCCTGAAATTCTGCCTCGTTGCAGCAGGTGAGGCAGACGTCTACCCCCGTCTCGGCCGCACCATGGAGTGGGATACTGCTGCTGGACAGGCCGTCGTGGAAGCTGCCGGGGGCCGCGTACTGACTATTTCCGGAGAGCCCCTCCTCTATGGCAAGCGGGACCGCGGATACGACAATCCCCACTTTGTCGTTTTTGGAGATGTGACGCCGCATTGAATGGCCGGCGTCGGAGGAAAGACATGGCGCGCCAATATTTTGGAACGGACGGCATTCGCGGACGGGTGAATACAAGTCCGATGACGGCAGAAACAGCGCTGCGCCTCTCCATAGCAGCCGCCCGCACCTTCGCGCCCGAAGGAGGAAGGGAGGTCGTGATCGGCCGCGACACCCGCCGCTCGGGAGACATGATCGAAGCAGCACTTGTCGCGGGTTTCACATCGATGGGAATTACCCCTGTGCTGCTCGGCGTCGTGCCGACCCCCGCAGTTGCCCTGATGGCGCGGGAAACGGGTGCCGCGCTCGGGGTTATGGTCTCGGCAAGTCACAACAAATTTGAGGACAATGGCCTCAAGCTGTTCAGTCCCGAGGGCATCAAGTTCGACGATGACACCGAAGAAGCGCTCGAAATGGCTATGGGTACAGCGCTGAAAGGCGAGTACGCCGCGCCCGCCGAGATCACGCTTCCACGCACGATGGCCGGCACGTCAAATCGATATGTCCGCCGCTGCCTCGACACACTCGCTGGCGGACAAGATTTCTCGAAACTGAAGGTCGTTCTGGACTGCGCACATGGCGCAGGATTTGAGACCGGACCGGCCGCCCTGACTGAACTCGGCGCCCAGCTGACCGTTATTGGCGCCGCGCCAGACGGGATCAATATCAATGCCGGGTTTGGCTCTACTGCAACCGGCGCGCTCAAGGCGGCCGTTCTGGAAACCGGCGCTCATATCGGAATTGCTCTGGACGGTGATGCAGACCGCCTGATCGTAATAGACGAAACCGGTACCGAAGCGGACGGCGACCAGGTCATGGGCCTCATTGCGGGCGAAATGCACCGCACCGGCCGCCTCAAGGGTGGCGGCATGGTGGCCACGGTAATGTCCAACATGGGGCTGTCAGAATATCTGAAGACGGAAGGACTAACTCTGGCACGCACGAAGGTGGGTGACCGGTATGTAGGCGAACATATGCGCGCACACGGTTTCAACCTCGGTGGCGAACAATCCGGACACATCATACTTTCAGATGTTTCCACTACAGGAGACGGCCTTCTGGCAGGATTGCAAATCCTGTCAGTGCTCGCCGCGCGCGGCGGTAAGGCATCCGATATGTTGCGGGTTTTCACGCCCGCGCCACAGGAGCTGATTAACATACGCTATTCGGGCGCGAACCCTCTCGAATCTGATAGGGTCAAGACAGCGCTGGCCGAAGCAGAGGGCCTGCTCGGCGACCGTGGGCGGATGGTGGTGAGAAAGTCCGGCACAGAACCTTTGATCCGCGTTATGGCTGAAGCACTGGACGAAGACCTCATGCTAAAAGCCCTGCACCATGCAGCAAACGCAGTAACTGCAGCGGCTGGAAACAGCTGAGCCACCCGCTTAGCGCGGCGTCACCTGTTGCGCACTGACGCCGGGCAGCTATCCTTGGATGCAGCTATACCGACATCGCCGAGGAATTCATCATGGCCGAAGGACAAACCCTTCCCCCGTTTCGCCCCCTGCCGCAAAAGTCCCCCGATGTGGAAATGACCCGCAAGGGCGGCGCAATATATATCAAGTCGCGCCAAGCGCCGGGCTTACGCCCCTCAACCATTCCGCACGCGCTCGCAGAGCGTGCCGCTCAACATCCGGACCGGGTTTTCATCAAGGAACGTGATCCGGAGACGGATCAATGGGTGGAGGTAACTTACGGGGACGCCAATCGTCTGACAGACTCTCTGGCACAAGCCTTCCTTGATCTCGGCGCAGGCCCTGACGCGCCGGTCATGATCTTGTCGGGAAACTCTATCCGCGCGGCCCTCGTGATCCTCGCTGCCCAGAAGATCGGTGCGCCTGCGGCGCCCATCTCGGTCCCCTACTCCACCATGTCCAATGACTTCGACAAGCTGAAGCATTGCTATGCGTCAGTGAAGCCCGCGATTATATTTGCCGAGCAGCTTGCGCCCTTTCAACGGGGCATCGCCGCGCTTGGAGCTCAAGACTGTACGATCGTCAGCGCCGCCCCCGGCGGCGACAATTCGGTCCGTCATTTTGATGACCTGGTTTCAACGCCCCCCACCTCGGCCATTGCCGCAGCGATGTCGACACTGACAGATGACACAACTGCGAAATACCTTTTCACGTCCGGCTCAACGGGCATGCCAAAGCCCGTTCCGCAAACGCAGGGGTCGATGTGCGCAATGATCGCTGGCCAGGAAGGTTTGCGCGATGATGCCCGCGATCCCGATTATGACCCAGACAAGATCGCCCATGTGCTGGACTGGCTGCCCTGGAACCATATCTCCGGCTCCAATGTGAACTTCAATGGCGCCCTCTGGAATGGCGCCACGTTCTGGATTGACGGCGGCAAGCCCACCGCCGCGCTGTTCCATGAGACCATCCGCAACATTCACGAGTGTAGCCCGTCAACTTTCGGGACGGCGCCAATCGCACTCTCGATGCTGGCGGAAGCGATGGAACAGGATGAAGCGCTGCTGAAAGCCTTCTTCAAGAACATGCGCTCCATCGGTTATGGCGGAGCCACCCTTTCGGACGATCTTTACGACCGCCTGCAGGCGCTCTCCATCAAAGCCACGGGGCGCCGCATCCCCATCATCACAATGTATGGTGCGACTGAAACACAAGGCATCACCGTAGTTCACTGGGAAGCCGAGCGGGTTGGCCTGGTCGGGCTTCCGCTCCCCGGAACGACCCTCAAACTCGTCCCGAACGGTGAAAAGCTGGAGGTGCGCGTTAAAGGCCCCAGCGTAATGCCGGGCTATCACAACGACCCGAAAAAGAATGCCGAAGTCTTTGACGAAGAAGGCTTCTACTGCCTCGGAGATGCGGTGAAATTCGTCGATGAAAGTGATCCAAATCAGGGCCTCATCTTCGATGGCCGGGTGGGCGAGGACTTCAAGCTTTCCTCCGGCACCTGGGTATCGGTTGGAACACTCAGACCCGACTTTGTCGCCGCCTGCTCACCGCTGATATTTGACGCCGTCATTTGTGGCCAGGACAAGGACTTTGCGACCGCGCTGGTATGGCCCTCACCCGCAACGGCCGAACAATATGCCAAAGCCGCCGGGGAGCCAGCCAAGGGCTTTGCCGCGCTTGTCGCCGACCTTGCGCGCAAGGCCAGCGCCTTCAACGCGGGCGAGCCCGGCTCCTCCCGGCGCATCAAACGTGTTCTCGTGATGACCGAGGCGCCAAGCATCGACGCTGGAGAGATCACCGACAAAGGCTATGTGAACCAACGTCTGGTCATTTCCCGGCGTGCAAACCTTGTTCAGGCGCTTTACGCTGAGCCTCCAGCGCCCGGCGTCATACAACTTTAGATCCGGACGCGCTTTCAAGGCCCTTGCATCACACCTAATGCGCCATCACATCGCCGGAATTGCCCGGCAGATGTGTGGCCCATGACGTTTGACGATGCCTTCCGCAGCTTCAGAGACAAACTGCACCTCCCAGAGATGCATCCACCGGACCTGCGCCTGCCCATCGAGCGGCTGCGGCAACAGTTTTTCAGGATGGACTATTCTGGAGAACCCGACGCGCCGGAACTCGCAGACGTTCGCATTCTGACCATTCCCGGCCCCACCGGTCCCCTTAAGGCCCGCCTGTACGTACCCCTCGGCGCTGGCGTACCGCCCGGCCCCGGCATACTTTTTTTCCATGGTGGCGGGTTTGTCCTGGGTGATCTGGAAAGCCATGACATGATCTGCCGCCGTATGGCAGAAGGCTCGCGCTGCCGGGTGCTGGCAATCGATTATCGCCTCGCGCCGGAAACCTGCTTCCCATGCGCACATGACGACGCCCTGGCCGCGTGGCACTGGATCAGCGCGCATGGTGAAGATGTCGGAATTGATCCGCGCCGTGTCGCCGTGGCCGGAGATAGTGCTGGCGGAAACCTGGCTGCATTCGTCTGCCAACAGATGAACCGGATCAAAGGCCCCCGGCCCGCCTTCCAGCTACTTCTCTACCCCCTGCTCCAGTTTGCCGACATCCGCAGCAAGAAGATGTCTCCTCAGGAGAGCGGCTTCTTCATCTCCGTCGGCCTGTTCGAATTCTTCCGGGGCCACTATCTGCCCGATCCGGGAACTTACATGGACCCCCGAATTTCACCATTGTTTGCGCCCGCTGAAGAACTGAAAGGTTTGCCCCCGGCACATATCATCGTGTGCGGATGGGACCCTCTGCATGATGAAGGTCTCGCCTATGCAGCAAAGCTGCGCGCCATGGGCATTGCGGTGAGTGAAAAGGAATATCCTTCGATGGTACACGGATTTCTGAACCTTACTCACATCTCAGCGACCGCACGGTTGGCAGCAAGAGAGGCGGGCAAAATAACGGGCGAAGCCCTCGGTGCGATTTAAGAACTATATAAAGTTCCAAAAAAGTACTTACATTTTGCGTGACCCACGGGCAACACCCTGCAATTAAACACGAATATTGCACCGCAGCAAACATTTCAAATGTTTGATAACTGTCTATTTAGTCCGCAAGGGCCAGACACCGCTGGCACCGCAAAAGACTAGAGGAAACTCCCGGAAATGACGTTCAATAAAATTCTGATGACGTCTGCATCTGCAGCCCTCATCCTGATTGCCCCATCCCATGCCCAGGAAGAGACACAGACCGAGACAAGCGCGACCCGCGAATCTGCGATTGAGCGCGTGCTTGGTACGGTTACCGTGACTGCGACCAAGAAGGCTGATGTGGAAGACGTGCAGACCGTTGCGGTCGCTATGTCTGCCTATAACTCTGACACGCTGGACGCGCTCAACGTCACGACGCTGGAAAGCCTGAGCTATTCGGCCCCGAACGTCTCGCTGGATGACGTGGGCACCGCGCGCGGCACAGCCAACTTCGCAATCCGCGGCCTTGGCGTGAACTCGTCCATCCCGTCGATCGACCCGGCAGTCGGCGTCTTCGTGGACGGCGTTTATCTCGGCGTGAACAGCGGCGTCGTTGTCGACATGTTTGACCTCGACAGCATCGAAGTTCTGCGCGGCCCGCAAGGCCTGCTCTTCGGCCGCAACACCACAGGCGGCGCCATTGTCGTCAACACGGCCAACCCCACCGACGAATTCTCTTTCAAGGCCCGCACCAGCATTGACGGCCCGGTCGACAGCGACCGCGGCGGCGCAAACACCAACGTTCAGGCAATCGTTTCCGGTCCGCTGATCGAGAACCTGCTGAACGGCAAGTTTGGCGTCTCTTACAACACCGATGACGGCTACTTCAAAAACAGCTTCAACGGCGACAACCACGGCGAACTTCAGTCCATCACCTATCGCGGTGGCCTTGAATTCATGCCGACCGATGCCCTCACCTTCCTCGGCAAGCTCGAATACACCGACTCGCGTTCGGATGGCCCCTCGGGCAAGAACCACTCCTGGTTCGACCGCGATAATTTCGACATGTCGATCAACAATCCCGGCTTTGGCGAATCTGAAACGATCCTCGGATCGCTCCGCACGGACCTTGATGTCGGCTTCGGCAATGGCGTGATCACGAACATCTTCGGTTACCGCAACTACGAGTCCACCTCGAGCGGCGACATCGATGCAACGCCGCTGACACTCTTCCACTCCAATGCCGAGTTCAATCAGGAACAGTTCTCAAACGAGCTGCGCTATGCGGGCACGTTCGACAAGATCGACCTGACCACAGGCCTCTACTATTTCGAGCAGACGCTCGACTACACAGAGATCCGTAACCTGCCGAGCACCCGCCCTGCAGCCCTTCCGGCGAGCATTCCGTGGGGCTTCTACGGCGGCGGCACGCTGGACCACACGGTCTGGGGCGCATTCGCCAACGTTGACTATTCTCTGACGGAGAAACTGATCGCGACTGTCGGCGTTCGTTACTCGGTCGAGGAAAAAGCTGGCGACGTCATCTACATCCGCCCCCGCTTCCCTTGCAGCGTCGTCGAAGGCACCTGTTCCGCCGACGGCTTCAACTCACTGATCGGCCTTATCAGCCCTCCCGGCGCGCCGGGCGAGCCCAACGGCTTCAGCGACTCTGACGAATGGAAGAACTGGACCCCCAAAGTCGGCCTCCAGTATTTCTGGAACGACAATGTCCAGTCCTACGCCCACTACACCAAGGGCTTCCGCTCGGGCGGCTACAACTTCCGCATAACCGACCTGCCGATCTTCAATCAATTCGTGGCGCAGACCGGCAGCCTTGGCTTTGATGAAGAAGAAGTCGATTCCTATGAAGTCGGCTTCAAGGCGCAAAGCGTCGACGGCCGCATTCAGGTCAACGGCGCTGCCTTCATGACCGAAGTCGGCAACATGCAGCGCGAAGTGAACACCGCTGGCGCTTCGGGCGTTGTCCAGAACATCGTCAACACGGCAGACGCAACGATCTACGGTCTCGAATTTGATGGCCGCGTTGCTCTGACAGATACCCTGCTCGGTTCGTTCAATGTCGGCTTCATGGATGCCGGTTATGACGAAGTGTTCTTCGACCTCAACGCCGACGGCATCGTGGACCGGGAAGACGTCAATCTCGACCTGCCCCGCGTGCCGCCGATGACCTATGGCTTCGGTCTGATCAAGGACTTTGACCTCGGAACCTCCGGCGCCATCGTTGCTCAGGCCAGCTACCAGCACCGCGACCGTATCGCCTACACGGACAGCAACTTCGGCTGGATCCAGGATGCGGACATGATCGATGTGAACATCACCTGGGAAACGCCGATGGAAGGCCTTTCGGCCTCTGTCTACGGTAAAAACCTGCTCGACGAAGTGCAGATCGGCAACGACACACAGCTGCCCTTCCCCGGCCCGAACTCGGTCGCCGGCTCGCCGAACACGGCCTACCAGACGCAGATCGCTGGCGGCACCTTCTCGCCGCTCAAGAAAGGCCGCCTGCTCGGCCTGGAACTCACCTACGTCTATTAAGATCTCCGGCCTCCGGGCCAGAGAGACACAGACTCAGAAGGGCGGCCTCCAGGCCGCCCTTTTTCTTTCCGGCTCAAGAAAAACGGCCCCCGTTTCCGGGGGCCGCCTCTAAGGAACTCTGTTCGAGCCTACCTCTTTATCAGCTACCGCCGCCGAAGCGTTTGGTCAGGTTGATTTTGAAGGTCCGGCCGAACGGATTGTGGGTATAGGGATCATAGTTCAGATCGAATGCCGCAAATGGCGGATCTTCATCCGTCACGTTGACAACGCTTAGACCCAGATCGAATTCAAACGGTGCCTTCCAGTTGTAGAAAAGATCGAACGTCGTCTGAGCGTCGATCTTTTCGCCAACGCCGCCGCGCGCGGCTGGTGCACGTTCATCCTTGTAGCTGTCGATGTGACGCATCACAGCCCGGAGGTTGTGATCGCCAAGCGCATAATTGGCAAACACGTTTGCCTTCCATTGTGGCATCGACCGGGTGAAGTTGGACCGGTTGAACTGGCCAACATAATCACCGCCGCCGATCGAGACGCCTTCAACAAAGTAAGGCGCCACATCATATTCGATGATGTAGGTCGCATCGAGTCCGAGAGAAATCTCCCCGCCCCCCTGCATCGCGCCAAAGGTATTGCCGAGGCGCAGGTCGATACCCGAAGTCTTGATGTTCGGGCCGTTCACGACACCCGTCCGGACACGTGCAATATCAGAACCGGCCGCAGGTGTGCCTGTCCCGGTAATGATGTTGTTGGGATCGTTGAACGTGATCCGGCTGAGGATCGGATCAGAGAGGTCGCCGGCTCTCAGAGCCGTGACAGCTGCCGCCACAATGTTCGACTGTTCTTCCACGATGATCGGGTCTTCAAAGTCGAAATTGTAGTAATCCAGCGAGGCATTGAATCCGCCTTGCTCGAAGAGGGCACCGAAGTTGAAGCTGAATGCCGATTCCGGAGCAAGGTCAGGGTTACCGAACTGGTCGATCGCCTTGAAGGCTGAAGCCGCAGACACAAACTGCAGAGTTGTGCCAACACCATCAAGCTGGTTGAGCGTCGGTCCACGGAAGGATGTCTGAGCAGAACCGCGCAGGGCGATATTGTCATTCACCTGCCATTTGGCCGCAACCTTGGGGTCAAATGTCGAGCCGATAGACCCGCCATAGTCCTCATACCGGACGGCAACCTGCATATCCAGATTGTCGTAAAGCGGAACCTGCAGTTCGCCGAAGACAGCATAGATCGTCTGCTCCCTGTCGGCCGCATTTGTGCCTGCGAGGAAGGAGTACGGGCCTGTGCCGCCTGGTCCTGGGGTAACACTGAGATCGGTCAAAGCAGATGGCTCGACCTCAAAGCTTTCCCGGCGAACCTGAGCGCCTGCGGCCCAACCGATTGCGCCGCCGGCAGCCTGGACGTTGCTGGTGCCTGAGAATACGGCATCAAACACCAGAAGGTCCGTCGTTGCTGTCGTCTCGCTTGGATCGGTCAACCAGTCAGCAAGCGCTACCGAGTTTTCCAGCCCCGGCACATAGCCTGGGTTTTCCGCCCCGGTCACAGCATTGGCGGCAATACCGTTCGAGAACGGATTGTAGTATTCGCAGCCGCCAGCCCCGGCCGTCAGCGTTCCGGCATAGCCGGGCGCGTAGGGCACAGTGCCTGTTGCCGGGTCAAACCCCGTATTGGGATCTGTACACACACCAAAACCGCGCAGCGCTGATGTCAGGCCCGTGATGTAGGTGTCGTTTGTCAGGCGATAGCCTTCAGTCGTTGAGTAGGAAAGCCCGAGATCATAATTGATGTCGTTCTCGAAGCTGCCTGTGTACGAGCCGGAGCCACGCCAGGTATTATAATCCCGGCTACCTTCCTGAGAGCTTCCGGTCCCCGGATAGCCGCCAAGACCGAAAGACCGGCCAATGAACAAGGCGGCGACCGTACCAGTCGGAAACGCACCCGGATTGTCCGCAATATACTGCTGGAAGCCTGGATGGCTGGCGAGCAATACCTGGTTGGTCAGAACTTGCGGCGGGTAAGAGGGCGATGTTTTCCAGGTCGGAACATCCGTCTGCGCATACATCAGCTCAAGGTGCAGTTCCGCGCCGTTGCCGAGTTGCCGGTTATATTCCGTCAGGAATTGGAACCGCTCCTCCTCTTCGACCAGGTTGTCGAACTGGGTGAAGTTGAACACGCAGGTTGGCGCCAGCGTGCCACCCAGCGGTTCGCACCCGACATCATTCACGTTTGCCGCCAGTGGCGTCAGGCCATTTGCACCGATACCAAGCGGAACAAAGCGTCCCGGATTGGAGATAGCCGACCATCCCCCGACCGGGTTGTTGGCGTAAGGCTGAACGCCCCACTCCTTTTCGTTCGCGCGCACTTCGTTGCGGAACTGGTAGCCGACGGACGTAACCCAGTTGAAGTTTGATCCCTGGAAGCCATAGGCGGCGGAGACGTCATACTCGCCGTCTGTGCCTTCGAAGGTTTGATATGACCCGCCGATTTCAAACCCTTCCAGGTCATCGCGGGTGATGAAGTTGACGACGCCGGCAATTGCATCGGAGCCGTAGAGCGCCGCGGCGCCATCTTTGAGAACTTCAATACGGCCCACCGCAATTGAAGGAATGCTGTTGGTGTCGACAAACAGCTGCGCCTGCTCGCCGATGGAATATGGATGGAATGTATGGCGCCGCCCGTTTATGAGTACGAGCGTCCGCGCGGGCCCCAGACCGCGAAGGTTCACGTTGGACGTGCCTTCCAGGCCGTTTGAGGCAAACTGGTTCGTCTGACCATCTACACCGGACGAAACGCCCAGATTCCGGATCAGTTCGGTTACCGATGGCTTGCCCTCGAGGACAAGGTCGGCTGCGGTGAGCACGTCGACAGGCAGGGCAGCATCCTCCGGACTACCCTGAATGTAAGACCCTGTGACTGTCACGGTGCTGAGCTTACGCTCACCATCTTCTTGTTGTGCATGTGCTCCCAGTACGCCGCTCAGCGCAATCGCTGAGGCGCAAAGGAGCACTTCCTTGAAATACTTCATTCGCTTCCTCCCGTTTAAACTGGTCCAGGCGCAAGCTTTTGCCGCTTGTCATTGATTGGACACATCTCACTCTTATGCGGTATTGCGAGGTCGCAAAGGGGTGACTTGTGCTGCGGCGCTGCATACAAAAAAAGAACTTTTGCCCGCCGCCCCACATCCTCCGTTCACCCACAAGCTGGTGTAGATCATGCAGAATAGCCCCCCGCCGCACGCCGCGCCTTCGTCTCGTCCGTTTCTTCGCATTGCGGAATCTTTCGCCGACGCCGTGGAGCCGGCAGATTTTCCCGCCGCCCTGTTGCGTTGGCGCAACCAGCGCTGGGCCGCCGAAACCGGTCTGGGCGATCTAACCGATGCGGCCTGGATCGCGCATTTCGCACGCTTCTCCCCCTTGCCGGGAAATCTCCCGCAGCCACTGGCGATGCGGTATCACGGCCACCAGTTCGGCACCTACAATCCCCAGCTGGGAGATGGCCGAGGCTTTCTGTTCGCGCAGGTCCGCGACAAGGCAGGCCGCCTTCTGGACCTGGGCACCAAAGGCTCCGGCCAGACGCCCTGGTCTCGTCAGGGAGATGGCCGGCTGACGCTCAAGGGCGGCGTCCGCGAAATCCTTGCGGCCAGCTATCTTGAAGCGCTCGGCGTCAATACGTCAAAAGCCTTCAGCCTGATCGAGACCGGCGAACAGCTCAGCCGGAACGATGAGCCCTCCCCTACCCGCTCCTCGGTGCTGGTGCGGCTTTCGCACAGCCATGTCCGTTTCGGCACCTTCCAGCGCTGCGCCTGGATGGAAGATCGCGAGAGCATGGCGCGCCTCGTCGATTACTGTGTCGCAGAATTCTATCCAGATGCCGATGATCCGGATATGGCCCGCAAGACGTGCAAGCTGCTGGAAAATATCGCCCTCAAGACAGGCCGGATGATCGGCCAGTGGATGGCTGCCGGATTCGTGCACGGCGTCATGAACACCGATAATTTCAACATTACAGGCGAGACGTTTGACTTTGGCCCCTGGCGGTTCCTGCCGGTCTCAGATCCGAATTTCACGGCGGCCTACTTTGACTCTCAGGGCCTTTACCGTTTCGGGCGCCAACCCGTGCAGGGGGGATGGGCATTGCAGCAACTCGCCTCGGCGATGCTGCTTCTGGCCGAAGCCGACGATCTCGCCAAATCGCTGGCGCCCTATGAGGAAGCCTACCGGAACAGCTTCGCCGCCCATACCCACGCCTTGCTGGGCATAAAGCCGGAAGGTGACATATCCGCCGACATCACGTTCCTCCAAGCCTTCTACGGCTGGATGACCGAGAGCGGCGCAAACTGGCCGCAGACATTCTTCGACTGGTTTGGCGGCGCCGCCAGCGAAACGCGCGCCGCCGCCTCACCGCAGGCCGATCTCTACCGCGCAGCCGCCTTTGGGCCGGTCCGCGACATCCTCATGGCGCGCGAGGCTGTGCGCCCGGAACGCCTGGCAACGGCCTATTTCCAGAAACCCGCGCCGGTCAGCCTCATCATCGAGGAGGTGGAAGCCCTCTGGTCTCCGATTGCCGAGGCAGACGACTGGTCAGGCTTCAATGCCAAGGTCAGCCACATCGAAGAAGCCCGCGTCGCCCTCGCGCTATAACGCAAGGGAATGCCTTGATCTTCGCAGCGCGCTACAGGCACTTACCCGAAAAATATGGAGGCCCTTAATGACCGATAAGTCCCGTCCCGGCCCACTCTCGGGTATGCGCATCGTCGATATGAGTTCTGTCGTTCTCGGGCCGTTCGCAACGCTCATTCTCGCCGATCTCGGGGCAGAGGTCATCAAGATCGAACCGCCCAAAAAGCGCGATACCATGCGCTATGCTGGCGCCTCCCCAACTGGCGATCTCGGCCCCATCTATATGGCGCTCAACCGCAACAAGCGGGCATTGACGCTCGACGCCAAGACACCGGAGGGGAAAGCCGCCCTCACCGAGCTTCTGAAAACGGCAGACTGCTTCTTCCACAATGTGCGCCTCGCCGGCATGGAACGGCTCGGATTTGGCTATGAACAGGTCAAGGCGCTGAAGGAGGACATCGTCTACGTCCATTGCGCGGGCTTTGGCAAAGGCGGCCCCTATGAACACCGCCAGGCCTATGATGACCTCATTCAGGGCGCATCGGGCTTTGCAGATCTCAACGCCCTGCGCTCGGGCGGCCGCCCCGAATACGCGCCCTCTCTCGTCGCAGACAAGACGGCCGGGCTTTTCGCAACCTATGCAACGCTCGCCGCGCTCCTTCACCGCGCCCGCTCCGGCAAGGGTCAGTTCGTGCAGGTGCCGATGCTGGAGAGTTTCACCTTCTTCAACATGGTCGAAAATCTCTATGGCGAGACCTTCCTGCCCGGCAATGGCAAGCTCGCCTATACGCGCTCCATCAATCCCAATCGCCGCCCCTACCCCACGAAAGACGGCTTCATCGGGCTTGTTCCGTATTCGGACGAGCAGTGGGAAAAGTTCTTCCAGATCGGCGGCATGCCCGACATCTTCAAGGACCCGCGCTTCTCCACTTATCAGGCGCGCACCGAAAATGTCGGCGACCTGTACGCCCTCATCGAAAAGGTAAGCGCGACGAAGACGACCGCTGAATGGCTGGAACTGATGGACAAGGCCGACATTCCGGCCATGCGCTACAACACGATGGCCGAAGTGCTGACCGACCCTCACCTTGTAGCTACCGGCTTTTTCACCGAAGCGGAACATCCCGAGGCGGGAAAGTATAGGACCATGCGCCATCCGGTCCATTTTTCCGAAACGCCCGCCAGCTTGCGCCTGCCGCCCCCGCGGCCAGGCGCTGATACGGAAAGTATCCTGGAGAGCCTCGGCCTTGGCGCAGAGGGGTAATCAGCCCCCGGAAAGGCGGGCCATCTCGTCTTCAGAGATTTCCGAATTGTCGTAGACACTCTGAACATCGTCGAGCTCATCGAGCACATCGAGCATCTTCATCAACTGGTCGGCTGCGTCGCCTGCAATCGGCGTGGTCACCTTCGGTTTCCAGATGATTTTTGCTGAAGTCGGCTCAACCTTACTCCCGAACGTGTCCGCCAGCGCAGTGGATACGGCCGCGAAGTCTTCCCGCGCCGTATAGATCCAGTGGCCGTCCTCATTCGACTCCACGTCCTGCGCGCCCGCCATGATGGCCGCTTCCATGACTTCGTCTGCCGATCCCGCGCTCACCGGATACTCGATCTCGCCGAGCTGATCGAAATTGAAAGATACCGACCCGGTGGTTCCCAATGTGCCGCCATTTTTTGAAAAGGCTGTCCGGATGTCTGTCGCCGCGCGGTTCTTGTTGTCGGTGGAGGCTTCAACGATGATACCCACGCCGCCCGGCCCCACGCCTTCATACCGGATGTCAGCATAGTCGGCCCCGCCGCTGCTCTGCCCTTTATCAATGGCGCGCTGGATGTTGTCCTTGGGAACAGAGACGCCCTTCGCGTTGGTAATCGCAAGACGCAGGCGCGGGTTCATCGCAGGGTCCGGGCCGCCCATCTTCGAGGCGACCGTGATCTCCTTGGACAGGCGCGCGAAAAGAACGGCGCGCTTCTTGTCCTGCTTGCCTTTGCGGTGCTGGATGTTGGCCCATTTGCTGTGTCCGGCCATGGGAAATCCCCTTGATAATCTCTGGTTACGCAGTTGTGGCGGGTGTCTATCGCGCGAGGGCGCCCTTGGGAAGCCGGGCCGATGCGATCCATGTTAGCGCACTTAGGGGAAATCACGCGCCTTTTCGCGCGCGCTGTCGAGTTTGCGCACCACTTCCTGCCGCACCTTCCAGCTCAGCCAGACCTTGTCCATGCGTGAAAGCCAATGGGAGTTCACAGCGCCAAACTCGGCGCCCAGAACGCGCGGATCGGGAAGAACTTTCTGCCCCAGAACGCCCGCCACATGCGTCATCTCTTCCGGGCTTGCGAAGTAAAGTTCGTGCCCCCGGTGCTCCAGAATCCAGAGAGGCCACCCCTCCCCCAGTCTTCTTGCCGGAAACGGGGGATCAAAGCTTGTGGCAGTGTGAAATGCCCCGTCCACCGGACGGTGCACATAAGGGCTGACCGGCGTGCGTACCGGCTGCCCGCGAACCTCACATCGGAGGCGCAGGGGGCGCCCAGTGCGGAGGCGGAATCTCAACGGGGGTCGACAGGTCCACCTCAACCCGGAAGAACCGTTCGGGCCGCTTCAGTTCGTAGGCAAACATTTGCTGCCCTGATCGAACTTCCACTGCCCAGACATTGGTCTTGGAGACAGGTATCCCCTCTTTGTCGAAGAGATCCTTTGTGGATTGGTCGGCGGGAAACTCCTGGCGCGCGGCCGCCGGATCAGAAATTGAGAAGCCGCCATAATCGGTCAGCGCGTCAAGACTGCCATCTTCATGGCGGTGCACATGGCGCAGCTCCCAGGCGCCATTCTCCCCTGTCGACGTCAGAACCCAGGTGCGCGAGCGATCCTCACCCACGCTTAGCGGCAGGCGGAACACACCCGGTTCGCAATCGCGCACATGCACTACCAACCTGTTCTCGCGCCACTCGTCATCCACCGTGTCATGGCTGACGACACGGCCTTCAAAGGCTTTGCCGCAGGCCGCTGCAAGGCCCTCCGCAAACGGAAGATCCGGCGGACCAGACGGCGCGCTCGCACAAGCAGCAAGAGCGAAGGCGATAGCGGGGGCAAAAGCCAGTTTGAGCATCATGAGAACCAGCCTATCGGCCAGCCCAGGAAAGGCAAGCGCCCGGAAGTCCACGCCAGGACCACACCCAGATAAGAAAAGCCCTCCCGGTGAACCGGAAGGGCTTTGTCTATGTGGTTGTATGGCGTCAGGCCGGATTGGGTTCTGCGTCGCCAATGCCGTCATCTTTCGGCTTCTTGCGCTTACCGATGACCGGAACAGCAGAGGCAGGGCCTGCGTCGTCATCGGAAATATCCGGACGGCTCGGCGGCGTACCTTTCAGCAGGCCGGCAATCTCTTCACCCGTCAGCGTTTCGAATTCGAGCAGACCGGTCGCGATCGCTTCCCATTCCTTGCGGAACTCCGTCATGACCTGCCGGGCGTCTTCCTTGCCCTTTTCAATCAGCTTACGGACTTCTTCCTCGATCTTGCGCGAGGTATCTTCCGAGATATGGCTGGACTGCATGAGCTGCTGGCCCAGGAACACGTCGCCCTGATCCGAGCCGTAATCAACCGGGCCGATGATGTCCGAATAGCCCCAGCGTGTGACCATCGCGCGGGCGAGCCGTGTGGCCTGCTGGATGTCGGAGGCAGCGCCGGCGGTGACATTGTCATCTCCGAACTTCAGTTCCTCGGCGACCCGGCCGCCCATGATGATGGCCAGGCGCGAAGTCATCTCGACCTTGGACATCGACAGCTTGTCGTCTTCGGGCAGCTGCATGACCATGCCGAGAGCCCGGCCGCGCGGAATGATCGTCGCCTTATGAACGGGATCGGCAGCAGGCACTTTCATCGCCACAACAGCGTGGCCGGCCTCGTGCCAGGCGGTCAGGATCTTTTCCTTCTCCGACATGACCATCGAGCGGCGCTCTGGCCCCATAAGCACCTTGTCCTTGGCGTCCTCAAATTCCTGCATCGCAACGACACGTTTGCCGCGGCGTGCCGCCAGGAGAGCGGCCTCGTTCACGAGGTTGGCGAGGTCAGCGCCGGAAAAGCCGGGCGTACCGCGCGCGATCGTCTTGGTCTCGACATCCTTGGCGAGCGGCACATTGCGCATGTGAACGCGCAGGATCTTCTCGCGGCCGATTATGTCAGGATTGCCAACAGTCACCTGACGGTCAAACCGGCCGGGGCGCAGCAGCGCAGGGTCGAGCACATCCGGGCGGTTGGTGGCCGCCATGATGATGATGCCTTCATTGGCCTCAAAACCATCCATCTCGACGAGGAGCTGGTTCAGCGTCTGCTCGCGTTCGTCATTGCCGCCGCCGAGGCCTGCGCCGCGTGAGCGGCCAACGGCATCAATTTCGTCGATGAAGATGATGCAAGGCGCCGAGCGCTTGGCCTGCTCGAACATGTCGCGGACGCGGCTGGCGCCAACGCCGACGAACATTTCGACGAAGTCAGAACCGGAAATCGTGAAGAACGGCACACCAGCTTCGCCGGCAACAGCGCGCGCAAGCAGGGTTTTACCTGTACCGGGCGGGCCGACCAGCAGCGCGCCTTTCGGAATTTTGCCGCCCAGGCGCTGGAACTTGGAAGGGTCTTGCAGGAACTCAACGATTTCCTGGAGTTCTTCCTTTGCCTCATCCACACCGGCCACGTCATCAAAGGTGACGCGTCCATGCTTTTCGGTCAGCAGGCGCGCCCGCGACTTGCCAAAGCTCATGGCGCCGCGGGTGCCCCCACCCTGCATCTGGCGCATCATGAAGAAGACAAAGCCGACGATCAGCAGGATCGGCAAAAGCGACAGGAGTACGGAGGCCACATTGTTGCGGCCCGTATCGGGCTTCACCGAGAAAGGAACATTGTTCTGAGTGAGAATATCTTCGGTTTTCATGTCCAGCGCGCGCAGCTCGCTTTTCAGCGTGCGGCCGTCGGTGGTCTTGGCGATGATCGTGGTGTCGCCCAGCGTGGCGTCGGCAAGTTTGCCGTCTTCTGCCAGCTGATAGATCTCGGACAGCTTAGTCGGATCGGCGCGGGCAACTTCAGGGTTGCCGCCCATCATAACAGCCATACCGATCACAAGCAGGGCGAGCGCGCCCCAGATCGCCAAATTCCGGACATTCATAGCGTTGGTTCCGTCAGAAACTACTCGATCCACCATACGGGAACGAGTTTAGAAGATAGGCACCAAATCCTCTAAAAACGACTCCTTTCCTGCTGATGCGGCAATTTCATTCGGGTTGCCGGAAAGGATGGCCTGGGTTGCGGCGAGGCGCGCCGCAGTGCCGGGGGGGAGCGGGCCGCATTCGGGCTTGAGACAGATATGCGTGCGGCGGGCCGTGATCCGGCATCCGCCGAGCGTGGCGCCCCGGAAATCTCCTTTTGAAACAATCTCTTCGGCGAGGCGGCGGAGGCTTTCCCCTCTGGGAGGCATCTCGCGTCCTGCGGCGATCTGAAGGAGCATACCCAACGCTCTTGCGGCCCTTTCGGGAGGGTGCCCGGCAAAGGATGCGACATGGATTCCCGCCTCACCGGCCCGGACATTCGCGGTCATCCAACGCCAAATGGCGCCATCCTCAATCATTCTTAATGTCTGAAACCGGTCAACCAATGACAAAACCGGGACATTCCGGGACATTTCCGGACACAAAAGGCGGCGCATGCGCACGCGCTCGAAGGCCGGATTGTCGTTGGAGGGGTCGTCTGCCCAACCCAGCCCCTCGTCCCTCAGGAAGGCGCGCAGCGCCTCCCGGCGGATGCCGAGCAGTGGCCGGGCAATGAACACCCCCTCCCCTTCGGGCCACACCGGGGAGAGCGAAAGCGGGCGCATCCCGGCAAGCCCGTACCAGCCCGACCCCTGCCGGGCGCGCATGAGGAAGGTCTCGGCCTGATCATCTGCCGTATGCCCCGTCAGCAGCAAGTGTCCAGATTTGTCCGCGATTGTCCTGGCGAGCGCGGCATGGCGTCCGCGCCGCAGTGCCGATTGGCGTGGCGCGGCGCCTTCAAGACGCAGGATGTCATGCTCAATACCCATGTCCGCGCAGAGACGACCAACGGCCTCGGCCTCGGCCCGCGACTCCGGGCGCAGACCATGATCGACCGTCAGCGCCCGCAACACCCGCCCGCGCCGGGCGGCCCAGCGATGCGCCAGGATCAGAAGCGCGAGGGAATCACTGCCCCCGGAAACCGCCACACCAACGGGGGTATCCAGCAACCGATCAGGCAGCGCGCCGAGCGCTGCCTCAAAGGCCGCCTGTTGCGGACCTAGCCCGAGCATCCGGAGCGCGTGCGCTCGACCGCTGCCAGGTCACGGACCACCTTGGAGGCATTCGGATAGCGCTTGGGCAGCGTATCGAGTGCCTGGCAGGCCTTTGCCGTATCCCCGATCAACCGCATCGAGCGCGCAAGACGCGCCAGCGCATCGGGCGCGCGTTCGTCATCCGGGAAGGAGCGGATCATCGTCGTGTAGGCCTGGCCGCTCTCGGCATAGGCATTTTGCTGGTGCAGCGTTTCGCCGAGCCAGAAATAGGCTTCACCCGCCTGCGGATCGTTGCCGAACTGATCGACGAAGGACTGGAACGCCTCCTGCGCGCCGGCATAGTCGAGCGCGAGCAGGCGCTGACGGGCCACAGCGAAGAGCGGACCGGCTTCCCCAGGAAGCTGGCTGGCAGATATGGTTCCCAGCGACCCTTCCGGCAGGCCGGCCTGGGTCGACGGGGCTGGGGTCAGAACTGAAGGTCCGCCGCTTGAGCCTGGCTGCGCGCTGGGCGCCGGCCCCATTGCCTGCTGGCCGGAAGCGGCGGGAAAGGGCGAAGGCGCCGGGCCGGAAGCTGCCCCGGTGTCCAGGGTCTCTGTCGGCTCAATACCCACAACCATCTGCAGCGCGGTGATCGCACGCGCCTGCGCTTCAAGCTGCGCGCGCAGATCGGCGTTCTGCTGAGCGAGGGTTTCATTGTCCAGCATCTGCTGCTGGGCGCCATCACGTGTGCGTGAGAGTTCATATTCGAGGGTCTCAACCCGCCCGCTGAGCTGGTTGATCCGCTCAGCATTGCGATTGATCTCGAGCATCAGATCGGCCGTCTGCTGACGGGTCTGATCCACCTGCTGGGAGAGCGCCCCGGTGGTGACGCCCTTCACGATGGGCGCGCTGCGCGTCTGCGCGAGGGCCGGGGTGGCAAGAATTCCTAGTGCGGCGAGGCCGGTAAGGGAGGCTTTCAGCATGACGGTGATCTCCGGGTGCGAGGGGGCAGACTGCAGCCCTGGGCAATAAAAGAAACAGCCGGGGCCAAATTATGGCACCCGGCTGTCCTTTTCATCACGTAAACGCAGTACGCCTTAGCTGGTGGCGCCGGAAACGATCTGTGTCCATGCGTTACGGTTCATTGCCCACGACTCGTCATTCGAGCCGCCAGCGACCGGACGCTCTTTGCCGTAAGAGACGGTATCAACGCGCGAAGCGCTGACGCCGAGGCTGACGAGGTAGTCTTTTGCAGCGCTGGCACGACGCTCGCCGAGGGCGAGGTTGTACTCACGCGTGCCGCGCTCGTCAGCGTTGCCGGCCACGAGAACGCGAACGTTCGGGTAGGCGTTCAGCCAGGCTGCCTGACGCTTCAGGATTTCCTGGTCGTCAGAGTCGAGGCCGTACTGGTCGAGGTCGAAATAGACGCGCTCACCAACGTTCACGCGGAAATCTTCCAGCGAGCCCGGTGTGATCGAGGATTCAACAACCGGCTCGGTGACAACGGTTTCCGTTTCCGTGACGGTCTCTTCGACCGGCGGAGGGGTAACCGGTTCTTCGACCGGGGGAGGACGGGAAGCGCATGCTGCCGTTGCGGCCAGCAGAGCGGCAGCGGCAGAGGCTTTCAGTAGAATATGCATGTGTCGGGGCTCCAAGTTTACTTCAGGTGGCACTTTACGGACCGCTTCGCGGCTTCTGTATGTCGGCGGCCGTCTTATCGGGCCTATATTTCCTTATTCTGACTGTTTTAGCGCGACAATCTGTATTCGGGGGAATATTTCTCCCGGTGTGCTGTTTTTGCCACGAAGTGGCCATATTCTGACGTGCTGGCCGGGCTTTAAGCACCCGGCCAGGCGCCTTGTTCAATAAAGACTATTCCAGAACCGGCGACCAGGCAGGGTCCGAAGCGTCCGTTTGGGTCATCACACGGCGCTCATTCCGGCCGGAAAGGTCAACCGACCAGAGCTGTGCACCCGCGCCAGGGCGATTCTCACGGAAGAAAACGATCACGCGGCCATTTGGCGACCAATCCGGACCTTCATCCAGATAGGATTCCGACAACAGGCGCTCGCCTTTGCCATCCGTGCCGATGACACCGATATAGAATTTTCCGCCTTCCTGCTTCGTGAAAGCAATCAGGTCACCGCGCGGGGACCAGACGGGAGTGGAATACCGACCGCGCCCGAAGGTGATCCGGCAGGCCGTATCCCGGCCGCCCGACGCGCAGGCGCGCGGTGAGCCGTCTGTGTTCATGATATAGAGCTGCGGCGTGCCACCCCGGTCGGAGTTGAACACGACCGATTTGCCATCCGGAGACATGGAAGGCGAGGTGTCGATCGCCGGATGGTCCGTCAGGCGGCGGCTTTCGCGCGTCCGCAGGTTCATGATGTAGACATCGGTGTTGCCGCGCTGGGCCTGCGACAGCAGCACGCTCTGACCATCCGTGCCAAAGCGCGGGGCAAACGTCATGCCGGGGAAATTCCCGAGCAGTTCCTGGCGGCCTGTTTCGATATTGAAGAGGTAGACGCGCGGGCGCCCCCCCTCAAACGACATGTAGGTGATTTCCTGCGAGGACGGGCTGAAGCGGGGCGTCAGCACGGTCGAGCGGCCGGAGGTAAGATACTGCTGGTTGGCGCCGTCGCTGTCCATGATGGCCAGACGCTTGACGCGCTCGGTCTTCGGGCCGGTCTCGGCGATGTAGACGATCCGCGTGTCGAAATACGGGTCTTCACCGGTCAGGCGGGTATAGATCGAGTCCGCAATCTTGTGGGCAATGCGGCGCCAGTTCTCCGGCGTGGTGGTCAGGCGGCGGCCGGGCTCACCATTGATGCGCATCAACTCCCCGCCATAAACGTCCCAGAGGCGGAACGACACGGCGAGCTTGCCATCGGGCAGCTCTTCAAACGCGCCCACGACAAGCGCATCCGTGCGGATGATCTTCCAGTCTGCGAAGCGCGGCTCGGCATTGATCGAGAGGTCGCGCTGGATGAAGGAGGCCGGGTTCTGCATGTCGAACAGGCCGGTGGAGGCGAGGTCGGCGCGCACCACTTCTGTAATCTGGCGGGCGATCTCGGTATTGGCGCCCGTAACCTGGAAGTCCGGAATGGCGATGGGGGTGGGTTTGAAGTTCCCTTCATCCACACGGACCTGCAGCTGGGCGCTGGCAGGCGCCACCAGCCCAACGGCCAGCATGATGACTGCCAGGAACGGCATCAGGCGTTTCAGCATCAGTTCGCACTCCTCATCGAATTCTTGCGACGCGCATGTCTCAACCCTGTTTCGGGCCAAGCGTCACGTTGATATCTTTCCAAAGATCATAATCTTCCGCCGGCAGGCGGTAATTCCCGATCTCACCACATTTACGGACTGCCAGAAGCGCCCGGTCAACAGCAATGCCCGAACGGCCGACAGGGCGCGACCGGGGCGAGATCAGCTTGGCAGCCTCGGCCAGAGAACCATCACGGGCCAGTTTCACGCTCACAACGACATCAATCTGGTGTTCCGGCGGCAGGTCATCCACGCCGGTCCAGCATTCCATGATCTGACGGCGCAGCGCGGCCTGAAGCGAGGCGGTGGCGCCGGTGCGCTCCCCTGCCCCCTGCTGGTCACGGTCTGAATTGGCCAGAACGGGCCGGTCGGTCTGCTGTGTTTCAGGACGCTGCTCGGAAGCGCGTTTGGACTGAAGCGTGCTTTCGAAATCATCCAGAAAGTCGAGATCATCCTTCGGCTTGGCGGGTGGTTTTTCCACCGGCTTGGGCTTGGGTTTGGGCTCTTCTTTCTTGGGTTCGGGCTTGGGCTCGGGTTCCTCAACCGGTTCCGGCTCAGGCTCGCGCGGGTCGGGCACTTCGACCTCCGGCTCGGGCTCGGCGGCTTCCGGCTCTGGCGGGGGCGGCGTTTCTTCAACGGGCTCAGGGGCCGCTTCGGGTTCAGGCTCGGGCTCGGGCGTATCGGATTTTCTCAGCTCGGCGACATCGGAGATGCGGCCAATTTCAAGGAAGTCGATGGGCAGGTCCGCTGACGACGCGCACTGGGGCAGCTGCATCAGGATCTCAACAGAGCTGATGCCCGGCTGCTCGCGGCGCAGGCGCTCGATCTGGTCATCGCAATCATTGGTGTCCTGCGGCCATGAGACTACCGCCATGGCCAGCACGCTGGCATGCACAAGTGCGGAAACTGTCAGGCCACGAAGCATCGGTTGAAATTGGTTCCTTAAGCGGTCAGCGCGGTTGGTCGGACTTTTGTTCGGTCACGAAGGACATGCGGGTGAACCCGGCGCCACGCACTTCGGCCGTCACCTGCATCACGATGCCGTAGGGCACAGCTTCGTCGGCATAGAGGAAGACGTCCTTGTCATACCCCTCCCCGACAATCGCCTGGAGCTGGGCGCCAAGGCCTTCGATTTCCATTTCCGTCTGCTGGATCAGCACCGTGCCATCGGCCTTGACCCAGACGGTCAAGGGGGCGTCGTTGGGATCGGACTTGATCGGCGCGGAGGTTGTCCGCGGCAGGTTCAGCTGTTCGCCCCGCACCAGCATTGGCGCGGTGACCATGAAGACGATCAGCAGCACCAGCATGACATCCACAAAGGGGGTCACGTTGATTTCGGCGTTCAGGGCGCGCCGTCCGCGCCGCCCGCCTTTGCCACCAGAACCGAGGATCAGACCCATTGCCGCCCCGCCCTAATCGCGTGTTGCATCCGACGCGCGCCGGGAAAGGCGCACGAGGACATCCTGAGAGAAGGTATCAAGCTGATCGCCGAGCTTGGTCAGGTCGCTGGTAAACTTGTTGTAGAAGATAACCGCCGGGATAGCGGCGATGAGGCCGAGGCCGGTGGCAAACAGCGCTTCGGCAATCGGGCCGGCAACCGTGCCCAGGCTCGTATCCTGCTGTTCGGCAATGTTGAGGAAGGCGTTCATGATGCCCCAGACGGTGCCGAACAGGCCGATGAAGGGCGAGGCAGAGCCAATCGTGGCCAGGACCGACAGCCCGGCGCTGGCCCGGCCGATCTCGCGGTCAACGGCCGCGCGCATCGAGCGCTCGGCGCGGCTGACAATGGCGGTCGCCTCAACAGAGACAGGGCCTTTGCCCGCGTCGGCCCATTCACGGGCTGCCGAGATGAAAACCCGGCTGGCGGGGTCTTTGCCGCCCTGGCCGGGGCGCATGTCGATCTCGCCGGCGCGGCCGCTCCAGAAGGCTTCTTCAAAATCGCGCGATGACTTTTTGAGACCGCCCAGCTTGAAGAATTTTTCGCCAATCACGATCCAGGACCAGACCGAGGCAAGGAACAGTGCAAGCAGCACAAGCTTCACGACCGGATCAGCGGCCATCAGCAGGCTGATCAGGGAAAAATCCGAATGGCTGGCAACCGTGCCGATTGCGTCCGTTTCCATGGGTCTCGTTATCTCCTTGGCCTGCCGGGGCAACTCACCCTGCCCCGGACGGCTCCTGCGGTAGCAGAAACGTGGGGGGGTTCAACTGCGGGCACTGGTTATTTCCGCTCTGTAATCTATCGCAAATCCGGCAGAAACACGGCGTGTTGCAGGCTTTGCTCAGTCGATATGAGCGATACTGCATGATGGTTAAGCCATTATGGCGGATTCTTAATCTTTAAGCCGCGCTGACGGCCCACATAAAGCGGTGCATTGGGATTCAGAAATTGCCTGAATTTGGTCAGAGCCCGGGATGTCTTCGGCACCCCGCAGCGCCGTTAACCCGCCATCCACCTGTAAGCTTCCAGCCGCTCTGCAATTTCCTTGATCGGGCGGCGCAGGCGCCCGTCCGCATGGATCATCACGGCAGTGATCTCGGCCTCAGCGATCACCTCCCCTTCCCGCAGACAGGCCTGAGAGAAGCGGATACGCGGGCCATCCATGCCCAGATAGCGCGTGCGGATATGCAGAAGATCATCCACCCTGCCGGGCTTGCGATAGGTGACGTTCACATTCGTCAGCGTGAAGGCGGCAGGGTCTTCGCGCGCCAGCAGCGATTGATGGGAAATACCCGCATCGCGGAGATGATCTGACCGGCCCCGCTCAAAGAAGCGCAGATAGTTGGCGTGGTAGACCATGCCGGTGAAGTCTGTGTCTTCATAATAGACGCGCACGGCGATCCAGTGCTGGCGGGCCACGTCAAAGTTTTCAGAATCAAGATCAGGTAAGCTCATACCGTGCCCGTATCAGACTTGCGCGCCAGCATGAAGGCGTGGGCGAGCGTATCGACGAGGGTGAGTGCTTCTGCCATGTCCGAAGCCGTCTGCCGCAGCGTGTCCTCGCTCCAGTCCCCAGTGACGACATCGATCAGGGAAAACCGGTTCACGCCGGGAAAGTCGAACACGAGACGCCGCCCCTTGGCGACAGCGCGAAACTTGCCATCATGCGCCAGACCGATCACGCGCTCGATTACCGCCGGATTGAAGATCGCGCGGGCCTCCACCTGATCGGTAGACCGGAGGCGGTAGGCCGCGTCAAAGGCTTTCGGACCAAGGTCAATCTCCTCAAACCGTGCCGGGGAGGCTTCTTGCGGCCACCCCGCCTTGCGCGCCCTGAGCTGCGTGATCCCGTGCAGATCGAGCGGCGCGTCCAATACAATCACCAGATGATGAATGTCGGGCGCGTCCTCAACCCGCTCCACCCATTCGAACATATCAAATCCGATGCCGCGCCGAACACCGTGGAAACCGTCTTCCACCGTCGCCTGAGTGGCGGCCATCTCCTGATAGCGTTCCTTCTGTTCCCTGGTGCCGACGACATAGACATTGGACTCAATCATCAGTCCTGCCTCCCGCGCTGCGGCCACCGCATCATCCATGCCACCTTCCGCCTCGAACGTGGCCGTCAGATCGCGGAGTTCAGCCGGCGCCCAGGATTGCTGGGCCAGCCATTTGAGGGGCGCGGGCGCGCCGCCGGGCGTTGCGACATAGGAAAGCCCCAGAGGCGCAGAGAGCGCCGAGAGCGCCCGGCCCCGGATGATGAACCGCGCCTTTGCGTCCATCAGCACCCGAATAAGGCTGCGCCGGAAAAGAAAAAGGGCCCCCAAAATGCTGCCCAGAAAGAGAAGCGGGAAAAGAATGAAGACGAGCGTTTCGCCCCACCAGTTATTTGGCAAAAGCCCCTGAACGATCAGGAAGCTGATGACAAAGAAAATGAACCCGCCCGACACCGCCCCGCCGAGACGCCCCGTCAGCGCCTTTGCGTCCACCGGGCGCAGGTCCGCGCCCTCCAGCAAAGGCAGCACCTGCGCCTCTGCGTGGGCGCGCAGCCCGGCAAAGCCTTCTGTCTGTTCTATCTTATCCCATCCCAGCGCCATGACCGGAAGCTAGCAGGGCCTCCATGCGGCGTCATCCCTCATAACAGGGGGAGGCCAGCCGGGTGTAAGCAGGGCCATGCCCGAGCCACACCTCCCTTCCCCGGCCCCTTCGCCCGCCTGGCGCCCGCTGCTTCGCGGGCTGCGCCACCGCTGCCCGGAATGCGGACGGGGAAAGCTTTACGCACGGTATCTCAAACAAGTAGGCCAGTGCGCAGCCTGCGGCGCGCCGATCGGGCGCATCCGCGCTGAAGACGGGCCGCCCTGGCTGACGGTGCTGATCCTCGGGCCGTTTCTCGCGGGAATGACATTCGTCAGCGCGCGGCAGGAAAGCTGGCCGATCTGGCTCACCCTGCCCGCGCTGGGGGCGTTTGCGATCCTGGCAGTACTGATGCTCCTTCCCCGGATCAAGGGCGCAATTATCGGCCTTCTGTGGGCGATGGGCGGCGGAGCAGCCGGGACAGATGATGCGGGCTGATCAGTCTTCGTCTTCACCAAAAAGGGCAGATTGCTGGCCATTCGGCGCCTTCAGCCCCAACCGCTCATAGGCGAGCGGCGCAGCAACCCGCCCGCGCGGCGTGCGTGCCACATAGCCTTTCTGCATCAGGTAAGGCTCGATCACATCTTCCACCGCGTCGCGCGCTTCGGACAAGGCCGCCGCGAGCGTATCGGCGCCCACTGGCCCGCCCGCATAGGTTTTCACCAGCGCATGCAGATACCGCCGGTCGAGCGCGTCGAGCCCATCTTCGTCAATCTCGAGCCGCTTGAGCGCGCGGGCGGCTGAGGCGCGGTTGATGTCGGCCCCTTCGGCCTCGGCAAAGTCGCGCACCCGGCGCAAGAGGCGCAGCGCGATACGCGGCGTACCGCGCGCGCGGGCGGAAATCTCCACCGCACCATCTTCCGTGATCGGAACACCGAGCTTGCGGGCCGCCGCCATGACGATGCGGCCAAGCTCTTCGGGTTCGTAGAATTCCAAACGAACGGGGATGCCGAACCGGTCCCGCAGCGGCGTTGCGAGAAGGCCGGCGCGCGTGGTGGCGCCCACCAGTGTGAACGGCGCGAGATCGAGCCGCACGGAGCGCGCTGCTGGCCCCTCCCCGATCACCAGGTCGAGCGCGTAATCCTCCATCGCGGGATAGAGGATCTCTTCCACGATGGCCGGCAGGCGGTGGATCTCGTCAATGAACAGCACGTCATTGGGCTCAAGGTTCGTAAGGATGGCAGCAAGATCGCCCGCCTTGGCAATCACCGGCCCGGAGGTGGCGCGGAAACCCACGCCCATCTCCCGCGCGAGGATCTGCGCCAGCGTGGTCTTTCCCAGGCCGGGCGGGCCGAACAGCAACACATGGTCGAGCGCTTCCTTGCGCCCGCGCGCCGCCTCGACATAAACCTTGAGATTGGCCTTTGCCTTGCGTTGGCCAACATAATCCTCAAACGTCTGTGGGCGGAGGGCGCGGTCGAGCGCATCCCCGCCTTGGGCGTTGGGATCGGAGAGGGCGCCCTCGCGGCTCATCTGGCCAGTTCCTTCAGCGCGCCTTTGACCAGCGCGCCAACTTCTTCAGCCCCGTTCTTGGCCGCCGCCGCCACAGCCCTGGCGGCCTCGCTCTGCGAATAACCGAGATTGACCAGCGCGCTGACCGCTTCGCCCCGTGCGCCGGTGGCTGCCGAGGCCGGCTGGGCAGAGGCAAGGCCCGCAACAGCGGCCACTTCAAATTTGCCAAACCGTCCCAGAGGAGGCGCCTTGCCGGCCAGCTCGGTAACGATCCGTTCCCCGAGCTTCTTGCCGATACCCTTGGCGCGGGTGAAGGCGCCCGCATCGCCCAGCGCGATGGCATCCATGATGTCAGCCGGGGAAAGCCCGTCGAGAATGGCGAGGGCGGACTTTCCGGCAACGCCCGGCACATCCTGAAGGCGCACGAACCAGGCGCGCTCTTCATCGGTGGCGAAGGCAAAGAGGGTGATCGAGCTTTCGGTCACGCGCGTTTCGATATGCGCGGTGATCGCGTCGCCCGTCTGCAGCCTTGCCAGGAGGCGCGTTCCCGCGAGGGCGACATAGCCCACCCCGTTTACGTCAATCAGCACATGGTCGAGCCCGATGGCCGCAACCTCGCCCTTGAGACGACCTATAATCATGCCGCGCCCCGCTTCATCTGCAGCGGCAGATGGTGCGCCGCGCAGATGGCGCAGGCAAGCGCGTCGGCGGCGTCGAGCTTCATCTCCCCTGCCCTGGGAAGCAGGCGCTGGACCATGAATTTCACCTGATCCTTGTCGGCCGTGCCGGTGCCGACGACGGAGAGCTTGATCTGCCGGGGCGCAAACTCAGCGACCGAAACACCCGCCATCGCCAGCGCCGCCATCGCCGCCCCGCGCGCCTGGCCCAGTTTCAGCGCCGAGCGGGGGTTTGCGTTCACCAACGTTTCCTCAACCCCGGCCGCATGGGGCGCATGATGGCGAGCCAGTTCGCCCACCGCCTCGAAAATATGCCCCAGCCGCTCAGCCATCGAGAGGTCGGTCGGCGGGTCGATCACGCCATGGGCGATATGCACCAGGCGGGCGCCAGACTGCTCTATCACGCCCCAGCCGGTATGGCGGAGGCCCGGATCAATGCCGAGAATTCGAATCGGGGTGCTCATGCGCGACACCCTAACAGGCTGGGCGGTTAATGGAATCTTGCCAGTTTCACTTTTTGTTCGCGGTCCTGACAAAAAAGCCGCGCCTGCCGGAAGGGGCAGACGCGGCTTTTAAAGACCGCAAAGCGATCGTCAGAAGCGCTTATTCTTCCATGCGGGGGATCAGAACCCCGTCAATCACGTGAACGACGCCATTGGAGGCCTGAATGTCCGAGCTGGTGACCGTATACTGGTTCACCATCACCGAACCGTCCGCCATGCGGCGCACCGAGAGGTCAAGATTGTTGACGCTGGCGGTGGACGTCGCGGCGTCTTCAGCGGGCACATCGGCGGCCATCACGATCCCTGGCACGACATGATAGCTGACGATACGGGTCAGGTCGTCCTTGTTTTCCGGCAGCAGAAGCTCGTCGAGCTGGCCAGGGGCAAGCGCGGCAAATGCTTCATTGGTCGGCGCGAACACAGTGTATGGGCCAGGGCCGGCCAGCGTTTCGCTCAGGCCTGCAGCATCCACAGCAGCAAGCAGGGTCGAGAAATCGGGGTTATTGGCGACGACATCAACGAGCGTGACCTCTTCGACGGGCTGGGTGTCCGTCATCGTGTCTTCCATGGCAGTGTCAGGGGCTTCCACAGGCGGCGGAGCGACTGTCGGCGTACCTTCTTCAGCGGCGGGCGAACAGGCCGCGAGGGCAAACACGCTCGCGGCGGCAAAGAGAAACATTTTCATTGGACAGGTCCTTTTGGTGGCGCGCCAGGCGGGGAATGCGGGCGCGGGCCATAACATGGGGCGATCACGCGCCTCGGCCAGAGGGCACCCTTTCATTTGTCCGGGGCTTTTTCAGGGCAGGATAGAGGCAGTATGCCTCAACTCATCCATTTCAGGATGCGTGGTTCGATCGGATTGGCAAAGTCACGGTCTTCGCAGCGCGCGGCGGTCCATTCACGTTTCAGCATCTGATACCATTTGGCCTGCACATCGATGTCATCGATCCACAGCATCGCCTTCTGATGCGCCATGCCTTCATTCTGCAGGTCCACCATCCGGCCATCCTGGGCCAGGAATGTCTTGCCCATCCGCTTGGCTACCGGCACGGCGAGCTTCAGGAGCGGCGCGCCCGTCCACCAGGTAAACTGGGTAATCCGTGTACGTTTGGGCGCTTCCGGTGTCAGGCAGGTCAGCGTCAGCAGGCGCGCAGTGGCATTGGAGATGATCTCCCACCGGTAGCCCGGCAGCTGAAAACAGATCTCCGTCATCACATCGCCGCCAAATACCCAGCGATAGAGTTTTGAGTTTGAGGAAGGCGCATGCCGGTCAATCGCCCAGCCGCGCGTGATCGGCACGAACGGCTTTTCCTTGAGCTTGAGACCTGCAGACGGCGGGCGCCACCACCACTGATTATGCACAAAGGGCACATGCGCCGGGTCCATCAGGCCCACGACCGCATCATCCATATGCGCATTGAATACATCATGGATGACAAAGCCGGGCTTTTCCGGCAGCGGGCCGAAATCCGGGGGCGGAACAGCTGGCGGCGCAATACTGCGCGCATCATGCGCCACATAGATATAGACCGCGCCATTGGCCTCATGCACCGGATAGCGGCGCACTTTGACCTTGGACGGATCATACGGGCTGTCCCCGGTCAGGCTCGGCATCAGCCTGCAGCCGCCATCGGTCCCAAAGCGCCAGCCATGATAGGGGCACTGCAGCGTCCACTCGCCGGCCGTCTCCACCTGCTGGCCCGCAGACAGCGGCACCAGCCGATGGGGGCAGATGTCACGCAGGGCAAACGCCTCCCCTGCCGGGGTCCGTCCCACAACAACCGGCTCGCCCAGCATCATCACCCGCTGCTGCTGGCCCGCCTTCAGCTCCGCCGAGGTAGCAGCCAGATACCAGCTGTCGGTCAGGAAGCCCTCGGCATTGATGCCGGTCTTGGGGGGGGAGGACTGAGTGTCTGCCAAGAGGGGGCCTACCTACTCCGCAGCCGTGACCGTGACGGTCAGTTCAAACGTGTCGGACGGGGCCTCTTCGGTTTCCCATGGACGGCTCTCGGTCAGTTTGATCACGCCCGTGCCTTCGCCAGACGCTCTGAGATCGAAGCTCATATAATGATTGCCGCCGGTAAAGCCCGGCAGGTTCTGAAGCGCCGGATTGGTGGGCCGGGTGTTCTCCGCCGCCAGCTCCAGGAAGTCAGGCTTCTCAACGACCTGCCAGACATACCCCGCCGTTGGGATCGTCTCGAGTTCGATCCGGAGCACCTGCCCCATCGGCAGGGAAACGTCTCCGCCTTTCTGCCCTTCCCCGGCATAGACGACGCCCGACTCGGCCGCCGCCTGCGCCGCGTCCGCCGCAGCGGCCTGGTCGGCGTCGCTGGGCATCTCACCCATTTCATACTCGCCCATGGGCGCTTCCTCTGTTTCCGGCTCGGCCTCAATGGCGGGCGGCTCAACGTTGCCCGTGTCGATTTCGGCGCTCGTTTCAGCCGGCGTGCACGCCGAAATCCCGAGCGCAAGCGCCCCGGCCATCATGATTCCAATCGGGTGACGCATAAAAAAGCTCCTGTGGTTCGATGGCAGTATCGCTAAGTTCAGCGCCCGGCGAAAGCAACTCCGCAGAAATGCGGGGATTGCCGCAGGCTCAGCCGTCAGTGCGCGCCGAAAACTCGACCTGCCCGCCGCCCTCGAAGAAGTAGCGTGTCCAGAAGCCCCGCAACTTCGCGTCCAGCGCCGCCGGCAAGGGCGAGCGCGCCTCATCATGGAGCCGGCCATAGCCGATCAGGCGAATATTTGCGCCCGGCGTCCTCGCCAGCGCGCCATGCCCGGTCACAATCGACATCAGCTCGTCTTCGGGCAGAGAGGAAAACTTGCTCCAGGCGATCATGTCGCTGTTTTCCAGCATGTCGGAATACACCACGATACTGGTGTAGGGCTCCGCCGTCGAAGACCCTGTCCAGTGTCCGATGGTGCGGATGATGTCAGACCCCGACGCATCTTCCGCAGACGTGATGACATCACGCAGCGAGGTGGCCAGGCTGCCCATGAACTGCTGCTGGTCCTGCTTGGCCTTCATCGTGCTGCACGAGCCGACAATCTCATCCATCACGCCGCCCGCCTCAGGACAGCCCGGCTTGCAGGCATTGGCCAGCTGGCGCGTCTTGGAATAATGGTCGGAAATCGTCGCGATGATGATCCGGTCGCCCGTTTCGAGCCGGTCCACGACATTGCCGAGACTTTCGGTCAGCAAGGTCTGGTCGCCCGCATCAAAGGTGGTTGTCCGGTCGATGAGGAACAGGGTCGAGCGTTCGCTGAGCTGGCAGTAAGCCTCCGGAGTGCTGTTCACAAAGCCGGATCCGCCCGGCCCTGAGCAGGCCGACAGCAGAAGCGAGAGGGCGATGACCGGCAGGGCGAGCCGGCGTCCGGAAATGATGTTCATCGGATCAGGCGCTGGCCCTGTTGATCTGGTTGGCATGGCGGCGCTGCTCGATGGATTCGGCGTCAGCCCGCTGGCCCTTGATCAGCGCCAGCTGCTTTTCGGCTTTCTTCAGCTGAATGTCCTGCGCCTGAAAATCCGGATGGGGATCGTGGGAAAAATAGGCAGCTGTCAGGCCGACCGCGATGATGCCCATATTGATGGCAAAGAAAATCCAGCCGGAAATGCCAAGGCCGGCCTTGAACATGTCTCCGGCCACCTGCACGGCGCCCGAACCGGCCAGCACGTCGGCAAAACTCGCCTGCGGCTGGGTTTCAAAGTCCAGATACCCCTGACGGAGCACCGAGACGCCATAGATCAGGGCCACGATGATCGCCGAGATCAGGACCACCTGAATGATCTGCCCGGCCCAGCCTGATTTTTTCACATGATAGCCAAACCGGCAGAGCACCAGCCCCAGCCGGTGTGCCAGGGTCACCAGAATGACCCCGACGAGGAAGGCCACGCCCAGCGAAACGGTCGGGCTTTCCCGGAAAAACAGCTCAAAACTCAGCCGGTTCACCGGAATCTCGAACAGCATCAGGGCGACCATGAACGGCCAATAGAACACACTGCGCGCATAGCGCGGCTGGCGGTCGACTTCGGCCTGAATTGTGTCCCATTTGGCGTTGATCGTGCTGACGGCGTTCTCGGCGTCCGCGATGCGCCCGCCATACTTGGTCTCAATGGCGCTCATATTGCCAGCATGCAGCGAGTGGAGACGCTCGAGCTTGGCATCCTTGGCGGCGGCGCGATCTACGGCCTTGTCGTTCCCGATCACCCGGATCGACGAGGTACCCCGGTCTGCGTTGTCCGCCATAAGGTCATCCTCCAAAGGGGAAAACGAAGGCTAACTGACGTTTATGGCACTCGCAAGGCGAAGACCCACATCCCGCCCGCCTGCGCCCACTTTCCCAGCGCGCAAGTGCCCGCTATATGCGCCCGATGACACCGCGCGATAAAATCCGTAATTTTTCGATCATTGCCCATATCGACCATGGGAAATCGACCCTAGCCGACCGCCTGATTCAGGCCTGCGGCGGCCTCACTGACCGTGAAATGAGTGAGCAGGTGCTCGACTCGATGGATATCGAGAAAGAGCGCGGCATCACCATCAAGGCCCAGACCGTGCGCCTGTCCTATACGGCCAGCGATGGGGAAACCTATACGCTGAACCTCATGGACACCCCCGGACACGTCGACTTTGCCTATGAAGTCTCCCGGTGTCTGGCCGCCTGCGAAGGCTCTCTGCTGGTGGTGGACGCCTCGCAAGGCGTGGAAGCCCAGACGCTCGCCAACGTCTACCAGGCCATCGACCAGAACCATGAGATCGTGCCGGTCCTCAACAAGATCGACCTGCCTGCCGCCGATGTGGACCGGGTTAAGGAGCAGATCGAGGAAATCATCGGCCTTGACGCCTCTGACGCCGTGCAGATTTCGGCCAAGACGGGCCTTGGCATTCCCGACGTGCTCGAAGCCATCGTCAACCGCCTGCCCCCGCCGCGCGGCGGCGACCACACCGCGCCGCTGAAAGCCGCCCTCGTGGACGCCTATTACGACCCCTATCTCGGCGTCGTCGTCATCGTGCGCGTGCATGAAGGCATCCTGAAGAAGAAACAGACGATCCGCATGATGCGCACCGGCGGCGTCTACGAGATCGACAAGGTCGGCACGTTCAATCCCAAGCTCACCGAAGCCGATGCTCTCGGCCCCGGCGAGGTCGGCTATTTCGTCGCCTCGATCAAGGAAGTCGGCGATTGCTCGATCGGTGACACGATCACCGAAGACAAACGCCCGACCGACAAAGCCCTGCCCGGCTATAAAGATGTGCAGCCGGTCGTCTTCTGCGGTCTCTTCCCGATGGATGCAGGCGACTTTGACGACCTGCGCGCCGCGATGGGCAAGCTGCGCCTCAATGATGCGTCCTTCACCTGGGAGATGGAAACCTCCGCCGCGCTCGGCATGGGCTTCCGCTGCGGCTTCCTCGGCCTGCTCCACCTCGAAATCATCCAGGAGCGCCTCTCCCGCGAGTTTGACCTCGACCTCATCGCGACCGCGCCCAGTGTTGTCTATGAAATGTCGATGACCGACGGCACCGAGATCGAGCTGCACAACCCGGCAGACATGCCCGACGTTGTCCGCATCACCGAAATCCGTGAGCCGTGGATTGCCGCGACGATCTACACGCCCGACGAATATCTCGGCTCCATCCTGAAACTCTGCCAGGATCGCCGCGGTATCCAGATCGAGCTATCCTACGTAGGCGGACGGGCCTGCGTGAAATACGAACTGCCCCTCAACGAGGTGGTGTTCGACTTTTACGACCGCCTGAAATCCATCTCGCGCGGCTATGCGAGCTTTGACTATACCCTCATCGGCCACCGCGCCGAAAACCTCGTCAAGCTGCAGATCCTCGTCAATGAGGAGCCTGTCGACGCGCTCGCCATGCTCGTCCACCGCGACCGCGCCGAAAGCCGGGGCCGTCAGATGTGCGAGCGCCTCAAAGAGCTGATCCCACGCCAGATGTTCAAAATCCCGATCCAGGCGGCCATCGGCGGCCGGGTCGTCGCGCGCGAAACCATCAGTGCCATGAGGAAAGACGTGACCGCCAAATGCTATGGCGGCGACGCCACGCGCAAACGCAAACTCCTCGACAAACAGGCCGCCGGCAAGAAACGCATGCGCCAGTTCGGCAAGGTGGAAATCCCGCAGGAAGCGTTTGTGGCCGCGCTCAGGATGGATGGGGATTGATCCCCATCCAACGCCCGCCTCAGCTCACCAGCAGATAAATCGCCCGCCCCGCCAGCGGGAACAGCATCAGCGTGGACACCACGAAAAGGTAAAACCGAATCATCACGACATTCTTCGTCGCCTGCCAGAGCGAGTGGATGATCCGCAGACCAACATATGCCCAGGCAAGCCCCACATCGATCAAGCCAGCCTCACCGCTGACCGCCAGCACCAGCGCGATCGCATAAAAGATCGTCGGCTGCTCCATCAGATGATTATAATTGTCCGCTATCTGACGAACTTCAGAGGGCAGCGCGTTCCACGCATCCCCGCGCGTATGCTTGGCCTTCTCCGGGTGCAGCCGCGCCTTCTGCATGGCCGGAACACGCGTGGCGAGCATCCACGCCCAGACAATCAGCGTCCAGGCAACAAGTACGGCAACAGGCAGAAGTATCGCGGTGGTCATGTGCAACTCCCAGTTTTCTCCAAAGTGAAGACACCGGAAGTCTGCCAGCCTGCCCTCAAGACAATCAAGCGCTATTCGATCCGCGTCAAAACGGATTGGAAAAGACAGCCCAAGCCAATGCCGGAACGCACACCGTAACCAACATCCACATCCGCAGCATCGGTCCCACCGAGTGCGGCCCATAGGCCCGCGAGGAAAGCCCCTTTGGCCGGAATTTGCTCGCGCGGCGCTTCACCGGCACATACCGCTGTTTCGGCCGGCGAAACTCCAGAACACCGCTTTTGCGTCCCATCGGTTGCTCCTTCCACGTCCGATTCTGCAAAGCCTGTCAGCAAGACCCTCAGAAGCCGTTGGCGCAGCCGGTGAAATTTCATCTATCTCGTCAGTTGTCCGCAGGCCTTCCTGCCCGCCCCGCGCCGTTATTTCCTGGCTGGTAACGCCGCCCCGGAAGGTGCACACAGGGCACGCCTGACTGCGAAAGGAGTTCTCCATGCCCGCCCGCCCGATTGCCACATTCCTGCTTGCCGCCTTCAGCTTCAGCGCCTGCGCCAGCCCACCAGAGGCGGCCGCGCCGGCTGCCCCGGCCGCGGGCGCTGCCCCAGCCGCCGCCGCAATGGCCCCGATCGTCCCCGATCCCGCCCTGGCAAATGGCGCGGCCGCCGGCGTTTATAACCTCGACAAGCACCATGCGAGCCTTGTCTTCGCCGCCGATCATCTGGGCTTTTCAAACTATGTCGGCCAGTTCACGCGCTTTGACGCGACCCTGACGATTGACCCCGCCGCGCCGGAAGCCGCCACCCTGACGGCCACGGTGGACCCCACCTCGCTGACCATCCCCACCCCGCCTGATGGCTTCCTTGAAACGCTGCTCGGGGCGGACTGGTTCAACGCCGCGGCCTTCCCGGACATCACCTTCACCTCCACTGAAATCCGGCAGACCGGCCCGGCAGACGCCGACGTGACCGGCAACCTCACTTTCATGGGCGCCACCCTGCCTCTGACCTTCAAGGCCCATTTCAATGGCGCCTATCCGGGCTACCCGCCCTATGATCCGAACGCCCGCGCAGGTTTCCACGCTTCGGGCAGCCTCAGCCGCTCGGCCTTCGGCATGACGTATGGCCTGCCGCCCGAAGGCTCGGACATGGGCGTGGGCGATGAGGTGAAGTTCTGGATCGACGCCGAATTCACCGGCCCGCCTGCACCAGAGACGGCCACGCCAGAGGCGCCCTGACTTAGCCGCTTCTATCCTGCCCCCGCCCCCGCTATATGCGGGCGATGAGCAAGTCCCTGACGATCCTCGGTATCGAGACAAGCTGCGACGAGACCGCCGCCGCCGTGCTGCGCTATGAGGATGGCCGGGCAACGCTCCTGTCAGATGTGATCCGCACACAGCTGGCCGAGCACGCGCCCTATCTCGGCGTCGTGCCGGAAATCGCCGCCCGCGCGCATGCCGAGCTGGCTGACCTGACCGTCGCGGCCGCCATGAATGCCTCGGGCCTCTCTTATGCTGAGCTTGACGGCGTCGCCGCTACAGCCGGCCCCGGCCTCATCGGCGGCGTGCTTGTCGGGTTGATGACCGGCAAGGCCATCGCCCAGGCCGCCGGCAAGCCCTTCATCCCGGTCAACCATCTGGAAGGCCACGCGCTTTCCCCCCGCCTCAGTGAAGACTGCCCCTTTCCCTATCTCCTGCTGCTTGTCTCGGGCGGGCATTGCCAGTTCCTGGACGTGCGCGGCCTGGGCGACTATCGCCGCCTCGGCTCAACAATAGATGACGCGGTGGGCGAAGCCTTCGACAAGGTGGCCAAGCTCCTCGGCCTCGGCTTTCCCGGCGGCCCGGCGGTGGAAGCCCTGGCGCGAAACGGCGACCCGAAGGCCCACGACTTTCCACGCCCGCTCCTGAACCGCCCCGGTCTCGACATGAGCTTTGCCGGCCTCAAGACCGCCGTGGCCCGCGCGTCCGCAAACGCAAAGAGCGAAGCGGAAAAGGCCGACATCTGCGCCAGCTTCCAGGCCGCGATCTGTGACGTGCTGGCGGAAAAGGCCCGCCGCGCGCTGGAAGGGTTTGACGCGGGGGCCGGCGACAAGCGCTTCGTGGTCGCCGGGGGCGTTGCCTCAAACAAGGCCATCCGGGCCGCGCTGGAGACGGCCGCCACCGCGCAGGGCGCGCGCCTGATCGCCCCGCCCCTGCGCCACTGCACCGATAATGCCGCCATGATTGCTCTTGCCGGGGCCGAACATCTTGCCGCTGGCCTGTGTGAAACAGATGGGCTCGCCTCATCGGCCCGGCCACGCTGGCCGCTCGACGAAGCATCCGCAAAAGCAGACCCTGTCTTCGGTGCCGGCCGGCGCGGCGCGAAAGCCTGACGGGCTCACTTCAGGTCAAAAAAATACGGGCGCCTGTGTGAGAGGCGCCCGTTTCGCCAGGCTGCGGGTGGGAGGAAACCCCGCATCTGCCTGACCTGGCCTGCGGGCGACAGGGGAAGCGCCCGCGGCAAAGCCTCGTTAGAGGCAATCTCAACCGACGAAATGCGCCAGTTGCAGCGTCGCCCACATGACGAGGGCGGTCGCGGGAATGGCCGCGAGGAAGGACATGAGGGCCTGACGGTTTTCCTGGGACGAGGGAGACATGGGAGTGTGCTTTCGATGGGGCCGGGCAGCGACCACCGCCGCCCATAAACATCATATAGCACCCCATTGAGGGATAATCAATGAACGAATTCGATTTTGTTCAATGATCAGCGTTTAATTTATTTTTCAGGATCATTCCGCTGGTTTCAGCGCAGGCCGCTTCGGTGGCCGCCGTGACGCCATCCCAGGGCGGCGGAAGCGTTGCGCCCGGCGAAAGACCCGCCAGCAACAGGTCCATCACGCCGTCAATTTCGCGCTGAAGCTTGGGCAGGGTCAGTTTCGAGAAAAGCTGCGGAAAGCGGAATTTCATCAGCGCCGACTGCCACATCTCGGCGACCACATCGGGATTGTCGAGCTTGCGGAATTCGCCGGAAGCGGCCCCGTCATTCAGGATCTTGACCAGATAGGTCCGCTCGGTCGCCAGCTTGTCATTCATATAGAGCGGGCGCTCATCGCCGAGCACTTCGGCGACTTCGAGGATTTTGGCATCCTCATCGATGGCCGAGTAGGTTCGGGCAAGCTCGTAGTGGAAAATCTCGCGCATCCGGTCAGCCGCAGATGCCTTGCGCGCAACGATAACCCCAAAGGTTTCATAGGCTTCTTCGTTGAACTTGCGGGCCATCGCCTCGGCAATATCAAGCTTGGACGCAAAGAAGCGATAGATGTTGCCGGCGGACATGTTGCAGTCCTTGGCAATCTCCGCCATCGTTGTCTTCGAGTAGCCATAGTGAAGAATGCGTTCCACGGCCGCGTGGAGAATCATCTTCCGGGTATCATCGATCTGGGTCATCGGCGCAGTGTACAGCAAATTGCTGAACGATCAATACAGCGTTCAATATCCAATTTGTGTCATCTACAGGACATTCGCAGTATAGAGGCCCAAGCCCCAAGAAGGGCGATGACACTCCCATCCGGTCTGTGCCATAGCGGCGGCAGATCACACGGGAGATGCCTGCGATGCCGCTTTTCTGTCTGCACTGCCTCGACAACGAAACCGATGGCGCCGAGCGCCGCGCCGCCACACGCGCCACCCATCTGGAATGGGTCGCGAGCCTCGGCGCCGCGTGCCGCATGGCCGGACCGTTGCTCAGCGAGGACGGTAAAATGGTCGGCTCGGTCTTCCTGATCGTCGCCGAAAGCGCCAGCGCAGCCCGCGCGATCAATGCCGAAGACCCCTACACCAAAGCCGGCGTCTTCGGAGAGGTCCGCATCAACGAAACGCGATGGGCCATCGGGGAAGGCAAGCCCGCATGAGAAAGTTCATCTCCGGCAATCTCAATTATTCCAGCTGGTCGATCCGCCCGCTTCTGGTTGTCCGCAAGGCGGGTCTGGGCATTGAGGAGGAAATCATCCCCCTCGACTTTCCCGAGACGACAGCTCACCTGAAAGAGATCAGCCCCACCGCCAAGGTGCCGCTGCTGATCTGGGACGGGACGGAAATCTGGGAAAGTCTCGCCATCACCGAATTTGTCGCCGAACTGACTGAGCCCGGCGTGATCTGGCCAAAAGATGCGACCCGGCGCGCCATTGCGCGCGCTGTTTCATCCGAAATGCATGCCGGTTTCGCCGCGCTGCGCCAGGCCTGCTCGATGGACATTCGCGGTCGCGCGCCCGCTCCGCAGATGACCCAAGCCCTGGAGGCCGACATTTCCCGCATTCAGAAAATGTGGTCGGATCTGCGCGAAACCCATGGTCAGAATACGGACGAACCCGGTCCCTTCCTCTTCGGCGCCTGGTCTGCGGCCGACGCGTTCTACACGCCCGTCGTCACGCGCTTCCGCACCTTTGGCCTCCCGCTCACAGGCGCAGCAGCAGACTATGCCGCCGCCGTCCTGGAAGATCCTCTGTTCACGGAACTGGAGGCCCAGGCTGCTGCGGAGCCCTGGTGGATCAGCTATGGCCCGGAAGGCCGCTCCAGCGGTTATCTCAAGCCGGAGGCGTGAGCAGGTCATACCCCAGATCATGCCGGAACAGCGTGCGGATATGCGCCGTATAAATGTCCATCGCCTCACCGGTAAACAGCTCGGCCAGTGACTGCTTGCGGTTCTGCAGCACGTTTGGCTCGCCGTCCGGATCGGCCTTCTTGGCCATCTCTTCCTTGGTGCCGGCAAACAGCGCGGCCTTGATCGCTTCAGGCGTCAGCGCGATGCCCCAATGGGCTGCAATCGCTTCCAGCGTCGCGCGCGGATTGCGCTGGGTCTCTTCATACTGAACCTTGAGGATCGTCTCAGGATAGGCCGCCTCAATCTCTCCCCAGCGGTTCCAGAAGCGCGCCAGCCAGTAAAGATCACACCGGAAGCGGGCCCCGCCCGGATCGCCCTTGAGATAATCCAGCCAGCTCACCTGGATGTCATACTCCCATTTGGCATGGTGGGAGGCCAGGATCGCCATCGGGTGACGGATACCGAGGACGTAATTGGGCAGTCCCGCGAGACGCCGCGCCCAGTCCCAGTCTGCCAGACGGTGCGGAATGGTATGGCTACGCGCCAGGCGCGGCAATTGCGGATAGACCGGCTTGTCTGTTGGAAAGCCGATATACGGCCGCAACGCATTCTCCGAATAATACTTCGGCCGCTCAATGCCATACGAATCGGCAAGTGCCACCGACAGCATGTACATCATCCAGTGCGTGCCGGAATTCTTCGACGTGACAAGAAAGCCATCAAACGCGCCATGCCGGAGAATGGAGAAGTTTACCCAGGTCTCGGAGCGCGCCTTGGCCAGATATTCTTTTGGCAACGGTGTTGTCATGACGAAAAGACATAGAGCCCAGGAGTCCTGATGCAACAGGCAATCCCCGCAACCTTAAAGCGGCTGCGCCCTAGGTCTTGAGCCCGGCCATGTCCCGGTAAATCTGCAGCAGCGTCATCTGCGCCCGTGTCGGCAGACCCTCCGCTTCCGACACGGCCACCAGCATCGCATCGAGATCCACCACTTCTTTCGGGCTCAGCTGGGGCGCCGTTACGACCAGCCGGCTGAGACGGCGCATCTGTTCATCCCCTGGCAGCTGGCTTCCGCCGACCCAGGCCGCATGCGCGGCGAGGTCTTCCGCTTCAGGATCGGAAAAGCCGAAATGGGTTTTGATCTCGTCCTCGATCACATCGGCCTGTTGCGGGCTCAGCGGACCGCCGCGCGCCAGGGCCATCATCATCATCATGATGGCGGCTGCCTCGCGCGGATCTTCGACCAGTTCGATGCCGCCCTTCCCGGCCCGCCATTTGAAGGCAAGCCGCCGGGGCGCATTGGCAACCGTCTTGGCCACCTCACCGAGCTCATCCAGGCCGCGCCGCGCCATCCGCAGGCGCCAGGTCCACACGGCAACGGCAGTCAGAATGGCAAACGCAGCGAAGATCACATGCATGGCGCTACTCTAATCCTCGGCGAGCGCTCGCGCCATGACCAATTCTGTAAGGTTGCCCTGCCCGCACGAACGCAAAAAAACGGGGCCTCGATGTGAGGCCCCGTTCTGTCTTTTGCAGTATCTCACCGATGCGGAAGATCAGTTGTCTTCGGCGGGCGGGCTCTCTTCCGCCGGCGCCGCTTCGGCAGGTGTGACCGCCGCATGCGCCTGCGTCAGCACATAGGCGCGGATCGCTTCAGACTCGTCCGGCGTGATGTAATCGGCAAACGAGACCATGCCGTTTGCGGCAAGGTTGCCGTCCAGCACGACGCCCTTCCAGGCATCGGCATTGGCCGAGATCGCAGACCAGCGCAGATCCGGCAGCACGCCGGAGGAAACCCCGAGCGGACCATGGCACACCGCGCAGTTACGCGCATAGTGGACCGCACCTTCAGAGATGACGGCCATCGACCCGAACGCTTCGGCCTTGGGCGTTGCATCAATCGGCGGCAGGCCGGAATCTGCAATCTCACCCGTCGCGCCGAGCTTGAACGTCACGACCTTGCCGACGGTGGATTCCACTTTCTCATCATAGGCAAATCCTGCCGCCAGCGCGAAGGCAGAGCCCCAGCCGGTGGTGATCGTCACATACTGCTCGCCATCGATCATGAACGTGCCGGGGCCGGACGCGCCGCCCGATTTCAGCTCATGGCTCCACAGCTTGTCGCCGGTGGCCGCATCATACGCGACAAACTCGCCGCCCAGCTTGCCCTGGAAGACAACTCCGCCTGCCGTCGACAGCACGCCGCCATTCCAGGCATTCTCATGCTCGACGCTCCAGCGCGGGGCGCGGGCAATCGGGTCCCAGGCAATCAGGCGGCCCTTGAGGCTCGCCCGCAGGAATTTCGCCACATCCGGCGGGGCAATCGGGGGCACGCCCGCCGAGAAATCAATGCCGGTATTCCAGCTGACGGGCCGCGCGGTGAAGCGGGAATCCTCGGCATAAGCCTGCGGAATCTCCTGGGCTGGAATATAAGCCAGGCCCTCATCGGGATTGAAGGCCATCGGATGCCAGTTATGGCCGCCGAGCGGGCCAGGTGTCTGCTCGAAGGGCTGCTTGGTATAGCGGGCCTCGGGCACTTCGATCGGCCGGCCGTTTTCATCCAGGCCGGTCGCCCAGTTGGTCGGCACATAGGCGTCGCCCGAGATATACTCACCGGTCGCCGCATCGATCACATAGAAGAAGCCGTTCTTGGGTGCCTGCATGGCGACCCGGCGCGAGGCGCCATTCTCGCCCAGCGGCAGGTCCGCCAGAATGATCGTCTGCGTGGCCGTGTAATCCCAGTTATCGCCCGGCGTAGTCTGGAAGTGCCACTTGTACGCGCCCGTCTCCAGATCCACCGCCACGATGGAGGAGAGGAACAGATTGTCCCCGGCCGAAGGATCGCGGAACGTCCGGTTCCAGGGCGACCCATTGCCGACGCCGAAGATGATCTGGTTGTTCACCTCGTCATAGACGATCGAATCCCAGACAGTGCCGCCACCGCCATCGGTGGTCCACGCGCCTTCATCGCCCCAGGTCACATTGCCGACCTGCACGAAGGCGTCATCAGACGCTGCGCCGTCTGGCTGCTTTTTCGGATTGGGTACTGTGTAGAAACGCCAGACCAGATCGCCTGAGCTTGTATCGTAAGCGGAGAGATAGCCGCGCACGCCCAGCTCTGCCCCGCCATTGCCGATCAGCACCTTGCCGTTCACCACACGCGGCGCGCCGGTGATCGTGTAGGGCTTCTCCTGATCGACTGTCACCTTGCTCCAGATGACTTCGCCGGTCTCGGCGTTGAGCGCTTCAAGCCGCCCGTCAATTACGCCGACATAGACCTTGCCGTCATAGACAGCGACGCCCCGGTTCACGACATCACAGCACGCCTTCACGCCCACGGCGCGATCCGCGCCCGGATCGTAAACCCATTTCTCTTCGCCGGTCTTTGCGTCCAGCGCATAAACGACCGACCAGGCGGACGTGACATACATCACCCCGTCGACCACGATGGGCGTCGATTCGACGCCGCGATTGGTGGCCAGGTCATAGGTCCAGGCAACGCCCAGCTCGCCGACATTTTCCTTGTTGATCGCGGTCAGCTTGGAATGGCGCTGCTCGTCATAGGTGCCGCCATAGGTCAGCCACTCATTTCCGGCGCTCTCGGCCGAAATCCGCGCCGTATCCACGGCGGCAAAGCCGCGCGGCTCGGCCTTCTGGACCTGCCCCTGCCCGCAGGCAGCCAGCACCAGCGCCGCCAGAGCGCCTGCCATCACGGGGCTGGCCCAACGGGCCGTCACAAATTTGCTCACGATAATCCTCCCAGACCTCGCCCTGCCGCGCAGGCGCGCGCAGGATCATATGGCCGGGAGACTAGCTGCTTGTAGGGTAATGTCGAGCCATGACGCGGCGGGAGTCGGCCCGCTCAGGCAACCGCCGCCAGGCGCAGCTCATCGCGCGCCTGAAGGATGGCGTCTTCGATGGCACGGCGCCAGCTGGCCTTGTCTCCGGCGTTCGCGGCAGCCTTGGGAAAATTGACCGAACGCGAGGCGCTGACGACGCCGCCTTCCCCGTTCACGAGGCCCGAACAGGCCTCTTCGGCCGCCGCGCCCTGCGCGCCATAGCCAGGCACCAGAAACAACGCCTTGGGTGCCAGCGCCCGCACCGCGCGCGCTTCCTCAGGGGCCGTCGCGCCAATCACCATCATCAGGTTAGACCAGCCGCACGGGCTCATCAGACGCTCGGTCAGCGGGGTCAGGGCTTCGGCCACCCGCACATAGAGCGGCGCGCCGCCCATGATGCGCGACTGGAAATCTGCCGCGCCGGGGTTGGACGTGCGCACAAGTACGATCACGCCCTTGCCATGCGCCTTGGCCTGCTTTGCGTAAGGCTCCAGCGTGTCGAGGCCCATATAAGGGTTCACTGTCAGGGCATCGCCCTCAAACGGCGCGCCCGGCGCCAGATACGCCTGCGCATAGCCTTCCGCCGTTGTGCCGATGTCGCCACGCTTTGCATCCATCAGAACGATCAGCCCCGCCGCCCGCGCTGCCTTGGCGGCGGCCTGCAGCGCCGCCATGCCTTCTGGCCCGTGACGCTCGAACAGGCTCGCCTGCGGCTTGACGACCGCAACCTTGCCGGCCGCGGCCTCGATAATCGCCTGCGACCATTTCCAGATACCTTCGGGCGTATCTCCGCCAAACAGGTCCGGAATCATGCCCGCATGTGGGTCAATCCCCACACAGAGGGGCCCAAACTTGCGCGTACCTTCGGTGAGTCGGGTGGCAAAATCGGTCATGAGCCCACCTCGCACATAACCTTGACGACCTGCAAGCGGCGCCGGGCCGTGTCCGAAGCCGCACCATAGTCGCGCACGCGGAACACGTCGGAAGGACCCGCTTCCCGGGGAACCCCCATCGTGGTCAGGAACGCATCCACAGATTGGGGCGCAGTTGTATAAATGCGGCCCCGGCGCGGGCTTTCGGCCACAATCACGCCGCGCACCGCGCCATCCTTGCCAAACACCGGTCCGCCCGAAATCCCACCCAATGTGCCCTGAAGGCCATTTGTACGCCCGATCTCGGCCCAGGCGAGGATCGGCATGTCAGATTCGCGCGCGCCCCGCGTCACCAGCCGGGACCGGCCGACCAGCTTGCTGGCAAGTTCGCCAGGCTGGCCCTGCGGGAACCCCACCAGATAGCCCTCGCTGCCGAGAAACATGGGCGAGGCCAGGTCCAGCCTGACCGGATTGGGGCTGCGCCCGGTCGAGAGCAGCGCCAGATCATGCCCGTCATCCAGAGAAATGCGCGCAACCGGCACATAATTGCCCGGCGCGACCTCCAGGCTCACCTTTGCGCATCCGTCCACCACATGACGGGCCGTCAGCCAGTCGCCTCGGGAGTTGACCGCAAAGGCTGTCCCCACACCATTCTGCGGTGGCCCGGTCTGCACTACGACCAGTTCATCCAGCGGCGACGGATCAGGCAGCAGCGGCCCCATTTCCTCGGCAATGATGGACGGCGGCGGCGGCGCGGGCGCTTCGGCTTCCGGGGCCAGCGAGAACACGACCAGGAGGATGAAGCCGAGCGCGGCGGCGTATATCACCCAGTCAAAGCCACGCATGGATCACACCCTTTGCAACACCGGGTCCCACAGCCCGGCCGCAAAAATCAGCCCAGTACCGAGCTTTGCGGCTGCGAGAACGACCGCCGCGCCCATCTCGTCATTCGAGATACGGCGCGGAATGCCCCGCAGGATGAGGTCCACTATACGGTAGGTAATGAGTTGCATGAGCAGTGCAATGGCGCCCCACAGCACAAATTCCGGCAGAGAGATCGACGAGGCCAGCGTCGAGGCAATGGGAATGGCCAGGCCACCGATCGCGCCGCCCAGCGCCACACCGGCTGAGGCGTTGCCATCCTTGACGAGGGCAAGTTCCTTCCAGGGCGTGAGCAGAACATAGACGGCCGAAGCCATCAGCAGCATCAGGCCCGCCATCCCTGTTGACATCAGGAAGCGCGGAAAGGCTGCATCGAAAGCGCTCAGTTCACCCAGTATCACCCTTGTTTATCCTCTCTGGCGGGTCTACGCCCCGCATCTGGAATCCACCGCTCGACCCTATCCAGCGCGTCCCGCCGCCTCAAGGAGACAGGCACATGCTAGCCGGAAAAACCGCCCTCATCACTGGCTCCACCAGCGGCATCGGAAAGGCCGTCGCGCTACAGCTCGCAGCCGACGGGGCCAACATCGTCCTTAACGGTTTCGGTGACGCAAAGGAGATAGAGACACTTCGCGCCGGTATTGAAAAGGATCATAAAGTAAAAGCTGCCTTCTCCGGCGCTGACCTCACAAAACCCGAGGCCATCGAAGCGATGATGACCGAAGCCGCAGGCACCTTCGGCGGCATCGACATCCTCGTAAACAATGCCGGCACCCAGTTCGTCTCCCCCCTCGAAGACTTCCCGGTGGAGAAGTGGAACCTCATCATCGCGCTGAACCTCTCGGCCGCCTTCCACACGACGCGCCTCGCCCTGCCCCACATGAAGGCGAAAAAATGGGGCCGCATCGTCAATATGGGCTCAGCCCACGCCAAGGTCGCCTCCCCCTTCAAGGCCGCCTATGTTGCCGCCAAGCACGGCCTCTCCGGCCTCACCAAGACCACCGCCCTGGAAGGCGCCACGCATGGCGTTCGCTGCAACACCATATGCCCCGGCTATGTGTTCACCCCCCTCGTTGAAGGCCAGATCGCCGATACCGCCAAGGCCCGCGGCATGACTGAAGACCAGGTGAAGAATGACGTTCTCCTCGCCGCCCAGCCGACCAAGGAATTCGTCACCGCCGAGGAAGTCGCCGCCTTCGCCAGCTTCCTCTGCTCACCTGCCGCCGCCCAGATCAACGGCGCAGACCTCTCCATCGATGGCGGCTGGACCGCACAGTAAGTTCATTTGACCTTCCCCGCCCGGCGCCCCATCTTGTCTCACGAATGCTGAAACGCGTCTTTCTTCTCTCCCTCAGCCTCTGGCTGATGATCGCCGGTGGCCTCGCCGCCGATGCGAGCCCCTGCCACATGCAGGAAGAGATGACGCCAGCCCCGATCAGCGCCGCAGAGACCGGCGCCCACGATCATTGCGCTATGATGGCCGAAGAGGCCCCGACCGAAACGCCAGCCGATGCCCCCGGCAAAGCTCCGGCGACTGACGCCGCCTGCTGCTGCCCCGCCGTGCTCGCCGCCCTGCCTGCCCCCGCCCTGCCGGAAGCAGCCACGGTCGCCTTCACGCTCCCCGCCAGCTTCCCGCTGGACGCCAGCGCGCCCTCGCGCACACTCATTCCAGAACCCCCGCCCCCGAAAGCCTGACCTGTCGATCATCCGCCACCGGATCACTCAACAGACAGGATAACGGCTCATGCCATCCAAATTCATTGCTGCGGGGCTCGCCCTTGCAGCCCTCGCGGCACCGGCCAGCGCGCGGCCCGTCTCCTATGCGGGCGGCTGGACGGTGATGCAGGAAAATAACGGGATGTACTCCTCCCTCCACCTGCACTACTCGCCCACCGCCACAGACTCGATCGGTCTCTACACCGAGAATAACTGGGACATGGACGCGGTCTTCACCGGGCTTCAGTACAACCGCCTGGTCAAGCGCTGGAACGCGCCCCAGAGCCAGGGCAACCTCTATCTGAAGCTCGGCGCCGGCGCCGCCGATCCCTATGGTGAGGACGGCCAACGCGCCGCCGGTTTCGCTGGCCTCGCCGCTGACTGGGAAACCCGGCGCGTCTTCGTCTCCTATGACGTGCGCGCCCGCGACTACGGGTCAGACCAGTCGGTCTCCCATGCCGCCCGCATCGGCCTTGCCCCTTATGTGGCTGGGTATGGAGACCTTCACACCTGGGCCATGGTCCAGGTCGAAAACCATCCTGAGGCGGACAACCCCGTCCAGGTCACCCCGCTCCTGCGTCTCTTCACCGGCCCCGTCCTCGTCGAGGCCGGCTACACGCTGGAAGAAGACCGCTTTCTCCTCAACTGGATCTACCGTTTCTAAAAGGACATCTCCATGAAAACCTTCAAAACCCTCGCCCTCGCCGCCGTCCTCTCCCTGGCAGCAACCCCCGCACTCGCCGCTCCGGAAGCCCCAGCCGCGGCGACACAGGCCAAAGGCGAATTCGTCACCGCCCATGTCAACGGCCTCGTCTGTGACTTCTGCGCCCAGTCGATCCAGAAAGTCTTCAAGAAGGACGCCGCCGTCAAAGGCGTGCATGTCGATCTCGACAGCGGCGAAATCCACATCTCGATGAACCCCGGCCAGACCATGGAGGACGCGGCCATCGAAAAGCTGATCCGCAAGTCCGGCTATTCCCTCACCTCGATTGACCGGGAGGCCGCTGAATGACGGACACGGATGAAATCCGCCCGCCCAGCACACTGCCGGCGTTCCTGTCGCTGTTCACCTCGACCGGAACGCTGATCTGCTGCGCCCTGCCCGCCCTGCTCGTCAGCATCGGCGCAGGCGCTGTCATGGCGGGCCTCATCGAGGCCGTGCCGCAGATCACCTGGCTGGGAAGGAACAAGGAGCTCCTGTTCACAATCGCCGGCGCGCTGCTGCTCGCCAGCGGCGCCTGGCAATGGCATGCGCGCAGCCTCCCCTGCCCGGCTGACAAGGCCCAGGCCACCGCCTGCGCCCGCGCCCGAAGGGTCAGCTGGATTGTCTGGGGGCTGAGCGTCGCCCTCTTTGTGATCGGGGCGTTCTTCGCCTTCTTCGCGGCGGCGATCTTCTACTGACACACGCAAAAGCCCCTCTCCCGGAAACGAGAGAGGGGCTTTTCACGTCCGCCTCATTCAGGCGCTCAGGCGGGCTTGAAGGTCAGCGCCACACCATTGTTGCACCAGCGCTTGCCCGTCGGCGCCGGGCCGTCATCGAACACATGCCCCTGATGCCCAAGGCAGCGCGCGCAGTGATATTCATCACGGGGATAAAACAGCCGCCGGTCAACACTCATACCCATGGCGCCCGGCAAGGCTTCCCAGAAGCTTGGCCAGCCTGTGCCGGAATCAAATTTGGCCTCCGAGGAAAACAGCGCCAGATCACAGCCCGCGCAATGATACATGCCCGCGCGCGTTTCCTTGTCCAGCGGCGAGCTGAACGGCCGCTCCGTTCCATGCTCGCGCAAGACTTCATACGCGGCCGGCGACAGCCGCGCCTTCCAATCGGCTTCCGAGAGCTGGCGCCATTCATCGCCTGCATATCCGGCTGTCTCAGTATTCTTCGAAAGATCCTTGGCAGACGCGGCGGTGCAGGCGGCAAGCCCCAGCGCGCTGGAAGCAAGGAACAATCGGCGGGTAAACATGTTTTGGCTCATACAGCGTTATACGCCACATCCCCCCCATCGGTTCAAATCAACGCCGCGTGAACACGCCCCCTCTGACACGCTCAAAAGAATCGGCCTGCCGAAAGACTCTTTTAAGTTGAAACTGTCCCCGTAAGGAGTTATTAAGGAGGCGGGATTGGGGGATCGATCATGCGTTACGGCATCGCACTAGTGTCACTGTGTTTCCTGGCCGCATGCGCCAACCGCGGCGCCATGCCAGCACTTACTCTCAGCGCGCCTGCGGCGGCCTCTCTCGGTATCCCGGTGCCACGGGGCGCCGACCATGTCCCCCTCGATCAGGCCATAGCGGGCATTGCCGGGCACTCCGTGGGTGACAAGAAGATGGGGATCATCTTTGCCCTGATCAGCCGCTCGGATGAAGCTTGCGAGAAATACATGGCCGATGCCATCGTGCAGGCGAACGGGTCTTCCTCGATCCTGACTGTCGGCAGCCTTGCCCTTACAGGGCTGGCAGGCACTCTCAAGCCAATCAATACATCGCAGGCGCTGGCCGCCGGCGCCACATTTGCAACGGGTACGGAAACCTACCTCTCCACCAAGGTGCTCGGCGGGAACGCGCCCGCCCTCATCTACAAATCGGTGATGGCCGAAAGAACCAGGGAGCGCAGCCGGATGACCCAGCTCATGGGGCTCGGCGCAGATCCCCTGATGGTCGCGGTGGATGTTCAGAACTATCACAGCATGTGCGGCGTCACGGTCGGCATAAATGCCCTCAACACCGCCGTGACCGAAGCAGAAGCAGGCGCCGAAAGCGCGGGCGCCAAAAAAGCAGAAGTTGAGCGCACCTATTTTGAGGAGTCGCAGGATAGGCTGACGGCTTTGACGTCCGCCCGGTAACCCCACTTTCGGCGCCGGCCAATTTGGTCTGTTGAGGGATAAACTCGTCGGTATCCAACACCCACCGCCCCCTCCAAAATAAAATCCCAGCCCATCCTCCCCCTTCCACACCCCCCGTGTCATCCCGGCCAAGGCCGCGCAGCGGCCGCAGAGCCGGGACCTTCGTGAGGATGCGCGCAAGCGGAAAGAAGGTCCCGGATCGCTGCTGCGCAGCGTCCGGGATGACAGGAAAAAGAAATACTTATCCGCCGGGGTCCGCCGCTCCCTCACATTAAGCGCATCCTTCTCACAGGAGCCGCGCCGGTACCGTTCGGTTTGTGAGAGGGACGCCCCGGAGGATGGGGGGTGGTGGACGTTACGGCCCATCGCAACCCTAGGGACGTTGATCCAGGCAAGCCGGACCAAAAAGCCGGTAGAGAATCCCCACTGGCCCGCCTCTCATCTGAGAGGTCACGAGAGTTAATGGTAAGTGGTCAAGGCCTGGCAGCGCCGAAGTCATCCCGAATCCTACTGCCCGAAACTCCGGCGGCAGTGCGCGGCGGGCGATAGCGCCCAATCCGCAACACAACAAAGTTTTCAGGGCGCCGCGGCGCCCGCCGCGCACGAGGCTCCACCTCGCGGAGCCACCCGAACTGCTCAGACCCCGGATGGCAACCGCCAGTCCGGATACAGCTACAGGAAGAGAGACGATGTCCCGCCGCCGGAAAATTCGCCGCTTTGATTTTGAGACACTCGCACCCGAAGATCGCGCCAGCCTGCTGGCGCATATGGGCGCCCCGCGCTGGATGCTCGCCCGCGCAGAGCGGGCGGCCACGCCTGTCAGGATCGCTGCCCTGCTCTATCCTGCCCGCTGGCCGGGCGGGCGCGCGCCCTTCAATACCTGATCAGCCCGCGAAAACGCGCACCGGCTCAAACTGACCCGCGCGCACTTCGCCCAGCGCGATGGCTTCATCGCCCGCAAGCGCCAGCGCCACACGGTCGTCTTCCTCACTGCGCCCGGCGCGCCAGCCTTCCACCACATGCGGCAGAAGGACGACCGACCGACCCTGACGGATATTGGCCGCGTCATGCGGGCTGACCTGCACCTGCGGCATGCCTGACAGTACCGCGTGCAGCGGCTTGAGAATCGCCATCAGGCCGGGCTTGTCTTCCTTCAGCGCCTCGAGCGCTTCGATGGAGACAGCCGATGGCGCATCAAAGGCGCCCACGCGGGTGCGGCGCAGCTGGCTGATATGGCCCTCCGCCCCCAGATCAAAGGCCAGATCCCGCGCCAGGGCGCGCACATAGAATCCCTTGCCGGACACGACATGGATCACCGTATGATCCGCGTCCGGCATCCCGATCACATTCGCCGCGTGAACATCCACTTCCCGCGCCTCCAGCTCGAACGCCTCCCCTTCTCGCACCAGATCATAGGCGCGCTCTCCGGCCACCTTGATGGCCGAGTATTTGGGTGGAACCTGCTGGATGGTGCCGACATAGCGGGTCAACGCGGCCTCAATGGCAGCCCGCTCCGGGCGCACATCCGAGGTGGCGGTAATCTCGGCTTCGGCGTCCTGGCTGGCAGTGGAGATACCCCAGCGGATGGTGAAGACATATTCCTTGTGCGCGTCCATCGCCCACTGAACCGTCTTGGTCGCCTGGCCAAGCGCAATCGGCAGGATACCGTCTGCCAGCGGATCAAGCGTGCCGCCATGGCCCACCTTCTCGGCATTGTAGAGCCGCTTGATGATGGCAACAGCCTGGGTGGAGGTCATGTCCACCGGCTTGAAAAGGTTGATCCAGCCCGTAACGGGCTCGCCTTTGCGCTTACGTTGGCGGGCCAAAAGTATCTCCAGATTGGCCGGCCCAAGCGGTTCGAACGCATGGGCGGCAGAGGGAAGGGATTGCTGGGGCGCTTATGCGCGAGCCGGCGGCATAGTCAATTGCAGCGGCTGCAGCGGGGTCCCGAAATTGCGTCAGAACGTAATCTTGGGGCCATCAAAGACATCATCTTCCTGCGCCGCCGGTACGGGCGCCGGCGCAGCGACAGCAGCCCCAAGCGCCGCGCCCTTGGGCAGACGCAGGTTCACGCTGTCGAGATTGAGGTCGAAGTCTCCGGTAACCGTGGTGTCCCCGGTATCCATCTTGTGGCGCACCACATCGCGGATCTTCACCAGCACATCGCGGTTATTGTCCACAAGCGGGATCTGGCGGGCGTCCGATGTGCCGATCATCAGCCGGTAATAGGGCTCCCGCTTCTTCAGCATCACAGCGATCATCGCCGCCCGGATGCCCAGAAGCACGCCTAGGAACAGCATGCCGATCCCGGCAAAGAGACCGATCACCCCATCGCCCTGACCCGGCCGCAGCGCCCACCAGCCAAGGCCCAGCAGGCCGAAGAAAAGAAGAGAAACGCAAAGGGTCGCGTAAACGCCCTGCGTCTTGCGATTGCGCGGTGTATCCCAGGGGGCAAACTCATGACGCTCAACCGACATCGTCGCAATCCGGCGGATCGCAATCGTGTCATCGCCCATCTGCAGCGAAGCGGCGGAAACCTCACCCTGGCGGGCGCCTTCCATGTCGAGTGTCTGACGGTCCATTCTGAGCCCCGATTACCCTATGGGAAGGGCTGGCAGGGCCGACCCGTCCTGTCAAATGACAAAGCAAAAAGGCAGAAAAACGGCGCCCGCCTGCCCTCAGCCTTCGCTTTCGACATCGCGGCGAACCCGCGGATCGTTCAGCAGCCGGTCTATCGCCGTGGCTTCGTCATAGGAGGAGTCCGCAATGAAGTGCAGCTCCGGCGTGAATTTCAGTTCAATCTCGCGGCCAAGGCGCGTGCGCAGGAAACCCTTCGCACGGGTCAGGGCATCGGCAAGCCGCTTGCGCCCCTCCTCGGAATCATCCCCCAGAGGCGTCACGAAGATGTTCGCATGCTTGAGATCGGGCGAGCAGCGCACTTCGCCCACCGTGACGATGACATTGCTGAGATCGGGATCGCGAAAGTCCTCACGCGAGATGATCTCGGCGAGGGCGTGGCGGACAATCTCCCCAGCGCGCAACTGGCGCTGGGAAGGAAGTCCTGGAGGTGTCTGACGGCGGGCCATATCGGGGTGTTACGCAAGCGTCCTTGCGATTTCCTCGACCTGGAAGCACTCGATCTTGTCGCCGACGCGGATGTCGTCATAGCGTTCGAACGCCATGCCGCATTCCATGCCGGCATTGACCTCGGACACTTCGTCCTTGAAGCGCTTGAGCGTCTTGAGCTTGCCCTCGTGGATAACGACGTTGTCGCGCAGGAGGCGCACACCGCAGCCGCGCATGACCTTGCCTTCGGAAATCCGGCAGCCGGCGACTTTGCCGACCTTCGTGATATTGAAGACTTCGAGAATGTCGGCATAGCCGAGGAATGTCTCGCGCTTCTCCGGGGCCAGCATGCCCGACAGGGTCGCTTTCACGTCATCGAGCAGATCATAGATGATCGAGTAATAACGGATCTCGACGCCTTCACGCTCGGCAAGGTCACGTGCCTGCTTGTTGGCACGCACGTTGAACGCAAAGATCGGTGCATTGGACGAACGGGCGAGCAGCACATCGGACTCCGAAATACCGCCAACCGCGCCATGGATGACCTTCGCCCGGACTTCTTCTGTCGAAATCTTGTCCAGCGACATCGTGATGGCTTCGACAGACCCCTGCACATCGCCCTTGAGGACAATCGGCAACTCGCTCGTCACAATCGCGCCGTCCTTGAGACGGTTCATCAACTGATCAAGCGACGCACGCGCGGCAACAGAGGCGTTGCCCGCAACCTGGCGCTTCGTCCGGATGCGGTATTCCGTGATCTCACGGGCGCGGGCTTCACTGTCGACCACTACGATTGCGTCGCCTGGATCGGGCGCGCCATCGAGACCAAGCACTTCCACCGGAAGCGACGGGCCGGCATCGGCAAGCTGTTGGCCACGCTCGTCGACGAGTGCCCGCACCTTGCCCCAATTGGCGCCGGCGACAACAATATCGCCCCGCTTCAGGGTGCCGCGTTTCACCAGAACCGTCGCGACCGGGCCGCGGCCCTTGTCGAGCTTGCTCTCGATCACCACGCCATCGGCCTGACGATTGGGGTTGGCCTTCAGTTCGAGAATCTCGGCCTGAATGGAGATGGCGTCTGTCAGCTCATCAAGACCTGCGCCTGTCTTGGCGGAGACCTTCACGGCCTGCGTGACACCACCCATTGCTTCAACCTGAATGTCATACTGCAGAAGGTCGGTCAGAACCTTCTCCGGATTGGCATCGTGAAGGTCGGATTTCGTGATCGCGACAACAATCGGAACGCCGGCAGCCTTGGCGTGGCTGATGGACTCGATCGTCTGCGGCTTGACCGAGTCGTCCGCCGCCACAACCAGAATGGCAATGTCGGTCGCATTCGCGCCGCGGGCCCGCATCGCCGTGAAGGCGGCGTGACCGGGCGTATCAAGGAAGGTGATCCGCTCGCCCGATTTCAGCTGAACCTGATAGGCGCCGATATGCTGCGTAATGCCGCCAGCCTCGCCGCCGGCAACGTCCGTCTTGCGGAGCGCGTCCAGAAGCGATGTCTTGCCGTGATCGACGTGGCCCATGATGGTCACGATCGGCGCACGTGGCTGCAGATCTTCGTCGCGGTCGTCCGTGCCTTCCAGGCCAATCTCGACGTCCGCTTCGGAAACGCGTCTGACGGTATGCCCGAATTCACCGGCGATCAGCTCGGCCATGTCGGCATCGACGATGTCGTTGCCGCGCAGCATTTCGCCTTGCTTGAACATGAACTTCACAACGTCAGCGACGCGCTCGTTCATCCGCTGGGCCAGATCCTGCAACGTAATCGTCTCGGGCAGCGTTACCTCGATCGAGGTCTTGTCATTGCTGTCACCGCCACCAACACGGCGCTCGCGTTCCCGTTCACGGGCGCGGCGGACCGATGCGAGCGACCGCTGGCGGTCGGCATCATCGCCCAGCGCCGAAGCAATGGTCAGCTTGCCCCGCCGGCGTTCGGCATCGCCGCGCGACGGCTTGGTTGCCACTTCGCGGGCACGGTCAGCACGGTCATCACGGGCGGGCTTGCTGGCGCCGCCGCCACTGCTGCGCTTGCTGCGGCCAGCATCTGCTTCGCCATCAGCTGCCGGAGGCGTCTGAGCAGCGGGCGCCGCACGCGGCGCCTTGGATGGACGCTCAACGGCTTCACGCGACGCAACATCGGCGAGCTTGGCAGCCTCTTCTTCAGCGCGGCGGCGAAGCTCTGCTTCCTCACGCTCACGCGCTTCCTGCTGCTTGCGCTCCTGTTCGGTGCGCAGGCGATCCTGAGCCGCTCTTTCGGCTTCGGTATCCTTGGCGCGCGAGGCTTCTTCAGCCTTGCGCTGTTCGAGCACCTTCTGGCGTGCCTTGAGTTCGGCCACGGTTATGCCGAGCTTGGCCGCGAGAGCGACGAGCTTGGCCTCCATTCCATCCGATGCGGATGGCGTCGAGGGACCGGAATCGCCTCCCTGCCCCCCACCGGAGGAAACCGGGCGACGCTTCTTGGTCTCCACAACCACCTGTTTGGAGCGCCCATGACTGAAGCTCTGCTTGACCGTGCCGGAGGTCTTCCGCACCACAGTCAGCGGCTTGCGCCCGCCGGAATTGCCTTGATCGTTCGTATCGCTCATTCGTCCTACATATCACATATTACGCCCGAACGCCTGTGCGTTCCGGCTGTTTCCGCTACCGGTCCGTTTCCTGGAACCAGGTCAATTCTGGTGCCTCGCGAAATCCGGTGAGACGCCGATAGGCCATCTCCCAGGTCTGCGCGATGGCCCCCCTGCGGACGAGCCCGTGTATCACACGGTCACGTCCAAATGCCATGCCCAATTCAGGCGCGCTGAGCGCTCCGGCGACTTTCACGTCGCTATATAGGGCTTTTGCGAGAAAATATACCTTCGAGCGGCCATCTTCCGCACCGTCTGCCGCCTCAAGGAGGAAGGCAGGGTGGCCACCCCGCAAGGCGTCGCGCACCTGATCAAACCCACATATGGCTTGCCCGGCCTTTCGCGCAAGCGCCAGCGTGTCGACACAGCGCTTGAGAAGCAGACGCTCTATCAGATCACTGAGCCCGTCAGGCACCGTGACCTGCGATTTGAAACCGCGCGCGAAGGCACCCTTCCTGGCTGCCTGATCGATAAGGCCACGCTCGGCCTTTACCCATACGCCCCTGCCCGGCAACCGCTCAGAGACATCTGGCGTGACGATGCCATCCGGCGACAGAACAAAGCGAAGCATCTCTGCCTTCGGCAGCCGCTCGCGCGTTACCGCGCACTGGCGCTCAGGCGAGGAAGCATCTTCCTCGCCCAGGCCATTCTCATCATTTTCTGCGATCAGTCGGGGATCACTCTCGGGATGCGGCTTCGTCATCACCGCCCTCCGATTCAAGTTCGGAGAGGTCAATGCCGAGCTCTTCGGCGAGGGCCTCTTCGTCATCATCACTTCCAGCATTCCCCGAATTGCCGAGCTCGCCGAGCGCGAGGAGCGCACGCTCCTCTTCGGTAAGCTCCGGTGCAGGCTCGGTCGACTGCTGCTGGGCCAACATCTCTTCAATGGCTTCCGGTTCGATCCAGCCAGCAGCGACGCGGGCCTTCATGACGAACAGGTTGGCGTCGTCCTTGCGCATCTCGCCTTTCTTGAGGATGCCCTCGACCCAGACCGGCTTTCCATCCGGGCCAGGCTCGCGATAGCCGGTGATGTCGTCGGGTACGAGACCCGCAACGTCTTCAACCGTCTTGACCCCCTGCTCGCCGAGCTTCACGGCGAAGGACGGGGTGACGCCTTCAAGTTCCATCACCTCGTCAGCAACACCAAGTTCCCGGCGCTTCGCGTCGTTTTCGGTGGCAACGCGGTCGAGATACTCACGGGCGCGCTCCTGCAGCTCTTCGGCCACATCCTTGTCGAAGCCCTCAATCGTGATGAAGTCCTCAGGCGCCACGAACGCGATCTCCTCGACCGACTCAAAGCCTTCCGAAGCCAGCAGCTGGGCAAGGGTTTCGTCCGCATCCAGCGCTTTCATGAACAGGTCGGTGCGCTCCTGGAACTCTTTCTGGTAGCGCTCGGAATCTGCCGACTCCGTGATCAGGTCGATCTGCCAGCCGGTCAGTTGCGACGCGAGACGCACGTTCTGGCCCCGGCGGCCGATTGCCAGCGGGAACTGATCGTCTGCCACGACAACTTCAACCCGGCGCTCGTCTTCATCCAGCACCACCTTGGAAACTTCGGCAGGCTGAAGACCGTTCACGATGAAGGTCGCCGCGTCGAAGCTCCACGGAATGATGTCGATCTTCTCGCCAGAAAGCTCACCGACAACGGCCTGAACGCGCGCGCCGCGCATACCGACACAGGCGCCGACCGGATCGATCGAGGAGTCGTTGGAAATCACGCCGATCTTGGCGCGCGAGCCCGGATCACGGGCGCAGGCCTTGATCTGGATCACGCCTTCATAAACTTCCGGCACTTCCTGGGCGAACAGCTTGCGCATGAAGTCCGGTGCAGCGCGCGACAGGAAAATCTGCGGACCCTTCACTTCGCGGCTGACCTTGTAGAGGTAAGCGCGGACGCGGTCGTTGGGCTGGAAGTTTTCGCGCGGGATACCGTCATTGCGGCGGATGATCCCCTCGGCGCGGCCAAGATCGACGATCACATGACCATACTCGACACGCTTGACGATACCCGAGACGATCTCGCCGACACGGTCCTTGTATTCATTATACTGACGCTCACGCTCGGCATCGCGCACTTTCTGCGTGATCACCTGCTTGGCCGTCTGCGCCGCTACGCGGCCGAAGTCGAAGGGCGGAAGTTCTTCCTTCAACTCGCTGCCGGCCACGAGGGTCGCATCGATTCTCTTGGCTTCGGAAAGACGCAGCTGCTTGGCCTCGTCTTCAAAGGTCTCGTCATCCACAACCGTCTGAATGCGCCACAGGGTCTGTTCGCCCGTCGCCGGATCGATCTTGGCGCGGATGTCGTGCTCCTGGCCGTACTTGGCCTTGGCAGCCTTCTCGATTGCCTCCTGCATCGCCTCAATGACGATGCGCTGATCAATCGATTTTTCCTCGGCGACCGCTTTGGCGATCTGCAGGATTTCAAGCCGGTTGGCTGAAACGCCGATGGCGCTCATTGGACATCTCCTGTCTCTGGGTCTTCTTCGTCTTCGGACTCGTCGATTTCAAAATCGGCGAGCATGTCTTCGTCGTCTTCCGGCTGCGGGGGCAGATTTCCGGCCACCCGCGCCGCTTCAATCAGTTCATCCGTCAGCACAAGGCTGGCCCGGCTCATCTCATGGACAGCCGCGACAAGCTTTGTCTCATCGTCGAGCTCGATATGAGCGCCATCATTGTCTTCGCCCGTGATCGTGCCCGTAAAACGGCGCCGGCCATCAATGGGGCGCGCGAGCTCAATCCGCACAGCATGGCCGATCCACCGGGCAAAATCTCCCGGCCGGGTCAGCGGGCGGTCAATTCCAGGCGTCGACACTTCGAGTGTGTAAGCCTCAGAAATGGGGTCAGCTGCTTCAAGGACCGGGGACATGCCACGCGAGAGACGCGCGCAATCTTCGATACCGGTTGGCGCACCCCCTGCCCGCTCGGCCATGATCTGCAGATGCGGGCGGCGCCCGCCCTGAACGCGCAGACGCACGATTTCCATGCCGAGGCCCTCAGCCACCGGCTGGACCAGGGAGAGAAGGCGGCGTTCCTGTTCAGTCAGAACGATCATGTGCAGAGGGCAGGCTCCGGACTAAAGAAAAGCGGCGGACCCGTTTCCGGACCCGCCGCCGATATATTTCGACTTGGGCGCTAGATAGTCGCAATTCTCCCAGATGTCGAGAGGGTGTCTGTCAGGCTTTAAAGCACCCCGAAACGAAATCGGCGGCCCCCTGCCGGAAGCCGCCGCGATCTGTTCCCGAAGGAGCCAGCTTTCAGACTTAGAGGACTTTGAGGTCCACAGCCGAGGTCTTGCCGCGGCGCTCGTCTTTATAGAGCTCATAGGAGATAGACTGGTTCTCAGCGAGGGTCTTGAGGCCCGAACGCTCAACAGCAGAAATGTGGACGAAAATGTCTGCGCCGCCATCGTCAGGCTTGATGAAACCAAAGCCCTTCTGATCATTGAACCACTTAACTTTGCCGGTTGCCATAATGGCTTTCCTTTGCCTTCCGTAGGCCGCGCAGACGCGGAATTACGCCGTGCGGTGCCGTTCGAAACTCGGAGGAGGGAAAGTCATTGCCGTCGGTCTGACGGGGTCTTGATATTCAGACCGACCGGTTTCGATAGCCTAGATTTGTGCATGTACGGGCGTTTTCGTCAAGAAGCCCCATCAGATCAACGTATCCGGAAGTCAAACCATACCGGTTTGCAGTCGCCAAGCCGCTTGGACTCGTAGCGGGTGGTCACATGATCCTGCGGCGGGCAGCGCCAATCATCCGGCGAAGCGGCCAGCCATTCAAACCGGCCGTCGGATACGAACGTCAGCAGCGCCTCGTCGGCATAGCTTTTGACGTCGGTTGCAAAGCGCAGGCGCGCTCCGGGTTTCATTTTTGGATGCAGAATGGACAGAAAGTCTGCCTGCACAAGGCGGCGCTTGTGCTGCCGGCGCTTGGGCCATGGGTCCGGGAAAAGGACGAAGGCGCGATCGAGGCACTGGTCCGGCATGCGGGCGATCAGCGGCCGGGCATCGTCTGGCCAGACGCGGACATTATTCAGGTCCGTCTCTTCGATCCCCCCCAGAGCCTTGGCGATCCCTTCCAGAAAGGGCTCGCAGCCAATGATGCCGACATCTGGATTCTGCGCCGCCTGAGCGATCATATGTTCAGCGCCGCCGAAGCCGATTTCCAACCAGAAAGCCTCTTTTCCGGGAAACATTGCGCACAGATCTAAGGGCCCGTCGCCCTCAGCAATACGGTAGGTATCCAGCTTCTCCGCCATCAGGGTTTTCTGACGCGGCGACAGGGGGCGCCCGCCTGTCCGGCCAAAGCTGCGCAATGGGCGATCCCGGAACTCTGAATCTCTGGTGTCAGTCATCCCGGCTCCGGTCGGAATTGGCGCGGGTGTCAAATGCTGAGGCCGCCGCACGCACAGTCGCCAGCAGGGAGCCGCGCAGGGCAGCGTCCTCAATTTTCTGAAACGCCTCTATCAATTGTAGAACTTCGTCGGAGAGTACCGCCAGCTGGGTGTCATCAAGATCTTCCGCTAGCTCGGCAACTCCATTTGAGACAACAGTATCTGCGCCATCAAAGAAGAACTCGACCGGCACCTCAAGGACACCGGCAATCTCGTAAAGCCGGCCTGCGGAGACGCGGTTCACGCCTTTTTCGTACTTCTGGACCTGCTGGAACGTCAAACCTAGCAACTCTCCCAGCTTCTCCTGGGTGAGCTTCAGCTTCCGCCGCTGGCGATGGATGTTTTGCCCCACGACCCGGTCGATATCGCTCGGCAGTTTGCTTTCTGACATGACAAATCCGGACGTACCGACGTTTCCCTAAAGAGAAGGGCTTATCGCCTCCACGTCAGAAAGGCCAGCACCGCGAAGACACAGAGCGATATCCAGAAAAGCGCCGCCCCGATCCGGCTCTGGAACATTGTAACGTCAGCCGGAACCGGCAACCGCGCCCGGCCGTAAGACGTCGACCATCCTTCAGGCGCCGTTTCAGCCGGTATGGTACGCATGATTTCACGGCCGTAGCCGTCGATAATGCCGGACGTTCCACGATTGGCCGCCCGAACGAGCGGCAGGCCTGTCTCGATCGCGCGGTAGCGGTTCTGAGCGTAATGCTGAGCCGGCCCCAAACCCCGGCCGAACCAGGCGTCATTTGAAATCATGACCATCCATTGCGCCCGGTCCGTGACGTTCACGCCGCGCGTTATCTCCGGGAAAAGCCCTTCATAACAGATCAGCGCCACGAACGCTGGAAGCCCGCCAGTGTCGATCGCGGTTGCGCCCGCGCCGGGACGGAACCCATCCGCGGCAAGCCGCTGAACCGTCGGAGGCAAAAGGCTGCTCAACTGAGGGCCATAAGGAATGAAGTTGATCGCGGCGAGTTCTCCAAACGGCACCAGCCGGTGCTTGTCGTAGAGCGCAAGAGGACCGGTTTGATTCACCGTCTCATCCATGACCGCGAGGCTGTTATAATAAATGCGGCTGTCATTGGTGGTGAGCTCATAGCGGGTCGTGCCGGCGATCAGCTTTCGCTGGCCGATATAGGCGGCGATCGCATCAAGGGCATTTGCATCCTGCAGCAAGTAGGCGGGTATAGCCGCTTCGGGCCACACGACGATGTCGCCCGGCCGGCTATCGGGATAGGTGAGCATCCGAAGATATTCGTAGAGTACAGGATCGGGTCCGAGCGTATCCCATTTATCCTGGGGAACGCCGGCATCCATCACGACGACGGACTGATCGGTAAGCGGTGATGTCGCTTCCGTGCGGTTTGCGCCCCATGCCCAACCGAGCGCAAGCGCCACCACCGACACAAGCGCCGGCGCGACCCTGATCGGTATGCCGCGCCCTTCGCGCGTATCTACCAGCGCGGCAGGAGAGGCCATGACAAACACCGTCACCAGTGTCAGCCAGTAAACGCCCCCCAGGGACGCCGCCTGAGACAAGGCGCCGCCGGGCATCCAGGTCGTACCCGGAAGGTTCCAGGGAAACCCGCCGAAGAGGTGGCCGCGCACAAACTCTGCCAGTGCAAAGAACAGGGAGAAGATAAATACGCGCGACGGAGATGCAGACCAGAAAGCGCCCGCCATGGCGGTGAATACACCCCAGATGATCGCCATCCCCGCCGGAAGCAGAACAAGGGGCATCCAGATGAACCAGATTGTTCTGGCCGGATCGACAAGGAACGGCATCGCGGTCCAATGCAGGCTGACCAGGAAAAAGCCTGTGCCGAAGGCCCACCCACGCAGAAACACCGCCCTGCCCCATCTGGCCTGCGACCGCGCGCCATCAATCATCCAGACAAGGCCGGTGAATGAAATCACCAGCACAGCGCTGAAATGAAACGGCGCAAAGGCGACCGCCGACAAAGCGCCCAAAGCAAAGGCTGCGGCAAGCGCGGGCACACCAGACAGGCGGGCAAAAGCCTCATGCAAAGGTCCAAGCGCAGTGAACCCGTGGCTGCGCACAGCTTTGCTCATTTAACTCTACTCCTCAGCGGCAGGCTGTGGGGGTGGCTCTGGCAGACGCAGACGCAAACGGCGAACCCGCCGCGAGTCTGCATCCACAATTTCAATCTCAGTGCCGCCGGGATGCCGTAGCACTTCCCCGCGAACCGGTACCTTGCCGGCAAGCGCGAAGGCGACGCCGCCCAGCGTATCAATGTCTGCATCCAGATCATCCAGGCTAAGATCAACACCGGCCTCTTCCTGGAAGTCCTCGATTTCCGTGCGTGCATCGGCTTCCCAGACACGCGCGCTTCGCCGAACGAACATAGCTTCTTCATCATCGTGTTCGTCCTCGATGTCGCCCACGATGACTTCCACGAGATCTTCCAGCGTGATCAGGCCGTCTGTGCCGCCATATTCGTCCACGACCAGCGCCAGATGAATACGCGTCGCCTGCATCTTCACCAGCAGGTCCGTCAACTTCATGGACGGGGGAACGTAGAGCACTTCGCGATGCAGACTCTCGAGCGGGCGGCGCGGCGGCGTCCCGCCCTTTGCCAGCTCCGTGACAAGATCCTTGATGTGAACGAAACCGATCGGATCATCCAGCGACTCCCGGAATACAGGAAGGCGGGAATGCGTGACTTCGGCAAAGAACTCCAGAAGCTCCTGAATTCCGGTGCCTGCTTCGACCGCTTTTATGTCGGCGCGGGGCACCATGACATCATCGACCCGCAACTCTTCAAACTCGGCAAGACGCAGCCGCATTACCTGCGGCGCACCGGCAGGGTCCAAGTCCCTGCTGGCAGCCGTCGCAGGCTCGGGCGTTTTCTTGCGGAACCCGAAGAGGCTTCGCAATCGGCCGGACGGGCCGGCGTCGGAGGGGTCTGAGTCGCTCATTTCAATCAGTCATTCCGGTATGGATTAGCAATATCGAGGGAAGCAAGCGCCTTTATCTCCAGCGCTTCCATTTCTGCAGCCTCATCGTCCGTCTCATGATCGAATCCGAGCAGGTGCAGGTAGCCATGAATCAGCAGATGAACAAGGTGGGCGTCGAGGGGCTTCCCCTGGATTTTTGCGTCGGATGCAGACACACCCCAAGCGACAGCAATGTCCCCGAGAAACGGCCGGTCCATCGGAAGCGAGGGAAAAGACAGCACATCCGTCGGCTTGTCCTTGCTGCGGAAATCCAGGTTGAGCTGGTGCAGGACGTGATTATCGGCGAGCAACAGGGCAATATTGCCCTCTTCTACCGGCGCAACATATTCAGCAGCATCAAAGGCTTTCCGGCAAAGGGCTTCGAGGTCTCCGAGCGCCGCCCAACTGTCATCCTCGACGATGAGGTCGAAACTAATCATGGCGGGGGCCTCAGCTCTCCCCCGATGCCGCATAGGCATCAATGATGCGGCTGACGAGGCCGTGACGCACAACATCGGCGGCCGTCAGCCTGTGAACGGAGATCCCCTCAACGTCCTTGAGGATGCGCAAGCCCTGCTTGAGGCCGGATTCCTGATTTCCAGGCAAGTCCACCTGATCCGGATCGCCTGTAACCACCATACGGCTATCGCGGCCAAGGCGTGTCAGCACCATTTTCATCTGGGCAGCGGTCGTGTTCTGCGCCTCGTCCACAATCACAAAGGCGTTCTTGAGGGTGCGCCCGCGCATGAAGGCGATGGGGGCGACCTCGATCTCACCGCGCGCCATGCGGCGCTCCATCTGCTCCTGCCCCATCAACTCGCGCAGCGAATCCCAAATGGGCAGCATGTAAGGATCGACCTTTTCTTCCAACGTACCGGGAAGGAAGCCGAGCTTCTCGCCCGCCTCAACCGCAGGACGCGTCACGATCAGTCTCTGGCGAATACCTGCGTTGAGTTCGGCAACACCGGTCGCGACCGCCAGAAAGGTCTTGCCCGTGCCTGCCGGGCCAACCCCAAAGACCAGCGCATTGTCCGGATTGGCAAGAATATCGAGATACTTCGCCTGACCGCGCGTCATGGCGGTAACGGATTTTTTCAGGCCGCGAAGGCCAGTGAAGGATTGCGAAGGCGATTGCGCCGCCTGCAGCGCGCCATCCAGTTCCATTTCGCTCGGCTCTCCGCCGCCGCGCAACCGCCGCTCGAAATCAGCAAGAGCGGCCTCCGCGATGGAAACCCCCTCCTGCGTGCCACTTAACCGGATGCCCCCGCCCTGACTCTCGGCCTGAAGGCCGTAGGTCTTGAGGCGCGTTTCGAGCAAGGTCAGATGGCGGTGATGCGGCCCGCACAGATCGCGCAGACGTTCGGCATCGCGCACCTCATAGAGGCGGCTGACCATTTGGGGTTCGGGCTCGGACGGCGTTCGGCGCTTTCCAGTCACAGAGCGGCCTCAGCCACACGCACCAGCTCACCCGTCAGAGAATTGAGGCTCGCGCCGATGACTTTCACGTCTACAATCTTGCCGTTCAGGTCGTCTGGTCCTTCGAAGTGTACCGCCTGCAGATAGGGCGAACGGCCATGCATCTGGCCCGCGTTCCGGCCCTTGCCAGTGACGAGGACGGGCAGGGTTTTGCCGATCTGGGAGGCGTTGAACTCTGTCTGCTGTTCGCGCAGCAAAGCCTGAAGCGCCTGAAGACGCGCATCCTTTACGGATTCGGACAGATGTCCGTGCATTTCCGCCGCCGGCGTGCCGGGGCGAGAGGAGTATTTGAACGAGTAGGCAATGGCATAGCCGATGTCGCGGACGAGCTGCATCGTCGCCTCAAAATCTGCGTCACTCTCGCCCGGAAAGCCGACGATGAAATCAGAGGCGATGGCAATGTCTGGCCGCGCGGCGCGTACCCGCGTGATGATGTCCCTGTAGTGATCGGCCGTATGGCCGCGGTTCATGGCCTTGAGAATGCGGTCAGACCCGGATTGTACCGGCAAGTGCAGGAACGGCATCATGGCCGGCGTGTCGCCATGCGCGGCAATCAGATCGTCATCCATGTCGCGGGGATGACTGGTCGTGTACCGGATGCGCTCAATGCCGCCAATTTTGGACAAATGGCGACAAAGTTGGCCAAGCGTCCAATCTTCCCCGCCCTCCAGGACAGGCGCAGGACCGTGAAACGCATTTACGTTCTGACCCAGCAAAGTGATCTCGCGCACGCCCTGGCTGGCCAGACTGCGGGTCTCGAACACAATGTCGTCCACGCGGCGGGACATCTCAGCGCCGCGCGTATAGGGCACGACACAGAAGGTGCAGAACTTGTCACACCCTTCCTGCACCGAAACAAAAGCGGCCGGACCATCGGCTTCGCGGGTCTTGGGCAAGGCGTCGAATTTCTCGACGGTATCAAATTCGGTTTCCAGCCGGTCGCCGATGGCGCGGCTGGCGCGGGCGATCATCTCGGGCAGCTTGTGATAGGCCTGCGGGCCAAGCACCAGATCGACCGCGGGCTGACGGCGGATGAGTTCCTCCCCTTCAGCCTGGGCGACGCAGCCGGCGACCGCGATCGTCATCCGCCCGCCGGAAGCTTCTTTCATCCGTTTGAGCTGGCCGAGTTCGGAGTAGACCTTCTCGGTTGCTTTCTCGCGGATGTGGCAGGTGTTGACCACGACAAGGTCGGCTGATTCCGGCGTTTCCACGGGTGCATAGCCCAGCGGCCGCAGCACATCGCGGATGCGCTCGGAATCGTAAACATTCATCTGGCAGCCATAGGTCCTGATAAACAGGCCCTTCATGGGCTTCTCGCCGGGAGGCTTTTGGTCGGGGGTGCCGGTCATCTGGCGGCTTATGCCTCAAAAGCGGGCAAGCTGAAAGAACCATCCGCAACAAAGCCCGAGCCAGAACAGTCGAAGGCTTCCCATACGTCCGAAGCGGGCTAGTGTGCCTCCGAATTGACACTTTTGGCGCCGGGGAGGCCCTTATCCATGCTTGCGACGCTATATGCCCATCTCGAGGCTGGCATTCAGAATATCAGCGGCTTCATCTGGGGCGGAGAGTGGAACGGAGCCCAGGTTCTTCCTGTCGGTCCGATTGCCGTTGTTCTGCTTGGTACAGGCCTGTTCTTCATGTTGCGCCTGGGTGGCCGGCCACTTCTGCGGTTCATCCCGGCCCTTGTTGAGGTCTGGAAAGGCCGCAAAGGCAATGGCGATCCGAGTGCGATCACACCCTTTCAGGCTCTTTCTACGGCGCTATCGGGACAGGTAGGGACAGGCAACATTGTCGGTGTGGCCACCGCGCTCACCCTGGGCGGGCCGGGCGCAATCTTCTGGATGTGGGTGACGGCCATCTTCGGCATGGCGCTCGCCTTTGCTGAAAGCTCGCTTGCCATCAAATATCGCGAAATCGATGAGAATGGCCGCATCAATGGTGGCCCGATGTACTACATCAAGAAAGGCCTCGGAAAGAACTGGACCTGGCTGGCCGCGATCTTCTGCGTCGGGACATTGTTATCTGCAACCGCGACGGGCGGCATGATCCAGGCCAACAGCCTGACTGCGAATATTCATTCCGCGTTTTCCGATGGTGGAATTGGCATTCCGCTGTGGCTGCTGGGGATCGTTCTGGCGGGCCTTGTCTTTGCGGTGATCGTCGGAGGTATCAAATCCATCGGCCGGGTTGCGGGAAGCCTCGTTCCCGCGATGGCGGCTCTCTACATTCTCGCCTGCCTCATAATCTTGTTGCTCAATATACAATATATTCCCGGCGCGTTTGGCATGATCTTCTCTTCTGCCTTCGGCCTGAACCAGGCCGCTGGCGGACTTGCAGGCTATGCGGTGCTTTCGGCGATCCGTTTTGGTGTGGCACGCGGCCTGTTTTCCAATGAAGCAGGCCAAGGCTCCGCGCCAATCGCGCACGCCGCCTCTCAGATGAAAAATCCCGCCAAGCAGGGCGAGATCGCCATGATCGGTGTGTTCATCGACACGATGGTACTTTGCACCATGACGGCGCTCGTGATCCTCACGGCCGAAGGAAGCTGGGCAACAGCCGAGCAGTTCAAGCAATGGGCGGGTGAGACGACGACACATGTGTGGATGGCGGAAGGCAGCAACCCTGCCACGCTCACCAACCAGGCCTTTACAGATGCTGTCCCCGGGCCGGTCGGCGGCTGGCTCGTGACGCTGTGTCTGACACTGTTTGCCTTCACCACCATAATCGGATGGTCCTACTATGCCGAACAGGCAGTGACCTTCCTTGTCGGGGAATGGGCAACCAAGCCTTTCCGCTACATCTGGGTGGTAATCATCTTCATCGGCGCCATGGCCGAGGTGAACATTGTCTGGCTGTTTGGCGACATCGCCAACGCGTCGATGGCCTTCCCGAACCTGATCGCCATCCTGCTGCTGTCCGGTGTGGTCTATGGCATTCACAAATCAAACGGTGATCCTGACACGGCCGACGGCGACAGCATTCTGGAAGACTTGCGCATAAAAGAAACGCCCGCCGAATAGGCGGGCGCTTCCCAAGGCTCAAGTTTTTATCAGCCGTTAGATCGTCAGGACGATCTTGCCGAAATGCTTCTGGCTGGCCTGGTGGGCAAAGGCAGCGGCGATCTGGTCCAGCGGGAATTTGCTGTCGATCACAGGACGCATGGATGAGGCCTCAATGGCTTCGACCATGTCTTCCTGGTGGCGGCGTGAGCCGACGGTAATGCCGGAAACCGTGATGTTCCGCGAGAACAGGGCCGCAGTTGGCACCTCGCCGGACACGCCAGTCAGAACGCCGATCAGGGAGATATGGCCACCCGGACGGCAGGCATTGATCGACTGAGCCATCGTGCCGGGGCCGCCGATCTCAACGACCTCATCCACGCCGCGCCCGCCTGTAAGCTCGAACGCCTTGCGGCCCCACTCGGGCGTGTCTTTGTAGTTGATGACGTGATCGGCGCCGAGCTGTTTGAGTTTTTCCATCTTCTCATTCGACGACGATGTGGCGATGACGCGGGCGCCTGCCATCTTGGCAAATTGCAGCGCGAAGATGGAGACCCCGCCGGTGCCCTGCACCAGCACCCAATCGCCAGGCTTGGTCTTGGTTTCAACGAACATGCCCCGCCAGGCAGTCAGCGCAGCACAGGGAAGCGTGGCGGCCTCCTCAAAGCTCCAGCCAGCCGGCATGCGGGTGAACGACGTTTCCGGCGCGGCGACAAATTCGGCGCCGAACCCATCCGCGCCGTCGCCGGGCACACTGGCAAAACCGGCCGCTTCGATCTGGCCGGACTGCCAACTCGGGAAGAATAGGGAGATTACCTTGTCGCCCACTTTCCATTTGGTAACGCCTTCGCCCACAGCGACGACTTCCCCTGCCCCGTCCGACATCGGGATGCGGCCATCGGGTGTCGGGATACCGCCGAGCACAACGACGAAATCGTGATAGTTGAGCGAGCTGGCGCGCACGCGAACCAGCACTTCACCAGCATTGGGTTTGGGGTCGTCCCGCGTCTCGATAACGAGGTTCTGAAGCCCGCCGGGCTTTTTGACGGCTGCTACTTTCATGATCTGATCCTCCCTTGGATGTGGCGCGACCGGACGAGCAGCGCCCTTGGGGAAGTCAAGAGGCGGCGAGCCTCGCCTCGCGTAAGGCTTTGCGGCGCACTTTCCCCGCGTCATCCCGGACGGCTTCAGCGGAATATTCGAAGCTCTTGGGGATCTTGTAGCGCACGAGCCGCTCGGAAAGATGGGCAATCATCGTGGCATCGTCGACCGGCCCCTCTGGACGGTCGATCACAGCATGCAGGCGCGCGCCCATGTCTTCGTCCGGCAGACCGATGACAGCAGACGAACGAACGCCCGGATAGGCCTCGATCGCGGCCTCCACCTCTGCCGGATAGATGTTGGCTCCCCCAACGATGACCATGTCTGACAGACGGTCGGACAGATAGAGAAATCCGTCCTCGTCCATCCAGCCCAGATCGCCGAGGCTTTCCCAGCCGCCATCAATGGCTTTGGCATCGGCGCCGATATAACGATATGTCGTGCCCGCACCGGCGAGCGGGCGTATGAAAACTTCGCCCACTTCGCGGGGCGGCAGGGTTTTCCCATCTTCATCGACGATTTTCATTTCGCAGGTTTCCACCGGCTTGCCGACCGAGCCCTTGTGTTTGAGCCAGTCCGTACCCTGAATGGTCGTGGAGCCCTGCCCCTCCGTGCCGCCGTAAAGTTCCCAGACTACCTCCGGGCCGAGCCATTCGATGAAGCATTCTTTAAGCCATGCCGGACATGGCGCGGCCAGGTGCCAGAGCGCCTTCAGGCTGGAGAGGTCATACGATGCGCGGACCTCTTCAGGCAGCGACCAGATGCGCCGCATCATGGTTGGCACGGTGTAGATCACATCAGCCTTGTGCTTTTCGATCAATTTCAGCGTTTCTTCAGCGTCAAACCGTGTGGTGACAACAATAGTGCAGCCTTTGAAGAGCGCCGTCATCGCCCAGAGGAAGGGGCCGTTGTGATAGAGTGGGCCGGGGATCAGCATGCAGCCCTGCTGGGGAATTTCCAGCATCGGCACGTCGGGGTCTGCGGCAGCAGGCTGTTTTGAAACGATCAGTTTCGGGCGCCCGGTTGAGCCGCCCGATGTCATGGCCTTGTAGCTGGCGGCCGTAACTTCCGGCAACGGAGCATCTGAAAGTCCGGTGTCTGGCTCAAACCCTTGAGGGACACATGCCGTCTGGGGATACTCTCCGCCGGGAACGCCCACCACCAGGCTTGGCGCGCCGATCTCGACGATCTGATCGCGCTCCAGTTTGGGCAGGCGCGCGGAAATGGGCTGGGGCGTTGCGCCTGCTTTCCAGGTCGCAAAGCAGGCCTCGAAAAACTCTATGCCATTGGGCAGTGAGATGGTGACGAAATCGTCCTGTTTCACACCGAGTTTCTGATAGGCGCGCGCCAGGCGGTTTGTGCGGGCCTCAAACTCGGCCCAGCTGACATCCCTGCCTTCATGGCTTAGGACTGTGCGTGACGGCTGCTGCGCAGCCCAGTGGGCCACGATGCGCGACAGTGAAATGATCGCCATAAGTATTTCCTCCCGTTTTTATATCCGTGCTGGGTCAGATGCCCGCACGTTTGAGTAATTTTTGAAAGCCGTCCCAGAACTCGGCGCGCCGGTCGTCTGTCTCCATCAGGATTTCGTGCATCGCGCCGTCAACCGTGATGTGATCGCAATCCTTCAGACGAGCCGCGATTTTGGCATGGGAAGCATTATCGACGAGCTTTTCTTCTCCGGCGGATGCCACAAAGACCGGAATGTCGATGCTTGCCAGCGCCTTCGGTTTTGAAAAGGCCGAGAAAATATCCAGAGAGGCGCCCAACCAGCCCCACGTGACCGGGCCGAGTTCCAGATCGGGCTGGGCATCAATGAGGGCGCGCTGCAAGTCCCAGCGGCGCTTGTCATGGGTCACGATATTGGTTTCAAACCGTTCCGGCGGGCCGGGCTGCATCGCATAGTCGCCTGAGCGCCCTGTCGCCCGCATGGCCCAGACGAGGTATCGCATGCCAAGGACCGGCGATTTAATACCCCACATCGGCGCGCAGAAGGCGGCCGCCTCCACCTTCACAAGACCTTTGGCAATAGCAGCCAGCGCAATGGCGCCTCCCATCGAGTGGGCCAGCGAAATATATGGGCGTGGCAAATGGCTGTCGAACGCCTCCAGCCCCTTGGCGAGGGCTGTCATGAAGGTCTCGAACCGGTCGATATGACCCTTCTTGCTGTCAGGCAGAAGGCGGTCCGAGAGACCCTGGCCCGGCCAGTCCAGGATCACGAGCGCAAAGCCCATTTGCTGCAACTCACGGCCCACTTCGAAATATTTTTCGATGAACTCTGTGCGCCCCGGACAGACGATAACTGTGCCCCGCGGCTTGGACTGAGAGAGCGCCGGCGCGATGCAGGCCCGGAGACGGCGCCCTTCAGACCCCTCAAACCATACGATTTCGGCGCCTTTGGGCGGCGTGTTCCACGGAACCTCAACAAACCGGCTCCGCCTGTCATCGGAGGATTTCGCCATGCACAGGCCTCCCAGGGCCAAAAATTGAGCCGCCCGCAGGTCTCCCCGGAGCGGCCCAATGCGTCAAGCGATCTGATTCAGATGGCTCAGCCAGCCAGCTTCTTCATCAGCGATTGAAGCTGCATGGCAACCGACATGTCGCCAGCAACCTTAAGCTTGCCCTGCATGAACGCCATGGTGGGGTCCAGCGCGCCAGCGGCCAGCTTGGTGAAGTCGTCCCAGGTGACCGAGATGGTGGCATCTGCGGCACTGTCGGAATTGTCAGCCACGCCAGCGGCGCCATCGATGAACAGCTTGCCGGCGGTGCCGAAGTCGAATTTTACTTTTTTCTTGAAATCGCTGCCGCCAGCAACGGCTGCTTGTGCGCGCTCAGTAAGTTGGGCGAGATCCATCAGGCGTCCTCCTTGGATTGATACCTGTGGGGGATAAAGCAAACCGGACGATGCCCGGCAAGAAGATTCCCTTGACGCGCCTTGCGGCACATCGATCAACTGCAACGCATGAGTTGGGAAAAATCGATTGAAGAGCTCCGCCGCCGGGAACGTCTGGCTGAGGAGATGGGGGGCGAGGAGCCGGTTTCGCGACAGCGGGGCCGTGGCAAACTCACTGTGCGGGAAAGAGTGGCCTTCCTGGCTGACCCCGGCAGTTTCCACGAAATCGGCAAGATCGCTGGCAAAGCGACCTATGGCGCGGATGAGGAACTGGACGGTTTCATGCCGTCCAATTCCGTCATGGGGCGGGCGCGGCTGGATGGACATCCAGCAGTCATTCTGGCCGATGATTTCACGGTACGCGGCGGCGCCGCCGATGCCGCGATCTGGCAAAAAATGGCCCAGGCTATCAAGATGGCTGCCGAGTACCGCATGCCGCTGGTTCAGATGATTGATGGCACCGGCGGGGGCGGCTCTGTGAAGATGCTGGAGAAAGACCCGCGGACCTATATTCCCGAAACACCCGGCTGGAGCGAAATCGTTCATGGCCTGACGCAGGTACCGTTCGTGTCCCTCGCCCTCGGACCTTGCGCAGGCATGGGAGCGGGCCGGGTCGCCGCCAGTCATTTCAGCATCATGGTGAAAGAGCTCAGCCAGGTTTTTGTAGCCGGCCCGCCTGTTGCCATCGCGCTGGGCGAGAACGTCACCAAGGAAGAACTTGGCGGCTGGAAAATCCAGGGGCAGAACGGCACCGTTGATAACGTCGTCGACAGCGAAGCCGACGCCTTCATCGCCGCGCGCCGGTTCCTGTCCTACCTGCCCCCTTCGGTGCATCATCTGCCTGGACGTATTCAGCCGGCAGACGATCCGAAGCGGAAGGAAGAGAGCCTTCTTTCCATTGTGCCAAAAGATGGACGCACGCCCTACAAGCCCCGCCGTATCGTCGAAGCGGTAGTGGACAAGGGCAGCTTCTTCGAAATTGGCCACGATTGGGGCCGGGGGATCGTAACGGGCCTCGCCCGGATTGATGGCCATGCCGTCGGTATTATGGCCGGTGACCCCTTCTTCCTGGATGGCGCCTGGACAGCGGATGTCTGTGACAAGGTCACCCGCCATATGGATCTCTGCTCGACGTTCCATCTGCCCGTGATCCATTTCGTGGATTGCCCCGGCTTTGCTGTTGGCGTGAAAGCCGAAACCGCCGGTGTCACCCGCGCGGGCGTGCGGGCAATGACGGCAGTTTACCAGGCCAGCGTTCCGGTCTGCTCCGTGATCATCCGCAAGGCATATGGGCTCGCTGGCTCTGCGATGATGAACCAGTCAAAGACCAAATGGCGCTATTGCTGGCCAAGCGGCGACTGGGGCTCATTGCCGATGGCAGGCGGCATCGAGGCCGCTTTCCGCAAGGAACTCACCGAAGCCGAAGACCCGGCCGCCCTGAAAGAGCAGCTCTACAAAAAGTTTGAAGCTATACGCTCACCCTTCCGGACGGCAGAAAGTTTCTTTGCGGAGGAAATAATTGACCCGCGGGAGACCCGCCCCCTGCTCGTGGATTTCGTTCAGCATGCGCAGCGTATTGTCGAACCAGGCGAAAGGCAAACCGGCTTCCGCCCCTGACGGGAACGGAAACCATTGCGCTGAGTACAGCCCCCGCGAAGCAGGAATCAGGCGAGCACTTCTTTGGCCGCCGCATGGCATTTCTCGATTTCGTGATCGAGACCCACGCATATGCGTGACCAGTTGGGCATTTCAGGCCAGCGGGAGCCTACAACCCGCACGCCCTTCTCCAGCATTTTGGCGGAGAACTCACCGGCTGGCATACCGACATCCATATAGATAAAGCTCGCCTGCGGATCTGGCGCGATAGGCCGGCCCAGATCCTTCGCCATTGCGATGAGTTTCTGACGGGCGAGCGCATGCTTCATCCGCATGTCTTCAAAATAGACCGTGTCTTCCAGGCTGGCGATGCCCGCGACAAGACCGAGATGATTGACCGACGAAAGACGGCCGGATTTGCGGATATCCATAGCGATCTCGGCCGGCATGATTCCATATCCCAGGCGCTGGCCTGCCATGGCGTAAAGCTTGGAGAAAGTCCGCGCCACGATGACTGGCCGACCGGCTTTGACAAACTCGCTCATCACGCCCGCCGGATAATCATCCGCCAGGTCAAGATACGCTTCGTCGATGAAAACCGGAACCTTGCTGCTGACGTCTTCGACGAAGGCCTTCAGTTTAGCCGGCTCGATGACACGACCCGTTGGGTTGTTCGGATTGCAGATATAGACGGCGCCGGTGTCGGGGCCCACGGCGGCCGCAATGGCCTCAAGATCATATCCAAGCTCCGCATCCAGAGGAATTTCGACAATCTCCGTCCCAACCTGCTGCGCAACCCGGCCCACAGTTTCATAGGTGATCTTGGAAGTGACGATCTTGCCGCCCTTTACATTCACCCAGTCTGCGAAGGCGGCCAGGATTGGATTTGATCCATTGGTGACCAGAACCTGCTCTGGCGCGACGCCCTCCCGCGCGGCAACCATTTCAGCAAACTTGGCCGTCAGACCGTTGGCATAGCGGTTGATATTGGAAAGCTCGGCTTTCATCGCCTCGACTGCTTTCGGCGACGGGCCATAGGGATTTTCATTCGAGGACATGATGGCAATCGCATCGGGATCTACCGGCGCAGTGGCCGGCGTAACAGCAACAGCCGACTCAGAGCAGCCAGCCAGCGCTGCAGCCGCGCCAAGCGCGCCTGCTCCCACACCGGCAAGCTTGATAAGGCTTCGCCGTGACGGCATCAGCAGCCCTGTCTCACGAACTAAAGTCATGACCTTTATTCCTCCAAGAGTGCGTGCGGGGCGCCTGACCCCGGTGAAAAATTCCGGGCAACTCACGGTTTTGTCCCCAAGCTCCGCAGCGACAACTTGAAACTTGGGAAGCGGAGGAATTCTAACGCGCCTGCCTGCCGGACGATCAACCAGCGCCTCCGTTCCAAGCGCCCGCGCCCTTGAACCTTGCAAGCCGCGACCGCGAAACGGGCACAATCAATTCTTTGAATAGCCTTGTTTGGCGGGCTTTGTTGGCTCAATGCTGAATACCGGAGGGAACGCACATGATCACAAAATCAACTCTCATCGCAGCCGCTATGGTGGCCCTTGCTGCCTGCGGTAGTCCGAACCGGGACTTTTCGGCCCCCGCCGCGCCGCCACCCGTCGAAATGGCCATGAAGCAGTCGGCTCAAGACTATGACATGGCAGCTGAAGAAAGCGCAGGGGGCGAGCAACCGGCCGCTCAGCAGTATATTGCCTACACACACAGCATCGGCATGAGGCTGCCGGTCAGCTCAATCGAACCCACGATGCAGGGTCATATCGCCGCCTGCAATGCAGCCGGCCCCTCCGTCTGCATCATCACCAATTCCTGGCTGACAGCCTATGCGGAAGACTCCGTAGGCGCATCGCTGAACCTGCGGGCGACACCGGCCTGGATCGAAACATTTCTTTCCGGCGTAGAGGCTGAAGCAGAGGCAGCCAAAGGCGATGTAACCAACCGCCAGACCACTGCAGAAGACCTCACCGTTTCGATCATCGATACCGGCGCCCGCCTGAAGGCACAGAAGACGCTCCAGGAGCGGCTTCAGGCGCTGCTGGCCGAACGGCCCGGCGAGCTTGGCGACCTTCTGGAAACCGAGCGGGAACTCGCGCGCGTCAATGGCGAGATCGACTCGCTCACATCCTCGCTCGCCACGCTCCGTCAGCGGGTCGACATGAGTCAGCTGGCCGTCAATTATGAAACCAAACTCAACCCGGTTTCGCAGGGCGCGCTCCAGCCTCTGGGCGAGGCGTTTGGCAACTTCTTCTACAATCTGGCCAGCGCAATTGCGGCAGTTGTCACCGCTTTTGCAGTCGGCCTTCCCTGGCTGCTGCTGATTGGCGCGCTGCTCTGGATCTGGCTGCGGCTGATCTGGCCCCGCATTCGCCGTAAAAAGCCAAACGCCTGATCCGTCTCCGGACCAGGCGCTGATGTTGCTAAATTCGCTGAGCGGGTATCAGGCCCGCTCGGCCTGCTTCTGCTTGGCGCCATCGCCCTTGCGGACAAGCAGGAGGTTTGCGATTTCCTTTGGCACGATCATCAGCATCTGGCTGAGGGTTGTATCCCAGGCATCAAGCAGCTCCTTGCCGCGAACAGAGCCTGTGCGGCGGACATGCTCTTCGATCAGCGCCTTCGCCTCGCCGACATACTCATCCGGCATGTCTGCAAGCGGATACCAATCGATCGAATCCGGGTTCACCACTCGCTCAAAGCGTTCCTGCGGATCCCAGATAAAGCCCACACCGCCTGTCATGCCGGCGCCGAAGTTATCACCAACTGGCCCAAGAATGACCGCGCGGCCGCCGGTCATGTATTCGCAGCCATTGGCGCCGCACCCCTCAACAACAGTCTTTGCGCCGGAGTTGCGCACGGCAAAGCGCACGCCTGCCGTGCCGGCCGCAAAGAGCTTGCCGGAAGTTGCGCCGTAGAGGCATGTGTTGCCGATGATGGCGTCACCAACTGCTGCCCGCCTGTCGCGGGGACGCGGCGTGACCACAATGCTCGCGCCGGACAGGCCCTTGCCAACATAATCGTTGGCATCACCCAGAACTTCCAGCAGCAGCCCCTGAACGCTGAACGCGCCGAGTGACTGGCCTGCCGAGCCCTCGAGCCGGATATGCAGGCGGCCTTCGGGCAGTGCATGCATCCCGAACTTCCGGGTGATCCGCGAGCTGGCCCGCGCCCCAATGGCCCGCATCGTGTTCTGAACGCCGTATTCCAGCTGCATCTTCTCGCCGCGCTCGAAGAAGGGTTCAGCGTCCCGCAGGATCTGCGCGTCGAGCGTATCGGGCACAGGCTCGCGGTGATTGGGCTTGTAGATAACCGGACTGTCCGTATCGACCTGCACCAGAAGCGGGTTGAGGTCGAGGTCATCCAGATGGGTCGCGCCGCGGCTGACCTGTTTGAGCAGGTCCGTGCGCCCAATGGCTTCATCCAGAGAGGTCAGGCCCAGGGAGGCGAGAATTTCCCGAACATCCTCGGCAATGAAGCTCATCAGGTTGACCACCTTGTCCGGATTGCCGGTGAAGTGGGCACGCAGCGCTTCGTCCTGGGTACAGACGCCAACGGGGCACGTGTTAGAGTGACACTGGCGCACCATGATACATCCCATCGCCACAAGCGATGCTGTGCCAATGCCATATTCTTCAGCGCCAAGCATCGCCGCGATGACAATGTCGCGGCCTGTCCGCAGCCCGCCATCCGTGCGCAGAGTGATCTTGTCGCGCAGATTGTTGAGCGACAGAATCTGGTGGGCTTCGGCAAGGCCGATCTCCCAGGGCAGGCCGGCATATTTGATTGAGGTCTGAGGGCTGGCCCCCGTACCGCCAACGCCGCCGGCAATCAGAATGATGTCCGCTTTGGCTTTCGCCACGCCAGCGGCCACCGTGCCGACGCCGGATTGCGCCACAAGCTTCACGCAGACGCGCGCTTCAGGATTGATCTGCTTCAGGTCGTAGATCAGCTGCGCCAGATCTTCGATCGAATAGATGTCATGATGGGGCGGCGGCGAAATCAGCGTCACGCCGGGCGTCGCGTGCCGGAGCTTCGCGATCAGTTCAGTAACCTTGAAACCAGGCAACTGGCCCCCCTCGCCGGGCTTGGCGCCCTGGGCGACCTTGATCTCGATCTCACGGCATTCATTGAGATACTCGGCAGTAACCCCGAAACGTCCCGACGCGATCTGTTTCACCGCAGAGTTCATGTTGTCACCGTTTGGCAACGGCCGATAGCGAGCGCGGTCTTCCCCGCCCTCTCCGGATACGGACTTTGCACCAATCCGGTTCATGGCAACGTTCAATGTGCCATGCGCCTCAGGCGACAGAGCGCCCATAGACATGCCCGGCGTCAGGAAACGCTTGCGAATTTCGTTGATCGACTGGACCTGGCTCAACGGTACTTCCGGACCGGCAGCCTTGAAGTCGAGAAGATCGCGCAATTGCAGCGGATCGCGGGCGTGAACGGCGTCCACATATTTCCGGTAGATCGAATAGTCGCCCCGGTCACAGGCCGCCTGAAGCGTATGGATCAGGTTCCCGTCGAGCGCGTGCGGCTCGTCAGACGCACGCAGGCGATAGAAGCCGCCGACAGGAAGCGAGATGACATCCTCATCAAAGGCCTGCTGATGGCGAACGAGCGCGTTCTCCTCCAGACCGGCAAGACCCAGACCGGAAATACGGCTCGACATGCCGGGGAAATAATCGGCCACCAACGCGCGCGAGAGACCAAGCGCTTCGAAATTATATCCGCCCCGATAGGACGAGATAACCGAGATACCCATCTTTGAGATGATTTTCAGAAGGCCCGCCTCGATGGCCTCCTTGTAGTTTTGAACTGCCTTGCCGATGGAGATGTCTCCCAGCAAGCCGCGTGCATGCCGGTCGGCAATTGCGTCCTGCGCCAGGTAGGCATTGACGCAGGTTGCGCCCACGCCGACCAGAACGGCAAAATAATGCGTATCGAGACATTCGGCCGAACGCACTGTGATCGAGCAGAAGGTGCGCAGACCCTGGGCGACGAGATGCGAGTGCACGGCGCCTGTTGCCAGAACCATCGGGACAGCAATGCGGCTGGCTGACTGGTTTTCATCCGTGAGGATGATGTGCTCGCGCCCTGCCCGTACGGCCTCTTCGGCCTCGCGGCGGATACGCTCCAGCGCGCTCTTGAGGGCAGCGCCCTCGAAAGTCACATCGGCAGCATCGAACGTGCAATCGATGATCTCCGTACCCAGACCGATCCGCTCGATCAGGCGCTGATACATACCCGTCGTCAGGACCGGGCTTTCCAGCACGAAAACTTCCTGCTGGGATTTATCCGTATCCAACACGTTTCCAAGGTTCTTGAACCGGGTGCGCAGGCTCATCACCCGGCCTTCGCGCAGCGGGTCGATCGGCGGGTTCGTGACCTGGCTGAAATTCTGCCGGAAGAAGTGACTCATCGGCCGGTAGGCCATTGTCAGAACGGCGGGCGCGGTATCATCCCCCATCGAGCCGAGCGCTTCCTTGCCGCCTTCCACCATCGGCGCCAGGATCAGCTCGAGCGTTTCAAGCGTATAGCCGGCGGCCGTTTCCCGGCGCAGCAACTCTTCTTTGTTAAACAGCACAGGTTCCGGACCAGGACCGATTTCAGGCTCCAGTTCAGTGACCGCCTGCAGCCATTCCTCATACGGGGCCTGAGCAGCAAGGAAGTCGACAATCTCGCGGTGGTCGTAGAATTTCCCTGTGGCAAGATCGGCCGCGATCATGCCACCGGCGGGAATTGATCCGCGGCGCGTGACTTCGTGATTGCCGAGCGGGCACATACCTGTCTCAGAGCCAACGGCAAGAATGCCGTCAGTCGTCAGAGAATACCGCAGTGGACGCAGGCCGTTGCGGTCAAGGCCGGCGACCGCCCAGCGGCCATCATAGGCAGCGATTGCAGCTGGCCCGTCCCACGGCTCCATCACGGAATTGCAGTAATCATAGAGCGCGCGGTGAGCGACCGGCATGACGGAATCCCGCTTGGACCAGGCTTCGGGAATCAGCATCGCCTTCGCCATCGGCGCCGGGCGGCCAGATTTGCAGAGCAGTTCCCATACAGCATCCAGCGCGCCGGAGTCTGATGTACCATCCGGGATCACCGGCTTCACATCCTGCGTATGGTCGCCGAAGGTTTCCGAGACCATGCGGATTTCATGGCTTTTCATCCAGTTGCGGTTGCCGCGCAGCGTGTTGATTTCGCCATTGTGCGCAATGGTGCGGAAAGGCTGGGCTAGCGCCCATTGCGGGAATGTGTTGGTCGAGTAGCGCTGGTGATAGATCGCAAAGGCCGACACGAACCGTTCGTCGCGCAGGTCGAGATAGAAATTGTCGATGTCCTGCGCCAGGAACATGCCTTTATAGATCAGCGATTTGTGGCTGAGCGAGCAGATATAGAAAGACTGGATCGCCGCCTCACGTGCCCGCCGCTCGATCCGCCGGCGGCAGATATACAGCGCACGCTCAAGTTCCTCGGGCGAGCGGTTGCGCGCGTCCCGGAACATGATCTGCTCAATTGCGGGGCGGGTGTCTTTCGCTTTCTGTCCGATCACGGACACATCTACCGGCGGCTGGCGCCAGCCATAGATATAGAAGCCGAAATGCAGCACTTCGCGTTCAACCAGCGTGCGCGCCGCTTCCTGCGCGCCGAAATCCGTGCGCGGCATGAAGATCTGGCCGACGCAGATACGGTCATCCGTCGGGCTGTGGCCTGTGCGGCTCACATGCTCGCGGAAAAAGTCCTGCGGCACGTCGAGGCGGATGCCTGCGCCATCGCCCGTTTTGCCGTCAGCATCCACAGCGCCGCGATGCCAGACATTCTTGAGCGCCTTGATCCCCATCTCGACGATCTCGCGGCGGGGCTTTCCATCCAGCGCCACAACGAGGCCCACGCCGCAAGCGTCGCGTTCGTCCTCGGGATTGTAGGCATGCCCGTCGATCAGGCGCTGACGGTTTTGCTCATACTTGGTCACATAATCCGACATCTGACTTACTCCGCCGCCACTTTTGCGGCCGCCTCAGCGGCCCTCATTGCCTTGTGCATCGCTTCGGCCGCGTCGCGGCCATCCTTGATCGCCCAGACGACAAGCGACGCGCCGCGCACAATATCGCCGGCCGCATAGACGCCCGGCAGGCTGGTCTCCAGGGTTGCATAGTCCACACGCACCGCCCCCCAACGATTCACGGTGAGCGAAGTCTCATTGAACAATGCGGGGAGATCTTCCGGATCAAAGCCAAGCGCCTTGATGACCATGTCGGCCTTCACATCAAATGTCTCGCCTGTCTTTACAGGGGACTGACGGCCGGAAGCGTCGGGCTCACCCAGCTTCATGCGGCTGGCACGAACAGCTTTGACCTTGCCGCCTTTGGAATCAATGATGGCTTCGGGGTTGGCGAGCCATTCGAAAACAACCCCCTCTTCTTCCGCATTCTGAACTTCGCGCTGTGAGCCCGGCATGTTGACCCGGTCCCGGCGATAGAGGCATGTGACCGATTTGGCGCCCTGGCGGATAGCCGTGCGCACACAGTCCATCGCCGTGTCGCCGCCGCCGATGACCACGACGCGCTTGCCTTCGGCGTTGAGCACGCCGGCGTCGTATGCTTCCACCGTGTCGCCAAGATCGACCCTGTTGGACGCGGTGAGATAGTCCAGCGCAGGAAGCACGCCTTCTGCGCCAACGCCGGGACATTTAAGGTCCTTCGCGGCGTATACGCCGGTCGCAATGAGCACGGTATCATGCTGCTCGCGCAGATCCGCGAGCGACATATCTGCGCCGATGCGCGTATTGAAGCGGAACGAGATACCAGACGCCTCAAGATGATGGATGCGGCGCTCCACGACGTCCTTCTCCAATTTGAAGCCGGGGATGCCATACATGAGCAGGCCGCCGCCGCGATCATACGCGTCGTAAACAGTCACCTGATAGCCTTTGCGGCGCAGTTGCTCAGCGGCGGCGAGGCCGCCTGGCCCGGCGCCGATGATACCCGCAGACTGGGTGCGCTCACGCGGCGGCTTGATCGGTTGAATCCAGCCTTCGGCCCAGGCCGTGTCCGTGATGTACTTTTCGACCGATCCGATAGTCACGGTGCCGTGGCCTGATTGTTCGATGGTGCAGATGCCTTCGCACAGGCGGTCCTGCGGGCAGATGCGGCCGCAGATTTCCGGCATGTTGTTGGTGGCCGAGGACACGCGCCAGGCTTCTTCCAGCCGGTCTTCAGCGGCCAGCTTCAGCCAGTCGGGGATATTGTTCTGCAAGGGGCAGCCCTGCTGGCAGAACGGCACGCCGCATTGGGAACACCGGCTTGCCTGCGCCTTGGCCGCATCGGGAGAGAACTCGCCATAAATCTCGCGAAAATCTTCCGCGCGCTCTTTTGCGCTCCGTTTCTTGGGCATAGCCCGCGAAACTTTGGTAAACTGCAGCATACGCTCGGCCATAGGCTTGCCCCAAAATTGCTCGAGCCCCTCCTATAATCCCAGATTCAATGCCGGCAAGCACCTCGCACACGATCTAATATCAATATGATACTTATATGGTGTTTTTGATCTGTTCTGATGACCTGAAGGCTATCTTATTTCAGAAATATGCATCTCGATGATATGTATTATTTTGCCTGCTTTTCTCCCCAATACTGCTGTAGCGATCTCTCAACACATTGGGGGGTATCGCTAGCGGCATGTCGATTCTTCAACTCGTCCTAATCGCGCTCATGCAGGGCATCACGGAATGGCTTCCGATCTCCTCATCGGCGCATGTGATGCTGGTATCGGATGTTGTCGGTCTGGCCGGGCGCGACGAGCTGCTCATCAATGCCGCTTCCAATGCCGGCACGCTGCTGGCGATGCTGCTATATTTCCGCAAGGATGTCGCCGCTGCCATAGCGGGCGGCTTTGAGCTGCTGGGCGCCCCGGTGACGCGCAAGCCGCTGTCTGCCGGCGGGCGCCTGGCGCTGTGCATCCTGGTCGCCACGCCGTTTGCGCTGGCCGGCGCGGTTATCTACGAAAACTTCATTCCCGAAAACATCTGGACCGCGCTGCGCAGCGTCTATGCCGTGGCTGCCTCGACCATTGTTTTTGGCGCGCTGCTCTGGTGGGCCGATGCGCGTGGGGGACAGTCCCGTTCCGAGGGCGACATGACCCTGCGCGATGCATTCCTGATCGGTGCCAGCCAGCTGGTTGCGGTGATCATCCCCGGCACCAGCCGGTCGGGCATCACGATGACGGCGGCGCGCGCGCTGGGCTATGAGCGGGTGGAGGCGGCACGCTTTTCCATGCTGATCGGGGCGCCCATTCTGGCGGCGGTAAGCCTTTATGGCCTCCTGGGACTGGCAACCACCCCGGCAGACGGCATGGGCGCGAGCCTTACAGACGGGCTGATCGTGGCGGCGCTTGCCTTCGTTTCAGGCTACGCATCCATCGGCCTCCTGATGGCACTTCTGCGGAAGATGAGCTTCCTGCCCTTCGTGCTCTATCGGTTCGCCCTGGGAATTGCCCTCTTGGCAACCTCGCCTATCGTGGCCGGCGCGATGGGCTGATCCTCACGCCTCGCGCGGCTTGTGGAACTCACCATAGGGACGGAAGCGCCACAAGTAGGTGGGCACGATCGCCTCGATTGATTCCAGCTGCAGAACGCCCAGATCCCGGATTCCAAGCGCGCCATCTGACACGACATTATCATAGGCCAGCATCTCGACTTGCGATCCTGTCAAAGGCGGGTCACCCAGGAGGCCCCAGGAGAAGGGCGGGATATGGCGCCAGACAGCCCCGGAAATATAGGCCATCGGCCGCGCCACGAAGAAGGGTAGCGGGATCTTGAAGCGAGGCCGGTCGATCATCTTCAGGATGATGTCGTAGAGTTCGTTGAAACTATAGCTGCGCGGCCCGCCCAGCTCGAATGTCCTGCCAGCAGCGTCTTCGCGCTCAACCGCGCCGGCGATCGCCGCGGCGACATCTCCGGCATAAACGGGCTGAAATTTGGTCTTTCCGCCGCCAATGGCAGGCATGAACGGGACAAACCGGGCCATATTGGCAAACCGGTTGAAGAACTGGTCTTCGGGCCCAAACACGATGGATGGGCGCAGGATGACCGCCGAGGGAAACCGTTCGCGGACCGCTTCTTCAGCGGCTGCCTTGGTGCGTCCATAGGGCGACCGGGAGTCGGGATCGGCGCCGATGGCGGAAATCTGCACGAACCGCTTGATGCCCTTCTCCCGCGCGACTTCAGCCAGCAGGGCTGCGCCATCGGTCTGCGCGCCTTCAAAGGTCTGGCGGGCATGCTCGAACAGGATACCAACGAGGTTGACCACCGCATCGGCGCCATCAACTGCGCGCTCAAGGGATGCGCGGTCCCGGATATTGGCCTGCACAACGTCCACCCAGCCCGGAGGACCGGCCAGACGCACATCAATTGCATTATGCACCCGGCGGCAGGCGACGCGAACACGCCAGCCTTTCTCCACCAGCGCGCGCGCAGCATAGCGCCCGATGAATCCCGAGCCGCCAACCAGAGTTACCAAGCCTTTGCTCATCGTTCTGTCATCCTGTGTGGGCGCAAATGCGGCCCCGATTCCATTGTTGTGCGCTTTCACCATTTTGCGCGGCCGATGTCCATGCGGCCATCACGCCTTCACCCTACCAGATCACGGTCATGGTGACGGCATCAGAATAACTTCCCGAGTTTACCTGCTGGTTTGCCGGGATCGTGCCCGTAATCGGATGGGCGCGGCTACGCGCGAGCAGGCCGAGCAGGAAAAAGTCATTTATCGTCGAGCCCTGGACGCCGTTACCCCAGACCTGCGCTGACTGGGTATACACCTGATAGCTCAGCTCCTGGCCGCTGCTGGCCTGCTTCATCTTGCGCGCCATGATATTTCCCGATTGGCCCCCGCCCAGGCGAACTTCGTAGGAGGCGCCGACAAAGAGCAGGCCCGAGCAACTCACTGTGACGGTCGCGCTGCCGGTGGAGGCATTCCCGGAGAACGCATGGTAGGGCGTAAAGCTCAACGGGGTGGACGAAACCGTGCACGATTGCGCCAAAGCCGGACAAACCAGGACAAATAAGGACAAAACCAGGACAATCAGGCGCCACATTCAGTCAATTCCTGCCATTTCGACCCGGCCTTCAGGCCGCAGCTGCATTTCTCCACTGCTCCGCACAGCGGCAACCGGCTGAATGAACCTTCCCGCCGGAGTGGTGACGGCAACAATGTCGCTCTCTTCTGCCACCGAACAGTAAACGCGCCCCTCCAGCCCGACAGGGCAGACAAGCCCCGAGCGAAGGAGCTCCACCCGGCTGCCGGGCGCCAGGGGGGCGCCCCCTTCCGCCACTACGGTAAAGGCAAGGACCGTTTCGCGGCGAACATCGAAGCGAACCTCCGACACGCCGCGCCGGGGAACAAATCGGGCGTTGAAGTCGCTCACCTCATATTCCAGCGGGACATCTTCGGGGCGCAGGCTGAGCGTATTGACCTCATAGGGGCGCACATCCGGGATCACGGCGATGCCGTTCTGACCGGTGACGGCGACAATGCGGTTGTCCTTGTAAATTGGCAGACCTTTGAGCTCCGGTATCCGCACGATTGCGCTGGCCCCAGTTGTCTGGCGATGCAGCGACCGCGCGCCCGGCGTGACGGCAAATCCGCCGCGCACCCCCGCCATGAGCTGGTTGGTTTCGCCATATACCCCGCCATTAAGCACGAGATCGGCGACACCAAGATCGGCGGCGAGGTCGCCCTGGTAAACGGCCCCTGCCCCGCCATCTGCGGCGCGCATTGCCCATTGGACGCGCTCCCCCGGCATGCGCGACCGGCTGACCTGCACGCTGGACGCCTCCTGCCCGCGGGCAGACTGATAGCTGCTACCGGCATTGTAGGCACCGAAGCTTGCCCGCAGCGCGATGGCAAATCCGGTCTCGCTGCGGGCGAAGTCCTGATACGCCGTGGCCGAGAAGGAGAAGCGGTCTCCCCGCAGCGGCTTTTCCCATCCGACAGAGAGGAACCGCCGATCACTGAGAACGCCGTCTTCTTCATCGACAAAGGACGCGCGCAGAGAACCGGCCGGCGTATAGATGCCACCACTGGCGCGGATCGAGCGATCTGGGAACGGGGCGCCCAAGGCAGAGGCCGCATCAGAATACTGCGGATCGGCAAAGCGCGCCTGCAGCTGAAACGAGCCGCGGCGCGTATTACGTTCAAACCCCGCTGAGACGATGTGGCCGGTATGGCCTGCCTCATTCCGGCTGAGCCCGGCTGACAGGCTCAGTACACCAACCTTCCCGGCTGTAATCTGGCTTCCCCCGCCCAAGAGCCCGCCGCCATGACCAAGTTCGGAGTAGGCTTCCGCCGTTAGCCGGTCACTCAGGCCGCGCCGGACCAGACCGTTGGCAACAATCTGGTCGTCATATGTGGCGGAGATTCCGGTGAACCGCCGTGGCACACCGAGGCTGACCGAATAGTCTGTAACCCCTGCGGCCAGAACCTCCGGAGAGGAAAAGAAGCTGTAGTCCTCAATGCGGCTGAGCCCATTGGCTTCCTGGATGGTGACTTCGACTTCATTGAGGCCGGCTTCCGGGCTGATCTCAAAATCAGTGTAGCCGGGCGCGACACTCTGTTTTTGCCGCACGACGCCATTGACCCGGACATCGACCTCCGACTGCTGGCGCAGCAATGCCTGGAAAGTCCGGTAAGGGCGCCAGCTGTCGTTGGGGTCCATCGAGAAGTCCGTGCCATACTGCACACCGGCAATGGCGGTAAGGCGCCCCCAGCGCGGCGCGCGGGTGAAACTGTCTCCAACGCTGAGCCGGGTAAAGCTGCCGGGAAAATCCCGCTCGTAAACCGTCAGCAGACGTTGCGCCTGCCCTTCCCCATCATCATACGTGGCAACCATCTCATTCTGCAGCCGGCCATGGGGGGTATGCAGCGTCAGGGAAAGGTCTCCGAACGCATTGACGCGTTCATCCGATCCGTCATGAACCCGCTGGGCCGACAGGCCATAGCCGCCCATCACACCTGACAGCGGCTTTGCAAATTGCTGGCGATCAAACACAACCCGCCGGGGCGGCGGGGCGCGGGCGGCATAAATATCGAGCTGCGCGGCACCTTGATCGAGACTGTAGTCGATACCCGCCAGGGACTGGAGGCAAACGGCCGGCGCATTCTCAGAATAGAGTCCGGCATTTCGCAGCGGACCAGTTTCGATCCGCACGCACCCGTCCGCCAGCAGATCAAGCGCAACAAGCCCCGCCACCGGCGCGCCATTGATGCGCGCCTCTACCAGGAGAGACAGGGTTTCCGCCATGACATCGGCAGGCGCGGTCCCGGTTTCAGGCGCCGCCCGTGCCGCCATCGCAGCGCTCATCAACAGAAAGACCGCCGCGAGACCGGATCTCTGCGCGCGGTTCACCTCTCTGGACTGAGCAGCGCTGAATAGGACGCGCCGCCTACAGAGTAATTCAGGATGCTGGCACGTTCGCCGTCCTGCCGCAGAAGGTTCATCTCGCTTCCAGGAAGCAGATAGACAATGCCTGCCCCCGACGGAACCACACCGCCCGCCTCGGTCTGCAGCGAAAGATTATGCAGGCGCAGCCAGCCCGGCCCAGGATTGCGAAGCGCGACTGCGTCGGGCTCCATCCGGGCGATCAGCGTCTCCGGCGCGGCGGGCGCGCCCGCAAACATGGCCAGAACATAACGTAGCCGGATCGACAGCTGCGCGGCGGAGATTTCCTGTGCCCGGCTGGCTGAGGGAAGTTCATCAATGATGATCCGCCACGCGCCAGCCCCGTCGGTATCGGGCACTGACATCCGGATCACCTGTGATGTACCTGGGCGCAGCGTGAAGATTTCCGGGGCAAAGCGCAGCCCCTTTGCAGGCTCGAGCAAATCCTCGCCGTCTGCCTGCGTCCAGTCAAAGACACGCACCTGAACGGTGACATCCTGATCCAGGCTGGAACTGACGGAGAGAGACGTGGCCCCGCCTTCAGCCGGCGCGTCGATCAGGATCGGCGCGATTGCCAGGCCTTGCGCATTTGCGGGCAACAGGAAGCATACAGCTCCCAGAAGGAGCAGGGCCAGGTGTCTCATCTGAAGTTACCTTAGTAGGTGACCGTCACCTGTACTTCATCCGCATAAGCGCCGGCCGTATCGGGTGTGCTGGTTGTCCGGCCATAGACGGTAAGGGTCTGGGATGGACCGCTACCGTTGGCCTGAGAACCGGTGACACCATCACCCCAGACAGTCGTCAGGCCGGCATCGGTATAGAGCTGATAATTGAAACTCGCCGGCAGAGAGGCATGCGTCAGCGACCGCGCGCTGATGTCTCCCGAATCGCCGCCATCCAGCGCCACGGTGAACGCACTTGTGTTGGTGCAGTTGACGGTGATCGAGCCGTTGGCTGTCACCTCATCAAGCCCAACGCTTGCAAACACCACCGGAGCGGTGAGAACGACACAGGTGTTCACCACCGTTGCCTGAACGTCGAGCGTTCCATTTGCCGTGGCCGCGTGGGCCGCCTGCGCGCAAACAGCCAATACAGCTGTTGCCATGAGTTTCCTGATCATACTCCACCTATCTAGCTTGTGATCGTTTCTTGTTTTGTTATGGTTCTACCATAGCGCAACTTGGTTGATCGAAGCTTTCGGAAGAGTCTCTGAATGGTTTACGCCGGATACGTATTTGTACGGATGAAAATCCGCTGCATTTACAAAACGAACGTTCGGTATGTTCTGTAACAAATACAATTGAAGTGGAGGACTCGTCCGCTTTTCGGCCAAAGCTTTCCTGCGCAATTATCTGACCGCTTTGGAGATTTTCAGCACCCGGGCATTCCCCTTTTGGGTGGAACCGTTTTGCGTACCTGTGTGGAATGGGATGGCGAAAGGGCACGGCCGGGACGCCCCGCGCGCGAGCTTGCGCAGGGCGGATGAAGGGCGCCCGAGAGCGCCCTCATTATTTTCTCTGGAGTGAGCGGGCGCTCAGGTCTTCATCAGACCGGAGGCCTTGAGCAGCTTTCCGGCGCGCAGCACCCGGTCCAGCTTATGCTCGCTGGAGCGGTCGCCCTTGTTCGAATCGGGATGGAAACGGCGGACATACTCAGCGTAACGGGCCCGGATTTCCTCAGGCTTGGCATCGGTTTCAAGGTCCAGCTCCCGGAGGGCCCGGATCTGGAGGCTGGAGCGGTGGGCATGCACGCGCTCCTCGGCGGCCGGTGTGTCGTCCATGTCGAAGAAGCTGCGGCCGGCCCAGCGGCGCGGATCGTGCGGATCGGTTGCCTTGCGCCCGCCCAGCGGGCCGCTGCCCATGCGCCAGGTGCGCTTGTGGCCATACCGTTCGGCTCGCAGGAACGCGGCCGCTTCGGCTTCGGACATGCCTTCAAAGAAGTTGAAGCTGCGGTTGTAGGCGGCGGCATGCGCATCGCAAAACCAGTGGCGTCCCTTGCCGCCCCGGCGGGGCGCGGGATGGGTGCCTTCGAGGTCGCAACCAGGCTCTTCGCACACGCGGGTACGCTTCGCCCGTGCGCGCGACGTCTCGTCGGCGGGGGGCTTCACGCGTATATCCGTGAACTTGACTCGGTATCTGAACGGTTCGCCGTCTGACATGGGGCCACATAATAGGGAGCGCTGGTTAAACATGCCACAACCAAACGACAGACAAACGCGAATTGAAGACATATTGACTGCCGCATTCGAGCCGGTGTCGCTGACCGTGATCGACGACAGCCACAAGCATGAGGGCCATGCAGGGGCCGCGCCGGGCGGGGAAACGCATTATTCTGTGGAGATTGTGGCCGAAGCCTTCACCGGCCTGTCGCGTGTGCAGGTCCAGCGCGCGGTAATGATGGTGTTGCAGCAGGAATTTGACAGCGGCCTGCACGCCCTGACGCTGAAAGCCCGCCCGCCTGAGGCGGACTGATCCGGCCTAGTCCACTTCGGCAACCGGGGCGGCCTTCGAAACATTCACCCCCGTCACCTGATTTCTCTGCCGGCGCAGGACGTTGAACCGGTAGCCATGGAACACGAAGCTCTGGCCGGGCTCGGGGATCGTCTGGGCCTCATGGATGACGAGACCGGCAACCGTGACCGCTTCTTCATCGGGCAGATCCCAACCGGTCGCCCGGTTGAGGTCGCGGATCGGCACCCAGCCATCGACATTGACCGAGCCATCGGGCTGTGGCCGCACGCCCTGGATCTGGACGTCATGCTCGTCATGAATGGCGCCGACGATTTCTTCGAGGATGTCCTCCAGCGTGATGAGGCCCTGCAGCTCGCCATACTCGTCAATCACGAGGGCAAAGTGCTGGCCGCGCGCGAGGAACTGGTTGAGCTGTTCCTGAACCGGGGTTGTTTCCGGCACGAACCAGGGCTTGCGCAGGATGGAGTCGAGATCAAGCTTGGAGACATCCCCGCCCAGCGGAAGGGCGGCCCGAAGAAGGTCCTTGGCATGCAGGATGCCGATGATCTCTTCTTTCTCCCCCCGGTACAGCGGCAGACGGGTGTGCGGGCTTGAAAGCGCTTTCATGATCAGCTGGCGCGGCTCCAGGTCTGCATCGAGCATGTAGATGTTCTTGCGGTGGATCATCACGTCTTCGACGGTGAGGTCCTTAAGGTCCAGCGCGCCGACGAGGCGGAGATGGTTTTCCTTGTCCACCGCGCCTTCGGCGGCGTGCAGATCAATGGCGCCGCGGATTTCCTCTTCGGCGGAAAGCGGGCTGGCCGCTGCGCCCACGCCCACCAGCCGGAGAACACCGTTCACGATCATCTGGATCAGCTTGATGATCCAGGACGCGGTTTTCACCACCACGGAAATCGGGCCAGCCACAACAAGCGCGACGGAATCAGGCCGCGTGATGGCATAGGTCTTCGGCATCACTTCGGAGAAGATCAGCACAAGCACGGTCATCACGGCGGTCGCGAGCACAAGCGCCAGCCCCCCCTGCCCGAACAGGCTGGTAAACATCGTGGTGGCCAGAACCGAGGCCAGGATATTGACGACATTGTTCCCGAGCAGGATCGCGCCGATGAAGTTTTCCCTGTTCGCGATCAGCTGGTTCACCGTCCGCGCGCGCTTGTCGCCATCGCGTTCCAAAGCGTGCATCCGGGCACGAGACGCCGCTGTCAGAGCTGTTTCAGAGCCTGAGAAGAAGGCAGACATCATCAGAAGGATGACAATTGCGATGGCATATCCGGCGATCATTATGTGGGCTCAGTTTCTGTAAAATGAGTTAGGCAAGTTCAGATGCGAGAAAGCGTTCGACCGAAGCAAGGTCCGCATCGGGATGGACGTAAGCCGCGCCGATTCCGCGGGCGAGGATCAGCGGAACGCGGCCCGCACGGGCCTTCTTGTCCTGCTGCATCAGGGCGGCAAGACGGTCTGCGGCGAAGCGGGCGGGGTCAAAACCTTCGAGCGATACCGGAAGGCCCGACGCGCCCAGCACTTCGGTAACCCGCGCCGCGTCTGCCGCCGGCGTGATGCCGCTGGCGGCGCCATAACGAAACGCCAATGCCATGCCCAGCGCAACGGCCTCGCCATGAAGGAGGTTCTCCCGGTATTCGTTGGCCGCCTCGAAAGCATGCCCGAATGTATGGCCAAGATTGAGCAGCTGGCGCACGCCGGTCTCGGTTTCATCTTCCGCCACAATCGCCGCCTTGGCAGCACAGGACCGCGCCACGGCGTAACGGGCGGCTTCAGGCTCAAGCGCCAGAACTTTCTGTCCGTTCACGGCCAGCCAGTCAAAGAAGGCGGCATCGTTGATCAGGCCATATTTGACAATCTCGGCATAGCCCGCTTTGAGCTCCCGCGCCGGAAGCGTCGCGAGAAGCGCGGTATCGGCAATCACCAGGCGCGGCTGGTAGAAGGCGCCGATCAGGTTTTTGCCGCGCGGCGTATTGACCGCCGTTTTTCCGCCAACCGAAGAATCGACCTGCGCCAGAAGCGTGGTCGGCACCTGCACAAATCCCATGCCGCGCTTCATCAGGCTGGCGGCAAGGCCGCCCATATCGCCGATGACCCCGCCACCAAACGCGATCAGCGTATCGCCCCGGTCTGCGCCGCCCGCCAGCAGCCAGTCCAGCACACCCTCCAGCTGGGAAAAGGACTTGGTCTTCTCGCCCGGCGGCAGGCTCAACCAGTCCAGCCGGATGCCAGCGGATTTAACCGCCGCTTCCAGCGCGTCCTTGTGATGGCGCGCCACCGTTTCATCGGTCAGAACAAAGGCGCGTGGCCGCTTGAGCATCTGCGAGAGACGCGGGCCGAGTTCTGAGAGCGCGCCATGGCCCACGAGAATGTCGTACGCTCGCGCGCCCAGTTCAACGCGCACCGTTTCCAGCGGGGAAGAAGTTTTCATTGAGGTATCCAGGTCTGAAGGGCTTTCAGGATCGCATTGACGGTGTGGGTGTGCGGGCCATCCTTGGAATGAACCACAAGGTCGGCCTGCGAATAGAAGGGCTCACGGTCCAGCGCGAGATTGGCAAGGTGGTCGCGGGCGTCAGCGCGCTGAAGCAGCGGGCGCGTATCGCGCTTCTGGACACGGCGCCACAATGTTTCGAGGTCAGCGTTGAGCCAGACCGTGATGGCCCGCTCCCGCAAAATGGCGCGCGTATCGGGATCGAGATAGGCCCCGCCCCCGGTCGCCAGCACATGCGGTTGCAGGTCCAGCAGGCGGCGGATCACCTGCTTTTCACCGCGCCGGAAATCGGCTTCGCCATGTTTGGCAAAAATATCGGAGATCGAGAGCCCGGCCGCCTTCTCGATTTCATGGTCGCTGTCATAAAAATCACGGCCGAGTTTTTCGGCAAGGCGCCGCCCGACGGTCGATTTTCCGGCGCCCATGAGCCCCACAAGCGCGATCGTGCGGCCCTCGAAGGGCAGCGGGCTACTTGATGGGTCGGTATCGGAAGGCATGTGTTCGTATTACCCGGCGTTGCGAATATGTCCTAGGGGTGCCACATAGGCGGCGCAATCGGCAGGCAGATTCGCCCTGTCATACTTGCTTGCGGGGCCTGTTCTATGCGCAAATTCCTTATCCTTTTCATCATTCTCGCCATCGCGGTCATTGGGACCATGTGGTGGCTGGGCCAGCGCGCCGTCAAGAACGCGCCGCCAGAAGGCGAAATCCGCATACCCGTCGAGGGCGCCCTCGAATAGGGCAGAAACGCCCCCTTAACCGCGTTTCCTTAGCGTCGCGCGTATGGATGACCGCTCGCGCATCGGCGCTTTTCTCGAAATGATGTCGGCGGAGCGGGGCGCAAGCCCCAATACGCTCGATGCGTATGGCCGCGATCTGCTGGACGCCTCCGAATTCTGCCATCTGCGGCTGGTAACAGCCTCCTCGAGCGACCTTTCGGCCTGGCTGGCCGACCTTGCCGCACGCGGCATGGCGCCCTCAACCCAGGCCCGGAAACTCTCCGCCGTGCGGCGTTTCTTCCGATTCCTGTTTCAGGAAGGCGACCGCAAGGATGACCCCACCGCCCGGTTGGACGGCCCTTCCCCGGAGCGGGAAGTGCCCGATGTGCTGTCGCGCGAGGAGGTGGGCCGCCTGATCGAGGCCTGCGGCAATGACAAACGCCTGAAATGCCTGGTCGAGCTGCTCTACGGCGCAGGGCTTCGCGCCACAGAACTCGTAACCTTGCGGGTCGGCAATCTGCCCCGCCGCAAGGCCGGGCAGTGGATGAGCGCAGATATCATCATCCGCGGAAAAGGCGGCAAGGACCGCCTGTGCCCGCTCGGGCGCGCGGCGCTGATTGCCTTGAGCGAATGGCTTGAAGTGCGCGAAGCAAGCCTGCCGGATAATCCGCTGATGCGCAGCAAACAGGAGGGATTTGTATTCCCTTCTCGCGGCAAGGAAGGCCACCTCACGCGTCGGCGGCTTGGCCAGATGCTGGAAGATCTCGCCGGTGAGGCGGGTTTGCGCTCTGAGCGGGTCTACCCGCACGCTTTGCGCCATGCCTATGCCACGCATCTGCTACAGGGTGGGGCGGACCTCAGGGTTGTGCAGACCCTTCTTGGCCACGCCGATATTGCCACAACGCAGATTTACACCCACGTCCTGACCGATGAACTGGCCGAGCTTCTGGAAACGGCCCACCCAATGGCGACCGCCTCCAAAGGCCGGCGCTGACGCGTTAAGCGACCGCCGAGCCGCGTGTATTGACCCAGAAAGCGTGGATCACGCCGGGCAACCAGCCGATCAGCGTCAGAATGACGTTCAGCAGGAATTGCAGGCCAAGGCCTTCTTTCAGAAGGACGGCGACGGGCGGCAGGAAGATCGTAAGCAGGATCATGAGGAACGACATGAAGGTACCTTTCGTGTTTTCTGTGGGCATAAACGCACAAAGCCGGTGAGCGTTCCGTCACACGCCAACTGTTTGACGCGCTGCAGCACGGGCACTAATCCTTGCGCCACAAAAGGGAGCTTCCAATGAGCCAGAAAACGCCGCGCAGTTTCTTCAAGCCTCTGTCGATCGGCGCGCCGGAGCCCTATCGCGAACTTCCGGTCAAACTTGAGCGCATGATCCATTTCGTGCCGCCCCATCTGGATAAGGTACGCGCCAAGGTGCCGGACATGGCGCCTACCGTGGATGTCATCCTCGCAAACCTCGAAGACGCCATTCCCGCCGACGCCAAGGACGCCGCCCGCGCCGGGGCCATCGAAATGGCCAACATGTACGACTGGCAGGGCAAGGGCACGGGCTTCTGGAGCCGCGTGAACTGTCTCAACTCTCCCTGGTTTCAAGACGATGTGTCTGAGCTGGTCCTTAAGGCCGGCCACCAGCTGGACGTGATCATGCTGCCCAAGGTCGAGGGGCCGTGGGATATTCACTTTGCCGACCAGTATGTCGCCCAGCTCGAGGCGAAAGCTGGTCTGACCCGCCCGATCCTCTTCCATGCCATCCTTGAGACGGCCGAGGGCGTTGCCCGCGTCGAGGAGATCGCGCTTGCCTCCCCCCGCATGCAGGGCATCAGCCTTGGCCCGGCAGACCTTGCCGCCAGCCGCAAGATGAAGACCACCCGCGTCGGCGGGGGCCATCCCTTCTACCGCGTGATCGAAGACCCCAAGGAAGATGGCAGCGCGCGCCTGAGCGCCCAGCAGGACCCTTGGCATTACACGATTGCCCGCCTGGTGGACGCCTGCCGCATGGCCGGGATCAACGCCTTCTACGGCCCGTTCGGCGACATCGGCGATCTGGAAGCCTGCGAGCAGCAGTTCCGCAACGCCTTCCTTCTGGGCTGCGCGGGCACCTGGAGCCTCCACCCCAGCCAGATAGCGGTGGCCAAGCGCGTCTTCAGCCCCGATCCGGAGGAAGTGAAGTTTGCCCGCAAGATCCTCGCCGCCATGCCGGATGGCTCAGGCGTGGCGATGATCGACGGCAAGATGCAGGACGACGCCACCTGGAAACAGGCAAAGGTGATCTCTGATCTGGCAGACCTTGTGGCCTCGAAAGATCCCGATCTGGCGGCCGCTTATGCGGGGTGATTTGGCTCTCGCCAAACAGCGCAGAGACACGTAGCTTCAGCCCTGACAAACGCGGCCCCTCAAGGGTCAAAGGCGCACAGGAGCATGCCATGCTGAGGACAATCGCGGGACTATTCGGGACAATCCTGGTCATTTCAGGACACGCGCAGGCAGATGAGGTCTGGACGACGCCGGTGGGCGAGATTGTCTATGAGGCAGATCTGGAAACAGGCGAAGCGGTCCTCTCCTTTCCGGGTGAAACCGGCCAGCGCCTGCTCGGTATCTTTCCCGGCCTCGCCGGGGTGAGCGAAGATCGCGGCTTCTTTGCCGGCTACTGGGTGGACCCGGACGCGGCCACCGAAGGCCCCTGCCCCGGCGCGATGACCGACCCGGTGAATGGCAACAAATCCTACGCCTGGGGCCGCATGGACCTGATCTTCACCAAGCCGGACTTTCCAGGCGGCTTCGTCGTCATGAAAGGCAGCTGCTTCGATCAGGCGACCGACTATCTGATCGCCGAACCGGTGGTGGGTGAATAACAGCATGTCCGGCAGCAAACACACGATCCCCCTCACGGGCTTGTCCCCCAACACGCAGGCCTGGCTTGACTGGATGCTGACGGACCACTCGGCCGATGGCCTCTCGGGTATCCTTGCGGAAAATGTCGTCTTCAAAAGCCCCGTGGTTCACACGCCCCAGGAGGGCAAGGCGATCACCATGGCCTACCTGCTGGCGGCCGGCGAGACGCTCGGCAATGACGATTTCCGCTACACGCGCCTGTTCGACTGCGGCGACAAGGCGGTGCTGGAATTCGAGACGATAATGGACGGCATCCTCGTCAACGGTGTCGACATGATCGAATGGAACGCGGACGGCCAGATCGTTGACTTCAAGGTCATGGTCCGCCCCCTGAAGGCCATCCAGATGGTTCACGCGGCCATGGGCGCCATGCTCGCGAAAATGAAGGCCGGTGCATGAAAGCCCCTACACTTGAAACAGCCCGCCTGATCCTGCGCGGCGCGGAACCCTGCGACATCGATTTTGCCGCCGCCATGTGGGGATCGGAAGAGGTGACCCGCTATATCGGCGGCAAACCGCGCTCGCGCCAGGACGCCTGGTTTGCGCTGCTGCGCGGCGTCGGCCTGTGGGAAATGAAAGGGTTTGGCTATTGGGTCGTGACCGACAAGGCGACGGGGGAATTTCTCGGAGAAGCCGGCTTTGCCGATTTCGAGCGCGGCCTGCCCAAGGAACTGATCTACGGGCCTGAAGCAGGCTGGGCCTTCGGGCCGCAAACCTGGGGCAAGGGCGTCGCGACCGAAGCGGTCAGTGCCATGCATGCCTGGCTGGACGAGAACGTGTCCGCCTCAAGCTGCTGTGTGATCGAGCCAAGCAATCTGGCGTCCTGCAAGGTGGCAGGGAAGATCGGCTACCGTCACACCGGCCAGACATTACTGGCAGGCACGCCCGTAAACACTTACCGGCGCGGCACCTGATAGGCGTCGGGATTGCCCGTCTCGTCATTGGCGCCCAGCGGCTTCCAGGCGCGCAGCAGTTCCAGGAATGCCTGATCGGGCAGGCCGGGACTGTAGAGGAAGCCCTGCGCCATGGTGCAGCCCCGGCGGCGCAGGAAGTCTGCCTGCTTGGTGGTCTCGACGCCCTCGGCCACCGTCTTGAGGCCAAGCGTTTCGGCCATGGCGAGGATCATCTCGACAATCGCAGGGGCCTGACGATCCGTCTCCAGAGCAGACACGAATTGCCGGTCAATCTTGAACACGTCGAATGGCAGCTGGGTCAGCGTGGCGAGGTTTGAGTGGCCGGTGCCGAAGTCATCAATCGCGAGCTTGGTACCCATCGCCCGCAGCGGCGAGATGAACTCCGCCACCCGCGCGGGGTCTGACACGGCCATGCTCTCGGTGATCTCAAGCTCCAGCAGGCGGGGATGGAGCCCTGAGCGACGCAGCGCGCCCATGACGGTTTCGGTCAGGTCGTTACGCTGGAACTGGCTGGGCGAAACGTTGACCGCCACGGTCACATCATGGCCTTCCAGCTCCCAGGTGCGGGCTGCTTCACAGGCCGCTTCCAGGATCTGCTTGCCGATCTCTTCGATCAGGCCCGCTTCCTCCGCCACCGGAATAAAAGCCGCCGGCGAAATCAGCTTGCCATTCGAGCGCCGCCAACGGGCCAGCGCCTCGGCGCCAACGATGCGGCCGGTGGCAAAATCGATCTTAGGCTGGAAGACGGCCTTGAACTCACGGTTTTCCACCGCGTCGCGCAGCTCTGCCTCAAACCGGTAACGGCCCTGCACGATGCGCGTCAGGCGCGGCGTGAAGAAACGGAAACCCGACTGCGATTCATTCCGCACAAGGCGCAGCGCCAGCTTGGCATTCTGCATCAGCTTCTGCGGCGAGTCGGCGTCTTCCGGCGCCATCACGATACCGCCCGACAGCGACATGGTGACCGGGCGGCCAAGGATCGTGAACGGATCGTTGAAGGCGTTCCGGATGGCGCGGGCAATCGCGATCACATGTTCCCGGCTCCCGGCGTTGGGCATGAACAGCGTGAACTGGTCTGCCGTCAGCGCCGCGAGCATCGAGCCGCGCAATGCAGACGCGGACGGATCGGGCACATCGCTGAGCGCTTTTGAAATGCGCTGGGCGGCCGCATGGATCATCATGTCGCCATGCCCTGCCCCGACCTGCTCTACCAGGTGGGCGAAGCGGTCAATGTCGAGAAGGATGAATGCCGCGGGCCGCTCAAAACTGGCGCCTGGCAGCGTTTCGATAATCCGCTTTTCAGCGGCAAGCGCATTGGGAAGGCCCGTCCGGCTGTCGCGATATGCAATCTTGCGCAGATGGTCGTTCTCGCGCCGCAGCTTGCGCACAGTGCGGGTGGTGGCGACGCGGAGACGGCGCAGCTCCGGAAATTGCAGCGAATGGAGGTCAGCGTCCACATCGCCGCGGGACGACATCATATAGCCGGTGAAGCGCACGAACACGCCCTGGAGCGGACGCGCGAGCAGGTAACAGGCAGTTGAGGAAATCGCGATTGTTCCGATCAACATGCCCACGATTACCGGGAATGGAACGGTAAAACCGACCGGAGCGTCTGTGCCTCTGATGCGGAACACAACTTCCAGAGCGACGATCACAACAAACAGGAAAATGGACAACAGGGCGCCTGTCATCGCGGCAAATGCCGGAATGGTGAGGCGGCTGGTCAACCAGCCGACAAGTCTTCCCTGTTTCAGTCCATTGCCCACTCGGAAGCCCAACTCAGTAATTGCCGCAAAGACTGCGCCTTAGATGTTTAGGAATCCGTGAACACAGATGCGCTAGCTGTTGCGCCTCCGGCAGTTTATATGGCTTTCCATGACCCAGACCCGCACCGCAGACGTCTCCCGCAGCACAAAGGAAACCGAAATCTCGGTATCCGTTAACCTTGATGGCACCGGTAAAGCCGACATCGAGACGGGAATCGGCTTTTTCGATCACATGCTGGACAGCCTGGCGCGCCATTCGCTGATCGACCTGAAAGTGCGCTGCAAGGGCGACACCCATATCGACTTCCACCACTCGGTGGAGGACACCGGCATCGTTATCGGCCAGGCGATTGCCAAGGCGCTGGGCGATTTTGGCGGCATCACGCGCTTTGGCCATGCCTATATCCCGATGGACGAGACGCTGACCCGCGCCTCAGTCGACCTGTGCAAACGCCCCTACCTGATCTGGAAGGTGGAGTTCCGGCGCGACAAGATCGGCGAGATGGATACTGAACTCTTCAAGGAGTTCTTCCATGCCCTGGCCGGCAATGGCGGCATGTGCCTGCACGTCGAGAACATCTATGGCGAGAACAACCACCACATCGCCGAAAGCTGTTTCAAGGCGACAGCCCGCGCCCTGCGCACCGCCATCACGGTGGACCCGCGCCTTGGCGGCAAACCGGCCAGCACCAAGGGCAGCCTCTAGGCGCCCCTGCCCGGCTCAGCCTGAGGGGTCTTCATCCTTGGCGTTGACGCGCGAGACCAGCACCTTGTCGAGGCGCCGGCCGTCCATGTCGATCACCTCGAACATCCACCCGTTGACACGGGCCTTGTCGCCCAACTCCGGCACGCGCTGAAGATGGTGCATCACGAGGCCGGCAACGGTTGAGAACGGATCATCATCGGCGCCGATATTTGACACGCCGAGCACGATCTCGACATCTTCAACCGCCATGCGGCCATCGATCAGCCAGCTGCCATCTTCGCGCAGCTGGGGCCGGTCGAGCCCATCGGCCAGCGAGAAGGCCACATCCCCTGCGATGGCGCCCAGCACATCGGCGGCGGTGACAATGCCTTCGACATGGCCCAGCTCATCCACCACCAGCGCCATCTGAACCGGGCTTGCCTGCATGCTTTCCAGCACGCGCAGTACGCTCATTGTCTCTGGCACGAAGAGCGGCTCATGGCCGACATCTTCAAACTTCGGCAGACGCACACCGCCGGACTGGGCGAGAACATCCTTCGTCTGAACAATCGCGGTCACATGCTCCAGATCGCCGCGCGCGACCGGAAAGCGCGAATGCCCGCTAACCGACATTTCCTTCAGAAGGTCTTCAGACGGATCATCCAGGTCCAGCCAGACAACCTCGTTGCGCGGCGTCATGATCGAGCGCACGTCCCGGTCGGCCAGGCGCATCACGCTGCGGATCATCGTGCGTTCTTCGGCGTCGATCGCCCCGCTGGCGGCGCCTTCTTCGATCATGCTTTCGATTTCTTCCTCAGTGACGCTGTCGATGCGCATCTTGCCCATGCCGATCAGGGAGAGGATCAGATTGGTTGAGCCCCGCAGGATGAACACGATGGGAAAGGCAATCTTCGACAGCATCGCCATCGGCGGCGCCACGACGGCGGCAAAGGCTTCAGGCGCGGCCAGCGCAACGCGCTTGGGCACAAGCTCCCCGATGATCAGCGACAGATAGGTGGTGAACACGATCACCACGGCAAAGGCGATGAAGGCCGCGTTGTCTTCAAGCGCCGGGGCGAAGCGGACAATCAGCGGTACCACATCTTCCGCCAGCGCCGTTGCGCCATAGGCGCCGGCCACGATGCCGACCAGCGTGATGCCGATCTGGACGGTCGAGAGAAAGCGCGAAGGGTCTTCCTGCAATTTGAGCGCTGCGCGGGCGCCCAGATTGCCCTTGTCTGCCATCATCTGAAGGCGGGCGCGGCGGGCGGAAACAACGGCAAGTTCCGACATCGCGAAAACGCCGTTAAGCGCTATGAGCGCTATAAGGAGCAAAAGGTCCATGATGGCGCGCCATATGCCGCAATCTGCGATTTCCGCCAAGCGACATTTCTGGGGGCGGCTTAATTGCCATGCTCCCCTGCCCCCGCTAAGAGCGCGGCCATGACGCGTGTCGCCCTCATTGATTACGGATCAGGCAACCTGCACTCCTGCGCGCGGGCGCTGGCCGCCGCGGCCGGAGACGCGGGCGCCGTTCACGTCACGTCCCGCCCCGAAGACATCCTCAATGCCGAACGCATCGTATTGCCCGGCGTCGGCCACTTTGCCGACTGCGCAGGCGCGCTGCGGGCCATTCCGGGCATGGTCGAGGCGCTGGACGAGGCGGTGACACGCAAGGGGCGGCCATTCCTGGGCATCTGCGTTGGCATGCAGCTGATGGCGGATATGGGCCTGGAAGACGGCGAGACGCGCGGCCTTGGCTGGGTGCATGGCATTGTCGAGGCGCTGGAACCGGCGCCGGGCCTGCCGGTGCCCCATGTGGGCTGGAACGAGCTGATGATCCCGGCGCCCCACCCGGTGCTGGAGGGCCTCGGCGAGACGCCCCACGCCTATTTCACCCATTCCTACGTGTTCCGCCCCGAAGACGAGGCAAAGGTTGCCGCCTGGACCGAGTATGGCCCGCCCTTCGCCGCCGCCATCGCGCGCGACAACCTCATCGGCACGCAATTCCATCCCGAAAAGAGCCAGCGCCTCGGCCTGACGCTGCTCGCCAACTTCCTGAAATGGCACCCATGACCTTCACCCTCTATCCCGCCATTGACCTGAAAGACGGCGCCTGCGTGCGCCTCCTGCGCGGGGAGATGGACGCGGCCACCGTGTTCAACACGGACCCCGCCGACCAGGCCCGCGCCTTTCATGCGATGGGCTTCACCCATCTGCATGTGGTGGACCTCAACGGGGCGTTCGCCGGCGCGCCGGTCAACCGCGCGGCCGTCGAAGGCATCCTGAAGGCCACCCCTGCCCCGGTACAGCTGGGCGGTGGCATCCGCACGCGGGCGCAGATTGATGCCTGGCTGGAAGCGGGCATCAGCCGCGTCATCCTCGGCACCATTGCCCTGCGCGACCCCGAACTGGTGAAAACAGCTGCCCGCGCGCTGCCCGGCCGCATCGTGGTGGGGATCGACGCGAAGGATGGCATGGTGGCCGTGGAAGGCTGGGCCGAGACCAGCGACATGAAGGCGACCGAGCTTGCCAAGGCGTTTGAAGGCTGCGGCGTGGCCGCCATCGTCGCCACCGACATTGGCCGCGACGGACTGAAAACCGGCGTCAATGTTCCGTTCACGGCAGAGCTCGCCCACGCCGTCTCCATCCCCGTCATCGCCTCCGGCGGCGTGCGCGACGTGAACGACATCCGTGCCCTGAAGGCTTCGGGCGCACCGATTGCGGGGTCTATCCTGGGGCGGGCGCTGTATGATGGGGATATTGTGGCGAGCGAGGCGATTGAGGCGGCGGGTTAGGCTAAGGAACCTAACCCGCCGGTGGCTCATGTCGTGTGACACGCCAGCGAGCAGTAATAACACCCGTTGGACTGCCAATATGATTCTTTAGCCTTTCGCACCGCGGGGGCGCAGCTTTCAAACAAGCCGAGGTATTGTCGATTCATCACGTCCGGAAGGCGTGTACAGCTGTTCTTGTGTACTTCGTGGTCACCGTTTGGTTGAGCATTCATATTCACGTAGTAGTGGTCAGCCATTTTTGGGCTCCATGTAGAGCCGAGGGGTTGCCGATGCGGAGCCGTTGCCATACACCGAATCACCGCCTCGGCGGTTGAAAAAACCGGGGGGCGCAGGCTTCGACGCCAAATCTTGTGCCTGCGCTCCCTCGGACCCCATAGATATGGGATACAGAGAGTTACCGGACTCGCTTGGGTTGAGTCCAGCCTCCAATAGGCGAATGCACAAAAAAGCGGTTAACGAGAGGTTAACGGCAGTAGTTTTTGCATTTTATTCAAAGACATGGAGCGGTTCGGGACATCCCTACCCCACCCGCGCCAGCGGCGGAACGGGTTCGTCCTCGTACATCATCACACGGTTTTTCCCGGCCTGTTTGGCGCGGTAGAGAGCTTCGTCGGCGCGGTTGAGGAGGGCGGAGAGGGTTTCCCGGCCGGTTTCGCGGCTGAGGCCGAGGCTGATGGTGACCTGGCGGGTGAGGCTCTGCGCACTGTGATCGGCGGCGGCCACCGCGCGCACCAGGGCGGCGCAGGCGGCGCGCGCTGCCCGCGCATCGGCAAAGACGCCCGCCAGCGCAAATTCTTCCCCGCCAAGGCGCGCCACGATGGCGCCGGGCGGGGCCAGCCTGCGTAATATTCCGGCTACGGAGATCAGCACGCCATCGCCCGCCTCATGGCCATGGGCATCGTTCACACGTTTGAAATTATCGACATCCGCAATCGCGCAGTAAAATTGCCCGGCCCCGGCATCGGCCTGCATCTGAAGCACGCTGGCAGTGGCAAAGAAGGCGCGCCGGTTTGGCAGGCCGGTCAGCTCGTCTTCATTCGCAAGGCGGTGGTTTTCCTGCGCCAGGCGCTCTGCCCGCATCTGCGCGCGCAGTACAAACCAGCTGCACGCCGGCGCAATGATCAGCGGCATGAAGATGCACGCGGCATAGATGGACGGCCGGTCGATGACCTTATCAATCAGGGTCCAGATATAGACAGGCACGAAGGTGAAAAATACCGACGCGGCCGTGGTGATCACGCCCGTGCGGATAGCCTTCTGAAGTGCCTTGGATACCTGCATTCGCCCCGCCCATTTCGATGGGGAGACCGTATCAGCTCATGCTTAAAGCCGCCTCCGGAAGACCGGTGAAATTTTACCGGTTCCGGAAGGCAAATGGCCGTTTTTACTACAGCGCCGAGGATAATGGCCGGCGCAGGCGACGCCGCGTGCGCAGGGCATGGGACAAGTCGGTTTCACCCTCCGGCGCGCCAGGCGCGGCCTGCAGGCGCGACAGCCCGGCGGCCAAGCGCGAGAGCGCTTCGGCTTCATCATTCTGCAGGCGGGCGGATGTGTTCCGCTCCAGTCGTTTCATGTCCATTCTTCTCAACTCCTTCGCTAACCGGTCCAGTATTCTGGTTCGAGATCAGCCTCCCGTTGCGTCAATATAGGCGCGAAACGCGCCCCTTCCCACCCCGGTAAACCTTACGGATTGTTTGCATTCGCGCGCCTTTGGCGGCAAAGGAGCGGCCATGCTGAAAACCCGCATCATCCCCTGCCTCGACGTGAAAGACGGGCGCACCGTGAAGGGCGTCAATTTCGTGGACCTGAAAGACGCCGGAGACCCCGTCGCCCTTGCCCGCGCCTATGACGCGGCGGGCGCCGACGAGCTTTGCTTCCTCGACATCACCGCCAGCCATGAAGGCCGCGGCACGCTGCTGGAAACGGTCAGCCGCACGGCTGAGGCGTGCTTCATGCCGCTGACCGTTGGCGGGGGCGTGCGCTCGGTGGAAGATATGGTGGCGCTGTTGCGCGCAGGGGCGGACAAGGTGGCCATCAATTCGGCCGCCGTGGCAGACCCGGCGCTGGTCTCCGCCTGCGCGGCGAAGGCTGGGCGGCAATGCGTGGTGGTGGCCATTGATGCGCGCGCCGTCGGCGACAGCTGGGAAATCTTCACCCATGGCGGGCGCAAGGCCACGGGCATCAACGCAGTCGAGTTTGCCCGCGAGGCCGCCAAAAGGGGCGCGGGCGAAATCCTGCTTACCTCAATGGACCGGGACGGGACGAAATCTGGCTATGACATTCCGCTGCTGAAGGCGGTCTCGTCTGCCGTCACCATCCCCGTCATCGCCAGTGGCGGGGCCGGGAGCGTCGAAGACTTTGCCCCTGCGGTGCTGGAAGGCGGGGCGAGCGCGGTGCTCGCCGCCTCGATCTTCCATTTCGGCGAGGCGAGTTTGGCAGAGGCGCGGGCTGCGCTGGCCAAGGCCGGCGCGCCGGTGCGGACGGTCTAGCCCCCTCCCCGCTTCCAGCGAGGGGGCTTGAAGAATTACTCCGCGAACACCGGTTTGCGCTTCTGCATTTCCGACATCACCGCTTCCATCTGGTTGGGCGTGCGCATCACCTTGTTCTGCTCGTCGCTTTCCATCTGGAGAAGCTCGGCGTCGGTGGCATCCTGCATCGCGTTGAAGAGGCGCTTTGCCCCCTGCATCGCGGCGGGGTGTTTCGCTGCCATCACGCGGGCGAGCGCGAGCGCATCTTCCAGCGGGTTCTCAGACACATGCGTGGCAAAGCCCAGTGCCTGGGCCTCCGTGCCGCGGAACTCGCGATTGGTGTAGGTCAGCTCACGGAGCACATCGTCGCGCACATTGCCGCGCCAGAGGGGGTAACCGGCCATATCCGGCACGAGGCCCCATTTCATCTCCATAATGGCGCAGCGCGTCTCAGGATGGATGAAGCGGATGTCAGCGCCCGAAAGGATCTGAAAGCCGCCGCCGAATGCCACGCCATGGGCGGCCGCGATCACCGGCACGTTCAGCTCGCGCCAGCCCCAGGCCACATATTGGGCAAGGTTTGCGATGCCATGGCTGCGCCCATCCAGATTGCTGGTGGGGCTCGCTTTTTCCGGTTTCTTCTCGCCGCTGCCGCCGCCCCCGCCGGTGAAATTCGACAGGTCCAGCCCGGCGCAGAAGGCGCGGCCCTCGCCGGAGAGCACCACGACGCGCAGGCCCTTCATGGCTTTCAGCTTGTCGATGGCCTCGGCAATGCCGGCAAACATGGCGGGGTCGAGGGCATTCATCTTGTCGGTGCGGTTAAGGCGCACATCGGCAATGCCGTCTTCGAGCATCGTGATCAAAACGCGGTCGTTCATCTGGGTCGTCCTCCGGAACTTTGAGATGAAACTGGCGCCCTTCCGCTGGGGACGTCAAGGACTGCCCCAGCGCGAAAGGTTGTCTCCGCCTCGCCTCTTCTACCTTCGCAGATAACGCGGTAAGGAAGCCCCATGACCGCCAAAGCCCCCCTCGCCTCGCCTGACCGTCTCGCCGCCGCCCTTGCGCATCTGGCCGAAACCATCGACGCGCGCGCCCTGGACGGAGACGCCTCCTCCAGCTGGACGGCCAAGCTGCTGGCCAAGGGGCCAGACGCCGCCGCCGCCAAGGTGGCCGAGGAAGGCGGGGAGCTGGCAGACGCCGTCCGCCGGGAGAGCGATGACCGGGTGGCGAGCGAAGCGGCCGATGTGATCTATCACGTCTTCGTCGCGCTTCGGTCGCGGGGCGTGGCCCTCGACGCGGTTGCCGGCGCGCTGGAAGCCCGCCAGGGCACATCCGGCATTGCCGAAAAGGCCGCGCGCCCCGGCACGGAGTGAAAAAACTCCAACGGCGTTGGAGTTTTTTGGCGCCCTTATCCACGGGACAGGGCGCCGCAAACCTCACATTTCTTTCGGGGGCTTCAGGCGGCGCTTGGTCTGGTGGCTGTCCACCTTTTCTCCGTCGGGTTTTTCCCCCCGCATATAGTGGCGTTGCCAGCGGGCTTTCATGGCATTTTCCTCGCCGACCTTGAGCCGGGAGTTGAAGTCCGCCCGGCTCTCGCGCCAGCCTTCATATTCCTTCACCAGCTCAGGATTGGACTTCAGGGCCTTGCGTTCCGGAGTGATCTCTTCCAGCCGCTTGTGTTCCATAAGTGTAACGAAAGCAAAGGGTTCGCCCTTCTGGAAGATCACCTCGCCTGGCCGGGTCATCTGCCAGTTCATGGTGAAGGGAAAGGGCAGCCAGTCGGTTTCGACCAGGCCCGTGAGGGGGGCAATGCCGTCCTTGGGCCAATTCGGCGGCCCGGTCACCCAGACGCCCCAGCCGGGCGGAGTGCGGAACAGGTGGCCGGTGTGAAACGTCACGATCCCCCGCATGAAATGGCTGTCGGCAAAGCTCGGAATCGCCGCCGGATCGCCCCGCGTCAGAAGCTGTATGTCCTCATTCCGCGGCCCGCCATTCCATTTGATCTTGATGTCCATCGGGCAGAGGATTTCCCACCCAGTCGAGTTCGCCATCGTGAGGGGAAGACACCGATAAGGGTGGCGATCGGTGAAGGCATCCATCCATTCGCGGTCCGACCGGGCGGGCACGATTTCCGGGGCAACATCGTAAATCTTATAACATTCAAGGCGCATGGGCTGGCTTTCCGCTTCCTGGCTGCTTGACGGACAGCCAAAGTCCTGCCCCAAAGGATACCATGCCCGCAAGCCCTGAAGACCTGTTCGCCTATCTTGATGATCTCGGCATCGCGCACGCCACCACCTGGCATGAGGCGATGTTCACGGTGGAGCAGTCCTCCGCCCTGAAGGCGGACATGCCCGGCGCGCATACAAAGAACCTCTTCCTGAAGGACGCGGGCGGCGACTTGGTGCTGATTGCGGCAGAGGCCCATAACCAGCTGAAACTCAACCAGCTTCACCGAAAGATCGCCACCAAGCGCCTCTCCTTTGGGGCGCCAGAGCTGATGACAGACGTGCTTGGCGTAACACCGGGATCGGTCACGGCCTTCTCCCTGATGAACGACCAGCCGCCCCGCGTGCGCTTCCTGGTCGACGCGGTCCTGGCGGGCGCGGATGTGGTGAATTTTCACCCGCTGACCAATACCGGCACCACCGCCATCTCACAGGCTGACTTCCGCCGTTTTGTTGAAGCGACCGGGCACAGCTTTGAAGTGGTGGACTTTTCAGAGCTCTAGAAACGAACATCCCGGCAACGCAGGGCGTGGCCGGGATGTTCAATTCGTCCCTCAGGACAGCCCGCGCCTAAGCGTGGACTTTCTCCGGTTTGATGATGCCGCGATTGAGCAATTCCTCAGCGATCTGGACCGCGTTCAGAGCCGCGCCCTTGCGGAGATTGTCCGACACGCACCAGAAGGCGAGGCCGTTTTCTGTGGTGGGATCGTGACGGATGCGGCTGATATAGGTTGCCCACTCCCCCACGCACTCTTTGGGCGTGATGAAGAGATCTTCCTTGGGATCATCCACCACCATGAGGCCGGGGCTTTCACGCAGCAGGGCGCGGCATTCATCCGCGCTCATATGCCCGATGGTTTCGATGTGTACCGCTTCGGAGTGGCCGACAAACACCGGCACGCGCACACAGGTGGCCACCAGCTCAATCTTTTCATCGAGAATTTTCTTCGTCTCGACGCGCATCTTCCACTCTTCCTTGGTGTAGCCATCGTCCATGAACACGTCGATCTGCGGGATGACGTTGAAGGCGATCTCCTTCTGGAAGACCTGCGGGGCGGGTTCGTCATTGACGAAAATGCCGCGCGTCTGGTTCCACAGCTCGTCCATGGCTTCCTTGCCGGCGCCGGAGACAGACTGATACGTCGCCACGACGACCCGTTTGATGCCGACAGCGTCATGGATGGGCTTCAGCGCCACAACGAGCTGCGCCGTGGAGCAGTTCGGATTGGCGATGATCCGCTTCTTCTCATAGCCGAGAACCGCGTCTGCGTTCACTTCCGGGACCACCAAGGGCACATCCGGGTCCATCCGCCATTGCGACGAGTTGTCGATAACGATGGCGCCCGCCTTGGCAATCTTCGGCGACCACTCTTTCGAGACCTTGCCGCCTGCCGACATCAGCACGACATCGACGCGGCTGAAGTCAAACTGCTCCAGGTCATGGCATTTCAGGGTCCGGTCTCCATAGGAGACCTCCTTGCCAATCGACCGGCGCGAAGCGACTGCGAAAACTTCGTCGGCGGGGAAGAGTCGCTCGTCCAGAATGTTGAGGAGTTCCCGCCCAACATTACCTGTGGCGCCGACAACCGCGATGCGTGTGCCCATTTTTATCTCCTCTGGTTCATGTTGGCGGGCTATATGGCCCATCTCGCGCCCATCTTAAAGCGGCTTGTGCAATTCAGCCGCGTCAGGCAGGACTGCGCCGGGCTTAACAGGGCGGAGCAGACACAATGCTCGACGAGATCATCCGCAAATACATCGCGGCCTATAATGAGCGCGATATCGACGCCATGCTGACCTATGTGACCGATGATGTGGTGTTCGAGAACATCTCCAATACCGGCCAATCCATGCGCCTTGAGGGCAAGGACATGATGCGCCAGGTGGCCGAAGTGTCGGGTAACGCGTTCTCCTATCGCCGCCAGCGGCTGATCAATCTTGTCTCAGGCGCCGGCAAAGCTGCTGCTGAAATCGAGTTTGAAGGCCGCGCGGCGGTTGACCTGCCGACCGGCGTGAAAGCGGGCCAATCGGTGAAGGTGCGCGGGGCGAGCTTCTTCGAGTTTCGCGGCCCCCTGCTCTGCCGGATTGCCGATTACAGCTAGGCCGGGAACCGCTGGTCGTAGTCTGAGCGCAGTTGCACCCAGTTGTCCCAATGAGGCCTTGGTGTTGCGCCTTCGAGTTTGGCTTCCAGAACATCCACATGCGCATGCCATCCAGCAGAGACGCTGAGAAGTACATCGCGGGTCGGCGGGCGGCGATGTGTGATCGTCAGAAGCGTATCATCGCCCTGCGGCGCCAGTTCAAACAGAACATCGCTTTGGACACCCCAGGTGATGAAAAGACGCCGGGGGGCGTCAACCTCCAAGACCTTGCAGACCATACGGTTTTCCGCGCTCATCCCTTCAGGCCGCTTGCCGGGTGGGTTAGTCAGCTCGTCATTCCGCCAAACGAATTCAAACTCTGTACCAGGACGAAGCTCCATGTCGCCCGAAGCCAGCCATTGACTGCGCAGCTCGCCCTCCGTGAGATACGACCAGACGCGCTCCACAGAACCAGGCAGCATGCGTTGCATCTTCAGCACGGTCGGCTCAATCAGCTGGCCGTAGACAGTGTTTTTGGTGGTCTGGGTCATTTCCTTTTTCCTTCCGGGCTGGGGGATTGCTTTGCGTTATCAGCCTCGCGCAAGAGCCGTTCGAGAGTATCGAGGCGACCCGTCCAGAACTGCTGGTAGAAGGTCAGCCACTCATGCGCGCCGGCCATAGGGCCAGGATCGAGATGGCAGACATGCGTCCGCCCACGCACTTCCCGCCGGATGAGGCCGGCGCTTTCCAACGCCTTGATATGTTTGGAGGCCGCAGCCAGCGACATCTCGAACGGCTGGGCGAGCTGACTTATGGTGCGCTCGCCCTCGCTCAGCTCCCGGAGCATATGACGGCGGGTGCTATCTCCCAAGGCATGGAAGATAGCGTCGAGACGGGGAGATTCTTGTTCAACCATGTGGTTGAATATGGAGACAGGAACTCAATTGTCAACTAGTTGGTTGAATATAAATCAGCCCGTGGCTTTCAGGCCCGGCCGCCGCAAGTCTCTCGCCAGGCCTTCTCCCATAAGGTCGATGAAATTCTCCGAATAGAAGCGTTCCACCTGCGTTGGCGTGCAGCCTGCGAGCGTTTCATCGAACCGCTTGAGCGGGTTCCTGCCGCCCTCGACATGGGGATAGTCTGACGAGAAGAGGCAGACCTCATCCCCCGAATTGCGAATAATCCAGCCGGCATCTTCATGCGGATAGGGCGCCGCGCGGAACTGGCGGCGGACAATTTCGGAAGGCTTGGCCGATAATTTCTGCAATCGTTCTTCATTGCGCCCGAACGCATGGGCAGCCGAATCCATGGACCGCATCCACCCGGGAACCCAGGACGCGCCAAGCTCGATAGCCCCCCATTTCAAATTCGGGAAACGGTCAAACACGCCATCGAAAATCAGTGTGGAGAGCGTCTGCATCGCTGCGTTTGGGATCGGCATATAGGAAACGGAGGTGAAATTATCGTCACCGCCATGGAAATCGGGCACCGGCGGCAGGCCGTTTTCCTTGTAGACCGGGTTGAGTTTTTCCTCCCCCCCGACATGCAGGAGGATCGGCAAGCCCGCCTCTTCCGCCGCGCGCCAGACCGGATCGAGACCGATATGGCTGGGCGCATGTTTTTGCGGGCAAAGTGAGGGCACCATGATGGCCTTGGCGCCCAGCTGGATAGCCAGCCTGGCGGTTTGCTTCGCCCTCTGAAAATCTTCCAGCGGCACATAAGCAACGGGCAGCAGACGCCGGTCAACCGAGCAGAAGTCGGTCATCATACGGTTATGGGCATCGGCGGCCGCGTAACAAAGTTCCATGTCGCCCGACTGGTCGAGCCCGAAATTTCCGAGACAGAAGGTGGTGAACACAAGCTGGCTGGCAAAGCCCAGCCGGTCCATCACGGCCGGGCGATCTTCCCGCCGGAATGATCCGAGCGCCTCATAGTTTTTCTTGAGAAGGATCGCGTCTCCGGCAGCGGCGCGATAGGCGGCGTCCTCATGCCGGGCGCGTTCCTTGTTCATCCAGTGAGCGTGAGAATGCTTTGCCTGGTAGACGGGAAGCGCGTGATAGCGTTCCAGCAGGCGCGCCTCGAAATAGGGATCGAGGCAATCGGTCATTTCCATCAGATGGCTGTCGGCATCATGAATGAGCCGCCCGGCAGCATACGACATTGCTTGTTTCCTCCGCTCTTCTTTTGAGCGGAGGATGTCACAAGGTGGCCGGCTTGTCCAAATCCGGACGCGTTACGGCGCTCAGAGCGCGTTGAGAACCGCGTCCGCCATTGCACGGGTGCTCAGATCTCCGCCAAGGTCCCGCGTGCGGGCACCGCGGTCGAGCGCCTTGCCAACGGCGGCGAGCAGCGTATCAGCGGCTTTCTCTTTACCGAGCGACCAACGCAGCGCCATTTCGAGCGACAGGATGGCCGCGCAGGGGTTGGCGATGCCCTGCCCGGCAATGTCGGGCGCGGAGCCGTGGACCGGCTCATAGAGGCCCGGCGTGCCGGGCGCGCCTAGCGAGGCGGATGGCAACATACCGATCGAGCCGGTCAACATAGCCGCCGCGTCCGACAGGATGTCGCCGAAGAGATTATCTGCCAGGATCACGTCAAACTGCTTGGGCGCGCGGACGAGTTCCATGGCGCAGGCATCTGCATACATGTGGGCCAGCTCCACCCCGGCGCCGAGTTCGGCATGCGCGAGGGTAACTTCCTGGCGCCAGAAGAGGCCAGATTCCATCACATTGGATTTTTCAACCGAGGTAACGCGGCCATTCCGGCCACGCGCTATGTCAAACGCGATGCGGGCAACGCGCTCGACTTCCGGGTGGGTATAAATCGCCGTGTCATAGCCGCGGCGCAGGCCGCCCTCTTCGTCGATGCCGCGAGGCTGGCCGAAATAGACCCCGCCGGTCAGCTCGCGGACGATCATCAGATCAAGCCCTTCGACGCGGTCCTTCTTCAGGCTGGAGGCATCGACCAGCGCTGGAAAACAGAAAGCCGGTCGCAGATTGGCAAAGACATCCAGTCCCTTGCGGAGCGCCAGGAGACCCGCTTCAGGGCGCTTATCACGCGCCGTTGCCGTCCATCTGGGGCCGCCAACGGCGCCAAGCAGAACGGCGCTGGCCTTCCGGGCACGGTCCAGCGTCTCATCGGTCAGGGGCGTGCCGTGGGCATCAAAGCTTGCGCCACCGACGAGCCCTTCTTCAATCTGCACGTCCGGCACAAGCGCTTCGGCGATACGCCGGGCCTGTGCGACAACTTCGGGGCCGATGCCATCGCCCGGCAATAGGAGGAGAGTCTGTTTCATGCGCGGCTGTTTGGCAGGAAAATTACGGGCCGTCGAGGCGGCTTAAAGTGCCATTGCCTCTTCAGGTTCGCTTTGTTGCGATATCCCTTCGATCAGCAGGTGCCCTCGCCCTGAGTCGAGCAACCGGTCGTCAGCCTCTGAATCCTGTCAGTGGAGGATTTCGCGTTCTCGGCCATCACGATGTCGAACTCTTTCCAGGCCTTTTCAGATTTGCATTCCTTTGCCGGAAAACGGCTGCCGGTGACCTGCATGGAACGGCAGGCGACGACCGTGCCATCGTCCGTCATCTTGCCCTCCATGGCGGCAGTAATCTTGTCGCCTTTGCTCACGGTTTCATTTGTAGCGGGCGTCGCGCACGCCGCGAGAATACCGGCTGCAAAGACAGCGGTGGCAGGCTTCAGAAAGTTGATCATGCTCAGTCCTGTTGAGGCTTTTAATGATTTAAATTCGGATGGTGTTATCGAGAGCCAGGATCAGCAGGGCCCGTTGGCGCACCCACTATTCACGCGCTGAATCCTGTCCGTGGATGATTTGGCGTTCTCGGCCATGATCGCGTCGAACTCTTTCCAGACCTTCTCGGACTTGCATTCCTTTGCCGGAAACCGGCTGCCGGTAACCTGCATGGACCGGCACACAACGACCGTGCCGTCGTCCGTCATCTTGCCTTCCATCGAGGCGGCGATCTTCTCGCTTGTGTCGACAGTTTCGTTTGTCGCGGGCGTTGCGCACGCCGCGAGAATGCTGACGGCAAAGGCGGCGATGGAGGTCTTCAGAAGGTTGATCATGTTCGGTCCCGTGCGATTTGGTCGAGCCTGCTTCGCCTGCGCCCGCGCAGAAGGTTCACCAGGCTATGTTGAGTATGCCTGGGCTCAGCAGGAGCCCGTCGTCGAGCACCCCGTATTCAGGCGCTGAAACTTGTCGGTCTCGTTTTTAGCGTTGCTCGCCATCTGCTGGTCGAAATTCTCCCAAGCCGCTTCGGACTTGCATTCTTTCACCGGAAACCGGCTGCCCGTGACCTGAATTGAGCGGCATTTTATAACCGTGCCGTCGGGCGCAGTCTCGCCTTCCATACCGGCGGTAATCGTGTCCGCAGAAGCAAGCGCGGTCATGCCCGACGTATTAGCGGCGCAGCCGCCAAGCGTTGCTGCAGCAACAAGCGAAACAATGCAGGACTTCACTGTGAATGCCATCAGGCCGTACCCTTCCGCTGAGAAATTTAGATGTTTCCGCAGAAATGTATGGCAGCGCCGTTCGGGCCTTGCAATTGATTGTCGATAAAATTGCCGACCCTGAATACGGATAGCCCGAACGTTCAGCGCGCGCCTTCGAGCCAGGGCGTTGTCAGGCGGCGTTGATCCTCGAAATTGTCGATGGCGGACGCGGCTGTGAGGGACGCGCCAATTTCATCAAGGCCGGCGATCAGATTCGACTTCCGGCCGGGATCAACTTCAAAGGCGTGCACCTCTCCCGAGGGCGTCGTCACAGTCTGGGCCTGCAGGTCCACCGAGAAGACATGGTTCGGGCCGCCAGCTTCCGCCGCCAGCTTGTCACAGACATCGGCTGGCAGGCGCACGGGAAGAATGCCGTTCTTGTAGCAATTGTTGTGGAAGATGTCGGCAAAGGAGGGCGCGATGATGCAGGTGATGCCCTGATCGGCCAGGGCCCACGGCGCATGTTCACGCGAGGAGCCACAACCGAAATTGTCGCCTGCGATGAGAATGCTCGCCTTGGCGTATTGCGGCCGGTTGAGCACGAAATCGGGGTCTTCTGAACCGTCTGCCCGCGTTTTCAACTCATAGAAGAGGCCCTTGGCGAGCCCCGTCCGCTCGGTCGTCTTCAGGAACTGTTTGGGGATGATCATGTCGGTATCGACATTGGACATGGGTTTCCCCTTGTCCATCAGCGGCGCGGCGGTTCCGTCGAGGCGTGTGAAAGGTGTCATGGGCTGAGCTTTTAAACCCCCTCATGGGCAATGAACAAGGTGGGCACATTCATTGTGCCGTTCCGGACCGTGAAAACCCGGCTGCCGGGCTTGCGGCCCTTGCGGATTTCCGAAACCTCAAAGCCACTGGACGTCAGGCGCGCATGAGCGGCGGCAATATCGGCGACGGCCCATGTAAGCCCCCAGAAACTGTCTGCCTTGGTATAATCTTCAGGATCAGCCAGGCGCTGGGCAATTTCGATGGTCAGACTTCCGGTGCGGAAAAAGATCAGGCGCACGCCCCAATCCGGATTTGTCCGGTCCATCGCCAGGCGTAATCCGAGCTTAGCGCCATAGAAGGCCAGTGTGCGGTCGGGCGCGGCCGTGTTGATCACCGCATGGTCGAGCCCATGCACCGCGTCTGCCGGGGCCGGGTGAGGTTGAAGCGCCCCTTCCCCCGGCTCGATGATGAACACCTTGATGCCGCCGGTCTTCGTGTCCGGAATCCGGAAACGCTGCCATGCTCGCGCCGCGCCGGTCTGCGAATGTACAGACTGCCCGTCGGCGACCGGTTCTGGCTCAAGACCTCTTCGGGTGAAGGTGTCGTGGTCTCCAGCGGTGCCATCACTGCCAAAGGCAAGCGTCGTCAGGCCGGGGCCGTCTGCCTCGATGATCTCTGCCAAGCGCGCCGCCAACGGCCCTTCGCCCGCAGGCGCCAGCAGCTCCAGCGCCGTATTGCCCAGCCGGAACAGCGCAGACGCGCCGCCCCCTTCCACATCCGCCCGCCAGTCAGCCTTCCGGCCGAGAAGCTTCTCATAGACAGCTACGCCCGAGGTAATCTCCGGGCAGACAAGCACCAGATGATCGAGCCCCGTAATCACGCCGCTTTGACACTCGCTTGCGGAAGACACTCCTGCGGGCCTTTAAAGCCTGCGAGATCTTCCACGCGCGCCATCCATTTGCGCACATTGCCGAAGGGCTGAAGATCAATCTGCGCCTGGCTGCAATAGCTGGCGATGCCGTAGATATCGATGTCAGCAATGGTTGCGCCGCCCCCTACCAGCCAATTGCGGCCAGCGAGCAGACCATCAAGCTCCTTCAGCGCGCCGAGCGCGGATTGAAGGTTTGCAGCGGCCACCTCTTCAGGAAACTTGAAGAAGCCGAGCTTCAGGGCGCGCGTACGATAGACGCCAACGGCGAGCGGGCCTGCGCCCCAGAACTGCCACTCGCGCGCGCTGAGGCGTTCGGAGCGGTCCTTCCCGGCAAACTGACCCGTTTCATCGGCGAGGTAATCAAGGATCACCGAGGATTGGGACAGGCAGACGTCCTTCTCATGGTCTTCCAGCACCGGCACCTGGCCGTAACGGTTCTTGGCCAGGAAAGCGTCTGCCTTGTGGGCACCGGCCCGCAGATCGACATGTTCGTAATCATGCGGGGTATTGGTGAGACGCAGCATCAGGCCGACCTTATAGGTCGGGCCCGATGGCCACATTCCATGTAGTGTGTATCGCGCCATAATCGGCTTCCTCCGGATGAATTTTCTGGTGGCATCTATCCACCAGCTGCCGAAGATTGGCGAGCCCTGCCGCTGCGAAGCCCCCTACCCTGTCAGACGCCGTCAAACAGAGCCGTTGAGAGATAGCGCTCGGCAAAGCTTGCCAGGATGACCACGATTGTCTTGCCCGCCATCTCCGGCCGCTTGCCGATGCGAACGGCTGCCGCGGCTGCCGCGCCGGAAGAAATACCACCGGGAATGCCTTCGGTCTTGGCGAGCTTACGGGCCATCGCAAAGGATTCCTCATTGGAGACTTTCACGATCTCGTCAATCAGGCTCGTATCCGCGTTACCCGGCACAAAGCCGGCGCCGATGCCCTGGATCATATGGGGGCCAGGTGCGCCGCCGGACAAGACCGGGGAGGCTTCAGGCTCAATCGCAAACATCTTCAGGCTCGGCTTGCGGGGCTTCAGCACGCGCCCAACGCCCGTGAACGTGCCACCCGTGCCGATGCCCGAAACAATGGCGTCGACAGCGCCGGCGGTATCGGACCAGATTTCCTCTGCCGTTGTCTTCTCATGGATCGCCGGGTTTGCCGGATTGTCGAACTGGCTGGGGCTGACGGCGCCAGGGATTTCGGCGAGCAGTTCATTGGCCCGCGCGATGGCCCCGCCCATGCCTTTTTCTTTCGGCGTCAGCACCAGCTCGGCGCCGAGATAGGCCAGCATCTTGCGCCGCTCCACAGACATGGACTCCGGCATGGTGAGGATCAGGCGGTAGCCTTTGGCGGCCGCCACGAAGGCGAGGCCAATGCCGGTATTGCCCGAGGTAGGCTCAATCAGGACACCGCCGGGCTTCAGCTTGCCTTCGGCCTCCAGTCCCAGGATCATCGCGAGGCCGATCCGGTCCTTGACGCTGGCGAGGGGATTGAAGAATTCCAGCTTGAAGAGGATGTCGGCGTCAACGCCCTCGGCCTTGGCGAACTTTTCGGCGCGAACGAGCGGGGTCGCGCCAACCGTTTCAAGGATCGAGCCGTAAATCCGGCCGCGCGGTCCATCGAGCGTTACGCCGCCCTCGAGTTTCACTGTTCCGGCCATGCCGAACTCTCCCTTCAGGATTATCTTGAAGGGAGAATATCGGCCCGCAGCGGGAGAATGGCAACCAAACTCGGGTAAGCTCTGCTAAACTCAGCCTAGCACTTCGAGCAACCACCCCCCACGGATTCGAGCAGGCGCGCGTCCTTGTCCATGGCGGGATTGGCAGTTGTCAGCAGGCGGTCGCCCACAAAAATTGAGTTGGCGCCGGCGAGGATGCAGAGGGCCTGGCCTTCGGCGCTCATCGTTTCGCGCCCGGCAGAGAGGCGCACCCAGCTTTTCGGGAATACGATGCGGCAGACCGCAATGGCGCGGGCGAGCTCGAGCGTATCGAGCTCTTCGCTATTGGCCAGAGGTGTGCCCTCGATGGGCACGAGCTTGTTGACCGGTACGCTTTCTGGATGGGGGCTAAGCAGGGAAAGCTCATGGATGAGGCCTACCCGGTCAGAGCGCGACTCGCCCATGCCGAGGATGCCGCCACAGCAGAGCTTGATGCCGGCCTGTCGCGCACGGCCGAGCGTTTCGATCCGGTCGTCAAACGTCCGTGTCGTGACGACCGTGCTGTAATACTCGCGCGAGGTGTCGAGGTTGTGATTGTAATAGTCGAGGCCCGCTTCTTTCAGCGCTTCAGCCTGGCCTTCTTCAAGCATGCCGAGCGTGACGCAGGTCTCAAGGCCTTCTGCCTTCACAGCCGAGATCATCTCTGCCACTTTTGGCAGGTCGCGATCTTTCAGCGAGCGCCAGGCGGCGCCCATGCAGAAACGGTCCGCGCCGTTGGCCTTTGCGCGGCGAGCAGCATCAACAACTTCTTCAACCGGGAGCAGCTTCTCAGCCTTAAGGCCTGTCTTGAAGCTCGCTGACTGGCTGCAATAACCGCAATTCTCGGCGCAGCCGCCGGTCTTGATCGACAGGAGCTGCGACTTTTGCACGGCGCCGTCTGCCCAATGGGCTGCCTTCACGGCGAGCGCGCGGGCGAAAAGCTGATCGAGGGGCAGATCATAGATTGCCGCAATCTCTTCGCGGGTCCAGTTCTGGCGGGGGGTGAGGTCAGAAGACGTCATGAAATGATCCTGATCAGTTAACAGATTATCCGAGCACGCCATTGATGGCGGCACGGGCGGCCAGAGCAGGGCTCATCAGATGGGTACGCCCACCCCTGCCCTGCCGACCCTCGAAATTGCGATTTGATGTGGAGGCGCACCGTTCGCCTGGCGAAAGAATATCCGGGTTCATGCCAAGGCACATGGAGCAGCCTGGCTCGCGCCATTCAAAGCCAGCTTCCATGAGAACAAGATCGAGGCCTTCGGCTTCGGCTTGCGCCCGAACGAGGCCGGAACCCGGCACAACCATGGCCCGCACGCCGTCTGCCACCTTGTTGCCTTTGGCCACTTCAGCGGCGGCGCGCAGATCCTCGATCCGGCTGTTGGTGCACGAGCCGATGAAAACGCGCTGAACGGGCGTGCCCGCGATCGGCTTGCCGCCCTCAAGGCCCATATAGTCCAAAGCGCGCTCGCACGCGGCGCGCTTGACCGGGTCGGAGAAATCCTCGGGTTTCGGAATGATGCCGGAAATCGCGATGCCCTGTTCCGGGCTGGTGCCCCAGGTGACGGTCGGCTCAACGTCTTCGCCCTTGATGCGCAGCACCTCATCGAAGACAGCATCATCGTCTGAATACAGCGTGCGCCAGTGTTTCTCGGCCAGCTCCCAGGCGCCGCCCTTGGGCGTGGACGGGCGGCCCTTCATGTACTCGAACGTAACATCGTCTGGCGCAACAAGACCTGCGCGGGCCCCGCCTTCGATCGAGAGATTGCAGAGCGTCATGCGCCCTTCCATGGAGAGCGCGCGGACCGCTTCGCCGCGATACTCGATCACATGGCCCGTACCACCGGCGGTCCCGGTGATGGCGATGACATGCAGCGCGAGATCCTTGGCGGTGACCCCGTCGCGCAAACGGCCGGACACTTCCACCGCCATATTCTTCATTTTGCGCGCGCGCAGTGTCTGCGTGGCGAGCACATGCTCGACTTCAGAGGTGCCGATGCCATGCGCCAGCGCGCCGAACGCGCCGTGGGTTGAGGTATGGCTGTCGCCGCATACGATCGTCATGCCCGGCTGGGTGCGCCCCTGCTCCGGGCCGACGACATGGACGATACCGTTATTGATGTCGCCCATCTGGAAGAACTCGATGCCGTACTCGGCGACATTGCGGGTCAGCGTCTCGAGCTGGTTGCGCGCCTCGGCATCCTTCACGCCCGCCAGCCCGAGCGCCTGGTTTTCTGTCGGCGTGTTGTGATCGGCGACCGCGAGCGTCAGTTCAGGCCGGCGCACCTTGCGGCCTGCGGCTTTCAGGCCCGCAAAAGCCTGAGGCGTCGTCACCTCATGAATGAGGTGGAGATCGATATAAAGAAGGCTCTCACCTGACTGCGCATCGGTGTGAACGACATGGGAATCCCAGATCTTGTCGTAGAGTGTCTTTGCGGACATTTCGGCCTCTCACTTTCGCGGCGCACAATAGCGCTGAAGCTCACATAGGGAAGCCTTGCCCATGCGAAAACGCCCTCCGGAAGGGAGGGCGTTTCACATAGCAGCTATGATGCAGCCAGGATGTTAAGCGTCACCGCCCTCGGCGGGTGCTTCTGCAGCAGCGGCTTCAGCCGCAGCGGCCTCGGCAGCAGCTGCATCAGCTTTTGCCTTGTCGGCGCGTGCCTGAGCAGCAACTTCCTTGCGGTTTGCTTTTTCGGCATCTTTCTGGCGGCGGCGCTCGGTTTTAGAGACAGCAACTTCTTGCTGTTCAATGCCGTGGCCCGTGGTGCGCTCGGCGATACGGGCGCCTTTGCCGCGCAGGTCGCGCAGATAATAAAGTTTCGCGCGGCGGACACGGCCCTTGCGGAGCACTTCGATCGACTCGATCAGCGGCGAAACGAGAGGGAACACCCGCTCAACGCCTTCACCGAAGGAAATCTTGCGGACCGTGAAGCTCTCATTGATGCCACCGCCGGAGCGGGCAATGCAGACGCCCTCATAGCGCTGGACGCGCTCACGGTCGCCTTCCTTGATCTTCACGTTCACGGCGACGGTATCGCCGGGCGAGAATTGCGGAATGGTTTTGTCGCCGAGTACGCGCGCGATTTCAGCGGTCTCAAGCTCTTTAATCAGGTTCATCGCCAGTCTCCGGCGCAGTAGGGGTCGGGGTTTCGGAGTAAGCGGCGTATAAATCGGGGCGGCGGTCAAAAGTCAACGCCTTTGAGCGGCTGATTCGCCACTCTTCTATCCGCCTGTGGTCGCCAGACAGCAAAACAGGGGGGGTCTGACGCCCTTCCCACTCTCTGGGGAGCGTATAATGGGGGTATTCGAGGAGGCCGTTCTCGAAGGATTCCCCTGTAATGGAAGCAGAATTGCCCGCCACACCGGGGAGGAGACGGATCGCGGCCTCCAGCATGGCCATGGCTGCGACATCACCGCCCGCCAGGACAAAATCTCCGAGGGAAACTTCCTGCATGTCCCGCGCTTCTATGGCGCGTTCATCGAGCCCCTCGAACCTTCCGCAAAAAAGAATGACGCCCGGACCGGCCGCCCACTGCCTTGCCATTTCCTGGTCAAACCGGCGCCCCCGCGGGGACAAATACACGACAGGGCGCGTCATTGCCGGGACAGATCGGGACAAATCAGGACACTTCTGGACAGAATCGACCGCCGCCGCAGCCACGTCGGGCCGCAGGACGAGGCCGGCCCCGCCGCCAGCGGGCGTATCGTCCACCTTGCGATGCTTGCCGAGACCGAAGGTGCGCAGATCGACCGTTTCGAGATCCCAGATGCCTTCGGCCCGCGCCCGGCCCAGAATGGAGGCGCCGAGGGGACCCGGCCAGGCTTCCGGTATGAGGGTGATGGCTGTGGCCTTGAACATGGGCGGGGTTTAGCGCGGGCCGGGCCGTCCGTCACCCACCGCCAGGCTCGGCATCGGGTTCGGCCTTGCGCGCGTTCAGTGGAACAGCCCCGCCGCCATTGCCGAACATCAGTTCGCGGCCGGCAAAGCTGCCCCCCGTCAGCTGGAGGGCGAAGCGTTCCTCGTCGCGGCGGCGGACCTCATCGAGGGCGTCGGTGATCGCGTCTTCGGGCTCGCCCAGCCTGTCGAGGGCCGCATGGGCGAATTTGAGAGCGGATTCGAAGGTTTCGCGGACGGGATAATCGACGCCGGCCTTCACCAGCTCAAGGCCGTGATCCCGGTCATAGGCGCGGGCGAGCAGGAGGGCGTTTGGAAATTCGTGGCGGACAAGCTCCACGATCTTGGTGGCGGCGGCCTGGTCATCGACGCAGACCAGCACCAGCGAGGCATGATGGGCCCCTGCCGCATGGAGAATGTCGAGCCGGGCGCCATCGCCATACCAGACCTTGAAGCCGAACTGCCCGGCGACACGGATCATCTCGGGATCATTGTCGATGGTTGTGATCGTGTAGCCCCGCGCGAGCAGCGGCTGGCTGACAACCTGACCAAACCGGCCAAAGCCGATGAGGAGCGCGGTGCCCCGCACATCAGCGGGTGTTTCAACGCCGCTGGCATCGACCTCAACCTCCGGCATCAGCCGGTCATGGATCAGGACAAAGAGCGGGGTCATCAGCATCGACACGATGATGATGGCAGTCAGCATGGCGCTGCCTTCCGGGTCGATGATGCCGACTGCGAGGGCCGCTGCGTAGAGCACAAAGGCAAACTCGCCGCCTTGCGTCATCAACACGGTGCGCTCGACCGCTTCGCGGTGATTTGCCCTGAAGGCGCGCGCGACGCCGTAGACGCCGGCGGCCTTCAGGAGGGTGAAGGCGATGACGCTGAGCGCTATGATTTCCCAGTTGCCCAGCACGACATTGAGATCGAGCGACATGCCGACCGCAAGGAAGAAGAGGCCGAGCAGGATGCCCCGGAAAGGCTCGATATCTGCTTCCAGCTCATGCCGGTAAGACGATTCTGACAGAAGCACGCCCGCAAGGAACGCGCCCATGGCCGTGGAGAGCCCGCCAAGCTGCATCCACCAGGCGGCACCGAGCACCAGCAGCAGGGACGCGGCGGTCATCACTTCGCGCGCGCGGGCGGCGGCGAGAATACGGAAGACGGGATTGAGCAGGTAGCGGCCCGCCAGGACGAGGCCGAGAATGCAGCCAAGCCCGATGGCAACGCCCTGCAGGCGTTCCATGAGGGTAACCTCCCCGCCCCCCGGCGCCAGGAAGGCGACCAGCGCCAGCAACGGCACGATGGCGAGATCCTCAAACAGAAGGATCGACACCATCTTCTGGCCGCGCGGCTTGGCGAGGTCGCCCCGCTCCTGAAGCATCTGCATGACGATGGCGGTGGAGGTGAGGACAAAGCCCGTGCCCGCGACCAGCGAGGTTTGCGGGGAATAACCCAGCGCAACGCCCACCCAGGAGAGGAGCAGTATGCAGATACCGACCTGGGCCAAGCCGAGGCCGAATATGTCCTTGCGCATGGACCAGAGCCGGGAGGGCTGCATTTCCAGTCCGATAATGAAAAGAAACATAACGACGCCCAGTTCGGCGACATGCAGAATGGCCGTGGGCTCGGTGAAGACCCGGAAGCCAAACGGGCCGATGACAAGGCCGGCGGCGAGATAGCCCAGCACCGAGCCGAAACCGATCTTCTTGAACAGCGGCACGGCCAGAACGGCTGATCCCAGAAGGATGACCACGGGGGCCAGGTCTACCGCATGTGATGCGTGTGATTCTGCGGCCATCTGGATTCCCCTGCGATCTAGCTAACCTGCACTTTTAGAAAGTTTGGCAGCAATCGCAACGCCGGGCGTCTGCCGAACCCGCCCGTGGCTGAGGAAGGCTGACACGCCCCCCGATTTGCGGTTAAGAGGCAAAAGTACAAACAAGGCTGCCCCATGAGCCAAGCGCCTCAGCTCTCCGTCCTGATCCCCTTCTTCAATGAAGCCGGAAACATCCATCCTGTGATCGAGGAGGTGCATGCCGCCCTTGCCGGGATCGATTTCGAGATCGTGTGCGTCAATGATTGTTCGGGAGATACGACCGGGGCCGAACTGGCCGAGGCAAAGGCGAAATATCCTGCCACCGTAACCGTGCTGACCCATATTCAGCGACGCGGAAAATCTGCTGCGCTGTTCACGGGCCTCAAATCCGTTCGCGGAGCGTGGGTGCAGCTGCTGGACGGCGACGGGCAGAACGACCCGGCCGACACCGCGCGCCTATGGAAGGATATCATTGCGCCCGGCGCGCCTGCGCGTCTGGGCATCATCGCGGGCAAGCGTAACAGCCGGAACGATTCCGGCTTCAAATGGGTTCAGTCGCGCGTGGCCAATGGCGTGCGGCGGTTTGTGCTTCAGGATGACGCCAAGGATACCGGATGCGGATGGAAACTGATCCGGACCTCTGCGTTCCGGGATCTTCCCTTCTTTGCCTCGATGCACAGGTTCCTCCCGGCGCTGATCAAACGGGCCGGATGGGATGTGCGCGAAGAGATGGTGAATGACCGCCCGCGCCTGGCCGGGCAATCCAAATATGGATTCCTCGGCCGCCTTGGCGCGGGGGTGTTTGACCTGATCGGCATGTTCTGGCTGATCCGGCGTGGCGGCTATGGCGTTGCCGCAGAATGGAATGATCCGCGCGCGGAGTGACGCGCGCGGTTAATCCTGCGCGCTGCCAGGCCGGCGGCCACCCCGGCCACCTCCCCCATCGCCGCTCCGGCCGCGCGGACGCTCGACCCGCGGTGGCGGCGCCGGACGCGACACAGCCGTTGGCGGCGGGGAAGGACGCGCAACGGGCGCGGGCGCGGGCGCTGAAGGGGCCGCACCTGCGCCGCCCCTGCGTCCGGAGTCGCCCCCACCCCGCCCGAAATCACCCCCGCCACGGCGCGGCGTATCGACCACGGGCCGGCCACCGCCACTGGGTGCGCCGAGCAGGCGATCCCCACCGCGTCCGCCCCCATTGCCGCGCATACCGTCCCGGTTCGGGCCGTCGCGATTGGGCCGGGCGCCCGATGGCCGGCTCTCGCCGCGATCCCTGTCTCCGCCGCGCCAGCCACCCTCGCGGCCGCCGCGATCCCGATCAGCGCCCGCAGGCGGTGTTACAATTGCCGCGCCGCCATCAGGCCGGCCAGACCAGTCACCCCGGCCACGGCCCTCGCCGCGGCGAGGATCAACCGGGATGGCGCGCCCGCCTGTGCGGGGCGGACTTGTGCGCTCTGTGCGCGGACCATCACCGCCGCGTTGGGCACGGTCGCCCGCGCTCCAGCCACGGTCCCGGTCATCGATGCGTTCACGGGGCGTAATGCCCGAACCGCGCCCATCATTCCCCCAGCCGGGCCGTCCGTCCGGGCGGCCGCCATCGCGGTCCCGATTCCAGTCACGGTCCCGGTCTCTGTCCCGGTCACGGTCCCAACCGCCATTTCCGCGGCCCGGCCCGCGATCATCGCCGCGTCCGTTCCAGCTGGGCTTGTGGCGCCAGTCATCCCTGTGACCCCGGCGGTCCCAGTGCTTGTGGCTCTTGCCCCAATGCTTTTTCCAGTAGGTGTTGATAACGACCGGACGCGGATGAACACGGTAAGTGTAGGACACATAGCGCGGGCCGCCGCTCGGGCGCCAGGCAAAGCCGTAGGGGTCAAAGCCCCAGCGCGGATCATAATAGCCAAAGCGCCAATAGTCCGGCGAGTAGCCGTAATGCTGGACGCTGAGGCGGACAGAGCTGGAATAGCCGTAATTCCAGGTGTCGTAGCCATAGGCTTCGTTATGCGCGTAGCGGATGTAGCCATTGTCATCGCGCGTGAACATCAGGCCATGCTGGGCCTCTGTATATTCAAAGACCGGGCGGATGGAGGAGATGCGGCCGTTGAGCCCGAACCAGGCAAGGTCGGCGACATCCTCGCGGACGAAGACGCAGCGGCCGGTGAAGTTTGCGTGCTCGCACAGCTCCCACTGGCCCGCCAGAACCGCTGCGGACCGGGCGCGGTCGTTAAAGGCGAGATCGTGCATCGAGACGAAGGGGTCGAACGCCTCGCGGACGTCGCCATAGAAATTTTCCGACGTGAACAGCGCGATGGCGGCCGGGGGCTGGCCATCGTCATAATAAGCGTCCTGCGCGAGGGCCGGAGCGCCGGCCGCGGCCGGTAGCGAGAGGGCGAGCGCAAAGCGCCGGATCGAGACCCGCATCGAGGGCTCCTTTCGTCCATTACGCGGTCAGAATGACACCGGCTACCTGAATGGGCCGCAACAAACTGCGTGAACACTGCGCAAGGATTTTCAGGAGGCGTCGTCTTCGTCCTGGTTCGCCCAGAGGGAGAGTTCGGGGATCACGATGCGGTGGGCGGCCATGTCGATGACGGGCACATCGGCGCGGGTCAGCGGCACATATATGGTGGCCGGGGCGCCGGGGATCTCGATCTCCAGCAAGTCGCCAGAGCCGAAATTCTGGACGGCGCGGACGCGGGCTTCGGGTTCCTCGCCGACGGTATAGACCGGCATGCCGATCAGGTCTTCGAAGTAGAACTCGTCTTCATCGGCCTCGGGAAGCTGGTCGCGGGAAGCGTGGAGCAGGCAGCCGCGCAGGGCGTCCCAGTCTTCCTTCTGCAGGTTTTCCTTCGGGCGGACGATGAAATGGTCCTTGCCGGGGCGCGCAGTGATCGGCGTCAGCAGGACCTTGCCGGCTTCATCCATCAGCGGGCCATAGGTGAAGAGGGCATCGGGATCGGCGGTGAAACTCTTCACCCGAACCTCGCCGCGAACACCATGGGCGCCCTTCAGGACGCCCATGGGTATCAGTCTTTGTGTCTTTGTGTCTGCGCTCATGGCGCGCTTGTTAGCGGCAAACGACGTCGGAGAGAACGGGGCCGGGTGATTTATAGACTGCTTCATAAAAGCCGAGGCTCTGGCAGTAGCGGGTGGCGGCGCCCGAACCGTCATTTATGCGGCGGCCATTATAGGTGGGCGCGGGGAAGAACACCGTCTGTTCACCCTGGAAGCCGTCGCGGGTATCGCGGACGGGCGGGACCACAGGTGGAACGGGGCGGCGCCAGGGGCCTTCGCGGCGCACGTCATAGCGGCGGAAGGAGGTGATCCTGTCGTTGAGACCGATGCCGCCGAGGTTTCCCGTGGACGCGTCGAGCAGTTCGCACTGGCCGCGATAGTCAGCGTCTTCGCAGACGAGCCAGGTGCCGCGATTGATCATGACGGAGCTGGCCGTGTCATTGAAGCGGAACTGGGAAAGGTTGGCCTCGCCTTCATCGAAGCCAAGGAAGGGGCCCGAATAGTTGCCATCGGCGAAGAAGGCGATGTCGTAGCTGCGCGGGCTCTTGTCATACGGCACGCGCTTGGCCGAAGAGATGGCGCCGGAAAGTCCGATCTCACCGAGATTGCGGACGCTGCGGTCGATATACTCGCACTGGCCTTTATAGTTCCCGTCCGCGCAGACCATCCACACCCCGCCGCGCACCTCGATGCTGCGGGCCTGATCGTTGAAGCGGACCGTATTGAAATTTGGCTGGTCGGCTGTGAGCTCCACGGCGTTTCCGCGCAGGTTGGTATCCGAATAGAGCGTGATGCCGGGCGGGCCCGATGGCAGGGATGGGCGCGCGCCGCCGCGCTGGGCAAGGGCGGCCGGGCTGATGGCGGCGGCAGCAAGGCCAGCGGCCAGCAGCAGGCGGGTGAGGGTGCGGGTCAACATGAGCAGGGCTCCTCCAGTTCGTCGCAGACAGCTCTGGCATGGAGCATCTGAACAATTTGCGCGCGGTCTGTTGGCCGCTGTTCAGGTGGCGCTCTCTGCAGAACATGCTGTGTTGATGGTTACCCGCAGCACGCATGGCCGTTTGCCGCGTGGCAATCCTCCAGAATACACGTAGAGCGAAATCTAGCTCAGAATGTGTTTCTGGTCGCCTTCCGGAACTGTCGTGTTTAACAAGTTGCGCGCCCGAAGCGCGCGAGATTCAAAAGGCTTCCCAAGGACCCAGCACTGAAAGATGACCAACTACCGTTCCGATATTGATGGTCTGCGTGCTTTGAGCATTGCGCCCGTGATGCTGTTTCATGCCGGTTACGCATTTATGCCCGGCGGCTTTGTAGGCGTGGATACATTCTTTGTGCTGTCCGGCTATCTGATCACTTCATTGATTGGCCGGGAAATTGAAGACAGCGTTTTCTCTTTCCGTCACTTTTACATGCGCCGCATCCGAAGGCTTCTGCCCGCGCTGATCTGTGTCTACGCGGCTGTACTGGGCTTTTCATGGATTTATGACACACAGCAAAATTTTTATTCGGCTGCCGAGCAAATATTCGCCAGTATTTTTTATGTGTCCAACGTCTACTACCTATTTAATATTGACTATTTTACAGGCGAGTCTCTCGATTTTATTTTACTTCACACTTGGAGTCTCTCGATTGAGGAGCAGTTCTATCTGATTTTCCCAGTGGCGATCTGGCTTGCATACAAGGTTTCCAAGTCCTGTGCCCAGGCCCTACTCATCACAGCAACAATCGCGAGTTTTGTATTCTCCGCCTATTTGTCCCTGTCTGCCAAACAGGATGGGGAGTACTACCACTCCTTCAGCCGTTTCTGGGAACTCGGCATCGGCGGATGTGTGGCGCTCTTTCGCCTGCAAATAACCAGATGGATCACCCCTATCAGGCTGATGGCCCTGACCGTAATTGTGGCGGCGCCCTTCTTGATCCAACCGGAATATGCATTTCCATTTCCGTCCGCCATACCGAGCGTGCTTGCGACAGTCTGCCTGATCATCGCTTGGGATGGCGGGAAGGATATGATTTCCCGATCACTGAGCCTGCCTCTGATCGTTTACATCGGGAAGATCAGCTATTCGCTCTACATCTGGCATTGGGTCATATTCGTTGCGGCCAACAAGATGGGACTCTTTCGAGATGAGGCCCTTCCCCTTGTTTTTCTGGTAACGATCCTAGTCTCGATCACCAGCTATCATATCGTCGAGAAGCCCTTCCGTTACGGGCGCAGCAATCTCAGGAGCAACAAGGCGGTGCTCAGCTATCTCGGCCTTGCTTCCGTGGCCTTTATACTGACGCCATACGCCTACACTTTGGCTCTTGGTCGAACCGTTCCGCTTAACCCCCAGAATGCTTATGAGAAGATCATGGCCCTTAACGCCGCAGGTTTCCGAGAGAGCGGCGAACTGGCGAGATCTTATCGCGGGGGAGAGTGCTTTCTCGAGCCCAGCACGCCCCAAACCTTCGCCGCCGACTGCTACACTATCGCCGCCAACCAGCCCAATATCGCCCTGATCGGCGACAGCAACGCCGCGCACTATTCGGCCGGCTTCCGCCATAGATTTCCTGACGCGAAGATACTGCAATTGTCCGGCAGCAATTGCATGATTACGATACCCGGAGTTCTGACGCGCGACATGGACGGCTGCCGAGAATCCAATCGCCTGTTTTTTGAAAAAATTCTGCCCTCTGATGAAATTGATCTGTACATATTCTCATCAAGATGGTCCCCATCATTGATAGCAAACGGTGCGTTTGAGAAGTTTCTTGTCTCGCTGAAAGATAATGGGATCGCCGACAAGTCTGTGATCATTGGCAGACAAGCCTACTTTTCGCATGGCGTCGCCAATCAGGCCGTCTATTCGCTGAGAAGTATGAGTGCCGCCGATTGGCAGCCAGAAGAACTCAACCTCAAACTCAATGAAGTAATTCAAATTGCCGAGAGTGAGGCAGACCAGCTTCCTCAAATAGATCGGGAGTTGTCACGCCTGGCTGCAAAGTATGGTGTCTCTTATGTGTCGGCACTTGGCATACAGCAGCATCCAGACGGCATCGAGTTCATTTCGCCGCAAGGTGACCTTCTCTACTGGGATTCCGGGCACCTCACGACCGAAGGCGCTATTTATCGCGTAGGGCAAATTCTAGCCGACTCCGAGGTACGCGAAATCGTGGACAAAGCGGATGTTGGAAATATTCGTGACTAACCCGCTCGGCTGACATGATGCTGTAAGCGGCGGCCCCAGTGGACAAGGCCGGAAACGAAAAGACCGGCGCCCATGGGACGCCGGCCATTTCAGGAGATGCGCGAAGCGCCGGAAATCAGCTTTCGCTGGTTTCCTCGGCTGGCGCTGCTTCTGCCGGGGCTTCTTCAGCTGGTGCAGCGGCAGCTTCTGCGGCAGCAGCGGCTTTGGCTTCAGCTTTGTCAGCCCGCTCTTTGGCGCGCTCCTGGGCTTTCTTGCCGGGCTCGGCTTTCTTCGGGTTGTTGCCGTGGGTCCAGGCCACGACAGCTTTGCCGTCGACTTCGACCTTGGAGAGGAAGCGGGCAACACGGTCCGTCGGCTGAGCGCCTTTCTTGATCCACTCGGCGGCTTTCTCAGCGTTGACCTTCACGCGGTCGCCGGAGTCTTTGGCCAGACGTGGATCATAGGTGCCGATCTTCTCGATGAAGCGGCCATCACGCGGGGCGCGCGCGTCAGCCACGACGATCGAATAGAAAGGGCGTTTTTTCGAGCCGCCGCGGGCGAGCCGGATTTTGAGTGACATGGGGGGTTCTCCTGTAAGTCTTGTCTCTCGAGGTTTTGGTTTACTCGGCCTCCTGGCCGCGAATCTGTTCGTGATGGCGGATGACTTCCGCCACGATGAAATTGAGGAATTTCTCGGCAAAGGCCGGGTCCAGCCCGGACTCCTTGGCGAGATGCCGGAGGCGCTCGATCTGAGCAGCCTCGCGGGATTTGTCCGCAGGCGGCATATTGTGCAGCGCCTTGAGCTTGCCGACCTGCTGGGTCAGCTTGAAACGCTCCGCCAGCGTATGGATGAGGATCGAGTCCATATTGTCGATGGACGCGCGCAGCTGGCCGAGCTGGAACTGGGCAAGGGTCTGATCGGGATTGGTCATTTCTTCTTCGTTCCCCCTGGAAGTCCGGGCAAGCCGCCGGGAAGGCCACCGCCACCGAGACCCGGCAGACCGCCGGGTGGCATGCCGCCGCCGCCCATCTTGGCGAGGTCTGATTGCGAGATGCCGGCCTGCTGGGCCATGCCCATCAGGTTTTTCATGCCGCCCTTGGTGCGCATCTTCTTCATCATGGTGGCCATCTGCTGGTGCATCTTCAGCACCTTGTTGACGTCCGCCACATCCACGCCGGCGCCGGCCGCAATGCGCTTGCGGCGCGATGCGTTGAGAAGCGCAGGCTTGCGGCGCTCTTGCCGCGTCATCGACGAAATGATCGCCTCCTGACGTTTCAGCACACGGTCATCTATATTGGAGCTGGCCATGGCTTCCTTGGCTTTGCGCACGCCGGGCATCATGCCCATGATGCCGCCAAGGCCGCCCATGCGCTGCATCTGGCGAAGCTGCTCGGCGAGGTCTTCCAGATCGAACTCGCCTTTCTTGAGCTTGGCGGCCATGCGCTCAGCTTTTTCGGCGTCGTAGTGCTCAGCCGCTTTCTCGACGAGGCTGATAATGTCGCCCTGGCCGAGGATGCGGCCGGCGACGCGCTTGGCATCAAACGCGTCCAGCCCATCAAGCTTTTCGCCGACGCCGAGGAATTTGATCGGCAGCCCGGTGACCGCGCGCATGGAGAGCGCCGCGCCTCCCCGGCCATCGCCGTCCATCCGTGTCAGGACGAGACCGGTGAGCGGCAGGCGCTCATGGAAGCGGCGAGCGGTTTCAACCGCGTCCTGGCCGGTGAGGGCGTCGGCCACGAGAAGCACTTCAGACGGATTGGCGATGGCGGCAATCTCGGCCGCCTCGCTCATCATCTGTTCGTCAATCGAGGTGCGCCCTGCCGTATCGAGGAAGAGGACATCATAGCCGCCGATCTTGGCAGCCTGAAGCGCGCGGCGGGCGATGTCAGCGGGAAGCTGGCCAGGAATGATCGGCAAGGAGCTGACGGTTTCGCCGGCTTGTTTGGCGAGGATCGCAAGCTGTTCCATGGCCGCCGGGCGGCGTACGTCGAGCGAGGCGAGGAGGACTTTCTTCTTGCCGCGATCGGCCAGGCGTTTGGCGATCTTGCCGGTGGTGGTGGTTTTACCCGAGCCCTGAAGGCCCGCCATCATCACCACGGCCGGGGGCGTATCGACGCGAAGGTGGTTTTCCTCCTCATCGGAGCCGAGCATATCCACCAGCGCGTCATAGACGATCTTGATGACCTGCTGGCCGGGTTTGACCGAGCGGATGACTTCTTCGCCGACAGCGCGTTCGCGCACCTTTTCGACGAAATCCTTGACCACCGGGAGGGCCACATCGGCCTCGAGCAGGGCCACGCGGATTTCGCGCAAAGCTTCGCTGACGTCCTTATCAGACAGCGCGCCGCGGCCGGTGAGGCCGTCGAAGATACTGCCAAGACGTTCGCTTAGGGCGTCGAACATACCGCTACACTCCTCTTTTCCGCACAAAACGATGAAAGCCCCGCTGAGCGAGGTATCGCCGGGCGGGGGGCCCCGCCGGCCTCCCGTCCCTGTCATATAGGGAGTTGTGCCAGTCAGAGCGCGCTTCTCGAGATTGCGCGAAATGTGGGGGGCCTAAAGCACGCGGCTATCCACAGGTCAAGCCTCAGCCGCCGCCAGGGCGTCTACGTGCTGGCGCAAGCTCTCGATGGTGCGGTCTATTTCCGGGCCAATCAGCGAGAAAGCGGCGACATCGGCCCAGAGGCCGTTGGCGGTGCGCATATAGTGGCGCAGGACGCCTTCACGGGCAGCGCCGAAGCGTTCAACGGCGGCTGTGGCCTCCTTATTGGCAACATTCACAAGGAACTCGATCCGCTGGAAGCGGCACTCCTTTGCCCGTTGCATGAGGGCGAGCGAGGTGGCCGCCGAGACGAGCCCGCCGCGCATGGCCTCCGGATGCCAGCGATAGCCGATGCGCAGGCGCCGGTGGAGGCGGACGATGTTCATGTAGGTGACGACACCGCCAAAGGCGCCATCGGAAAGCCGCGTTATGGCGAACGGCACCATCCGGCCTTCGCGGGCCTCCTGCAAAGTCTGGTCGAAATAAGCGTTGAAGCTGGTGCCTGTATCCATCAGGGGCATCCAGCTCCACATCGCCTCGATGGCGCCGGATGTCGCAAGAATGTCCCGGTGCGCCTCGTTGACACGATCCAGGCGCACGTTTGCCACCACTAGTCCGGGCGCATCGAGCTTCATGGACTGAATATGCCACAGGTTGAAGGCGGCCGCAAAAGAAAGGACCGGCCAGGGGTGCTGGCCGGTCCTCATCTTTGCGTGAGCGGGTTTGTCCGCCCTTACTCTTCAGGCGGCGCCGGGAACAGTTGCCGGGCAAGATAGGTGAATTCGAGGGCGGAGCGTTTGGCGCGGGCCGTCTGGTCAGCGGCGGCGGCGTGGCCCCCATCCATGTTTTCGAAATAGTAGAAGGGCAGACCTGCCTCCTCGAAGCGCTTTGCCATCTTGCGGGCATGGCCGGGATGGACGCGGTCATCCTTCGTCGAGGTGACGAAGAAGGGGACGGGATAATCCTTCGACGCGTCAAAGTTCTGGTAGGGCGAGATGGTTTCGAGGAAGGCGCGTTCCTCGGGCACATCGGGGGAGCCATATTCATCGACCCAGGACGCGCCCGCCAGAAGCAGATGGTAGCGCAGCATGTCGAGCAGGGGGACCTGCACGACGACGGCGTTCCAGAGATCCGGGCGCTGATTGAGCATCACGCCCATCAGAAGGCCGCCATTGGAGCCGCCCATGATGCCCAGATGCTCCGGGCTGGTGATGTTGCGAGCGATCACGTCTTCGCCGACAGCAATGAAGTCGTCATAGATGCGCTGGCGGTTGAGTTTCAGGCCGGCCTGGTGCCAGTTTGGCCCGAATTCGCCGCCGCCGCGGATGTTGGCCAGGATATAGGCCCCGCCCTGCTCCAGCCACAGGCGCCCGGAAACGGGGCTATAGCCGGGGTTCATCGAGACCTGGAAGCCGCCATAACCATAGAGCAGCGCAGGCGTTGTCCCATCCAGCGGAATGTCTTCCCGGTGGACGATGAAATAGGGCACGCGCGTGCCATCTTTCGAGGTGGCGAAGAACTGCTCGACTGTGAGGCCGGCGGTGTCGAATTTGGCGGGCAGGGATTTGAGCGGCGTGACGGCGCCGGTGGCGACCTCATAGTTGAGGAGCGAGCTTGGGGTCAGGAAGTCTTCGTAATTGAGGAAGACGGTGGTTTCGTTTTCATCGGCAAAGGTGATGCCGACCTGGCCTGTGCCGGGCAGCTCTATAGGCGTTGTCGTCCATCCGCTGGCGGAGGGTTCAATGCGCAGAAGCTTTCCGACGACATTGTCATTGATCGAGAGAAGCGCGGCGCCCTTGGCGACAGCGACGCCATTGACCGCCTGAGTTTCAGACGGGCGGAAGGCGAGCGTAACGGGGGGCAGCGCGCGGGTTTCGAGGAAGGTCTCAAGATCAAAGGCGAGAAGGTCACCGGCCTGGAACGGGCCCTGACCTTCAGGCGCCCAGTCCTGTTCGATGGAGAACAGGAACTGGCCTTTGTAGATGCCATTGGGGCTCGCCTTGGGCGGCAGCGGCCATTGCACGGCGGCGTTTTCGCCCTCCGGGAACCAGAAGTATTTCGAGGTGAAGAAGGTTTCGGCCTGTACGGCGCCTTGCAGGATGCGGCCGTCTTCCAGTTTCATCGTCATCGGCCAGACGCCAACATCGGTTTCCTTGCCGCGGATCAGCTCCTGCGCGCTTTCCAGCGGGGTGCCGCGCTGCCAGCGCTTGACGATGAAGGGATAGCCGGACTCGGTGAGCGAGCCTGCGCCCCAGTCGGTGGCGATCAGCAGCGTGTCGGGACCGGCCCAGGCGAGGCCCTGTTTGGCTTCGGGCGTGATGAAGCCGTCCTCAACGAAGGTTTTGGTGGACAGGTTGAACTCACGGGTGACGACGGCGTCCTTGCCGCCGTCTGACAGGGAGACGAGGCAGCGCCATTCCCCGCCCGGCGCCGGCCGCAGGCAGTCAGCGCCTTTATAGACCCAATTGGCGCCTTCTTCGGCGGCGAGCTTGTCGAAATCGACGATGGTTTCCCAGGCAGGCGTATCGCTTCCATAGCTGCCCAGCGGCGTGCGGCGCCACAGGCCGCGGACATTCGTCTCGTCCTGCCAGAAGTTATAGACGTATCCATCGCGCACGGTGCCGTAGGGAATGCGTTCAGAGGCATTCAAGACCTCAAGGGCCGCGGCTTCGAAAGGGGCGTAGCGCGGGTCAGCTTCAAGCTCAGCGAGGGTGCGCTCATTCTGCGCGGTGACCCAGGCGAGGGCCGCCTCCCCTTCCACTTCTTCAAGCCACAGATGGGAAGCCGCGTCGAAGGGTACGGACGCGGTCTCGGCGGATGTCGGATTGTCAGCGGTCAAGTTTGTCTCCGGTTGGGGGTCTGACGCACAAGCCGCCAGAAGCAAGGCGCTCAGCGACACAATGAGTGTGCGCATGGGTGTCTCCTCTCTGATCATATGGGTCTGCAACGCAGTGGTGAGAACACCCTGGGTCTGTGGACGGTCGGGCGTTTGTTATCCGCAGGCCCGTGATCCTGCAACGTTGCGGCGGTTAAGGCAGGCGCTCCAGTACAATACGCTCGACAATCAGCGCCCGCGATTTATCCGGCACCACTGGCCGGATGCCGAGATAGTCGACGCCCTGATCGCTTTCGAGCGCGGGGACATCATACTCGAAACTGACTTCGGAAAATCCTGGCTGCAGATCGCGAACCTGCCAGCCCGAATCCCCCGCGCGGCCTGTGGAATAATTCATTTCCACCTGCTCTGCGCCGCGCGAATCGGCGGGCCGCACGCTGGCGGTGACGCGCACGGTCTGTGCGGCAAATTGCACTTCAATATCAGGGGCCAGACGAAAATGCGGTCCAAGCTCCGGCGCCGGGACGAGCGCTTCAAAGGCGGCCTCGATGTAGAGATAGTAGGTGCCATCCTCGCGAATAAGCTGGGCGCGCGCATCGCCCCCGGAGATCACCTTGTTGAGATAAGGCCCTTCGATCACGATCCGGTTGTAATTGAGGCCATCTCCCGCAACGGCGCCGGTTGGCAGGCGGCCAATGCCAGGCTGAATGGCCAGGAAGACCATAAGCACAGTCAGCAGCGCTGCGAGCGGGAAGAATAACTTGTCGCGCATCGGCGCTCCTGCTTTGCCTGTCTTTGCCTGTCGGGCGCTGGCCAATCTGTCTGGCTCCTGTTAGCAGGTGCGGCCTCTTATTGGCGAGCGATTTGCAGCGGATAATCCGGGGGGAAGGCAAGGACTTATGTCGGTATCAGCGCTTCAAAGGCGGGCCAGAGAGGCCAGATGTTGGCTGCTCGACAGCTGTTTTCCGCTCTGGGCCGATCATGGCGTGAACGAAGCCGGGCTTTTCCCCGAATCGTTGACCACATCTCTGGATGAAGCACCGGCCGAATACACCCGCGTGCGCGTGCAGGCACGCCAGACTTATGTGTTTTCCGAAGCCTGGCGGCTCGGCTGGAAACGGGACACGGCCGCAAAGCTGGTAAATGCCGGTGTCGCCACCCTTGCCGGGCGCGCGCTCAATGCGCAGGGTCTGGCCGGGCGCACGCTTTCGACCTCCAGCGGCCATCTCGTCGATGTGACATCGGACCTTTATGACACCGCCTTTGTGCTGTTCAGCCTGGCCGAAGCTGCGCGCGGACCTGGGCCGGCAGAGCCAGCAATGGCCGCTGCCCAAGGCATCCTCATGAACCTTGAGAAAAGTGCCCGCGATGCTGCGCAAGGCGGGTATGCCGAGACCCTGCCCCCACCTGCGCACCGCCAGCAGAACCCTCACATGCACCTGCTTGAGGCCTGCCTCGCCCTGCACGCCGTTCAGCCCGATGGCGGGCACATGGCGCGCGCGCAGGAACTGATCGACCTGTTCGAAACCAAGCTGACCGCCGGCCCGAACGGACTGCTCGGTGAGCACTTTGCACCTGACTGGTCCCCGCTTCCCGGAGATCCGGGACGGATCGTGGAGCCGGGCCATCAGTTCGAGTGGGTCTGGCTGCTTCATGCCTATGCGCGCCAGGCCGGAGAGCCTGTCTCGCCCGCTGCCGAACGTCTTTATACATTTGCCCTCACCACCCTTGATGTGGAGGGGCGCGCGATCCTGTCTGCCGCCCGCGGCGGCGCGCCGATTGACGCCTCCCGCCGGGCATGGCCGCAGACTGAAGCTCTCAAGGCGCATCTGGCCATGCTTGAAGCCCGCCGGGATGATCGCTACGCCGCCGCCGCCTGCCGCAGCTTCGATATACTCATGGATGAGCATCTGACCGAAGATGGTGGCTGGATCGACCATATCGGCGCCGATGGCGCGGTCGTGTCAAACGCGATACCGGCCTCGACCGGCTATCATGTGGTGCTGGCCTTTGCCGAGCTTATCCGCGTGATGAACGCTTGATATTCCCGAGATTTGCAGGGAATACAGCCGCGAAACCTGCCTGCCTGCAAGGGCTGGCCCTGAGATGAGGAATGCCATGACCAAGCTCGCCCTGATCCGGCACGGCCAGTCGGCCTGGAATCTGGAAAACCGTTTCACCGGCTGGTGGGACGCTGACCTGACAGCCCAGGGCGAAGCCGAAGCGCGCCATTCGGGCAAGCTGCTGGCGGAAGTCGATGCCGATTTCCGCGCCGGCTTCACCAGCGTGCAAACCCGCGCCATCCGCACAATGTGGCTGGCACTGACCGAGATGAAGCGCGTGTGGCTGCCGATCGAGAAAGACTGGCACCTCAACGAACGTCACTATGGCGGCCTGACAGGGCTCAACAAGGCAGAGACCGCTGCCAAGCATGGCGAAGATCAGGTGCATGTCTGGCGCCGCAGCTATGATATTCCGCCCCCGCCGCTGGAAGTCGGCAGCACGTTCGATCTCTCAACCGATCCCCGGTATCGCGGCATCGACATTCCGAACACGGAAAGCCTGAAAACGACCCTCGACCGCGTATTGCCTTACTGGCAGCAGAAAATTGCGCCGGGGCTGATCGCCGGGACCGACACGATGATCGCCGCGCACGGAAACTCCCTGCGCGCGCTGGTCAAACACCTGTTCAATGTGCCGGACGAAACAATCACCGGGCTGGAAATTCCTACCGGAAATCCCTTGCTGATCGAGCTTGATCCCAATCTCAAGCCGGTATCGGTTCGCTATCTCGACGCAGAGCGCGCCCATAGCCTGCCTGACCTGCCATGAAACGGCCGGGGCGGCGCCGGGACCGCAGGATGATGGGCCGGGCCTTTCAACTGGCGCGTCTCAATCATGGCCTGACCGGCAAGAACCCATCGGTGGGATGCCTCATTCTGGATGCGCGCGGACATATTGCCGGCGCCGGCGTGACCGGCACAGGCGGCGCGCCGCATGCGGAGGAAGTCGCGCTGGACGAGGCGGCGGGAAAAGCGGCCGGCGGCACAGCCTATGTGACACTGGAGCCCTGTCGCGAACGCTCGTCCGGCGCGCCCTCGTGTGCCCGCAAGCTGGTGGAGGCCGGCATCGCGCGCGTTGTTGTGGCGATTGAAGATCCCCACCCCACGGCGCGGGATGGCCTGGCCATATTGCGCGAGGCCGGTGTGCGGGTGGAGACAGGGCTCGGAAAATACACCGCGGCCCGGCTTTACCGCGCGTTCTTCGCCGCAACGAAAGGGTCCTGATCAGCCCTCAAAAGGCCCGGCATGGTCGCGGATGCGCTCATAAAGCGCCGCCGAGTCGCGCTGGAAGGCCGCCTTGTTGAACTGCGCTTCATAGCTGGCGCGGCCCCCTTCCACGATCCTGGCGGCGAGAGCCTTGTCGGTGATCACGCGGGTCAAGGCATTGGCGAGGGCATCGACATCATTCTTCGGGATGAGAAGGCCGTTGACCCCGTCCTTCACATAGGCGGCAGGACCAGCGGCATCAGCCGCGACGAGCGGACGCGACGCAGCCCAGGCATCGACCGTCACCGTGCCGAAGGGCTCATACCGCGAAGGGAATGCCACCACATCGCAAGCCTCGAGCAGCGCGCCGCGATCATTCCGCCAGCCGAGGAAGCGCACGCGGTCGCCCAGCCCCAGACGGGCGCAATGCGCTTTCAGGTCTGCCTCCAGCGGCCCCTCCCCCGCGATCCAGACATAAAGGCCAGGCACCTTGGCCGTTGCATCAAGGAGCGTATCGAGCCCCTTCTTTTCATGCAGACGCGCCAGAGCCAAGGCCACCGGGGCATCGGCCGGGGTATCGAGGGCGGCGCGATCAGCGGGCGCCGAGCCGGTAAAATCCGCATACGTATGGATGATGGCGGAACGATCCTCCGGCACGCCCTGTTCGCGGATATGGCGCAGGAGATCAATCGTGAGGCCGACATGCCATTCGCACTTGGTGAAGCGGGCGAGCTTGTAATAGCCGCCATACCAGCCGATCGAGCGATTACGGTAGGCTTTGGGCGCGAACTGTCCGGCGCGGCCCATCCAGTATTCGATGATGTCGGGTTTGAACGCTTTGATACTGCGCCGAATGGTGCCCTGCGTTGGAAGGGGCCAAAGCCGGTTGAAGGTGGCTAGGTCAACACTTATGCCCGCCTGCTTGAACTTTTCGATACGGAATAAGTTTTCTTGCCGTGTCACCACATGCTGTGTGTGCCCGGCCTCGGCGAGGGCGAGAACCGACTCCAGCATGATGTTTTCCGCGCCGCCTTCCGCCGCGCCCGCCATGACATGCATCACCCGCATTTCGCTCTCCTGGAACCGTATTCCTGTTGCAACAGCGCATACCGGGGAACAGCGATTGCGGCAAACTATGCTTGGCAGCGGGAAATGAACTGCCTAGAGAGACCCCATGTTTCCCGAGAGATTTTTCTGATGGCCGGTTACAGACTCTTCGGCGCTGACACGTCGCCCTATTCATTCAAGGTGCGTTCGGCGTTGCGCTTCAAGGGGCTCGACTTTGAATGGGTGGCGCGCTGCGCTGCCAATGAGGCCGAATTCCGCGAACTGGCGAAGACGCCAACCGTGCCGCTGCTCGTCTCGCCCGAAGGCAAGGTGAACCAGGATTCGACGCAGATCCTTGTGATCCTCGACCGGGCGCATCCCGAGCCTGCTATTCAGCCGGATGATGCCGCATTGGCTGCGCTGTCGCTGATCCTCGAGGATTACGCGGATGAATGGCTGAACAAGGCGATGTTCCAGCAGCGCTGGGGCCAGATGCCCGACCGCGACGCTGCCTCCATCCGCGTGCTGGTGCAGATCAATGGTGGCAAGCGGCCGCGCGCCTACAAGACACCGGCAAAACAGATTGCCCAGCGGATGCTGGCGCGCCTGCCGCTGGTGGGCGCCGAGGGCGAGAATGCTCCCGCGCTGGAAGCCTCCTACCGGCAGTTTGCCCAGCTTCTCAACGCGCATCTCAAAGAGCATCTTTTCATTTTTGGCGGTCATCCGTCGGCGGCAGACTTTGCGCTGGCGGCCCAATTCCAGCAGATGCTGACTGATCCCACGCCGGCGGCCTGGCTGAATGACCGGGCGCCATTTGTGGTGGCCTGGTGCGAGAACATGGCGGACCCCAAGGCGGGCGGACCTTACGCGTCGCTGGAAGCACTGGCGCCGACGCTGCTGCCGCTGTTCGAGGCGGAAGTTGCCCGCACCTATCTGCCCTGGGCCAATGCCAATGGGGCGAGCGCGTCCTGCCAGAAGAAGCGGTTTTCGGTGACGCTGGAGACCGGTACTTTCGAGCAGGCCACGCAGAATTATGCGGCGCGCGCGTTCCAGAAGCTGCGGGATAAAGTCCGCAGCGTGAAAGAGGCCGACGCGCTGAGCGCCTTCCTGAAGGATGCCGGCGCGGCAGAGTTCTTTGCGGAGCCCAGCAGGACCAAGCAAAAGACCCCCGCAGCCTGAGCTGCAGGGGCCTTCGTTCCGTCGCCTCCCGGCAATCGCACTAAAAGCTGGTTTAAGCTGCGTTGTCTGTGGCGGACTTGTTGCCGATCAGTTTCGGACCCTTTGTCTGGGTGCCTGTGCCGATTTCGATCTTGCGGGCTTTCTTCTCTTCCGGGATTTCCCGGATGAGGTCGATGCGCAGCACGCCATGCTCTAGGCTGGCGGCGGTCACGAGAACGTGATCGGCCAGCTGGAAGCGGCGGATGAAGCTGCGCTGGGCGATGCCGCGATGGAGGAAATTCCGGCCGTCGCCATTTTCACCGTCGCCCTTTTTGCCGGCGACCGTGAGAAGCCCTTCCTTCGTTTCGATCTCGATGTCGGCCTCGGTAAACCCGGCGACGGCGATCTCGATGGCGAAGGCGTTTTCGTCGACTCTCTCGATATTGTAAGGGGGATAGCCTTGCGTCCCGTCGAGGCGGGAGGCCTGGTCGATCATGCCGGCGAGCCGGTCAAAGCCGACCATGGTGCGATACAGGGGGGTAAGATCAATATTGCTCATTTGGACAGTCCTCTAGAAAGCAACTGCGGTTGGAGTTTTTCGGAAGGGAAGCGAGACCCCAGCCCGTTTATGTGGCGCTGGCACTTCTTCCGGCCCCGGCCCGCTCTGCGGCACCGTGACAAGACCTATTTGGGTAGCGTAGGAGGGGTATCAAGTACCTTGGGATGGAGAGACTTCATGAAACGATTGATGCTGATGGCCGCGTCTGCGGTAATACTGGCAGCCTGCGCGCCCGCCACACCGGCCGCCGACACGCCTGCCGAAACCACCCCGGAAGTGGCCACCCCTGAAGCGGCCCCGGCCGTCACACTGGCCGACATTGTCAATTCCGACCTGCGCTCCGACGAGGAAAAGGCCCGCGACGCCTGGCGCCACCCGGCCGAGACGCTGGAATTCTTCGGCGTGGAAGCCGATGACAAGGTGGTCGAAATCTGGCCCGGCGGCGGCTGGTACACCAATATTCTGGCCCCCTGGCTCGCCTCTGGCGGCGGCACGCTGGTAGCCGCAGGCTTTGACCCGGCCTCCGTGGACGACGCCGAGCGGCGCACCCGGATCGAGGAACGCCTGACCGAATTCCAGAACACCTATGCCGATCCGCGTTTTGGAACCCTTGAATATTCAGCGTTTTCTGCCACATCTGGCCCGCTGACCGAGGCGGGCACGGCTGATGCGGTGCTGACCTTCCGCAACATTCATAACTGGATGTCGGGCGGCTATACCGAGAAATTCTTCACCGACGCCTATGCCGCGCTGAAGCCCGGCGGCGTTCTGGGCGTGGTGGAACACCGCCTGCCTTCGACCGCGATGCAGGACCCGACGGCGGCTAGCGGCTATGTTCACGAGGACTTCGTGAAGGGCCTGGCCACAGCCGCCGGTTTTGAATTCGTGGAAGCGAGCGAAATCAACGCCAACCCGGCCGATACCGCCGACCACCCCTTCGGCGTGTGGACCCTGCCGCCCAACAGCGCGACCTCGAAAGCCGACGGCACGACCATCGAAGGCTTTGACGCGGCCAAGTACACCGCCATCGGCGAGAGCGACCGGATGACCCTGAAATTCCGCAAGCCGGAATAGGGGCCCCTTCCTTCACCCAATCAAAAGCCCGCCCGGAACCCCCGCGGCGGGCTTTTTCTTTGGGGGACAAGCGGGTCAAAAAAACTCCAACGGAAACTCCAACGAGCGGGGCAAAAACTCCAACCGGGCTCCAAAAAGCAGATCTGCCAAAAACAGGCTTTACATTTATACCGACTGGTTGGTATTAAACACCTCAAGGAGCACATACCCATGGCCCGCACGGCAAATCCCCATACGCGTGACAACCTCATGGAGGCGGCTTTCAAGCTGGTGCGCGAGAAGGGCCTCACCGCGACGACGGTGGATGAAATCTGCGCGGCGGCGGGGGTTTCCAAGGGTGCGTTCTTTCATCACTTCAAGAGCAAGGAAGAATTGGCGGTGGCGGCGGCCCATCACTGGTCTGCGGTGACGGGCGGTTTTTTTGATAACGCGCCGTATCACCAGCCCGAGGACCCGCTGGAGCGCCTGCTTGGCTATATCGCCCTGCGCCGCGAGATGATGGACGGGGAGATCGCCGATTTTACCTGCTTTGTGGGCACGATGGCGCAGGAGGCCTGGGCGACGAGCCCGCCTGTGGCGGCGGCGGCCTGGGACAGCATGGCAGAGCATGCCGAAAAGCTGGCGGTGGATATTGATGCGGCGAAGGCCGCGCGCGGCATTGCCGGCGACTGGAGCGCGCGCAGCCTGGCGCTGCACATTGGGACGGTGACGCAGGGCGCGTTCATTCTGGCCAAGGCGAGCGGCGATGCTTCGATTGCGCAAGACAGCCTCGATCATCTGCGCCGCTACATCGAGGCCCTGTTTGAGGCCCCCGCCCCTGCTGCGAAATCATAAAGAGAGGAAACATCATGCCATCCACCATCCATCTGCACCGCGTGCTGACGACCAATCCCCAGAAAGTCTACCGCGCGTTTATCGAGCCTGATGCGATTGCCAGCTGGCTGCCGCCTTATGGGTTTCTCTGCACAGTGCACGAACTTGATGCGCGGGTGGGCGGGAAGCATCGCATGTCGTTCCGCAATTTCACGACCGGGGGCGGGCACTCCTTTGGCGGGGAGTATCGCGAGCTGATCCCCGGCGAGAGACTGGTGTATACGGACCGGTTTGACGACCCCGGCATGCCGGGCGAGATGATCGTGACTGTGACGCTGAAAGCCGTTTCTGCCGGAACAGAGATAACTATCGAGCAGGCGGGCATTCCCGACATGATCCCGCCGGACCAATGCTATGTGGGCTGGCAGGAATGCCTGACCAAACTCGCCCGGCTGGTTGAGCCGGACATCAATCAGTAGACGGCGGACGGGGGCAGCGATGACCCGCATTGTGCGCAGCCCTGACTGCGGGAACTCTCCGAAGAACCTTCTGGCGCAGGAAATTGCCGTTGCGCTGGAATGTGGGGAGACGCCCGATGCGCTGTCTGACGCGTGCGCCTGGCAGACGCGCGGCGGCGCGCTTCTGGCGGGCAAGGCCGCGATTGCTGAAGCGCTGAGCGATCAGGCGCGGCCTGCGGCGCTTACCATTCATCACGCCCTGTCGCACGGCAAGGTGGGCGCGGCGAGCGGCGAGACGACGCTTGAAGACGGCCGTGTACGGCGGTTCTGTCATGTTGTTGAATTTTCCACTGCCGCCGGACGACGTGTGAAGGCGATCAGCAGTTTCGCCGGAATGAGTGAAGAGACCAGCCGGCCCACGAAATGACACCGCTCGTTACAATCTTTCAACGGAGGAAATCCCAATGACTGATACCAAACCCCACTCTGAACCGAAGTTTGCATTGAGCCTGGAGCGCGTGATGAACGCGCCGGTGGAGAAGGTGTGGCGGTGCTGGACAGAGCCGAAACTTCTGGAACAGTGGTTTTGCCCCAAGCCCTGGTATGTGACCGATGCGCGGATGGACCTGCGCCCCGGCGGGGAGAGCTTCAGCGTGATGAACGGGCCGGACGGCGAGCGGTTTGAGAATATCGGCGTGTATCTGGAAGTCGTGCCGATGCAGAAGATCGTGACGACGGATGCCTTTTTGCCGGGCTGGATACCGTCTGAGCGCGCCTTCATGGTGGCCGAGACGCTGTTTGCGAACGCCGGCGGAGGCAAGACGAAATACACCGCCCGCGCGCTGCACTGGACCGAGGAAACGCTGAAGGAACATGAGGCGATGGGCTTCCATGACGGCTGGGGCATGGCGGCCGATCAGCTTGAAGCGCTGGCGAAGTCTCTGTAAGGGCGCCGGGACTTTAGGAGTCCTGCCCCATGCGTATCCTGTTTGCGACGCAGATTGATGAGACCCCTCTGGGGGACGCGGCCCTGCGTGAGGGGCTGGCCCGGTGCGCCTGGTCGCTGGCGGAGGACGACGCGGCGGGCAACGCCTGGTGCGAGGCGGAGGGGTATGACGGGTATACGTCTTACGCCTCGCTCGATGATCTGCCCGAGCGCTTTCCCGAGTTTGGCGAGCTGAAGCGCCATCTGGACAAGGCGGCAGCGAAGTTTGCCAGGGATCATTACTGGGACATGGAGGGGCTTTCCCTCGTTCTGGATGCGATCTGGGTGAACATCCTGGGCGAAGGCGGGCATCATTCGGGGCATATCCATCCCGGCAGCGTCATTTCGGGCACCTATTATGTCGCCATTCCCGAAGGGGCGGGCCGCATCAAATTTGAAGACCCGCGCCTGGCGATGATGATGGCCGCGCCGCAGCTGGCCGAGGACGCGCCCGAGGCGGCCCGCCGCTTTGTGTATGTAGCGCCCAAGGAAGGCCATTGCCTGCTCTGGGAAAGCTGGCTGCGCCATGAGGTGATGCCGGGGCAGAGCGAGGAGGCGCGCATTTCGGTGAGCTTCAACTACGCGCTGAAGCGGAAGGGCTAGCCCTCTTCCCGCTTACTCCTCGCGGTAAAAAATCATGCCGCCGTGATGGAGCACACCGTCGATGAATTCTCCATCGGCTGTGAACCCGGTGTTATCCCAATAGTCGATGTGGTTACCACGGACTTCATAGCGCCCCTGATAGGCGCTCTGCCGCGTGCCGCGCGCTTCATCATAGCGACCGTCAGGCAGAAGTTCATGGCGGATATAGCCATCGCCAGTGACCCACATACCGGCATAGGGGTGGGTCTGTTCTGATACGGAGCTTGCTTCAGGGTCTGAGGCCATCTGGGAATATCCTGTCTGAGCAGGGATCAATCCTGCGATGATGATAACGGCGGCAGTGAGAGCTTTCATGGCGCGCCCTCCGCTGCGGCGCGGCGCTCCTCGAAAAGTTCGGAGAGCACCTGTGACGCGGAAATGGCGCGCGGGAAGCCTGCCGGAACCGTGACCATGTAGATCACTTCCTTCAACTCCTCCTCCGTCACACCGATATTCAGGGCATATCCGGCATGCGTTCTCATGAAGCCTGTTTCTCCGATCGCGGCAAAGGCTGCGACGGCGGCGATCTGGCGCGTGCGGTTATCAAGGCCGGGGCGGGACCAGACCTCACCGAGCGCATAGCCTTGCGTGGCATCTGCCAGGAAAGGAAACTCCTCCCGCATATCCTCCAGCACCGGCTGGGGTGCCCCATTGTTCAGCTCACGGATAACAGCGCTTCCGCGCTCCAGACGCTCGTCTGAGGTCTGGGCAAAAGCGGGCGCGGCGATCATGGCAGCCATAGCCATTGAGGCAGCGATACGAGGGCGTGTAAAAAGCTGTGTCATGGTGCCCCTCCTTCAGACGCTTGCCGTGGGACGGACAACAATCTCGTTGATGTCCACGTCTTCAGGCTGCTCGATGGCAAACCGCACCGCCCGGCCGATGGCAGAGGGCTGTAGCGCGATGGCGCGGTAGGTTTTCATCGCCTCTGCTGCCACAGGATCGGTGATTGTGTGGGCAAGTTCGCTCTCTACCACGCCGGGGTGTATGCAGGTAACGCGTATGCGGTCATTCTCCTGACGCAGACCATCGGAGATGGCGCGCACAGCATATTTGGTGGCGCAGTAGACGGCCGCCGTCGGCACAACAGACAGGGCGCCGATGGAGGCGATGTTGATAATGTGGCCCGAGCCGCGCGCTGTCATTTCCGGCAAAACGGCTGCCACGCCATTCAGCACGCCCTTGATATTTACATCGATCATCTGGTCCCATTCCTCCACCTTCAGGGAGGCCATAAGCGACAGCGGCATGATACCGGCATTGTTCACGATGACATCGACATGGCCAAAAGCGTCCCGCGCGGCTTCTGCAAAGGCGGCGGCCTCGGCACGGCTGGTTACATCGAGACGGTGGGCAAGAGCTTCTCCGCCCGCTTCGCGAATTTCACCGGCGAGCACCTCAAGCCGGTCCAACCGCCGCGCGCCGAGCATGAGTTTTGCGCCTGCCGCGCCAAGCTCCCGCGCAATACCCGCGCCGATGCCGCTTGAGGCGCCGGTGATCAGCACAACCTTGTTCCGGATCATGGTCTTTCTCCTGAATGGGATCCCTGCCCTGCCTAGGGCGACTGCCATTCAGATAGACACGCTGGATTGTTGCGATAAGTTACCCATTCTTTTCCACTTTGGTGACTTTATCTAATCAATGATTCCAGATCTCAATGCTCTTTCGGTCTTTGCTCTGGTTGCCGAGGAGCGCAATTTTCGCGCTGCTGCTGATCGGCTGGGCGTTACACGGTCTGCTGTCAGCCAGACCATCCGGAAGTTGGAGGAAACGCTGGGGATCGCGTTGGTTCAGCGTACAACGCGCAGTGTCAGCCTGACCGAGGCGGGCGAGCGTCTCTATGTCGAGGCGGCCCCCGCGCTTGGAGACTTGCGCAGGGCGGTGGAACTGACAGGCAGCCTGTCTGGCCGTCCGCAAGGGCAACTGAGATTGGCTGTTTCCTCTATCGCTGAACATTTTCTGGGCGGAGCGCTTCTCTCCACTTTCGCCAAGGCCCATCCCGGCATCCAGATGGATGTGTTGGTGACAGATGAGGAATTTGACATCGTCGCGGAAGGCTATGATGCGGCGGTGCGGCTGGGCGAGGTGATTGAGCAGGATATGATCGCGGTGCCGGTTTCCGCCGAGCAGCGCCAACTGGCCGTTGGCGCGCCTTCCTATCTGGCAGAGGCAGGGGCACCGGCCCATCCACGCGATCTGGTGCATCATCGCTGTGTGGGCTGGCGGTCAGCGCCAAAACAGGCACCCTATCGCTGGGAATTTGCAGAGCGTGATGGCCGCGAATTCAGCGTTTCTGTGTCACCGGAAATCACCACAAACGATATGGCGTTGATGATAAAATTGGCGGTGGCTGGCGCCGGTATCACCTTCGGCATGGAAGAAAGTTTCTGGCCGGCGATGAAGAGAGGAGAACTTGTGGCAGTTCTGGAAGACTTCTGTCCTCATTTTTCCGGCTTCTATCTCTATTATCCGAGCCGCCGCAATCTTGCGCCAAAACTTCGAGCGCTGATCGACCATTTGCGAAAAGCGCCGCCTCGTTAAAGTATTCGTTCGGGGTCTGCCTACTCATTACCCTTGACCTGAAGCCTGCGGCAGTTCATCCGGGCGCCGAACTTTCCTGACCTCCCACAGCGAAGCATGTGAGCCTCCCATGGACCTTTCGAAAATTTCCGCCGGCAACAATCCGCCTGACGACATCAACGTTCTGATCGAAGTGCCGCTGGGCGGGGATGCGATCAAATACGAGATCGACAAGGCCTCCGGCGCGATGTTCGTGGACCGCTTCCTCTACACCGAGATGCGCTATCCCTGTAATTACGGGTTTGTGCCGCACACGCTGAGCCTCGATGGCGATCCGATCGATGTGATGGTGGTGGGCAACCGCCCGCTGGTGCCGGGCTGTGTGCTGCGCGTGCGCCCGGTCGGCGTGCTGATGATGACTGACGACAAGGGCCAGGACGAGAAGATCCTCGCCGTGCCCCACCCGAAACTGACGGGCTATTACGACAAGATCTCGACCTATCACGACCTGCCGCAGACGCTTTGCGACAAGATCCAGCACTTCTTCGAGCACTATAAGGATCTGGAAAAAGGCAAATGGACCCGCATCGATGGCTGGCATGGCATCGAGAAGGCGCGCGAGCTGATCCGCGACGCCGTTGCCCGCGAGCAGGCAAACCTGAAGGGCTGATCTGTCGGGATTTGTCCAAAGATGACCGAAGCTGGCCTGGAGGGTGCACCCTTCCAGGCCAGTTCTGTTTCTAGGGCGCCACGATTTCGAACCGCTGGGAGCGCGGATTGCGCCAGTGGAGCTCGCCATGCTTGATGGCAAACCAGGCGCCGTGGATTTCCAGCGTGCCCGCCTCGACCTTCTCGCGGACGAAGGGGAAGGTCATGAGGTTCTGGATCGAGGTTTCGATGCCTTCCAGCTCCAGCGCAAATTGCGGGTTTACCGGCTGGGTCGCCAGAACCCGCTCGCGCGCCTCGTCCAGCAACTTCACCCAAGGGGCGACGAATTCGCCGATCAGCGGGCTGTCATTCTTGGTGAGTGAGGCGGAGATCCCGCCACAGCCACCATGGCCCATGACCACGATGATCTTTACCTTGAGAATGTTCACCGCAAATTCGAGGGCGGCGGAGACGCCGTGCAGCCCGCCATTGGGCTGGTAGGGCGGCACCAGATTGGCGACGTTACGCACCACGAACATCTGTCCCGGCGCGGCGTTGAAAATATCCGAAGGCTCCGCCCGGCTGTCAGCACACCCGATCAGCATGATGTCGGGGTCCTGCCCCTCTCCGAGCTGACGGTAAAGCTCTACCTGTTCGGCATACACGCCGGACCGGAAGCGACGGTAGCCGGTGATCATGTCATCGACAGTTTTCATCCCAGTTCTCCAAGCTTGCGGAGGGGCGGATCGCGCAAAAATTGCTGCGGTGCAAGCAAATTTGAAACGAATCCTCGTTAACACGGAACGGTCAGTCTCGCCTAAGGGCCGAATCCGGTCTATCAAGACGTGCTGTGCGATGGAGACGCCCCACATGACAACGCCGACCGAAACCCCGAGCCCGCCCTCGCGCTCCCGTAAGGGGCCAACGCGCAGCGAGGTGTCCAAGGCCGCAATCCTGGAAGCGGCCCGCGATGAGATGGCCGAGAATGGCTGGCGCGGTTTCAGTGTGGATTCTGTCGCCAAGCGCGCCAGCGCCTCCAAGCAGACGATCTATCGCTGGTGGCCGTCAATCGGCGCGATGTGTGTCGACGCAGCGCTCGCCTTGATCCCGGACGCTCCCGATGGCGGACGCGACCCGCAGGAGCGGATTACAGCGCTGATCATTCCGCTCGAAGCGGCTGCCCGTACCGGGCATGGCCATGCCGTGCTGCGCGTGGCGCTGCTGGCGGCGGCCGATGACAAGGAAGCCGGTGAAGTATGGCGCGCCTGGGTCGGCCGCGACATTCGCCAGCCCCTGCGCATGCTGCTGGCCGAACTCGCAGCGCGACGTGTGATCCGCCGCGATTTCGAACTCGATGACGTGCTCGAACAGCTGCTGGGACCGATCTTCCACAGGCTGACGATCTCGCGTGCGCCAGTCAAGGAAGGCTTCTGCGCCGAGCAGGCGACCGCGTTCCTGCGGACCTACGCCGCGTTCTGATTTTCGAAAAGTGAATTGCCGGAGGTGACGGGCGGCGGCGCTATTTGGCGCGGCGCCAGATCATCAGCGGATCGAACGCGCCCGTGTCAGCTGCTTTCTGAAGCGCCGCCATCTGCTCTGACACAGGGTTTGGCGCGCTCACCGCGCTGGCGGGCTGGTAGAGGGCCTCATCCAGTCGGCACACCTGCTCGAACAGGGCTTCGGCGCGGCCAACCAGCTCCAGGAAGCGCGGCGGCAGGCCCCTGCCCTCCTGCTTCGAGGGGTCAAGTGCGGGCTCATCCCGGCGGATGCGGTATTTACGGGAGCCGGCGTCTTCGCGGCGCATGTCACCATCACGGACGGCTTTCTGCATCACGAGCCAGGACGCGGCCTGCATCAGGCGCGTCGTCAGCTCCATGCTCCAGGCAGCGTAAGTAAGGCTGGCCTCACGCGCGAGGGTCTTCGACTGCTCGCGGCCGGGACCATCGAGATAGGCCGCTGTTTCTTCAACCAGCGCCATGCCGCGTGTGAACACGGTGTCGAACAGTTTGCCGCCGGTAAAGGGCTCCAGCGACTGCGGGGAAACCAAATCGCGTTCTGCCATCACATCTCTCCACGTATTTTCGCGGCATATCTTTTCAGGTTTACCCTGAAAGCCGTTTCGCGCGACTTAACCGTTACCACCAAACAGGGCGTCTGCGGCGCGTTTCTGCGCTTTCTTTTTTTCGATCTCGGTTTCGCAGGCGGCAATCTCTGCCTTCAGCTGCGCGATGCGCACTTCCAGCTCGTCCACCGACATCTGGTCCAGTCCTTGAGCCTTGCGGACAAGGACGGGCTCTTCATCATTGAGGGCCATGGCGCGTCTCCGGGGCGTGTCTCCGTCTCATTGGTTTCATCAAAGCAGAAAGCCGGGCTAGAAGCGACTCCGAGACCCTTAATACCCGCGCAAGGAGTTATCCCCATGACCGCAACAATGACGGCCGCCCATGCCGAAACCGGCCAACCCCTGAAACGGGTGGAGCGCCCCCGCCCCGTCCCCGGACAAGGCGAAATCCTGATCGAAGTAGCCGCAGCCGGCCTCAACCGGGCAGACCTGGCTCAGCGCGCGGGCCGTTATCCACCCCCACCGGGCGCCTCCGACATTCTGGGCCTGGAGGTTTCCGGTACGGTTGTGGGCCTTGGCCCTGGCACGTCACGTTTCAAGCAGGGCGACCGGGTGTGTGCCCTGCTTGCGGGCGGAGGCTATGCCAGCCATGTGGTGGTCGATGAAGGCTCTGTGCTGCCGGTTCCGGGGGACATGGACCTTGTGACAGCCGCCTGTTTCCCCGAGGCGCTGATGACGGCCTGGGCCAATGTGTTTGACCGCGCAGGCCTCAAGCCCGGCGAGACCTTCCTCTGCCACGGCGCCACCAGCGGCATCGGCGTGATGGCGATCCAGATGGCCAAGGCCTATGGCGCGCCGAAGATTTTCGGCACGGCAGGATCTGAAGAAAAATGCGCCCTGGCGCGCGACCTGGGCGCCGACATTGCCATCAATTACCGCGAGCAGGATTTCGAGCAGATCGTGAAGGAAGCTGGCGGCGCCGATGTGACCCTCGACATGGTGGGCGGCGACTACATCCAGAAGAATATCGGTGCAGCCAAGGCCGACGGGCGCATCATCAACATTGCCTATCAGAACGGCATGGTGGCCGAAGTGAATTTCGGGCTGGTGCTGATGAAGCGGCTGTCGCTCATGGCAACCACGCTGCGGGCACGTCCGGTGCCGGAGAAGTCTCGCATCCGGGCGGCGGTTGAGAAGGATTTCTGGCCGCATGTGGCGAGCGGCAAAATCCGCGCGGTCCTGGAAAAAACCTATCCGCTCGCCGAGGCCGAAGCGGCCCTCGCCCATATGGAAAAGGGCGGCCATTCGGGGAAAATCCTGCTTACATTATAGGATGCTTCCCTTGGCGGCGCATTTGGCTTATATGAAAGGTCAAGGTTCACAGTTTGCCTGAAACCTCATCCGCCCGGCACTCGCGTGCCGGGCGGCTGCATTTCAGGCGCCCAGTTTGGAAAGATACAGGAGACTTCCATGGCCGATGTCCTGATGCCCCGCGCCACCGCCGTATGGCTCCTCGACAACACGACCCTGACCTTTGGCCAGATCGCGAAGTTCTGCGGCCTGCACCATCTCGAGGTCAAAGGTATTGCCGATGGCGATGTTGCCGAGAACATGCGCGGCGTTGACCCGATTGCCGGCGGTATGCTCTCCCGCGAAGAGATCGCTCTGGGCGAAGAAAATCCCGATTACGAGCTGCAGCTCGCCAAATCGAAGATCGCCCATATTCCCCAGCCCAAGCGCAAGGGTAGCCGCTACACGCCGGTCATCCGCCGCCAGGACAAGCCGGACGCCGTGGCATGGTTCATCCGTAACCACCCGGAAGTGACCGACGCGCAGATCATCAAGCTGATCGGCACGACCAAATCGACGATCAACAATGTGCGCGACAAGTCTCACTGGAATTCCCAGAATATCCGCCCGGTCGACCCGGTGACGCTGGGCCTCTGCAGCCAGATCGAGCTGGATGAAGTGATCTCGAAAGCCTCCGACCGCCGCCGCAAGATGGACGCCGAGCGCGCCGCCCGCGGCGAAGGCCCAGGCCTCACCGAAACCAAGGACACGGCAGACGAGTACAAGGTTGAGGAAGAGGATGTCCGCAAGAAGGACGTCTCGGCCGCAGACGTGTTCCGCGACTTCGACTAGCCTTCGGCGTTACAGTCAGATCAAAAAAGCCGGACCTTTTGGGGCCCGGCTTTTTTTATGCCTTCCGTCTCAGGAAGACATAGAACGCGCCGCTGCCGCCATGCTTGGGATGGGATTCGGCATAGCCCGACACGAGGGCGCGTGCTTCGGGCGATTCCAGCCATAGCAGGAAGTTCCGGCGCAACACGCCCTGCCCTTCCCTGCCCTTCCCCGTGATGACGAGGACGCAGCGGGCACCATCCGCCTGCTGGTCCATCAGGAATGCCGGGAGCGCGCGCGCGGCGCTGATCTGGGTGTGGCCGTGAAGATCGAAGGTAGCGGCAATGTCGAGCTTGCCACGGCGCACGCGCTTTTCGCCGCCCCGGTTTGCCGGAGGAATGGGGAGCCTGGGCGCGGGGGGATCAGAGGCCTTGATCACTGGGGCGGGCTTCTTCAGCGGCTTTGTTTCCCGCAGTTCCGGCTCGCCCGCTTCCAACGCCGCCTGGAAATCCGGCAGGGAGGCTTCCTGCGGGCCGATACGCTTCACCGTGGCGGCGACCTTTGCCCAGGCCCGCGTCTCTTCCTCGCTGAGCCGGCGCGATTTCATGCCGGTCAGCCCGCGCCTGGCGCAGGCGTGCGCGCGGCGACCGGGCCGGATTCGAGCGACTGACGGAGGCGTTCGGCTACGGTGAGCGGCAAAAGCACCCAGAGACGGCCTTGCGCGTTCATTGTGCCGGCGCGCTGGCCTGCGTCAAAGCCCGTGCCGAAATAAATGTCACCGCGCACCGGGCCTTTGATCGCGCCGCCGGTATCCTGGGCGATCAGGAGGCCTGACCAGTCTCCGCCAAGACCGGGCGCGGAGGTCTGTACGAACATCGGCACACCGAGAGCATGGAAGGAGGGGTCAATCGCCATTGATCCGAACGGCGTGAGCGGAACATTGTGCGCGCCGGTGGGGCCAAGCTCCGGATCGCCCTCGGGCAAAGACTGAAAGAAGACGAAGCGCGGGTTGATGTTCATTGACTGGCGCACTTCTTCCGGGGACGCACGGTCCATCCAGGCCCGGATGCCCTGCATCGAGCCTTCGCCGCGCGTGATGCGGCCGGTTTCAATCAGCCAGTTGGCGGTGGATCTGAACGGCTGGCCATTATGCGCGGCATACGCGGCACGCAGCGTTGTGCCGTCAGGAAAGGTGAGCCGGCCCGAACCCTGGATCTGGAGGAAGAACACATCTGTCGGGTGTGCCCAGGCGATCGCCTGGCCGCCTTTGGCGGTGATCTCGGCGCGGGGCGGATAGGGCCGCGTGGTGCCGTTGGGAAGCCGTTGCAACGGACTGTCGCCATTGGCAACGAAGTCAGACGGCACTGCGAAGACAGGCTCTGTAAAGCCAGGCTCCGGCGCGCGGCGGGCTTCATAGGTCGGTTCGAAATAGCCCGTGAAGCGCGGTTTTCCTTCCGGGTCGATGATCTCTACCGGGATGAAAAGTGTTTCGAAGGCCCGGCGCGTGGCGCCTTCATCGAGCGGTGCGGCGAGGGCTTCGCAGGCAGGCGCCCAGTCTGCTGCCGTGCCGGCCCACGCGACACTGCGCGAGAGCGGCGCGTCCCAGGCGCGGCGGGTAAAGCGGTCGCATGTGCGGCGAAACGCTTCCAGCGACGGGGCAAGCGTCGCGCCCTGCCAGCCGGGCAGATCCCGATAGCTCGTCGGCAGGGATGCTGGCGGCGGGCGGACAGTGCCCGGTGTCTGGCCTGGTGTCGGGCCAGGCTGGACCACTACCGGCGCCGCAGGACGCGGGGTGGATTGGCACGCGGCCAGGACAAGGGCGGAAAACAGGAGAGCAGCAAAACGGATCATGGCCGGTCCGTTATGCCGCGAAACTCCTCAGCATGTCACCTGAGAGATGTGTCAGGCGGCAACCTCAACATCGTCGAGCAGCCAATTGGGATCGCTGGAGGAAACGTCGCGCATGAAGGTCCAGATTTCGCGGACGATCCGTGTCGTCTCTCCATCGCCGAGTTCGGCCTCATAGCGCACCATCACGCGGGCCATGCTGCCATCAAGCTCGGCGCGGTCGATTTCGGCTTTCTTGATGCGCAAAAGTTCAAAGGCGCGCGCGCCTGTCGCGTCGCGCTCGGCAATGGCCGCGTCCCAGGCTTCATACACATCGTCATCCAGCAGCGGGCGCAGCGCATTGCGGTCACCCCGCGCATAGGCGCCAACGATCAGCTGATAGGCTGCCTTGGCGCCGCGCATGAATTCTTCCGTGCTGAAAGACCGGTCGGCATTGTAGATGTCTTCCAGAGCGCCTGCGGCCGGCCCGGTGAAGATGGGGCGTTCATTTTCGATGCGCCGGGGTTGGGGCGCGGGCATCTCACCCGGCGTGGGGCGTTTCTCGGGCGTCGGCGCCGGTCGCTGGACCGGCCCTTCATCGCCGCCCCGGCCAAGGGCGGAGTAAAGACGCCACAGAACGAACAGGGCGACAGCCGCCAGAATAAGGACTTCAATCAGCGGGTTGGACATGTTGGCGGCGAAATCCTTCAGTACATTGCAAATATAGGGAACACATAAGGCCAGTGGTGCCAGCTTGCCAGCCCATGCGTTGCACCTGACCGGCCTGCATGCTAGGCGCGGGACCCTAACTACAGAGGTGGATAATGACAGATACGAGCGCCGCCGGGAACCCCACCCCAGGTCAGCAGCCCGCCAATCCCCCGAGCCTTCGGGTGCTCGGCCAGTATGTAAAGGATCTCTCCTTCGAGAATCCGGGCCATCCGCCGGTTCAGACGCAGCCCAATATCGATCTTGGGATTGATGTCGGCGCCTCCCCTCACGCTGATGGAAACGGCCTGTTTGAGGTTTCTCTCAAGCTTTCGGCCAAAGCCTCTGCCGGTGACACAGTCCTGTTCATTTCCGAACTGGACTATGCTGGCCTGTTCCAGCTGCAAAACGTGCCGGAAGGTCAGGTCGAAGCGATGCTGCTGATCGAGTGTCCGCGTCTGCTATTCCCGTTTGCGCGCCGGATCATCGCCGAGATCACCCGTGAGGGCGGCTTCCCGCCCCTGCTCATCGACCCCGTTGATTTTGTGGCTCTCTATCAGTCGCAATACCGCCGCGCGGCAGAGCGCGCGCAGAACGGCAATGGCGGCGCGAGCTGACCCGCCCTCAGGGCAAGGTTTTCCAGAGCGCGTCTGCCCCAAGCTTTTCAACAAGCTCGGCATGGGCGGCGCGCTCTGCATCTGTCACCAGAGAAGCAAGCGGCGCCGGGCGCTGCCGGGCTGCGGGGCGTTGGTAGCCCTCCCCTCCCAGCGTGGGTTCGAAACTGAACGCGCGGGCGCGACCACCCAGCAGCTCCAGATAGACACTCGCCAAGAGCTGACTATCGAGCAGCGCCCCGTGGAAGGTGCGGCTTTCCAGAGAAATGTCGAACCGTTTGCAGAGCGCGTCCAGGCTGGCCGGGGCGCCGGGATAGCGTTTCCGCGCCATCTGAACGGTATCGACCCAGCGGTCTTCCGGAATGATGTCGCGCCCGCAGCGTTGCAGTTCCATATTCAGGAAGCCGCGGTCAAAGCTGGCATTGTGGGCCACGATGATGGCGTCGCCGGTAAATTCCAGAAACGCATCAATAATGTCGGGATGCTCGAAAGGCGGTTTGTCGCGAAGATGGTCGTCCGTAATGCCGGTGATGCGAATTGTGGCTTCGGAGACGGCCATGCCCGGATTGATCAGGCGCCGGAAGGTCTTGCCGGTCGGGATGTGATTGATCATCTCAACCGCGCCGATCTCGATGATCCTGTCGCCCTCATTCGGGTTGAGGCCTGTGGTCTCGGTGTCGAAGGCGATTTCCCGGACGCGTTCTGTCATGGGGTCTCTCCGTCAGCGATTCGCTTCATCAGGGCGATAATGGCGCGGACATGGTCGCGTGCAAAGTCAAAACCATGGGCCGTCGATACGATGAAATCTGCCCGCGCTCGCTTGTCGGCGTCCGGCATCTGACGGGCAAGAATCGACTCAAACACCTCTTCGGTCATTCCCGGCCGGGCGAGCACGCGAGCCCGCTGAATATCAGCGGGGGCAGAAACAACCAGCGTGTAGGTACAGTGCCGGTTGCCGCCCGTTTCAAACAGCAGAGGAATATCGAGAACCGCAAACTGCGCGCCGTCATCCTTTGCGCGGCGCCGGAAATCCAGCTGCGCTTCGCCGGCGAGCGGATGGACGATTCCTTCCAGCCGCTTCATGGCCTCGGGATCGTCGAGCACGCGGGTGCGCAGTTTCTGCCGGTCAATGGCGCCTTTATGGGCGACGCCCGGAAAGGCGTCCTCAAGCGGGGCCACGGCTGCGCCGCCTTCCGCATAGAGCGCATGAACGGCCGCGTCGGCATCATAAACCGGTATGCCCGCGTCCTTGAAAAGGTTCGCGGTGGCAGATTTTCCCATGCCTATAGAGCCAGTCAGCCCAAGGATGATCATGATGTGGCCTCCACAAGCTTACGGCACCGGGCATGCGCCTCGGCCATGTCCGGCTTGATACCAAACCAGTGTTCGAAGCTGATAGCTGCCTGAGCAACCAGCATGCCGAGACCGTCGAGCGCGCGCCAGCCTTTTTCGCGGGCTTCCTTCAAGGCAGCCTCTGCGCCTTTGCCATAGCTGATGTCATAGAAGATGCCCCCGGCGGATGGCGGTAATTCCAGACGTCCGCCAGAATGGCCAAGGCTGAGCGTGTTTACGACGAGCGCAGCAGAAGAGAGCTTACGCAGGCCTTCGTCCAGGGAGCGAACCCGCGCGCCGGGCGCAAGGTCGCGCGCGAGGTCTTCTGCGCGGCCGACCGTCCGGTTACAGATTGTGAGGCGTGCGCCGCGATCTGCGAGAACCGAAGCCACCGCGCGGGCAGAGCCCCCTGCCCCGAGCAGAAAGACATTCCTCCCAGAGACTTCAATGTCACCAAAGTCGAGCGTCAGCCCGAAGCCGGGAGCGTCTGTATTGTCGCCGATCCATCCATCTTCCCGGCGAACCAGAAAATTCACGGCACCCAGCCGGTGGGCTGTGCCGCTGACAGAGGTTGCGAGCCGCATCGCCTCTTCCTTGTGCGGAAGGGTAACGTTCAGCCCGATGACCCCCTGGCTGGACAGGGACTGAAGGCCAGACACAAGCTCTCCGGCTTTTACTTCAAAGGCGGAATAAACCGCGTCAATCTGATGCGCGCGAAGCCATCCATTATGGATGAAAGGCGAAAGCGAATGGGCGACAGGATCGCCCACAACGCCAAGAAGATGGGTCATGTAGGAAGCACTTTCCGGATACGGAGGTAATCCAGAAGCGGCAGCAGCGGCAGGCCGAGAATGGAGAAATAATCTCCCTCGATCCGCGTAAACAGCTGCGCGCCTGGACCCTCGAGCTGGTAAGCCCCCACAGTCGAGAGAAGCGCGTCGCCACAGGACGAGACATAGGTCTCGATGAAGTCTTCTGTCAGCGGGCGCATGGTCAGTTTTGGCCGGGCGAGATGGCGCCAGATGGGCGCGCCGTCCTCGCAGATTACAATGGCCGTCTCCAGCGTGTGGGATTTTCCCGACAGCTGGCGAAGATGGTTTTTTGCCGCTTCAAGGTCAGCAGGCTTGTCGAAAGCTTCGTCGCCGAGCGCGAGCATCTGGTCGCCGCCGATAACGAGACCCGGACGCTTTGCCGAAACGCGCATGGCTTTGAGCTCAGCCAGCTGCATGGCCTGTTCGCGGACGGGCAGCTTGTTGGCGCGCATCGTGTTGCGGAAGGATTCCTCGTCAACATTCGGCGCGACGCCGTCTGCCTCGACTCCGGCGGCGGCAAGCAGGGCCCGGCGGCTCTTGCTGGTAGAGGCGAGCGTAACGGCGAGGCTCAAGAATGCCCCCAGCGTTCATGCAGCATGTTGAGAATGCCCGCGGCCGTTTCTTCTACGGAGCGGCGGGACACATCAATCGTCTTCCAGCCATTGCGCTGGAACAGGCGGTTGGCCTGGGTGATCTCATCGCGCACCGCTTCTTCATCGGCGTATTCGGTGATCTCATCCTGATTGAGCGAGATGAGGCGCTGCCGGCGGATCTGAACGAGGCGTTCGGCTGAAATCTTGAGGCCGACCACCAAAGGCCCCTTGTCACCCATCTTCTCCATGAAGTCAGGCAGGGGAACACCAGGGACGAGCGGGATGTTCCCTGCCCTCACCTTGCGATTGGCCAGATAGACGCAGGTTGGTGTTTTCGATGTGCGGCTGACCCCCAGAAGAATGACATCGGCGCCAATCAGGCTTTCCACATTCTGGCCGTCATCATGAGCGAGCGTGAAGTTAATCGCCTCCATCCGCTCGAAATAATCCTCATCGAGGGCGTGTTGTCCGGCCACCCGGTTATTGGGCGCGACGCCCAGATGGCGGCTGAGCATGGCAATCGAGGGATCGAGAACCGGCAGCGTCGGTATGCTCCGCTCACGGCAAAATGCTTCCAGACGCCCGCGCAGCGCGCCATCGGAGATGGTATACCAGACCACGCCGGGCGCTGCCTCGATCTCCTTCATGACGCGCTCGAGCTGGCGTTCGGAGCGGACAAGGTAATAATTGTGCTCGAGCGGCTGTACATTCTCAAACTGCGCGCAGGCGGCGCGTTGAATGGCGTTCAGGGTCTCGCCCGTACTGTCGGACACGAGATGCACATTGAAATAGATGCTGGGGCGTTGAGGCTGGGTCACCCAGCTCTCTTGCCGCCCTGAAACCGATTTCACAAGGGGTGTGACTCCTGTGTGGAATTCCAAATCACACACAGGGATTCACAGGCGACTCACAATTGCAGGATTCTCACCTCTGGAGAGTCACCGTGCGTTCTCCTCTGTGATTCCAACACGGACGTTTACACCCTGTTAACCACTGACTCATTTCGAGTTTGAAACGTCAAAGCGCCGCGGGCCAATCTGTGAGTCGCCTGTGGATTTGACGGGATAAAGCGTTA